>NZ_JAJNRO010000009.1:0-393447 GCF_021083605.1 Nocardioides sp. cx-169
GGGGGCGCGATGTGAACGGTGGCGGCGCATGCGTTAGAGTCTGCGACCGCAGTAGAGGGGCGATTGGCGCAGTGGTAGCGCGCTTCGTTCACACCGAAGAGGTCACTGGTTCGAACCCAGTATCGCCCACCCCGTTTCCGCAGGTCAGACGCACTTTTAAGAACTTCGCTCAGCGTCAGGGAACATTCAGGGAATAGCGGCATGCCAATGTGGAGGTCCTCCCACGCGTTCCCTTAGATCCCATGGCACCACTGCTGCCAACCGTCGATTGGCGATCGGACCGTCGCTTGGGTCGCCCATCGGCTGGGCCACTAGGGTGCCGGGTGCGGGCGGATGACCTCGAGATGACGCCGGTCGGTTTGGAGACCAAGGTTGTCTTCGTTCGAAGGTCGTTGAGAAGCTGCGGGGCACGTTCAAGCAGCACGAGTACGGCTCGGTGATCCAGCAGCTCCTGGTCGTGCGGCACGTGGATGCCGTGCCAGCACCGACGTGAAGGCGCTCTCGTTACGCGGGGCCGTGGCATGGGCGACGTCGGTCAGGACATGACGTTCAGCGCGATCCGCCGCGCACCCAGCCACCATGGGGTGCGCCTGGTCGATCCGGGACGGTGCCATCAGGTGCTCCTTAGCTTGACCTGAGTGACCTGCCAACCAGGGACGGTTTAGGGCTGTCCAACCACTCCAGCCTATCGAAAGGGCCCTGCCTCTTGATCGACGTCATTCCGTCCATAAGCCCGATCTCATAGGTCAAACAGTGTTCGAAGATGCCTAGAGTCAAAGACCTCCCGAAACCGGAAGAGTGACGCGTCGCGGCTCGCAGAAGCGGCGGTCGTCGAAGGCATGACGCGCGGGCCACGGACGTCCAGCGAACGTCCGCGACTTGTCGGCCTCTCGCCCTAAGGTGAGTCCGATGCCCTCCGTTCGGCGCTGGGCAGCCGTTTGGGAAAACAGCAACGACGCGAGGAGCAGGACCGCCCCCCATGACCCGGATCTTCGACAACATCGACGCCGACCTCGGTCCTCACCTCATCGACACCTACGGCGCATCCGAGCGCATGGATGCCGCCGTCGGGTATTTCAACCTTCGCGGCTGGGCGACCTTCGCGGATGCCGTGGACGCTAAGCCCGCAGGTGACCGGCCGGTCATGCGAGTCCTCGTCGGCATGACCCTCGCCGACCCCAACGACCAGGTGCTCCGCGCCCTCCAGAGCGACCTCGAAGGCTCCGAGGACGACGACGGCATCGACGGCGAAGTCGCCCGCGCCCGACGCCAGGCCGCGCTCGTGAAGTTCCGTACCCAACTCATGCGGGGCATCCCGAACGCGAGCGACCAGAAGAGCCTCCAACGGCTCCGGCACCACCTGGTCGACGGCCGCGTGCGCATCAAGTTGTTCACCCGCCGCCCGATGCACGGCAAGGCCTACCTGTGCCACCGCCAGGACGCGAACCTGCCCATCATGGGATTCGTCGGTTCATCGAACCTCACCATGTCCGGCCTGCGACACAACTACGAGTTGAACGTCGACGTGCTCGACTTCGACGCTGCCAAGAAGTTGGACGCCTGGTTCGTCGCCCGCTGGGATGACAAGTTTTCCATCGACATCACCGAGGACCTCATCAAGTTGATCGACGAGTCGTGGGCCGGTGAGGAGCCGCTCACACCGCACGAGGTGTTCCTGAAGGTCTGCTGGCACCTCTCCCGTGACGTGCGGGAGGGCCTCATCGAGTACAGCCTCCCGCCGTCGATGCGGGAGAAGTTGCTCGAATACCAGGTCAACGCTGTCCAGACTCTCGCTCGGCGCATCTATCACCGTGGCGGCACGATGCTCGGCGACGTGGTCGGCCTCGGCAAGACCTTGACCGCCGTCGCTACCTCGCTCATGCTGCGCGAGGAGTACGGTTACTCCACGCTCGTTCTCTGCCCCAAGAACCTCGTCAAGATGTGGCAGGAGCACCTCGACGCCTACGACGTGCCCGGCCGGGTCGTCTCATACACCCAGGCCCACCGTGACCTGCCCGAGATGCGCGCCTACCAGTTCGTCATCCTCGACGAGTCCCACACCATGCGCTCGGACAAGCGTCGCGACTACATCCACATCAAGGACTACATCGAGAACGCTGGCAGCAAGGTCCTCCTGCTGACCGCAACCCCATACAACATCCGCTTCACCGATGTCGCGAACCAGCTGGGCCTCTACATCGACGATGACGACGACCTCGGGCTCCAGCCGCTGTCGGCGATACAGAAGAACGCCCGTCTCGCCGAGCAGGTCGACTACAAGACCAACACCCTGCTCGCGTTCCGGAAGTCCGAGGAAGCTGACGACTGGAAGCGGCTCATGTCAGAGCACCTCGTGCGCCGCACGCGGTCGTTCGTGCGCAATAACTACGGCAAGACCGACCCCGAGAACGGACGCGACTACCTGCTCTACCCCGACGGGACTCGGTTCTACTTCCCCGAGCGGACCCCGAAGCCCATTGACCACTCCTTCGGGGAGGGCGACCCCGCCGCAGTGATGTCCGCTGACCACACCCTCAACACGATCGACGGGCTCCTGCTGCCGCGTTACAACCTCGGTTCCTACGTCAACGCCACGGCACAGAAGACGCCGGAGGAGACCGAACTCATCGAGCGCCTCCAGCGCGCCAGCGGGCACCTGACGGGCTTCATTCGCACCGGCCTCTACAAGCGCCTGTCCTCCTGCGGGCACTCCTACGTGCTCTCGGTCAACCGGCATCTTGCCCGCAACAACATGTGGCTTTATGCGATCGATAACGACCTCCCCCTGCCCGTCGGAACGGTCCTCGACGCCATGTTCAACAGCGCCCAGGAGGACGAGAACGAGGCCGAGGAGGACGACAACACCATCGGCAACGGCAAGGCCGACTACGAGGCCCTCAACCAGCGCAACCCCATCAGTGTGACCTGGGTCCGGCCATCGATCTTCAAGCAGTCGCTCGCCGTCGACATCCAGCGCGATTCCAACGAGTTGCGCGGGCTGCTCGCAACCTACGGCGAGTGGAGCCCCTCCGTGGACTCTAAGGTCGCCGCACTCATCGAACTCATCACCAGGACCCACGCTGGCGAGAAAGTCCTCGTGTTTACCGAGTACAAGGACACCGCCGAGTACGTCGCCAACGCACTCAAGGACAGTGGGGTCGACAAGGTCGCCCTGGTCACCGGTGACACCGAGGACCCCACCGGCACCGTCCGCAGGTTCGCTCCCGTCTCCAACCGGAAGCCCAACGAGCCCGTAGACGTCGAGACCGACGTGGACCAGCACCGCATCCTCATCGCGACCGATGTGCTCTCAGAAGGCCAGAACCTGCAAGACGCCCATATCGTCGTTAACTACGACCTCCCCTGGGCGATCATCCGCCTCATCCAGCGCGCCGGTCGTGTCGACCGTGTGGGGCAGAAGGCCAAGGAGATCCTCATCTACTCGTTCTTCCACGAGTCGGTCGAGAACGTCATCAGCCTGCGCCAGCGCATCAAGGACCGCCTCGCGGCCAACGCTGAGGCGTTCGGCTCCGACGAGGTGTTCTTCGGTAGCGAGGACGAGACCAAGGCCATCGAGGACCTTTACGAGGGACAACTCGACGACAACGAGGTCGACGTCGAGGTCGATGCCTCCAGCCTCGCCTACGAGGTCTGGTCCCGCGCCGAGGAGGAGACCCCGAACCTCGCCCGGAAGGTCACTGAACTGCCCGACATGGTGCACGGCACCCGCGCCTCCACGACGACCGACGACATCCCCGGCGTTGCGTGCTACGTGCGCACCGAGAACGACACCGACGGGTTCGGGTTCGCCTCCGAGCAGGGCGATCTGCGACTACTGACCGGACACGAGGCGCTCCGGGTGTTCCGGTCCGACATGGACACTCCCGGCCTGCCTATGCGCGGCGACCACTTCGACCTGACCGCCGCCCTGGCACGCGGCCCCCTCGCGAAGCCAACGACCATCGAGGGCCGACTTCGGGGGGTACGCAAGCGTGTCTGGCAGCGCCTCAACGGCAATTTCGTCAGCCTCAGCCCCGACCTTGGAGACGCTCTCGACGCACTGTTCCGCCGCCCTCTCACCAGAGACGCCGAACGTCGCCTCAAGTCGGCGCTCGCTACCAGGGCGAACGACGACGACTTAGCAGACCTCGTCGCGCTCATGTACCGCGACAACCGACTGGTCATCCCGGACACCGCCGGGAGCGACCCCATCCGCATCGTGTGCACCATGGGAGTGATCCAGTGACCATCCGCCTCGATTACGTCAACCGTGGCGACATCTCCGTCCTTTTCCGCGAGGAACTGGGCTGGAACCGCCCGGACATCACCGCGCCCATGACTGTCGAGGTAGACGAGACAACCTACGAGGCCCGCCAGGTCGCCGGGTACAAGGGTGTTCGGGTCTGGCAGGTCGACTGCGTCCCGGACGCGCGCACCCAGCGCCTAATCGACGCCGAACTGCGCCGGGTTTCCGACGAACGGCTCATCGTCTTCCGCGACAACCTCACCCAGGAATGGCGCTGGCCCCAGGTGGGCAACACCCAGGGCTCCGGCCAGCCACGTCTCGTCACCCACACGCATGTCGTCGGCACCGACAGCGCCGCCCTCGACCAGCGGCTCGCCATGGTCGAGATCGGCCTGTCCGAGTCGCCGACCGTTCCTGAACTTCTGCGTCGCATGCGGTCAGCTTTCGACGCCGACAAGGTCACCAACGAGTTCTATAAGAAGTTCCTCAGGCAGCACGACGCCCTCGTCAAGGCCATCAACGGCCTCGACGTCGAAGGCGACCGCAAGTGGTACTCAGCGCTCCTGATGAACCGGCTCATGTTCATCTACTTCATGCAGCGCAAGGGCTTCATGGACAACGATCGCGACTACCTGCGCACCCGCCTCAACTCTTTGCGCAGCAAGAGCGGGAGCGACCGGTTCTACGAGTTCTACCGGGACTTCTTGCTCCCCATGTTCCACGATGGTCTCGGAGCGCCCGGCCTCCAGGTTGCCGACCCCGTCATCAAGGGCCTCATCGGCGACATTCCCTACATCAACGGCGGTATCTTCACCGTGCACGAACTCGAAGCGGCCGACCACGACATCCAGATCCCCGATGACGTGTTCGAGTCGATCTTCGACCTGTTCGACTCCTACCAGTGGCACCTCGATGATCGACCGACCGGGAACCAGAACGAGATCAACCCCGACGTTCTCGGCTACATCTTCGAGCAGTTCATCAACCAGAAGGAACAGGGCGCGTATTACACCAAGGACGACGTCACGCACTTCATGACGACCTCCACCCTCCTTCCCGTCTTCCTCGAACGACTCCAAGCCAAGACCGGCATCAACCCGTGGGACTACGTCGTAAAGCAGCCCGCCGCCTACGTGTGGGACAGCCTCATGTACGGCCTCGCGGAGCCGCTGCCCAGCGAGATCGAGCATGAGCGAAGCACCTTCCCTCGTCCGGCCTGGAACGTCCGCGCCCCGGAGACTCACGGCTTTCCAGGTGAGACATGGTGGGAGGTCGAGCAGCGCCGCAGCCACTACGCGGAGATCCTCACCCGCGCCCAGGCGGGCGACATCAACTGCGTGGACGAGGCCGTCACCGCGAACCTAGACCTCGAATCCCTCGCCACCCGCGTCATCGACAGCATGGACACCCCGGCGAACGTCGTAGCCGCCTGGCGCATCCTGTCCGACCTCAAGATCATCGACCCCACGTGCGGATCAGGTGCGTTCCTGTTCGCTGCCCTCAAGATCCTGCTCGATCTCTACGACGCCGTCATCGACGCCGCCCGCGCACAGGCCGTCACGTCATCCGATCCCGCGCTGCACAGCCTGATCGCCGAGGTCGATGCCCATCCCAATCAGACGTACTTCATCCTCAAGCACGCCACGCTGAACAACATCTACGGCGTCGATCTGATGAAAGAAGCCACGGAGATCGCCCGGTTGCGCCTGTTCCTCAAGTTGGTGTCCGCCATCGACAACCGCGAGGACCTCGAACCGCTGCCGGACCTCGACTTCAACATCAAGCCCGGCAACGTCCTCGTAGGTGCTCGAACCGTCGAGGAGATCGAAGACTCCAGCGACATCTTCGCGGCCCAGACCATCGACACGGTCGTCGAAAAGGCCACCGAAGTCAGTGCCGCGTACCGCGAGTTCCGCGACATCCAAGAGACCGGCGACCCCAACAACGTGAAGGCAGCTCGCGACACCCTCTCGGCGTGCCTCGCCGAGGTCCGCGACATCGTCAACAAGCACTACCACTCGGTGCACGGCATCCAGGGCTCTCTGTCCGCGTGGGTGCAGAGCCACTCCCCGTTCCACTGGTTCATCGAATACCCCGAGGTCTTCGCCGACGGCGGCTTCGACGTCGTCATCGGAAACCCGCCCTACGTAGGCAAGCGGAAGGTCAGGGGCTACACGTTCAAGGGCTTCGCCACCGACGACACCCCCGACATCTACGCCCCCTGCACCGAGCGGGCCGCGCAGATCACGCGCCCGGACGGCCGCATGACCCTGATCCTGCCTATCTCGGCTCAGTTCGGCGCGGATTTCGCCTCGCTCCGCAAGCAACTGCAGAAGCGATTCGGCAGCCTGTGGGTTAGCGCCTACTCACGCAACCCTGCAGCTCTGTTCTCCGCCGGGCTCGGCGTGCGCTCCACCGTTGTCGTCGGCGCGGGCGACGGCGCAGCCGGAAACACCGTGCACGTCACCAAGACGCACCGGTGGTTCGACGACTTCCGTCCCGCCATCTTCGAGACCCTCACCTACGTCAACATTAACAACGTCAAGGACGTCGTCGGCTGGGCACGCGTCCCCAGCGAAGGCATGCGCGACATCCTCGCAACCACCGTCGGCAGCGGTGGGCTTGGCCAGTTGACCGTCCGCAGGGGCGCGAGCGTGCTCGGTTTCAAGAACATCGCCCTCTACTGGCTCGCCGTGTTCCGCGAAGACCCGCCCGCCTACGAGTTGGACCTCACCCCGTTCACCGACACCCCGATCAAGCACATCTATTTGGCCTCTGACCACGACGCACGACTGGCGCTCGCCATCGCAGCCTCAAAACTCGGATTCGTCTGGTGGTACTGCACCGGAGACGACTTCAACGTCACCGGCGAAACCATCAAGAGCATCCCGGTCAACGTTGCCGCCCTGAGCGCCGAAAGTCGCGAGCGCCTGCGAGACCTGGGCGACGCATTGACCGCCGACTTCCCCAACCACGTCCTGTTCACCAAGTACGCCGGGAAGTGGATGGGCAACTTTGTCCTCGCCGAAATGCGCGACATCACCGACCAGATCGACGCGATCCTCGCTGGGGAACTCGGCTACACCGAACACCTGCCCGCGCTGGAGCACGCGTACTACTGCGCTTACAAGCCCACCGGCGACAGACCCGGCACGCTCCGCTACGACCCCGCCACGGCTGGCGTCGATCCGGATGCGCTGGCCGCCATCGGGGGCGCTGAGTGACGGACACCGAAAACGTCGTCGGCCTAACCCCAGACCGGCTGGAAGCCGCTCTTGACCGGTATCGACAACGACCCGGTGACGGCCAGTGACGGGTCCGGAATGTCCTGTCGTGCAGGGCCTCCAAGCCTCTGGAACACGAGCGGCACGCATGCTACGAAGGTCCGTACATCGACAAGCTCGGCCCGTCCCCCAGGGGCGGGCCGAGCGCCATTTCGGGGCTAAGTGACGAGCAGTGACGGGCGGTGAGTGGGGGAGTGCACGGCGGGGTGAAGTTCTACCGCGGCGCCGCTGCCGCTGCACGCTCCTACGTCGAGGCCGACCGGTCACGCGTCGACGACCTGGCAGAGGGCACCGGGCTCGCCACCCACGACCTCGCAACACCGACTGCCGACCCCGGCGCCGCGGTTGTGGGAACGCTCGACGGCGACAGCTACGAACGCTGGGTCGCCGGGTACGACGTCAAGACCGGTACGCCGAAGGGTCGGCTCCGCAGCGACGACCACGGACTCCGGTTCGTCGAGGTCGTGGTCAACGGACCGAAGACGTGGTCGCTCGCGGCCGCGATCCACCCCGCGATCGCCGACGCGTACGACGCCGCCCAGGAACGCGCCGCCGGCGAGATCATCGGCTGGGTCGCCGACCACGCCACGACGCGGGTCGGGCCCCGGGGCCGACAGGTTCAGGTCCCGGTCGAGCGGATCGAGGCAGCCGTCGTACGACACCACACCTCCCGGGCTGGCGACCCTCACCGCCACCTCCACCTGCAGATCAACGCCCGCGTGTTCGCCCACGGCGAGTGGCGCGGGCTGCACTCCGTCGGCGTCCTCGACAGCATCGAGGCGATCAACGGCATCGGTCACGCCGCCGTCGCCTGCGATCCTGAGTTCCGGCGCTCCCTCGCCGCGCACGGCTACACCCTCGACGCCAGGTCCGGCGAGATCACCGAGCTCGCGCCGTACGCCGGCCGGTTCAGCGCCCGCGCCGCGCAGATCAACCGCAACGTCGACAAGTACGAAGCGGCGTGGCGCGCTGCCCACCCCGACCACGATCCGGGACCGCGCCAGCGACGGGCATGGGATCGCCGAGCCTGGGCGGAGGCGCGTCCCGACAAAGTCGTGCCGGCATCCGGCGCCGAGGCCGCGCAGCGGTGGATCGACGAGCTGCGCGGCCTCGGCTTCGATCGTCCGACACCACCCACCGACCCGGGCGCATCGATCCCGGCCGCGACGCCGATCGCGCGCATCAACCGCCACGCAGTCGCCGAGCTCGCGCTGGTGCGGCTCGGAGCCCGACGCTCAAGCTGGAACGCCGCCGACCTCCGCGGCGAGTGCGAACGGATCGTCGCCGACGTCGGGGTGATCGTCGACGGCGCCGTACGACGCGAACTGGGGGAGGCCTCACCGCTCGTGCGGTAGCGGCGTCGCGTCCGCTCCTGCAGCGCGACGACGTACCCGAGCACGTGCACGCGCTCACGTCGCGTGAGGTCATCGCCGTCGAGTCCGACATCGTCGCCCGCCTGGTCGCGCGAGCCGAGCACCCCGGGACGCCAGCCCAGGTCGGATCCGTCGTCGCCCGACGACAGCTCGACCAAGGCCAATGACACGTCGTCGGCGCCCTCCTCGGCACGGCCCGACTGGTCGTCGTCGAGGGCGCGGCCGGCACCGGCAAGACCACCACCCTGGCTGCGGCCAGCGACTGTCTCGACAGCGAAGGCCACCGACTGGTCGTGGTCGCCCCGACGCTCAAGGCCGCGCGGGTCGCGGGGGAGCAGGTCGGCTGCGACGCCTTCTCGGCCGCCTGGCTCGTGCACCAGCACGGTTTCCGTTGGGACGACGACGGACGCTGGCACCGCGTCGACCCCGACGACCACCCGAGCCCGAACGCGCTCGCGCGGCTCCTCCCGGGTGACCTCCTGCTCGTCGACGAAGCCGGCATGCTCGACCAGGACGTCATGCGCGCACTGCTCACCGTCGCCGACGACTCCGGCGCCCGCGTCGCGCTCGTCGGCGACCGACACCAGCTCGTCATCCACCCGACCGAGGTCGAGCGACTCGCGGCCGTCACACAGGCAGCCGCCGGCGACCTGCGTGCGGCTCCCTTGCTCATCGCCGACACCCGCGAGCAGGTGGGTCTGCTCAACGCCGCTATCCGCGACCTACGGCTGGCCGACGGGGGCGCGTTCGAGTCGTCCGAAGCGGCGACCCTGACAACGTCCGCCGGCGAGCAACTCAGTGAAGGCGACCGCGTCGCTACCCGCCGCAACGACCGCGATTTGGGCGTCGCCAACCGCGACACCTGGACCGTCGCAGCCGTGGCCGACGACCGAGGCCTTGTAGCCCCTGGTGCCGCCGGTGCCGCGCTTGAGATCGCGGCTGACCCTGGATGGATCCCGCCCGACGTCGACACGCCCAAACCCGGCGCGTCACCGCAACGGCGAACCCGTCGGCGGCAAGCTCACGAACGAGCCGGAACCCGATTTCGGGAGCACGTTCTCCCGCGCGACCGTTAGTCTGCGCACCAGAAAGATCTGGAGCGCGAGCCGGTCGACGCCAGCCCACGGACGGAGACGATGATCCTGAAACAGCTGCTGGGTAGACGTCGAGAGTACGAGGCGGTGAGGCTGCTCCTCGACTGCGCTCACGCCGGCCAGAGCGGTGTTCTCATGGTGCGCGGGGAGGCCGGCATCGGCAAGACGGCGATCCTCGAGCTGGCCCGCGATCTCGGTGCTGAGCAGTTCCAGGTGGTGTCCGCGAGCGGGGTGGAGTCCGAGACCGAGTTCGCGTTCGCGGGGTTGCACCAGTTGTGTGCTCCACTGCTGCGCCACGCGGACATCCTCTCCGATCCGCAGCGCGAGGCGCTCCTCGTGGCCCTCGGGCGGCAGACCGGCCCCGCCCCCGACCTGTTCCTGGTCGGTCTCGCCGTCCTCAACCTCTGGTCCGATGCCGCGGACGAGCAGCCGCTGCTGTGCGTCGTCGACGACGTGCAGTGGTTCGACCAGGCCTCGGCCCAGGTCCTGGCCTTCGTGGCGCGTCGGTTGTCCGCCGAGCGAGTGGCGTTGCTGTTCGGCCGCCGCGAGACCGAAGGGGACCATCACGATCCCTTCCGGGGTCTGGCGGAGATCCACGTGGGACGGCTCTCCGATGCGGAGTCGCGCCAGCTCCTGGAGACGGTCACCAACGTGACGATGGACAAGAGCGTGCGCGATCAGATCATCGCGGAGGCGCGCGGCAATCCGCTGGCCCTGCTGGAGCTGCCCCGCAGCGCGCGACTTGAGCGGCTGGCCGGAGGCTATGCCTTGCCGTACGCCGCGGGTGTCCCGCGGCGCATCGAGGACAGCTTCCGGAGACGCTCCCGGGACCTTCCTCGCGACACGCAGGAGCTGCTGCTGATCGCGGCGGCCGAGCCCACCGGCGATCCGGCGCTGCTGGAGCGCGCCGCGGCCCGGTTGGATCTCGACGTCCAGGCAGCGGTGGCAGCCGAATCGGCCGGACTGTTGGAGATCGGCCCGGCCCGGGTGCGATTCGCCCATCCGCTCGTTCGATCGGCCGTGTACCAGGCGGCGAACCCCCAGGACCATCGACGGGTGCATCGCGCGTTGGCCGAGGCCACCGCAGCGTCCGATCCCGATCGCCGCGCCTGGCACCGTGCGCAGGCGGTGCAGGGGGTCGACGAGCAGGTCGCGGCCGAGCTCGAGGCGTCGGCCGTTCGCGCTCGATCCCGGGGTGGCTTGGCGGCGGCCGCGGCGTTCTTGCAGGGCGCGGCCGAGCTGACGCCGGATCCTGTGCTGCGCGCGAAGCGTTCGCTCGCCGCGGCACTCGCCAAGTACGAGGCCGGATCGTTCGACGAGGCCCGGCGACTGATCGAGGTTGCCGTCGACGTCAACCTCGAACCTCTCGACCGCGCTCGCGCCGTTCTTCTGCGCACCCGGATGGACTACCAGGAGGCCCGGCACAGCAGCCCGCCCAAGGCGTTGTTGGCGGTCGCCGCGGGGCTGGCTCCTCTCGACCCGGTGCTCTCCCGTGAGACGTACCTCGACGCGTTGGACGGAGCGATCGTCACCGGTGGTGTGGAACCGGGATGGGGCCCGCGGGTCGCGGCCGAGGCGGCGTTGAATGCTCCACCTGCGCCGACGCCACCGCAGCTGGCGGACCTGCTGCTCGACGGGCTGACGACCATGTACACGAAAGGCTACGAAGCCAGCGTCCCCGAGCTCCGCAGGGCACTGGATGCGATGGTCGCGCTCGAGCCGAGTGCCGATCTGGACGGCAGCCGCCGCTGGCTGGGGTTGGCCAGCCGGACGGCCATAGCGTTGTTCGACGACGACCTCGTCAACGCGCTGGCCGACCGGCACGTGGCGCTCGCCCGCGAGGCGGGCGCGCTGGCGACGTTGCCGACTGCCCTGCTCATCCAGTCGCTCATGGCGGTGCTCTCCGGTGATCTGGCCCGCGCCGAACTGGTGGCGGGCCAGACCTCGATCCTGGCGCCGTCGCGAGCCCTGCCGCAGCTGCACGCCCATCTGATCCTCGCCGCGTGGCGCGGGGCCACCGAGGAGGCGTCCGAGCTCCGAGCGAGCTTGGAGCGAGGGTCCGAAGGCCCCGCTCAGCGCACCGAGCGCCTCATGACCACGTACGCCATGTCGGTACTGCACAACGGCCACGGAGACTATGCGGCGGCACTCAAGGTGGCATTGCAGTCCTTCCAGGCCTCCGAGCTGTGCCACGGCAGTCTGCCCCACACCGAGCTCGTCGAGGCCGCGTGCCGCCAGGGCAGGCCAGAGCTCGCCGCCGAGGCGCTGGCTGAGCTCACCGCGCGCGCTCAGGCCAGCGGCACCTCGTGGGGCCTGGGGTTGGCGGCTCGCTCGCGGGCGCTCGTCAGCAGCGGATCGGAGGCCGAGGCGCTCTATCGAGAGGCGATCGAGCACCTGGCCAAGCCGCGGACGGCCGGCCACCTCGCTCGCGCCCATCTGCTCTACGGGGAGTGGCTGCGTCGGGAGGGTCGCCGTCGGGACGCGCGCGAGCAGCTGCGCACGGCTCACAGCATGCTCGCGGAGATGGGTGCCGCGGGGTTTGCCGAGCGGGCGGCGCGCGAGTTGCGGGCCACGGGCGAGCACCCGCGCCGGCGCGACGCCCAGGCGGCGGATGCGCTCACCGAGCAGGAGCTTCAGGTCGCCCGACTCGTGGCCACGGGTGCGACCTCGAAGGAGGTCGGTGCGGCGCTGTTCCTCAGCCCGCGCACGATCGAGGCCCACCTGCGCAACATCTTCCGCAAGCTCGGCATCACGTCGCGCCGCCAGCTCGCCGAGGTGAAGCTGAGCTGACCCGTGGCGCCGGTGCGGCCCCGTGAGGACCTCGGCACTACGTAGGGGGTTACCTAGGCCGACGATGGCCTAGGTAACTAGGACAGGGACTTCTGAACCGCCCCGGAGATTCCGGAGGCTGAATTTTGTGGCTCAGCCGGTTGGCATGAGCTCGTTTCTTGCAGCGTAGTGACGTTCCTCGGCGGCCATGGGGGTGAGGTCGGCGAGGGCTTCGTGGGGTCGTTCGGTGTTGAAGAAGTCGACCCAGTTCAGGGTCTCGAGTTCGACGTGCTCGACGCCGCGCCAGGGACCTTCGGGTCGGATGAGTTCGGTCTTGAACAGCCCGATCTGGGACTCGGCCAGCGCGTAGGCGTCGCCGACAGATCCGACCGATGGGTCGACGCCCGCCTCGACGAGACGTTCGGTGAACGCGAAGCTGACATACTGGGCGAACCTGCGTCACAGTGGGCGGAGTGAAGTTGACCCGACTATCGATTGGTGCAGGAACGAAGACTCGTGACGATGGGCGGGGCGCTTCGTAGCAGGACGAGCCCTGTGCCGAAGGGCAGGGCATTCGGATGCGACCCAGTATCGCCCACCACCGCGAGAGGCTCCCGACCCGCGCACGCAGGGTCGGGAGCCTCTTTGTCGTGGTCGTCAGGTGGCAGGGACACCGCGGACGAACACCATGTTGACCTGCTCGCAGGAGGGCTCGCGCAGGGCCTCGCCGAGCGGCTGGTGCAGCAGCACCAGGTCGGCAGCGCCGCCGGCGCTCAGACGGCGCGGTGTGCCGCCCGGGTCCCGCGTCGGGGTCAGGTAGCTCTCGAGCGCGCGGGCGGGCGTCAGTGCCTCAGAGGCGCCGAGAGTGTGCCCGCCCGGGATCAGGCGATCGACCGCTGCGGCGATCACCTGCCATGGGTCCAGGGGGCCGTACGGCGCGTCGCTCGACATCGCGACGGGGATCCCGCGATCGAGGAGGGAGCGACACCGGTAGAGGTCGCCGTGCTCCGCCCGCGGCGTCCCGGCCGCGAACCGGTCGCCGCGGTCGGGGAGGAAGCCGGGCTGCGTCACGACCCTCAAGTTCCGCTCGGCGAGCATGCCGATCGCTGGGGCGGGCACGACGGCTGCGTGCTCGATCCGGTCGCCGGGCAGGGTCCCGGCCTCGTCCAGTGCGGCGAGGAAGAGGAAGAGCGACGCGCTGGTCACGCAGTGGGCGGCCACCGGGCGCAGTGACGAGTGGGCCTCGCGGATCTCGCTGACCAGATCATCGATCCCGGGCAGCTCGGAGTCGGCGAGCACGATCTTCCAAGGACCGGCAGCCAGCAGCGGCTCCTGAAGGTCGACACCGAGGGGAGCTCCGAGCAGGGTCACGTGCTGGGCCAGTTCGCCGGATGCCAGAGCCGCCCGGAACAGGTCCACCCGCTCCTGGTCGAGGCGCGGCGTGGCGTCGGTGACGGCGACGATGCCGAAGCGGGCAAGCCGTCGGCTCACCTCGCGCAGGGACGGAGGGTCGCCGGCGGGGAGAAGGCTGCGCAGGAGGTCGTCGGCGCGCCACACGCGTCCGGTGGGCCGGCCGGTGGCATCGCGCTCCACCGCCGGATGATGCGCGGCGGCCAGGCCGGTCGCGCGGATGGCCGCCGAGTTGAGGAACCACACCGCACCGCTCGAGTGCTGGATGCGGACCGGACGATCTCGATGGATCCGGTCGAGCGCCTGGGCGTCCAGGAGACCGGCCACGTCCTCGTGGTAGGCCACCCCGCGGACCCAGCCGTGCACGTCGGCGGGCGCGGCGCTCAGCGCCGCTGCGAGACCGGCAAGCCCGCCGACGGCCGCGGGACTGCACCGCACGGACCGCAGCTCCGCGGCCATCGCGAAGAGATGCAGATGGTGGTCGGCCAGGCCGGCGATCAACGCGCCACCGCGGCCGTCGACGACATCGGAGCCCAGCGCGTCGAGGTGGGGAGCGATCGCCTCGATCCGGCTGCCGGTGATCCGTACGTCCACGCCTCGGCCGTCGACCTCCACGTGGCGCAGCAGGATGCTCATCGAGGGGGACCCGCACCGGCGGCCACGTCGTCCCCGTACCCGCGCCCTGCCGTCTCCACGATGCGGAACGTAGCAGTCCACGGGCCGGGTCCGGCTCAGCGCAGGCCGGCGAGCTCCGCGAGAGCGTCGACCTGCTCGGCGTGGTGGCCGACGGGATTGAGGACGAGGTGGGTGGCGCCCGCGTCGACGAGCTCGTGCAGGCGCTCGGCCACGTCGCCTGGGCGCCCTGCCACGCCGGAGACGAGCGCTCGGTCGGCGTCGCGGTAGACCTCCGCGAACCACCCGCGCAGCCGCGCCTCTGCTCGCGCCGGGTCGTCGTCGACGGCGAGGAAGACCCGCTTCGAGATCGGGTACGTCGACGGGTCGCGGCCGGCGTCGGACAGCTCCTGACCGAGCACCGCGACGGACCCTGCGAACTCCGCGTGGCCCGAGTGCCCACTGGCCATCCACCCATCGGCGTACCGGGCGGCGCGACGAAGCGATGCCGGGACCATCCCTCCGAACCACAGGGGCGGTCCGACGCCGGACGACGGCCGCAGCCCGATCCCCACGTCCTCGAGGGCGACGAGCTCACCGGTGACGGTCGCTCGGTCCTCGGCCCACAGCGCCCGCACCGCCTGCACGCCGTCGAGGAAGCGGCGTACCGGCCGCTCGGTGGCCACCCCGAAGTCGCGCAGGTGCGCCTCGCGCCCCAGCCCGACGCCGAGCACGACCCGGCCGCCGCTGAGCGCGTCGAGGCAAGCCCATTGGTGGGCGACGTGGAGCGGGTGGTGGACGGGCAGGACCACCACCGAGACGCCCAGACCGATGCGGGAGGTCACCGCCGCCGCATGGGTGAGCGCCACGACCGGGTCCAGGCAGGTGGCGTGATCGGTGGTGTTCTCGGTGACCCAGAGGTCCGCGAAGCCCAGTGCCTCCGCCTGTCGCGCCACCTCGCCGACGGACGAGAGGTCGGCGGGCCGTCGCGCCCAGCGGTGCGGCAGCGAGACCCCGAGGCGCGCCCGGGCGGCCAGTCGTTGTGGGTGTCGGTCTGCTGCGCCACCGGTCGCTGACATGCCTGCCAGCACATCGACCGTCACGGCGCGTCAGCGGCGACCTCGCACCAGGTGGAACGCGCACGCGAAACCCCGCCTCGAGCGCGGCCGGATCTTCCGCTGAGTGCGACGTCTTTGCTCGGACCCCGGTGTGATCCCCAACACTCGGGGCCGATGTCTCATCTCGGGCACCACCCCCCCTCGGAGGAGCGCAACTTGAGCAGCACCATCTCTGACCCCGCCGTCGACACCGACGCGGCGAGCGCCCGCGACGAGCGGTTCCTCGAGGTCACGGACCTCGTCAAGACGTACCCCGGAGCCCCGTCGCCGGCCCTCAACGGCGTGTCGTTCTCGATGCCGAAAGGCTCGTTCCTGGTCCTGCTGGGTCCCTCGGGCTGCGGCAAGACCACGACGATGCGCTCGATCGTCGGCCTGGAGACCCCCGACTCCGGGACGATCCGGGTGGGCGACCGGGTCATGTACGACGACACGACCAACGTCCCGGTCCACCGCCGGGCGATGGGCATGGTCTTCCAGAGCTACGCGATCTGGCCGCACCGCACGGTGGCCCAGAACGTCGCGTTCCCGCTCAAGGTCCAGAAGGTCGCCCGTGGCGAGGTCACCCGCCGCGTCGACGAGGCGCTGGAGCTCGTCGGCCTCGGCCACCTCGGCAAGCGCAGCGCCAGCGCACTGTCGGGCGGACAGATGCAGCGGGTCGCGCTGGCTCGCAGCATCGTGATGCGCCCCGACCTGTTGCTGCTCGACGAGCCCCTGTCCAACCTCGACGCCTCCTTGCGCGATCGCCTGCGGATCGAGCTCAAGCGGCTGCAGCAGGAGCTGGGCATCACCAGTGTCTACGTCACCCACGACCAGTCCGAGGCGCTCGCCATGGCCGACAAGGTCGCGGTGATGTTCGGCGGCGTGATCCACCAGTTCGGCTCGCCGCGCGAGCTCTACGAGGCCCCGGCGACGCTGGAGGTCGCGGAGTTCCTGGGCAAGTCCAACATGCTCGAGGGCGACGCCGTGGCCGGCGCCGGCTCGACCGAGTTCGTCCGTGAGGGTGGCATCCGGCTCACCAGCGCGACGGGCTGGCAGGGCACGGGACCGGCTATCGCACGCATCCGGGTCGAGGACGTGGATCTGCACGCCGCCCCGGGCGGGCGCGTCAACGAGTACCCGGCCAAGGTCCTGGTCGCCGTCTACGAGGGCAGCCAGATGGCCTACCTCGTCGAGACTGCGTCCGGGGCACAGATCGAAGTGGTGACGCAACGGCGGACCAGCGACTTCCAGGCCGGCGACGAGGTCCACATCAGCGTGGACCCCGAGCACGTCCGGCTCTACGAGGCACCGGAGGACGGCGCCCGCGCCACGGCGGAGCCGACGGCATGACCGCGCTCCTCGAGCGCCCGCCGGTCGACCCGGCGCCCCCGGCAGGGCGCTCGGCCACTCGGACCCAGCGGATCACCCAGCTGCGGCCGTCGCGGCCGATCGCCTTCCTGCTGCTGTTCGGCCTGGTGCTCTACCCGACTGTCCTCATCGTCGTCGCCTCCTTCATCACCGACGGCACCCCGCTGCCCGACGTCGGGACCGACTGGGCCCCGACGATGAGCCACCTGCGCGACGTCCTGACCTCCCGGGCCGCCCTGCAGGCGCTGTGGAACTCCATCTCGCTCGCTGCCCTGTCCACCGTCTTCGGCGTCGTCATCGGGGGCCTCCTCGCCTGGCTCGCCGCGCGCACCGACATTCCGATGCCCCGCCTGGCGGCGTTCTCGGGGATCATCCCGATGCTGATCCCGGCCCTCGTCGGCGCCATCGCGTGGTCGTTCCTCGGTGCCCCCGAGGTCGGCTACATCCCCCTGCTGCTCGAGCAGATCGGGATCGACTGGAGCTTCAGCATGTACTCCTACTGGGGCATGCTGTTCGTCTACTCCCTCTACAACGTGCCGCTCGCGTTCGTCTTCCTGTACGGCGCCCTGCGGCTCACCAACCCGGAGATGGAGGACGCGGCCAACGTCCACGGCGCGACGCGCTGGCGGACGATGCGGTCGGTGACCTTCCCGCTGGTGAAGCCGGCGATGCTCTCCGCCGTCCTGCTCAACTTCGTCTCGACCGTGGAGGACTTCCCGGTCGCGATGATCCTCGGCTACGCCAACCGGATCGAGACGCTGGCCGCCCGGATCTTCGTCATGGAGGGCCAGGCGCCGCCGCCGGTCAACGACAACGCCGCGCAGGCGGTGCTGCTGATGATCGTCGTGGTGGTGCTCGTGACCTACCAACGGCGCCTGCTCAAGGGCCGGTCGTACGCGACCGTCACCGGCAAGGGTGTCCAGCACCGCAAGGTGGCGCTCGGGCGCGTCGGCCGGCCGCTCGCGCTGGTCTTCGTGCTCGGCTACATGTTCCTCGCGGTGGGCCTGCCGATGATGGCGCTGCTCATGGGCTCGCTGCGCCCGACGCTGTACGTCCCGGACTTCAAAGCCCTGCTCGACCCCGACGAGCTCACCACCGAGTCGCTCACCAACGCCCTCTCCGACGAGCACATGTGGCAGGTGGCCGGCAACTCGTTCATGATCGCGCTCGCGGTGGCCGTCATCGGCGTCGCGCTCGCCGTCCTGGTCTCCTACGCGACGCGGGACCAGAACAGCCGGGTCGCGCGTCTGCTGACCCAGGTCGCGATGCTCCCCGCCGCGCTCCCGGGCGTCGTGCTCGGCCTCGGCATGCTGTGGGCGTACGTCATCCTGCCGGTCACGATCTACGGCACGCTCGCCATCCTGATCGTCGCCTGCCTCGCCCGGCTGCTGCCGATCAGCACCAGCTCGGTCTCGGCCGCCATGGCCGGCATCCACGTCGACCTCGAGGACGCGGCCACCGTGTCCGGGGCCGGTCGGGTGCGTGCGGTCTGGTGGGTCACGGTGCCGCTGCTGCGAACCGGCCTGATCTCCACGGGCGTCGTGCTCTTCATCATGGCGACCCGGGAGATCTCGATGTCGATCTTCCTGTACACGCCGGGCACCGAGACCTTCGCGGTCTACCTGTATCTGCTGTGGGCCAACGGCACGTGGTCCCAGCTGGCGTCGATGAGCTTCATCTTCGCGGTCTTCACGCTCCTCCTCGTGCTGCTCACCCGACGGTGGATCGCTGAGTCCAGCGTCCGCTGACCGCCGCGCGGCGTCGCGATGCCGTGCGCCTTCGAGAACCCAACCCCTCCAGAAAACAAGGATGCTCATGACCCGTTCACGACCCACCAACCGCGCGCTCGCGGCGATGGCGGTGGCGCCCCTGGTGCTGCTGCTGGCCGGCTGCGGCGGCGACAGCGCGGAGATCGCGACCGGCGAGGACCTGGTCCTCGGCGACGAGATCGTCGCCACGGCCGACATGCTCGAGGACTGTGAGAAGGAAGGTGGAGAGTTGACCTACTACTCCTCCGCCCCGGCCGAGACCTTCGCCGGTCTCGCGGAGGACTTCAAGGATGACACCGGCATCACCGTCACCCTGGTGCGGGCGAGCAGCAACGAGCTGTACTCGAAGCTGATCTCCGAGCACGCCGGCGGCAAGGTGGGCGCGGACTCGATCGGGGTCAACGACCCGACCCTGCGCCAGGACCTCTACGACAAGGGCATCGTCGCCGACTTCGAGGTCGCCAACGAAGCGGCCCTGAAGGAGATGAACGCCGACGAGCTGCAGTTCTCCTTCGCCAAGCCTGCGGAGACCGCCTCGCAGGTGATCGCTTGGAACACCGAGATCGTCGACGAGGCCGACGCGCCGAAGTCCTACGAGGACCTGCTCGACCCGAAGTGGAAGAACAAGTTCGGGATGACCGCCGTGCAGACGGGCCTCTCCTCGATCACGGTGGCGAAGTCCATCTACGACGGGCTGGGCGACCGGGCTGCCGAGTTCGGTGAGCACCAGCCGAAGATCTACCCGTCCGTCGTCCCACTGAGCCAGGCCCTGATCCGGGGCGAGGTCCCCGTGGCGATCACCGATCTGTCGATCGTTCGTGGCTACGAGGCCGAGGGCAACCCGGTCGCCTGGGCGCCGCCCGCCGAGGGCACCCCGACCTGGACCGAGGCGAAGATGGTCGCGGCCGACGCCAAGCACGCGGTGTGCGCGGCGATCTGGGTCGGCTGGGCCACGTCGATCGAGGGCGCGAAGGCGACCTGGAAGAACACCAAGTTCCTCTCGTCGCGGCTCCTGGCGCCGGAGCTCCGGCCGGAGGACGCGCCCGACCTCGGCAAGATGTACTCGGTCGACACCGCGTGGCTGCTGGAGAACCGCGACGCGTTCATCGCCGAGTGGTCGGAGCTGGTGCCCCAGTCCTGACGCAGTCCTGAGGACCGAAGAACGACAAGCGCCGCCGGTCGACCGAGGTCGACCGGCGGCGCTTCCTCTTTGGGGGAGGTCTGAGGGGGTCAGACGGGGAGCTCATCGCCGCCCGGCTTCGGCTCGAGCTCGAAGGCGTTGTTGATGGGGGAGATGTAGACCTGGGAGGCCGCGAGCCCCGAGCCTGGCCGGGCGAGGCCTCACGTCACTACTCTGGAGAGATGTTCTTGGAGAACCTCGTGTTCGACGCGCTCGAACCGCAGCGGCTGGGCCGGTTCTGGGAGGCCGTGGTCGGGGGCGAGCGGCTGACCGACGTGGCGGAGGGCTTCGAGACCCGGTTGAGCATCGAGGGGGGACCGGTGCTGGACCTGTGCTTCCAGCGGGTGCCCCAGGCGCCGGCCGACCCGCCGCGGCTGCACCTCGACCTCGCGGGCGGGGGCCGCCAGCCCGAGGAGGTCGAGCGGCTGCTGGGGCTCGGTGCCCGGCACCTCGACATCGGCCAGGGTGCCGTGCCGTGGGTGGTCCTCGCCGACGTGGAGGGCAACCCGTGCTGCGTCATCGAGGACCGTCCGTCGTACACCGGCACCGGGCCGATCGCGGCCCTGCCGCTGGAGTCGGGCGACCCGGACCGGGACGCGAGATTCTGGTCCTGGCTCACCGGCTGGACCGTGGTCGACGGGCTGGCGCCCCGGTCGCTGAGGCACCCCTCGGGGCGCGGTCCGCTCCTCGAGATGCTGCCCGAGCGCGTACCCAAGGGCCCGGCCAAGAACCGGCTTCACCTCGACGTCCGCCTCGAGGCGGGCGACGACCCTGACGCGGTGGCGGCGGGGATCGTCGCCCGCGGCGGCCAAGAGCTGCCGCGGCTGTGGGGCGAGCTGCCGTGGCGGACCTATGCCGACCCGTCCGGCAACGAGCTCTGCGTGCTGCCGGTGTCGGCCGGCTGAGTCCACCCGAGCGATCCCGAGCGACCGATACTCGGGCGCGCGGCGCCGGGCGGCCTCGATACGATCGAGGGGCGGCCCGGTCCCGGGCCGTTGCCTCTTGCGAGTAGGAGTCCCCCGTGTCCGAGATCAAGGTCGTCCGCATCCACGCCGGTGAGCGTGAGGAGCGGACCACCACGACGGGCACCAAGGCGTGGGAGCTCTTCGCCGAGGACGCCGAGGTCATCGCCGCGCGCGTCGGGGAGGACCTCAAGGACCTGTCCTACGAGCTGCAGGACGGCGACCAGGTGGCCGGCGTGGCCATCGACAGCCAGGACGGGCTCGACATCCTGCGCCACTCCGCCGCCCACGTGATGGCGCAGGCCGTGCAGGAGCTGTTCCCCGACGCCAAGCTCGGCATCGGCCCGCCGATCGAGAACGGCTTCTACTACGACTTCGACGTCGAGACCCCGTTCGTGCCCGAGGACCTCGAGAAGATCGAGACCCGGATGCGCAAGATCATCAAGGAGGGGCAGCGCTTCTCGCGCCGCGTCACCACCGACGCCGACGCGATCAACGAGCTGCAGGACGAGCCGTACAAGATCGAGCTGATCGGCCTCAAGGGCTCCGGCAACTCCGAGGATGCCGCTGAGGGCGCGAGCGTCGAGGTCGGCGCCGGCGAGCTCACGATCTACGACAACGTACGGCGCAACGGTGACGTCGCCTGGAGCGACCTGTGCCGCGGCCCGCACCTGCCCACCACCAAGCGGATCCCGGCGTTCAAGCTGATGCGCTCGGCGGCGGCGTACTGGCGCGGCGACGAGAAGAACAAGCAGCTCCAGCGCATCTACGGCACCGCCTGGCCGAGCAAGGAGGAGCTGGAGGCCCACCTCTTCCGCATCGAGGAGGCCGAGCGCCGCGACCACCGCAAGCTCGGGCGCGAGCTCGACCTGTTCAGCTTCCCCGACGAGATCGGCTCCGGCCTGCCGGTCTTCCACCCGAAGGGCGGGGTGATCAAGCGGGCGATGGAGGACTACGTCCGCCAGCGGCACATCGAGGAGGGCTTCGAGTACGTCGGCACCCCGCACATCGCCAAGGAGGGCCTGTTCTACACCTCGGGACACCTCCCGTACTACGGCGAGGGGATGTTCCCGGCACTCGACGTGGACGGCATGGACTACCGCCTCAAGGCGATGAACTGCCCCATGCACAACCTGATCTATCGGTCGCGGCAGCGCTCCTACCGCGAGCTGCCGCTGCGGCTCTTCGAGTTCGGGCACGTCTACCGGCACGAGAAGTCCGGCGTGATCCACGGGCTGACCCGCGTGCGTGGGTTCGCGCAGGACGACTCGCACTCCTACGTCACCAAGGAGCAGGCACCGGCGGAGATCAAGCACCTCCTCGACTTCTGCCTGGGGTTGTTCCGAGACTTCGGTCTCGACGACTTCTACCTCGAGCTGTCCACCCGCGACGACTCCAAGCCGGACAAGTTCATCGGCTCCGACGAGGACTGGGCCATCGCCACCAAGGTCCTCGAGGACGTCTGCGTCGACTCCGGTCTCGAGCTGGTCCCCGACCCCGGCGGTGCGGCGTACTACGGCCCGAAGGTCTCGGTCCAGGCCCGCGACGCGATCGGCCGCACCTGGCAGATGTCGACCATCCAGTACGACTTCAACCAGCCGTCGGCCGAGCGGTTCAACCTGGAGTACGTCGCCCCCGACGGCTCGCGTCAGCAGCCGGTGATGATCCACTCCGCCAAGTTCGGCTCGATCGAGCGGTTCATCGGCGTCCTGGTCGAGCACTACGCCGGCGCGTTCCCCCCGTGGCTCGCGCCCGTGCAGGTACAGGGGATCCCGATCGCCGAGCGGCACGCCGAGTACCTCTACGACGTCGCGCGGCGGATGAAGGTCGCCGGCCTGCGGGTCGAGGTCGACGACTCCGACGACCGGATGCAGAAGAAGATCCGCAACGCGCAGCTGCAGAAGGTGCCGTTCATGATCATCGCCGGCGACGACGATGTCGCCGCCGGCGCCGTATCCTTCCGCTACCGCGACGGTCGTCAGGACAACGGCGTCCCGATCGAGGAGGCCATCGAGCGCGTCATCGCCGCCGTCGCGACCCGCGAGCAGGTCTGACCCACTCGACCAGCCGGGAGCTCTCGGTGGTCGAGCCGTGAGCGCAGCGAGCGTGTCGAGACCCGGTGGGGGTGCGGGGGTCTCGACGCGGGCTCGCTGGAGCTCGCCCGGCTCGACCGGCGGGGAGGCGACCAGGGGTGTGGTGGGGTGGGGGCATGGGACGGACGATTGCGACGAACACCGAGGTCGACCTGGACGGGCTGCTGGAGTTCGTGCGGCCACGGCACCGGATGATCCTGATCACCAGGCGCAGGGACGGGCACCCGCAGTCCTCGCCGGTGACCGGAGGGGTGGACGACGAGGGGCGGGTGGTCATCTCGACCTACCCCGAGCGCGCCAAGACCGCCAACGCGCGGCGGGCGGGGGAGGCGACGGTGCTCGTGCTGTCGGAGGAGTTCAACGACGCCTGGGTGCAGCTCGAGGGGACGTGCGAGGTCATCGACCCGCCCGACTCGGTCGAGCCGCTGGTCGACTACTACCGCAGCATCGCGGGGGAGCACCCCGACTGGGACGAGTACCGCCAGGCGATGCGCGACCAGGGCAAGTCCCTGCTGCGGATCACGCCCACGCGCTGGTCGCCGATCGCCACCGGTGGCTTCCCGCCGCGGCTCGCGGACTGACCGTGCGCCGGGCCCTGCCGCTCCTCCTGCTGGCCCTGCTGGCCGGCTGTGGCGGCACGCCCGAGGCGGGCGACCCCGATCCGACAGGTACGCCGTCGGTCTCCCCGCCGTCGACCTCCTCGTCGCCGACCGCCGTGCCGCCGGCGGTGGAGAGCGAGCGGGAGGACCTGGCCGACCTCGCCGAGAAGGCGGCCACGGAGGCCCCGAGCGCCACCGTCGCGCCCTACCCCGCTCCCGTGCTCGGCGGCGACATCAGCTGGCCGCAGTGCCCGAAGGGGCTGGGAATCCCCGAGAAGCGGACGCTGGGCATGCCGATGCCGCTGCCCCAGGCGCGCTACGTCGTCGTCGGGCTCACCAACGGCCCCGGCTTCCACGTCAACCCGTGCCTGGCAGACCAGGTCGCGTGGGTGCGCGAGCGGCGGCTGCTGGTCTCGGCCTACGCGGTGGCGAGCTTCCCCCAGGGCGACGAGCTGGCCCGCTACGGCCAGGACGGCCCGTACGACGGCGGCTCGGAGCTCGATGCGCTGCGCAACGTCGGCTATCAGCAGGCGCGGTTCAACGTCGCGTCGATGAAACAGGCGCGGCTGCGGACGCCGTTCGTGTGGGTGGACGTGGAGCCGGTGCCGGACTTCCCGTGGAGCAGCGACCTCGTGGCCAACGCAGCCGTGGTGGAGGGAGCGGCGCGCGGGTACGTCGACGCCGGCTACGCGATCGGCGTGTACTCCACGCCGGCGCTCTGGGAGGGCGTCGTGGGCGGGCTCGAGCTGGGCGTGCCGGAGTGGCGGGCCGCCGGGCAGACATCGCGGGCGGAGGCGGAGTCGCGCTGTGGCGACGACTGGGTCATCCAGGGCGGTCCGGCCGTCCTCGCGCAGTGGGTCGAGGCCGACCGCGACCAGAACATCACCTGCGGCGCGGCGCACCGCGACCTCGGCGTCTGGTTCCACCAGTACTGAGCGCCCCGCGCGGTCACGCCGCGTCGTTCACCTCGCCGACCAGGATCTCGAGCACGTCCTCGAGGAACAGCATCCCGACGGTCTCGCCGTGCTCGTCGACCGTGAGCCCGATGTGGGCGCCGTGCTGGCGCAGCCGGGCCATGGCGTCCTCGAGGCTGGCCTGGCGCGACACCGCGATCAGCCTGCGCACGCGCTTGGCGGGGACCGGGTCGTGGAAGTGGTCCTCGCCGAGGTCCATGACGTCCTTCATGTGCAGGTAGCCGTCGGGCCGCCCGGCCTGGTCGGTGACGACGTAGCGCGAGTGCCCGTGGGCCACGACCGCCGCCTGGACGTCGGCCGGCGACGTCGACGCGGGCAGGAGCACCATCCGGTCCAGCGGTACCTCGACGTCGGCCACCGTCTTGTCGGTGAACTCGAAGGCCCCCGCGAGCGTGCCGGAGTCGTCGACCAGGGTTCCCTCGCGGTGGGACTGCTGGACGATGGCCTCGACCTGCTCCAGCGTGAAGGTGCTGGTGGCCTCGTCCTTCGGTTGGACGCCGAAGAGCAGCAGCACGCGGTTGGCGATCCAGTTGAGCGTGCCGATGAGCGGACGGAACACGCGCGAGACCATCACCAGGGGCGGGGCGAGGATCAGAGCGGCGCGGTCCGGCACGGAGAACGACAGGTTCTTCGGGACCATCTCGCCGAAGACCACGTGCAGGAACGTCACCAGCACCAGGGCCACGACGAACGCGAGGATGCTGGTGGCGTCGGCGGACAGGCCGGTGACGCCGAGCGGGTACTCCAGCAGGTGATGGATGGCCGGCTCGGAGACGGTGAGGATCAGCAGCGAGCAGATCGTGATGCCGAGCTGAGAGGTCGCCAGCATCAAGGTGGCGTGCTCCATCGCCCACAGCGTCGTCTTGGCGGCGCGGCTGCCCCCGGCGGCGCGCGGCTCGATCTGGCTGCGACGCGCGGAGATGACGGCGAACTCGGCGCCGACGAAGAAGGCGTTGCCGGCGAGGAGGACGACCAGCCAGAGGATGCCGGGCAGGTACTCACTCATGGGCGGTCCTCGGATAGTGACAGGGCATTCGGGGCGGCGCCGGGCAGGAACGCGATGCGTACGATGCGGGCGCCGTCGAGACGCTCCACGCGCAGGGTCCCGGTCTCGATCGCGACCTCGTCGCCCAGCTCGGGAAGCCGCTCCAGCTCGTCGACCACGAAGCCCGCCACGGTGTCCCAGTCCTCGGAGTCGGGGACTCGCACGCCCGTGCGGTCGAGCAGCTCGTCGGGACGCCAGGAGGCGTCGAAGGAGACCGAGCGGCCGCGGAGCGTCACGCCGGACTTGGCGCGGTCATGCTCGTCCTCGAGCTCGCCCACGATCTCTTCCACGAGGTCCTCGAGGGTGACGATGCCGGCGGTGCCGCCGTGCTCGTCGGTGACGACCGCGATCTGGAGCCCACGGTCGCGCAGCTCGGCCAGCAGAGCGCCCGCGCCGAGCGTCTCGGGCACGCGCGTCGGCTCGAACATGAGGTCCTCAGCGGTCGTCGTCGACCGTTGGTCCAGCGGCACGGCGAACGCCCTCTTCACGTGCACGAAGCCGACGATGTCGTCGGGCCCGTCGTCGAGGACGGGCAGGCGCGAGAAGCCGGTGCGGCCGGAGACCTGGATGATCCGGGCGGCGGAGTCGAGCCGGTCCACCGAGGTCATCCGCACGCGCGGGGTCATCAGGTCGGAGGCGTCGTACTGCGAGAAGCGAAGGGTGCGGTCCAGCAGCGTGGCCTCGTCCTGCTCCAGCAGGCCGGCGGTCGCCGAGTGCCGGATGAGGTAGGTCAGCTCGTCCGCGCTGCGGGCGCCGCTGAGCTCCTCCTTCGGCTCCACGCCCATCGCGCGGATGAGGCCGTTGGCGGTGTTGTTGAGCAGCGAGACCAGGGGGCGGAAGACGGTCGTGAAGGCGACCTGGAACGGCACGACCACCTTGGCCGTGGCCAGGGGGACGGCCAGTGCGAAGTTCTTGGGCACGAGCTCGCCGATGACCATCGAGAAGAGCGTGGCCAGCACGACCCCGACGACGGCGCCCACCACCGGGACCGCGGAGGTGGGCAGTCCGGCCGACGTCAGCGGCTCCTCCAGCAGCGAGCTGACCGCGGGCTCGAAGGTGTAGCCGGTCAGCAACGTGGTGAGCGTGATGCCGAGCTGCGCGCTGGAGAGGTGCGTCGAGGTGATGCGCAGCGCACCGATCGTCGTGCCGAGTCCCTTCTCGCCGCGGGCGGCGCGGGTCTCCAGGTCGTGGCGGTCGAGGTTGACCAGGGCGAACTCCGAGGCCACGAACAACCCGGTCCCGACCGTGAGGAGCAGGCCGATCGACAGCAGCAGCCACTCGCTCATCGGGCGGTCACGGAGAGGGTGCCGTGGCGGTCTGGCAGGCCGACGCCTTCGAGGCAGAGGGTGGACACGGGCCGGAGGTCTATGTCATCCATTTCGCGCTCACCCTAACGAGGCACACCGACCGCTCACGCCGCAGGCCGTCCGACTCCCGCCGCCGGCCCCGGCCGGCCAGGCTCGCACCGTGGCGACGCGGCTAGTCTTCACCCGTGGACGAGGAGATGGTGCAGGACGGCGTCGGGGACCCCGACGACCTCGACCGGCTCTGGACGCCGCACCGCATGGCCTACATCCGCGGGGAGAACAAGCCGGCCGACGCCACGCCGGGGGAGTGCCCCTTCTGCCGCATCCCGCGGCTGCCCGACGAGCAGGGCCTCGTCGTACGGCGAGGGGCCCTGGCCTTCGCGGTGCTCAACCTCTACCCCTACGCGCCCGGGCATCTGATGGTCTGCCCGTACCGTCACGTGGCCGACTACACCGAGGTCACCGACGAGGAGTCGACCGAGATCGCCGACCTCACCCGTCAGGCGATGCGGGTGATCCGCTCGGTGTCGGGCGCCGGCGGGTTCAACGTCGGCATGAACCAGGGCGCCGTCGCGGGGGCCGGCATCGCCGCCCACCTGCACCAGCACGTCGTACCCCGCTGGGTCGGCGATCAGAACTTCATGCCGATCATCGGGCGCACCAAGACCCTGCCCGAGCTGCTCACCGACACCCGCGCCCTGCTCGCGGACGCCTGGGAGAGGGCGTCGTAGCTCGGCTCCACTCGAAGCCCATCCCGAGGTCGCACGAGACATCGACGATCAGGGTGCCCCTTGCCGAATGCCCTCAGGTCGTTGGGGCGCAGGCGGATGCGGACCGAGTGGATCGGGCGACCCGACCGCGGTCGGGGTAAGCCGTCGGTCGATCGCCCCCTGGGTGACGGCGGTGTCCTGCACGCAGTGCGGCCACCCCCCAGCGTCTGGTCGGACGAGAGCGCCTCCACGTCGGCCAGCTGTGGCTTTCTCCTTCGCCGAGGTGCCGACGACGCCGAGAGCGAGCAGCGCGCCGCCCACCCGGGTCAGCGCTTCTTCTTCTTCTCGGTGAGGCTCTCCATGGAGCCGGAGCCGGCCTGGTTGGCTCCGTCGCGCTTCTCGGCGCGCTTCTCCTTGATGGACTTCCCGGACTTCTTGGACATTCCTTGTCGCGGCGACTTGTCGCTCATGCGCGGAGTCTCTCGATATGGGTTGCCTGGGTGGCCCCTGCTGGTGACTGTAGCCCTCCTGCGGATGCGCGGGTTGTGGCCGGCACCGCGACAGCCGATAGCCTCCCCGCATGCTCGAGAGGTTCAAGTCGTTCTGGCAGAACGTCATGCTGGCGCCGTTCGTCAACCTCTTCCTGCGGCTGGGCATCAGCCCGAACACGGTCACGCTCGTGGGGACGCTCGGCGTCTCGGCAGGGGCGTTGATCTTCTTCCCGCAGGGGGAGCTGCTCATCGGGGTCCTGTTCATCACCGCGTTCGTCTTCAGCGACCTGGTCGACGGCCAGATGGCCCGCAAGAGCGGCCAGACCTCGAAGTTCGGGGCGTTCTGGGACTCCACGCTCGACCGGATCGGCGATGGGGCGATCTTCGGCGGCCTGGCGCTCTACTTCGCCGGTCCCGGCGACCACTACCTCTACCTGTGCGTGACCCTCTACTGCCTGGTGATGGGCTCGGTGACCTCCTACGCGCGGGCCCGCGCCGAGTCGCTGGGCTGGGACGCGCGCGGCGGGCTGGCCGAGCGCGCGGACCGGCTGGTGTCGATCCTGGTCATGACCGGGCTCGGCGCCATCTTCGACTTGCCGGTCCTCATTTACGTGGCGCTCTGGGCGCTCGCCGCGGCCAGCACCTACACGGTGGTCTTCCGCGTCCTGAAGGTGCGCCGCCAGGCGCTGGACGGCGACGACAGCCTGGCCTGACGGCGCTAGGCTGTTGTCATGGCCGACAGCACCCCCACCCCGTCCGAGAGCGCCGACGGACGGGGCACCTCGCGCGTCAAACGCGGCATGGCCGAGATGCTCAAGGGCGGCGTGATCATGGACGTCGTCACCGCCGAGCAGGCCAAGATCGCCGAGGACGCCGGCGCCGTCGCCGTGATGGCACTCGAGCGAGTGCCGGCCGACATCCGCGCTCAGGGCGGCGTCAGCCGCATGAGCGACCCGGACATGATCGAGTCGATCATCGAGACCGTCTCCATCCCGGTGATGGCCAAGGCCCGCATCGGCCACTTCGCCGAGGCGCAGGTCCTGCAGAGCCTGGGCGTCGACTACATCGACGAGTCCGAGGTGCTCACCCCGGCCGACTACGCCAACCACATCGACAAGTGGAAGTTCACCGCGCCGTTCGTGTGCGGGGCGACCAACCTGGGCGAGGCGCTGCGCCGCATCACCGAGGGCGCGGCGATGATCCGCTCCAAGGGCGAGGCCGGCACCGGCGACGTCTCCAACGCGGTCACCCACATGCGCACCATCCGCCAGGAGATCCGCCGCCTCGGCTCGATGGCCGAGGACGAGCTGTACGTCGCCGCGAAGGAGCTGCAGGCGCCGTACGAGCTCGTGCAGGAGGTCGCCGCGCGCGGCAAGCTGCCCGTCGTCCTGTTCACCGCCGGCGGCATCGCCACCCCGGCCGACGCGGCGATGATGATGCAGCTCGGTGCCGAGGGCGTGTTCGTCGGCTCGGGGATCTTCAAGTCCGGCAACCCCGCCCAGCGCGCCGAGGCCATCGTCAAGGCCACCACGTTCTACGACGACCCCGACGTGGTCGCCAAGGTCAGCCGCGGGCTGGGCGAGGCGATGGTCGGCATCAACGTCGAGGAGATCCCGCAGCCGCACCGGCTCGCCGAGCGCGGCTGGTGACCGCATCGGTCTAGCCCCTCTGGCGGGGCGCCCTCACAGGGCTGCCACGCCGTCGCCACGATTGGCCCCGCGACGTACACGTCTTCGCCACGAAGCAGTAACTGGGTGGGTTGCGGACCTGTGGACGGTGCAGTCTCCTCTCTGAGGGAGCCGGTCAGCGCTCCCCATGTAGCTGGGAGCCACCATGAAGAAGACCATCAAGGGCGCACTGGCGGCCACTGCCGCCGGGACGCTGCTGCTCGGCGGCGCCGGATCGCTGGCCTACTGGACCGACACGGGCACCGTGGGTGGTGGCGCGGTCACGTCCGGCCACCTGAAGCTGAACCCGACGACGGCTGGCGCCCCGTGCACCGCCTGGACCATCGACGGCACGCCGGGCACGTTCGTCCCGGGGACCGACAAGATCGTCCCCGGCGACGTCCTGACGCGGACCTGCAGCTACACCGTCTCGATGGCCGGCAAGCACGTCACCGCCAACCTCGCGGTGTCCGACTCGGCAGGGACGTGGGGTGGGACGGCGAACGCCCTCACCAGCGGCTTGCCCGCCAACGTGCTGCAGAAGTCGGTCGTGTTCAAGAAGGGCGTCGCGACCATCACGCCGCCGGTGGCCATCGTCAACGACGACGTGATCTCCGCCGTCCTCACCGTCACGTTCCCGACGACCGCGGACAACACCACTAACGTCAACAGCGGGCTCACGGCCACGCTCAACGACATCACGGTCACCGCCACCCAGACCCACACGCCGTAGTCCAAGTTTTCTTACTCGGTCAGGGGATCGGTCATGGCGAGGCAACGCAAGCTGCCGAGCGCGCTGCGCGCAGCGGGGCTCGTGCTGGCCTGGTTCGTGATGCTGTCGGTGGGTGCAACCCTGCTGGTCGCGCTGGTCGTCCCACGCCTGGCCGGCGCCACGCCCTACGTCATCGAGACGGGCTCGATGACGCCGAGCCTGCCCCCAGGCACCTTGATCGTCGTCAAGCCTGTGCCGGTGGCCGAGCTGGCGGCCGGGGACGTGATCACCTACCAGATCTCGTCGGGTGACCCGACGGTCGTCACTCACCGCATCATCGAGCAGGGCGTGGACATGACCGGGCAACCGCGGTGGCGCACCCAGGGTGACGCCAATGACGTCGCGGACGAGGGCTTCGTGCTGCCGGTGCAGGTACAGGGCAAGCAGTGGTACGCCGTTCCGTACCTCGGCTACGTCACGTCGTTCGTCACCGGGCAGCAGCGTCAGGTGCTGACCGTCGCGTTCGTGCTCGGCCTGACCGGGTACGCCGCCGCGATGTTCCTCGGCTCCTGGCGCGGCCGTCAGGCGGGTAGGCCGACTCCCGACGCTACCGCCACCGAGAACGAACTGCTGGAGACTCGGGCATGAGACTACGGATCGTCGCTCTCCTGGTGCTCGCTCTCGCGGCCTCGGGTGCTCTCGCCCAGCCGAGTGCCTCGGCCGCGCACCGTTGGTCCGAGATCGGCGTGAGCCGGGACGGCCGGCACTGGTCGTCGGACCTCGGCGCGCCGCTGTTCGGGAAAGACATCGTCCTGGTGCCGGGGGCGACGCACAGGAAGACGTTCTACGTAAGGAACCGCAGCAAGGACACCGCGCGTCTCCGGGTGTGGGTGCGGGTCAATGACAGCACCGGGTTCCTGGACCGGCGGGGGTTGAGGATTCGGGTGGTGACTGGCCGGGTGGCTCGCCGGCTCTCGCACGACGGGTCCCGGAGGACCGGCCAGCTCGTCCTCGCTCCGGGCGAGGTCGTCAGGCTCCGAGTAGTGGTCCGGCTGATGCCTGGGGCCGGCAACAGGACCATGGACAGGCACCTGACGTTCCGGTTCCGCCTCCGGCTGGCCGAGCACCGACCCGACCAGAGATGGAAGTCATGACGATCACGCAGCTCCGGTCCCTGGGCCGCGCGCTGGGATCGGCGCGAGTCCGCGCGGCGCTGAGCCTGGGGGTCGTGGCCACGGTAGGCATCACCGGGACCTTCGCCCACTGGACCGACACGGTCACGGTGACGGGGACCGTCTTCACCGCCGGCAGGATCGACCTCAAGGTCAGTGGCAACGACACCATCACGGGCTTCACCGCGCTCAACCTCACCACCATGGTGCCCGGCAACTCCATCGCCGTCGTCGTGCCTGTCAGCAACACCGGCACGGCGCCTCTGAAGTACACCGTGGTGACGACGGCGACCAACCCGGACACCAAGAACCTGGCCGCGGCGCTGGTCGTCAAGGTCACCACGGACACGGCCGCCGGCGGCACGGCCCCTGCCAAGCTGACGTGTCCGGGGACGGCGCTCGCCGGCTCCTCGACGACGCTCAACAGCGCTCTGATCCCGACGGGGCGGCTGTTGGCGGCCGCACCCGGGGCGGCGGCGAGCGAGTCGCTCTGCGTCCAGGTCACGTTGCCCGCGAGCGTGACCAACACCAACCTGCAGGGCGGCACGACGAGCATCGGCTTCACCTTCACGGGCACGTCCGACCTGTCATGACACCGATGTGTCGCCGAGCGCTGGGTTGGGGTCGCCAAACCGTGCTCACCGTCGGTGCTGTGCTCGGGGTGCTGTGCCTGCTCGTCGTTGCGGCGTCCGCGCTCTTCGACGTACGACCGCTGGTCTTCGAGTCCGGCTCGATGTCACCCACCATCCAGACCGGCGCCCTCGCCATCTCGCACCGGGTGGACGCCGCCGACCTCGAGGCCGGCGACGTCGTCTCGGTCCCGACGGGTGCGGGGGAGCGGGTGACGCACCGTGTCGTCACGGTGACGGTGCGTGGCGACGTCGCGTCGCTCGCCCTGAAGGGCGACGCCAACGAGTCAGCGGACCCGCGCGTCTACGAGGTCGGCCATGCCGACCGCGTGCTCTTCGACGTCCCGATGCTCGGATATGCCCTCGGCTGGCTCACGGGAGGAGCCGGCCTCTTCCTGCTCGGCCTCTACGCTGCGTTCCTCCTGTCCGTCATCGTCAAGCGCCCCGCGCACCGCACGCCCCCCCGGCCGTCCCCGAGCACTCCACGGGGCGGTCGCCGTCGTGCCACCGGTGTACGCCGGGCCCGTGGGAGACACCAGGGAAGGCACTCCATCGCCCTGTCGGTGGTGCTCGTGTGCGCCGTGGCTTCGGGGCTGGTGCTGGCGCAGCGAATCACCCCCACCCTGGCCGCCTGGAACGACAACGTCGGTGTGACCGGGATGAGCATGAAGGCGTACACGGTGCCGGCGCCGGCGTACAACCAGACGACGTGCACGCTCGGCGGCACCGGGACGACTCGAACCATCGCGTACTCCTGGCCGGCCACCGTGGCGCCGCTCCCTGCGCTCTCTTACGACATCGTGGTCTCGGGGATCGCCGCGACCTCGGCCGTGAGCACCTCCGGCTCCACGGCGACCGTCACCGTCACCTTCTCGACCTCCACCGCGACTAACCAGAACAAGCCAGTGAAGCTCACCGCCGTCAGCTGGCCGACCGGCGCATCCACGTGGAAGTCGGCCACGACCACGACCTGGAGGTTCCGTACGCGGGGAAGCAGCCAGTCCGCCATCTGCGGGGAGATCGACCCGCCCAGCGTGACGTTCACGCAGCCGCTCAACCTCGCCAACCGCACCCGAGCTGCTCAGACCACCTCCAGCAACTCATCATGCGCAAACACCCCCGCGTGCGGCAGCAGCAGCGACGGGAGCGCAACGACGATGATGTTCCGCTTCGAGCGCACCGTCTCGGCGGCCGTGACCTGCTGGAACACCTCCTGGTCGGCCGCGAACTGCTCTACGGCCTGGCGGAGCGCCGGCGGCACCTCGCCGGCCTGGCGGCTGACCGGCACGGCGGCCAACGCGTACACGGTCGCTGGGAGCTACATGCTGCGCATCCAAGCCACCGACGCCTATGGGAACGTCACCACCCAAACCATCAACTTCACCCTCACCTGACGCGACCGGGCAGCGGGGCCGCGACCCGCGTTCCTAGACTGAGCACGTGACCACCCCCACGATTGGCGTCCTCGCGCTGCAGGGCGACGTCCGGGAGCACCTGCGGGCGCTGGGGACGCTGGGTGTCGGCGCGCTCGCCGTACGTCGCCCGAGCGAGCTGGAGGCCTGCGACGCGCTCGTGCTCCCCGGGGGCGAGTCGACGACGATGGCCAAGCTGGCCCGCACCTTCGAGCTGTTCGAACCGGTCCGCGACCGGATCAAGCGCGGCATGCCCGCCTTCGGCACGTGCGCCGGGATGATCCTGCTCGCCGAGCGGGTCGAGGACGGCACGGCCGACCAGGAGACAATGGGCGGGCTGGACATCACGGTGCGGCGCAACGCCTTCGGTCGCCAGGTCGACTCCTTCGAGGGGGACCTGGCGTTCGCGGGGCTCGACTCGCCCGTGCACGCCCTCTTCATCCGGGCACCCTGGGTCGAGCAGGTCGGGGAGGCGGTGCAGGTGCTCGCCACGGTCACGCACGGCGAGGCCGCGGGTAGGATCGTCGCGGTCCGCCAGGATCACCTGATGGCCACGTCGTTCCACCCCGAGGTCGGGGCGGACCACCGCATCCACAGCCTCTTCGTGGATCTCGTCAAGCAGTCGTAGGTAAGGGAGCGCATGTCCGGCCACTCCAAATGGGCGACCACCAAGCACAAGAAGGCGGTCGTCGACGCCAAGCGCGGCAAGATGTTCGCCAAGCTGATCAAGAACATCGAGGTCGCGGCCCGCATGGGCGGGGGCGACCCGACCGGCAACCCGACGCTCTACGACGCCATCCAGAAGGCCAAGAAGTCCTCGGTCCCCAACGACAACATCGACCGCGCGGTCAAGCGCGGCTCCGGCGCGGAGACCGGGGGGGCCGACTACCAGACGATCATGTACGAGGGCTACGGACCCTCCGGCGTCGCCATGCTCATCGAGTGCCTGACCGACAACAAGAACCGCGCCGCCATGGAGGTCCGCACTGCCATGACCCGCAACGGCGGCTCGCTCGCCGACCCCGGCTCGGTGTCGTTCCTCTTCCACCGCAAGGGCGTCGTCGTGGTGCCCCGCGAGCAGGAGGGACGTCAGGTCAGCGAGGACGACGTGCTGGAGGCGACGCTCGAGGCCGGCGCCGACGACGTCCACGACCTCGGCGAGGCCATCGAGGTCATCTCCGAGGCCACCGACCTGGTCGGTGTCCGTACCGCGCTCCAGAGCGCCGGCATCGACTACGACTCGGCCGAGGCCTCCTTCGTGCCCGACATGCAGGTCGCGCTCGACAAGGATGCCGCGGGCAAGATGTTCCGCCTGGTCGACGTCCTCGAGGACCTCGACGACGTCCAGAACATCTTCGCCAACTTCGACGTCCCCGACGACGTCATGGCCGCCCTCGACGACGAGTCCTGACCGACCCACCCCCCGCTGACCCGTCAGAAACTCTTCGACGGGTCCGCGGGGAGTCGGGCGAGTTTGTGACGCGTCACCGGCCTGGGGGCGTGTCGTGACCCTGGGGTGGGGAGTGGGCGGATAGCGTGTTCTCCGAACAGGTGTTCGGACGAGAGGCGGCGCGATGAGCAGGCCCATGCGGGTGCTCGGGATCGACCCCGGGCTGACCCGATGCGGCATCGGGGTGGTCGAGGGCAGCGTGGGGCGTCCGCTGAGCCTGGTCGACGTCAACGTCGTGCGCACCTCCAGCGACCTTCCGGTGGCCGAGCGGCTGGTCACCATCGAGCGCGGCATCGACGCCTGGCTCGACGAGTACCGGCCGGACGCGGTCGCCGTCGAGCGCGTGTTCGCGCGCTCCGACAGCTCCACGATCATGGGTACGGCGCAGGCGAGTGGCATCGCCCTGGTCTGCGCGGCCCGGCGCGGCCTGCCGGTCGCGCTGCACACGCCCAGCGAGGTCAAGGCGGCGGTGTCCGGCAACGGCCGGGCCGACAAGGCCCAGGTGGGCGCCATGATCACCCGGATCCTGCGCCTGGAGACCCTGCCCAAGCCGGCCGACGCGGCCGACGCCCTGGCGCTCGCCATCACCCACATCTGGCGCGGCGGCGCCCAGGCGCGCATCGACGCGGCCCTGGCCGCCAACCGGCGCCCACGGGCCACCGCCCCCACCTTCAGGAGCAGAGCGTGATCGCCTTCGTCCGCGGCCAGGTCGCCGCGCTGACCGTCTCCAGCGCCGTGCTGGAGGTCGGGGGAGTCGGCCTCGAGCTGATGTGCACCCCCGGCACCCTCGCGTCGCTGCGCCCGGGTCACCAGGCCACGCTGTCGACCAGCATGGTGGTGCGGGAGGACTCGCTCACGCTGTTCGGGTTCGCCGACGACGACGAGAAGTCGACGTTCGAGCTCGTGCAGACCGCCTCCGGCGTCGGCCCCAAGGTCGCCCAGGCGATGGTCGCCGTGCTCAGCCCCGATGACCTGCGTCGCGCGATCGCCGCCGACGACGTCAAGACGCTGACCCGGGTGCCCGGCATCGGCCAGAAGGGCGCGCAGCGGATCATCCTCGAGCTCAAGGACCGCATCGGCGCCCCCACCGGCGCTCGGTCCGCGAGCCCGGTCGCCGCCGCCGCACCGTGGCGCGATCAGGTCACCCAGGGCCTGGTCGGGCTGGGCTGGTCGGCGAAGGACGCCGACGCGGCGGTGGAGACCGTCGCGCCCGAGGCCGGCGACCTGCCCGATGTGGGCGCGCTGCTGCGCGCCGCGCTGCGCTCGCTGAGCAAGGCCTGACCCGGTGCACGAGGACGAGCTGGAGGTCGCCGAGGAGCAGTACCTGCGCTCGCTCACGGCTGCGGAGGCCGAGGGCGACGAGCGGGTCATCGAGGCGGCGCTGCGACCCCGCTCGCTCGACGAGGTCGTCGGGCAGCATCGCGTGCGCGAGCAGCTCGGCCTGGTGCTCGAGGCGGCCCGCCAGCGCGAGCGCGCTCCCGACCACGTCCTGCTGTCCGGGCCCCCGGGGTTGGGCAAGACGACGTTGGCGATGATCATCGCCCACGAGATGTCGACGCCGCTGCGGCTGACCAGCGGCCCTGCGATCACCCATGCCGGCGACCTCGCCGCGATCCTGTCGGGACTCAACGAGGGCGACGTGCTGTTCGTCGACGAGATCCACCGGATGTCGCGGCCCGCCGAGGAGATGCTCTACATGGCGATGGAGGACTTCCGGGTCGACGTCGTCATCGGCAAGGGCCCCGGGGCGACCGCCATCCCGCTCGAGATCCCGCCGTTCACCCTCGTCGGCGCCACCACCCGTGCCGGGCTCCTGCCGGGGCCGCTGCGCGACCGCTTCGGCTTCACCGCGCACCTCGAGTTCTACGCCCCCGAGGAGCTCGATCTGATCGTGCGGCGATCCTCGGGGCTGCTGGGGGTCGACGTCACCGACGACGGCTCGGCCGAGATCGCCTCGCGCTCGCGCGGCACCCCGCGCATCGCCAACCGCCTGCTGCGCCGCGTCCGGGACTACGCCCAGGTCCGCGCGGACGGCGTGGTCGGCCTCGACGTCGCTCGCGCCGCCCTCGAGCTCTACGAGGTGGACGAGCTGGGCCTGGACCGCCTCGACCGCGCCGTCCTCGACGCGCTGTGCCAGCGCTTCGGTGGGGGTCCCGTCGGCGTCTCCACGCTCGCGGTGGCCGTCGGCGAGGAGCGCGAGACCGTCGAGGAGGTGGCCGAGCCGTTCCTGGTGCGCAACGGCTTCCTCGCGCGCACGCCACGCGGCCGGATCGCCACTCCCGCCGCCTGGCGCCACCTGGGGCTGACCCCACCGCGCGGCGCGTTCCCGGGCGCGGAGGAGCCCCTGTTCGAGGAGTGATTGGCGGTCCGCGGTGCTGCCACGGCTAGACTCTCCCGTCGGGCGGTCTGCCCCCGCTGTTGGTGCGCGCAGGCTGCTCTCCCTCATCGTCATCGGTTGGAAGGTCTTGTCGTGCCCGAGCTCGTCCAGCTCTTGCCCCTCGTGGGCATCGCTCTCCTCTTCTGGCTCCTGGTCATCCGACCGGCCTCTCGCCGCCAGCGGGAACTCGCGCGCATGCAGTCGTCGTTGTCTGTAGGGGACGAGGTCATGCTCACCTCCGGCGTGTTCGGCACGCTGCGCGAGCTGCACGACGACCGCGTCTCCGTCGAGATCGCACCGGGCGTGGTCATCAGCGTCGCCCGCGGCGCGGTCGGCAACGTGGTCACCCCTGAGCCGGAGCTCGGTCCGCCCGAGCCCGAGGAGAACTGACATGGCACGCAAGCAGGCCCGCCCCGGACGCACCCTCGTGGTGTTCTTCCTGGGCACCGCCCTCCTCTACGGGCTCGTGGCGCTCGCCGGCTCCTGGAAGCCCGAGCTGGGTCTCGACCTGCAGGGCGGTACCCGGATCACCATGGTTGCCAAGGGCGACCCGAGCGGCGAGAACCTCGACGAGGCTCGCCAGATCATCGACCAGCGTGTCAACGGCTCGGGTGTGTCCGAGGCCGAGGTGGTCACCCAGGGTGGCGACATCATCGTGGTGGAGATCCCGGGAGACCCCCGGCGCGACCTGGTCGGCACCGTCCAGCGGCAGGCGCAGCTGCGGTTCCGTCTGGTCGCGTGCTCGGACTCGAAGGGCTGCCCACCACCGACCGCCGGTACGCCGGCGCCGACGCCCGCCCCGGGCGCCACCCCCGACGGCGCGCCCAGTGCCTCGCCCAGTGCCTCGCCCAGTGCCACGCCCAGTGCCACGCAGTCGGGCAGCAACCGCGTCGCCCCCGGCTTCGCGACCGAGGACGAGACGCCTTCCCCCAGCCAGGCCCCGGCACCCACCGAGGGGGCGAGCGACGCTCCCGTGGAGTCGTCCACCGAGCGCCCGAGCGACGAGCCGACCGCGCTGCCGGAGAGCTTCGACGAGCGGGCGGTCGTGCCCCTCGACCAGGCCGTGGCCTTCATGCGCGGCGCCTACACGCAGGCCGACTACGACGCCTACAACGCCTACCAGTGCAACGAGGACGGCCTGATCTCCAAGGTCGAGGGCGCCCCCGCCGCTCTGCCCGAGGTGCCGTCGGACGACCCGCTCAAGCCGCTCGTCGCCTGTTCGGAGCCCGAGGCCGCGACCAAGAGCCAGCCCGCGACCCCTTCCATCAAGTACCTGCTGTCGCCGGCCGTCATCGCCGGGACGGACCTCGAGGACGCCGGCTTCGCGATCCCGCAGAACTCGGTCAACTACGCCGTCACCCTCGACATCGGCGGCGAGGGCGAGGACGTGTTCTCCAAGGCGTCCAGCACGCTGACGCCCGATGTCGAGCAGTTCGCGATCGTGCTGGACGGCGAGGTCATCTCGGCGCCGACGTTCACCAGCACCATCCCCGACGGCTCGGCACAGATCACCGGCAACTTCACCGAGTCGCAGGCAGCGAGCCTGGCGACCAGCCTCAAGTACGGCTCGCTGCCGATCTCGTTCGAGGACCCGTCGATCCAGACGATCGGTCCCTCGCTCGCCGGCGACCAGCTCCGCGCCGGTCTCACAGCGGGCGCCTTCGGCCTCGGCCTGGTGCTGATCTACTGCCTGCTCTACTACCGCGGCCTCGGGCTCGTGGTGGTGGCCTCGCTGCTCGCCGCCGCCGCGGTGACCTACGCCCTGGTCCTGCTCCTCAGTGAGACGGCGGGCTTCACGCTCACCCTGCCGGGCATCGCGGGACTGATCATCGCGGTCGGTGTCACCGCCGACTCCTTCATCATCCTGTTCGAGCGCATCCGAGACGAGATGCGCGACGGCAAGACGATGCGGGTCGCGGTGGAGACCGGCTGGAAGCGAGCCAAGGTCACCCGGCTCGCGGCCCAGGTCGTGTCGCTGCTCTCCGCGGCCGTGCTCTACATCTTCGCGACCGGAGCGGTGAAGGGCTTCGGCTTCGCCCTCGGCCTCTCCACGATCGTCGACCTGGCGATCCTGTTCTGGTTCACCAAGCCGATGATCTCGTGGCTGGCCCGCTTCAAGTTCTTCAACAGCGGCCACCGGCTCTCGGGCCTGAGCGCGGAGACCCTCGGCATCGACGCGCTCCCCACGCCTGCGCCCTCCCGTGCACGCGTCTCGACCGGAGGTAGGGCCTGATGGGCAAGTTCTCACGGCTGGGCAACGACCTGTACAACGGTCGCCGCTCGATCGACTTCGTCCACCGCCGCCCGCTCTGGTACACCATCACCGGCGTCGTCGTGCTCCTCGCGATCGCGGCGATCGTGGTGCGCGGGCTCAACTTCGGCATCGAGTTCACCGGCGGCACCGAGTACCGCGTGCCGATCGCCGGGGGAGCGACCCAGGAGACCGCCGAGGAGCTGCGTGACGCCGTCGCCGGCTCCGGCGTCGACGGCACCGAGGCCGCCTCCGCGACCACGGCCGGCGACAGCGTGCTGATCCAGGTGGAGGAGCTCACCCAGGGTGAGGCCGACACCGTCGCCGAGGCGATCCGCACGGTCGTCGACGTACCCGCCAACGACCTGGCGCAGGACGAGATCGGAGCCAGCTGGGGGGCGGAGGTCGCCGAGCGCGCCGCGCTCGGTGTCGCGGTCTTCCTCGTCCTGGTCCTGATCTTCATCGGCCTGTATTTCCGCGAGTGGAAGATGTCGATCGCGGCCTTCGTCGCCTTGGCGCACGACATCATCATCACCATCGGGGTCTACGCGCTCTCGGGCTTCCAGGTGACCCCGTCGGCGGTGACGGGCCTGCTGGCGATCCTCGGCTTCTCGCTCTACGACACCGTCGTGGTGTTCGACAAGATCCGGGAGAACACCCACGAGCGGCTCCAGAAGGGCCAGAGCTACGCCGACGCCGCGAACCTGGCGGTCAACCAGACCCTCGTGCGCTCGATCAACACCGGCATCGTGGCCCTCATCCCGATCGGCGCGATCCTCTACGTCAGCGCCATCCAGCTGGGGGCGAGCTCGCTGCAGGATCTGGCGCTCGCCCAGTTCGTCGGGATGGCGGTCGGCGTCTACTCCTCGGTCTTCCTCGCGCCGCGCGTGCTCGTGCACATGAAGTCCGGCGAGTCGGCCGTCAAGGAGCAGGAGCGCCGGGCCAAGGCCCGCGCCCGTGCGATGGCCGACCGCTACGCCTCGGTGCCGACGTTCGTGGAGGACATGCCGGTCATGGACGAGCCCGACGACGAGGCCTTCGACGATGAGGGCCAGCCCGAGACGCGGCCCACGGCGCCGCCACGGGCCGTCGAGGCCAGCGACCGGGGCCGGGTCGCCCCGACGGTCCGCAAGCCCGTCCGGCAGAGCAACGCCGCGGGGCGCCAGCAGCCGGTGCGCCAGCCGAAGTCCAAGCGCGACAAGAAGTGAGCCGTGCCGTGAGTGAGCGAGCGCGGGAGGCGCTCGAGCGGTTGGTCGTGGACGTCCCGGACTTCCCCGAGCCCGGGATCGTGTTCAAGGACATCACGCCGCTGCTGGACGACGCCGAGGGCTTCGCCGCGGTCGTGGACGCGCTGGCGGCGGCCGGTCGTGACGGCGACGGCAACGTGGTCGTCGACAAGGTCGTCGGCATGGAGGCCCGCGGCTTCATCCTGGCCGCCCCCGTGGCCCTCGCCCTGGGGGTGGGGTTCGTGCCGGTGCGCAAGGCCGGCCGGCTGCCGCGCCGCACCCATGCGGTCTCCTACGCGCTGGAGTACGGCGAGGCGACGCTGGAGATCCACCAGGACGCGATCGCCCCCGGTCAGCGGGTGCTGCTCATCGACGACGTGCTCGCCACCGGAGGCACGGCGCGCGCCGTGGTCGAGCTGGTCGAGTGCTGCGGCGGCACCGCCAGCGCGGCGGCCATGCTGATGGAGCTCTCGTTCCTCCGTGGCCGCGACGTCATCGGCGACCTGCCTCTCGCGTCGCTCATGGTCGTCTGACACGTAGACTCGAGAGGTGACCGAGGAACGCGCTGCTCCGCCGACGCGGGAGCGCGCGCCCGCGGCCTCGTCGGACCAGGCGCCGCCCTCCACGCGCAGCATGCGCGCCCGGCTGGCCCGCATGGGCACGCGCACCCCGAGCGCCAATCCGGTGCTCGAGCCGCTCTTCCGAGCCATCCGCGCGAACCACTCGAAGGCCGACCTGAGCCTGATCGAGCGGGCCTACACGACCGCCGAGAAGATGCACGGCACCCAGATGCGCAAGAGCGGTGATCCCTACATCACCCACCCGCTCGCCGTCACCACGATCCTGGCCGACATCGGCATGACCGAGTCGACCCTGGTCGCGGCGCTGCTGCACGACACGGTGGAGGACACGCCCTACACGCTCGACCAGTGCCGGGAGGACTTCGGCGACGAGGTCGCCCGCCTGGTCGACGGGGTGACCAAGCTCGACAAGGTCCAGTACGGCGACTCGGCGCAGGCCGAGACCATCCGCAAGATGATCGTCGCGATGTCGCGCGACATCCGGGTCCTCGTCATCAAGCTCGCCGACCGCCTGCACAACATGCGCACGCTGCGCTACGTCCCGGCCAAGAGCCAGGAGCGCACCGCCCGCGAGACGCTGGACATCTACGCGCCGCTGGCCCACCGGCTCGGGATGAACACCATCAAGTGGGAGCTCGAGGACCTCGCGTTCGCAACGCTGCACCCCAAGATCTACGACGAGATCGTGCGGATGGTCGCCGAGCGCGCGCCCTCGCGCGACCAGTTCCTCGCCGAGGTCATCACCCAGGTCGAGCAGGACCTGCGGGAGGCCAAGGTCAAGGCCACCGTCACCGGCCGGCCCAAGCACTACTACTCGATCTACCAGAAGATGATCGTCGGCGGCCGCGACTTCTCCGACATCTACGACCTGGTCGGCATCCGCATCCTCGTCGACGAGGATCGCGACTGCTACTCCGTCCTCGGTGTGCTCCACTCGCGCTGGAACCCCGTCCTCGGGCGGTTCAAGGACTACGTCGCGATGCCGAAGTTCAACATGTACCAGTCGCTGCACACCACCGTCATCGGCCCGCAGGGCAAGCCGGTGGAGATGCAGATCCGTACCTTCGCCCAACACCGCCGGGCGGAGTACGGCGTCGCGGCGCACTGGAAGTACAAGGAGAACGGCCGCGCCGGCGCCGACACCGAGCGCCGCGGCGACATGGACGACATGTCATGGGTGCGTCAGCTGCTCGACTGGCAGAGCGAGGTCGAGGACCCGGGCGAGTTCCTGGAGTCCCTGCGCTTCGAGATCAACCGTGCCGAGACCTACGTGTTCACCCCGCGCGGCGACGTGATCGCGCTGCCGGCAGGCGCCACCCCCGTCGACTTCGCCTACGCCGTGCACACCGAGGTCGGTCACCACACCATCGGCGCGCGGGTCAACGGCCGGCTGGTGCCGCTGGAGTCGACCCTCGACAACGGCGACGTGGTGGAGGTCTTCACCTCCAAGGCGCCCAACGCGGCCCCCTCCCAGGACTGGCTCACGTTCGTCCGCTCGCCGCGCGCACGCTCCAAGATCCGCCAGTGGTTCACCAAGGAGCGCCGCGAGGAGGCCATCGAGCGTGGCAAGGACGAGATCGCCAAGCTGATGCGCAAGGAGGGGCTGCCGCTCAAGAGGCTGCTGTCCCACGAGTCGCTGACGCTGGCCGCCGTCCACTTCAAGATCGCGGACGTCTCCGCGCTCTACGCCGCGGTCGGCGAGGGCAACCTCAGCGCGCAGGCGGTCGTACGCCGAGTCATCGAGCTGCACGGCGGCAACGACGGAGCCCAGGAGGACCTCGCCGAGGCCGTCACGATCACCGGGCGCCGTGGCCGGTCCAAGATCCCCACCGGCGGAGACGCCGGCGTCATCGTCAAGGGCTCGCCGGACGTGTGGGTCAAGCTCGCCAAGTGCTGCACGCCGGTCCCGCCCGACGACATCCTCGGCTTCGTCACCAAGGGCGGGGGAGTCTCGATCCACCGTCGCGACTGCACCAACGCCAACGCGCTGCTGTCGCAGCCGGAGAAGGTGCTCGAGGTCGAGTGGGCCCCCACCGGCAACTCGACGTTCCTGGTCAACATCCAGGTCGAGGCGATCGACCGGGCCCGGTTGCTCTCGGACATCACCATGGTGCTCTCCGACGCGCACGTGAACATCCTCAGCGCCAACCTCTCCACCACCCGCGACCGCGTCGCGAAGAGCCGCTTCACCTTCGAGATGGCCGAGGCCAAGCACCTCGACACCGTCCTCAAGGCCGTCCGCGGCGTCCCCGGGGTCTTCGACGCCTACCGCGTCACCCAGTAGCGGCCATCCTGGGATCGACGGGTCAGCCGGCGGGGGTGCCGGGCTCGCCGGAGGTGCGGGTGAGGACGCGCAGCGAGCCGCAGGAGTCGGACTCGGTGAAGGCGCCGCCGGCCAGCGCGCGCTGGAAGACGTGGTACGGCGCCTGGCCGCCGTCGGCGGGGTCGGCGAAGACGTCGTGGATGACCAGCGCCCCGCCGGGCAGGAGCCAGTGCGCCCAGCCGGTGTAGTCGTTCTGCGCATGCACCTCGGCGTGCCCGCCGTCGATGAAGAGCAGTGAGAGCGGGGTGCGCCACAGGCGCGCGACCGTGGTGCTGCGGCCCACGACGGCCACGACGTGGTCCTCCAGGCCGGCCAGGGCGATCGTGCGGCGAAAGACCGGCAGGGTGTCCATGGCCCCGAGCTCAGCGTCGACCAGCGTGGGGTCGTGGTGCTCCCAGCCCGCCTGGTTCTCCTCCGAGCCCCGGTGGTGATCGACGGTGACGACGGTGCCGCCGACCTCGCGGGCCGCGGCACCGAGGTAGATCGCCGACTTGCCGCAGTAGCTGCCGACCTCCAGCGCGGGCCCGTGGGGCAGCCGCTGGCGGGCGACGCGGTGCAGCAGGTCGCCCTCGTCCTCGGGCATGAACCCCTTCGCGGCCAGGGCGTGGGCGAGCAGGTCGGCGGGCATGCTGGTCTCGGACACGGGCGCCACCCTAGGATATGGAACACGTTCTAGTTTGACCGCCACGGAGAGGCGCCGCATGTCGATCGGGATCTCGGACGAGCACATCGAGCTCGCCGCCAGCCTGCGCAAGTGGGCCGCCTCGCTCGACGCCCCCGCGGCGGTCCGCGCGGCCGCCGACGATGCGGGGGCGAGGTTCGACGACGTCTGGGCGGGCGTGAGCGAGATGGGCGTCGCCACGATCGGCCTGCCCGAGGCAGCGGGAGGCGGGGGCGGGAGCGTCCTGGACGTCGCCGTCGCGCTGGAGGCGTGCGCCCACGAGCTGGTGCCGGGCCCCCTGCTGTCCACCGCGGTGGCTGCCGCGCTGCTGGGGGAGACGCCCTCGGCGGCGCAGGCGCTGGCGCACGGTGCCCGCTTCGGGCTGGAGCTGGCGGGCTCCGAGGTCATGTGGGACGCCCCCGGCGCCACGCACCTGCTGGTCGGCGACGACGGCGACCACTGGGTCGTCGTACCGGCCGAGACGGCGCGGGTCACGCCCCTCACCGGGGTCGACCTGAGCCGGCGGCTCGGCTCGGTCCGGGTCGACCGCCGGGCTGAAGGGGCCGTCCCGGTGCCGGGGCTCACCGCCGACGTCGTACGGCGGACGGCGGTGACGCTGGCGGCCGCGGAGGCGGCGGGCGTCGCGCGCTGGTGCCTGCAGACCGCGGTCGACCACGCCAGGGTGCGCGAGCAGTTCGGCAGGCCGATCGGAGCCTTCCAGGCGGTGAAGCACCTGTGTGCGGAGATGCTGGAGAACGCCGAGGCGGTGACCGCGGTGGCATGGGACGCCGCGTCGGTCGCGTTCGAGGATGACGAGCAGTGGGCCCTGGCGACGGACGTGGCGGCCGCGGTCGCCTTCGACGGCGCGGTCTCGGTGGCCAAGGGCTGCATCCAGGTCCTCGGCGGCATCGGCTTCACCTACGAGCACGACGCCCACCTCTACCTGCGCCGCGCCCTCACCCTGCGTGGGCTCCTCGGCGACGCGGACACCGCGGCCGAGCGGCTGGCCGCCCGCGCCATCGCCGGCGTAAGGCGCACGGTGCGCGTGGACCTGGGTGGCCGCGACGAGGCGGTCCGCGAGCGCATCGCGACGGCGGTGGACCGCGTGGCCGCCGCCGAGGATCCGCGCGCCGCGCTGGTGGAGACCGGTCTGCTGACCCCGCACTGGCCCGAGCCCTACGGCCTGGGCGCCGATCCGGTCACCCAGCTCGTCATCGACCAGGAGCTGGACCGCGCCGGCGTGACGCGCCCCGACATCGTCATCGCGGGGTGGGCGCTGCCGACGATCCTCGAGCACGGCACCGACGAGCAGCGGGAGCGGTTCGTGCGGCCCTCCCTGCTCGGGGAGCTGGTGTGGTGCCAGCTCTTCTCCGAGCCCGGCTCCGGCTCGGACCTCGCGTCCCTGCGCACGCGCGCAGAGCGCGTCGACGGGGGCTGGAGGCTCACCGGGCAGAAGGTGTGGACGTCGGTCGCGGAGCGGGCCGACTGGGGCATCTGTCTGGCGCGCACCGACCCGGACGTGCCGCAGCACCGCGGCATCAGCTACTTCCTGGTGGACATGCGCAGCGAGGGCATCGACATCCGGCCGCTGCGCGAGATCACCGGCCAGGCGCTCTTCAATGAGGTATTCCTCGACGAGGTGTTCGTGCCCGACGAGTGCCTGGTCGCCCAGGAGGGCGACGGTTGGCGCCTCGCCCGGACGACCCTGGCCAACGAGCGCGTCGCCATGGCCACGAGCCGCCTCGACAAGAGCGTCGAGCGGGCAGCCGCGCTGGCCGCCGCGGGCCTCACCTCCGCCCAACGGGTCCGGGTCGGCCATGCGGTTGCGCTCTCGAGCACCTGCTCTCTGCTCGGCGTGCGGTCCACACTGCGCTCACTCGCCGGCCAGGGCCCCGGCGCCGAGTCCAGCGTCGCCAAGCTGCTCGGCGTACGCAACCGTCAGGACAGCGCCGAGCTCGTCGTCGAGCTGTACGGCGAGCGGCTGGTGCGCACCGACGACGAGGACGTGCGGTCGGCGGTGTGGGAGATGCTCAACACGCGCTGCCTGTCGATCGCCGGCGGCACCACCCAGATCCTGCGCAACGTCGTCGGCGAGCGCCTCCTCGGCCTGCCGCGCTGAGGGCCCGCATCTCACGGGCGTTCACGCGTCGCGGTCCTCCGGCAGGTCGGTCCACCGCAGCATCGCGGCGATCTGGGCACCTAGGGTCATCGGGTCGAACGGCTTGGCGATCACTCCGGAGATCGCGTAGTCGTCCCACGGCTCATGACCGCCGACCGTGCTCTTGGCGGTGAAGAGGATGACCGGGGTCTCGCGGGTCCCGGGGTCGGCCTGCAGGTGCTGGAAGGTCGTCAACCCGTCCATGTCGGGCATCATCATGTCCAGCAGCACGGCGTCGGGTCGGTGCCGCACCGCCATGTCGATGGCGGCCAGGCCCCCGTCGGCGGTGAGCGCGGTCCACCCGTTGACGGTCTCGAGGCTGATCTGGGCGAGCTGGCGGATCATGTCGTCGTCGTCGACGACGAGCACGGTGCGAGGCGTCATGGGCCCTCCTGGTCGAGGTGAGCGGAGCTCAGCGAGTCGAGTCTGTCGCTGGGTCGTGGTAGGTGGCGGCGTAGTAGGTCTGGTGGTCGATCACCTCGGTGGTCACCTCGCCGTAGGCCTCCAGGAGCTTCATGTAGGTCTCGCCGAAGCCGCGGGCGTCGTTGAACGCGCACATGTCCCATGAGACGACGCCACGGTTCTTCATGACCTCGAGCGCCATCGGCTCGATCATGGCGTGCAGCACCTGGGCGCCCTGGTGTTCAGGGTGAACGAGCGCGAAGCCGAAGTAGTAGACCGCGTTGCGGGCGCTGTGCTCGGGGAAGCGGCGGGCGAACCATCGGGGGCTGATCCACGGCACTGCCTCCAGGTCCGTGGTCAGCGTGGTCATCCCGATCGCCTGACCGTCGTGACCCCAGGCGATGTACTTGCGCACCCGCGGGTCGTGCATCTCCTCGAGGAACTCCGACTCGTGCAACATGTGCCTGGCGACGGCGCGGGTCTCGATGTCGGAGAAGGCGTCGCGGTAGAGCTGGTAGTAGTCGGCCGCCGTCACGGTGTCGACCCGGGACTCCACGCTCACCCGCGCTACCGCACTCTGGGCGGCTGCCGGCACGGGCACCGACACGGACCGCCCGGCCTCATCGTCGCCCAGCGCGGAGGTGTCGGCGTCGTCGGGAGTCACCGGGGGCACGGCGCCGGTGGTGGTGGCGGCGGGCGTGCTCTCGTGCCAGGTCGCGACCTGGTACGCCGCCAGGACCAGGGCGCACACGGGCTGGTCGACGCACGTCGCGGAGGCCAACGACATGGAGACGGTGCCGTAGTCGTGGCCCCTGGTGGCCACCATGTCGGCCAGGCTGGCTGCGATCAGGCCGCGGACCTGCTGCTCGGAGCTGCCGTGGTGCTCCACGAAGAGACCGGCGCCGGTCTCATCGGCACACCAGCCGAGCCCGGCCCAGGCGACCTCGCCCGGGTGGGATGCGTAGGCCTCGGCGCGCACACAGAACAGCAGGTCGCCGTGAGCGCCGGCCAGAGGCGTGTCGACGTGCTCGAGACGGCTGCCGGGCGGGATCACCGAGGAGAGGGTGACCAGGTTGAAGTCGGCCACACCGGCCAGGTGCAGCGCGTGGTCGAATGCGGAGAGCCGGGTGCTGCCGGTGCCTGAGCCCGTGCGCAGGGTGATGTGCAAACCGGTGGGGTCCTGAGCGGGCACGGTGTTGACAGGGACGTGCCGCTCGGATCGCGTGGTGGTCATGGATCTCCTGGGTAGGTGAAGTCTTCGACGGCGGTGACGGCTCGCGCGGGCATCAGCAGACGGTGGGCGGGCCCTCGGCTGGGTGGAGACCCACGCTGGGCGGGGGTCCGATGAGATCGCTGGCAGTAGAACACCTCGACGTCGACGGCGCTGTGGACGGCGAGAGAATTCTGCGCCATCGTGCGCCCGCGACGACACCCGACCCCCAGGCCGTCCGTCAGCCTCGTGCAGCCGCACTCGGCCGCCCTTTGTGACCGCTCGGCACTGCCGCTGCTACGGCGGCGACGAGTTGGGCCTCGCTGACCGGTGTGACGAGCCAGCCGTCGCTGTCTCCGGCCGTCGCCGCGTCGGTCTGCGGAGCTACCTGGGAGAGGACGACCACCGGCACGCGGTGCGACGCTTCGCTCTCGCGAAGGGTCGTCAAGACCTCCGCACCGCCCGTGCTCGGCAGGCTCAGGTCCAGCAGGACCACGTCTGGACGCTCGCGGCGGATGAGGTCCAGGGCCCGGTCGCCCCTGGTGACGCCGATCGCGCGGAAGCCGTGCTGTCGCAGCAGGGAGCACGACCTCTCCACCGCCGTCGCATCCTCGGCGTAGACCAGCACGCTTCGAGAGTCCGACACCGACGCGCCGGCGGGCGGGCCGGTGGCCGGACCGGTGGTCGGGCCGGGGGAGGAGCCGGCGCCTGCGGAGCCGGGGGCGCGAGCTGCCGAGGGGAGCGTGAAGTGGATGGTGGTGCCCCGCCCCAGTCCGCTCTCGGCCCAGATGCGTCCTGCGTGCTTCTCGACGATGCCGCGACAGATCGCCAGCCCGAGCCCCGTGCCACCCTTCTGCCGGGTGTCGGAGGAGTCGACCTGCTCGAAGCGCTCGAAGACGATCTCGAGCTTGTCGGCAGGGATGCCCCGGCCGTGGTCGCGCACGCGGAAGTGGACCTCGGAGTCGATGGTCTGGGAGTCGAGGTGCACCGCGGAGCCAGGCTCGGAGAACTTGATGGCGTTGCCGATCAGGTTCAGCAGGGTCTGGACGATGCCGTCCTCGTCGGCAAGGACCTGTCCTTGTGCGGCGCCGACCAGCACCTGGATGCCGGCCTCGGTCGCCATGCCCTCGATCAGGCCGGCGGCGGTCTGGAGGAGGTCACCTGCGTCATGGACGCGCACCTCCATCGGCTGGGTGCCGGACTCGATGCGCTCGATGTCCAGGAGGTCGTCGATGAGCCGGGTCAGCCGCTGGCTGCTCTGCAGCGCTACGTCGACCAGGGGCGCGGCGCGCTCGGGAAGGGCGCCCAGCTGCCCGGCGTGCAGGAGGCCAAGCGAGCCGCGGATCGAGGTCAGCGGCGTGCGGAGCTCATGGCTGACGACAGAGAGGAACTCGTTCTTCATCCGTTCCACCTCGCGACGCTGGGTGATGTCGCGGAACGTCACCACCGCACCTTTGACGTCGGAGTCCTCGATCAGGGGAGAGGCGGTGATCTCGACGGCGAAGCGGGAGCCGTCGGCGCGTACGTACTCGTCCTCCACGGACATGGACAGGTCCCCGTGGGCGATCGCCTGGTGGATGTAGCAGCCCGCCCACGGAAGCGGGATCCCGTCGGCGTCGGTGGCGTGGAAGCGCTCGTGGGCGCGTTGGCCCTGCAGCTCCTCGGTGGACCAGCCGAGCATCCGTGCAGCGGAGGGGTTGGCGAAGGTGACCCGGCCTTCGCTGTCGACGCCGTAGACGCCGTCGCCGACCGAGGTGATGAGGACCTCGTTGGCTCGGGCCAGCCGCCGCAGTCCGGCGGTCTGATGCGCTACCCGCTGCTCCAAGCCCCGGCGCAGGGCCGTGTTGTCCATGGTCAGGAGAAGCTGCCGGGCTCCGGCGGCCACGACGATCAGGACCCAGAGGACCGACTGGGCGGTCTGCAGCCGTCCGGTGTCTCCGCTCGCCACCTGCACGACGGTGGCGGTGGCCAGGATGCTGAAGACCAGCGAGGTGCCGACCAGATCCGAGGGCCGGAACTGGGCAAGGTCGGACTGGGCGGCCCTGCCGGGCACCGCGGTGGCCAGGGCCAGCGTCAGGTATCCCGCGATCCAGCCGAGGTCGAGCAGGCTGCCGAACCGGAACGTGCCCTCCGAGGTGAGCACCGCGAAGGGCAGGTCCGCGGCGGCGTACATCACGAAGGCGGCCGCAACCAGGCCGAGCATCAGCCGGTCGCCGCGGGGGGCGCGGACCACCAGGAGCACCGCCACGGTGACCAGGGCGACGTCGAGGGCCGGGAAGAGCAGCGCCAGCGCACGGTTCGCCGCGCTGCCGGTCGGTCCGGCGCCGCTGAGGAGCTCGGAGTACACCAGGGCGGAGGCGATCAGGAGGAACGCGCCGCCGGCCACGATGCTGTCCAGGAGCATCACCAGCAGGTCCGCGCCGCGGCGGCGGACGCCCGGGAAGATCGTCAGGGCGAACGTCGAGAGTACGAGCGCCACGGCGATGCACAGGTTGCCGAGCAGGCTGGGTGAGGTGACCGGGTCGGCGCCGACCACCGTCGACCAGGTGTTGCCTACCAGCAGCACGTACCCTGCCGTGACCAGCACCCACCACGGGCGGGCGTCATCGGCTCCGCTGGTGCGCGCCTTGTGCGTCCCGCAGGCGATCGCGACCAGGCCGGCGATCAGGATGCCCGCTGCGCTGACCGACTCACGCGCGTCGGCGGGCAGGACGGGGGAGAGCAGCAGCGTGAACGCCGCCACGCCTACCGCCCACAGGCCCACTGCCCCGCGGAATCGGCGTCGGGGGTCGGACGCGAGGCCTGCCGCTGCCAAAGGTTCTCACTCTCCATCACGCGGTGGCCGAAGGCCTGGGTCCGATCCAGGGAGCCTAGGGCAACATCGTCGCGTCGACGACCCGGGTGCTGTCTCGCGGCCGCGCGGGACCCGAGGTCGGCTGGAAGGGGTGGTGCCATCAGTGGGGGTGGCTCAGGCGACGGCGCGAGGCAGCGAGATCCGCACGGTGGTGCCCTCGCCCGGCTGCGAGGTGACGGCGACCGTGCCGCCGTGGCCCTCGACGATGGTGCGGACGATGGCCAGGCCGAGGCCGGTCCCGGGGATGGAGGACACGACGGCGCTGCTGGCGCGGAAGAAGCGCTCGAACAGGCGGTCCTGCTCCATGGCCGGGATCCCGATCCCGGTGTCGCTGACGGTGACGACCGCCAGGCCCGGCGAGGCGCCGGGTGGGTCCGTCTCCAGCGAGATCTGCACCCGGCCGCCGCGGGGGCTGAACTTGAGCGCGTTCGACACCACGTTGACCAGCGCCCGCTCGAGCTGGACGGCGTCGCCCACGACTTGGGGGCCGGACTCCGGGAGGTTGACGGAGACCTCGAGGCCGGGGTGCTCGAGCGGCTCGGTCGACTCCAGGGCGTGCGTGACCACGTCCGCCAGGTCGAGGGTCACGTGGTGGGAGCTGTCCGCGAGCGACTCGACGCGCGAGAGGGTGAGGATGTTCTCGATCAGTCCCAGGAGCCGTTGACCGGCGCGGCTGCCCCGATTCAGCATCCTGCGCTGCTGGTCGTTGACCGGTCCTACCGCCTCGGCGGCGAGCATCTCGTTGAACCCCATGATGCTGGTCAGCGGGGTGCGCAGCTCGTGGCTGACCGTCGCGAGGAAGTCCGACTTGGACCGGTCCAGCCGCTCCAGCTCCTCGACGGCCCGCCGCTCCCGGTCCAGCGCGCCGCGCAGGGTCTCCTCGACGAGCGCCCGCTCCGTGACGTCCTCCCCGACCTGGAGGTGGCCCATCAGCGTGCCGTCGGCGGCCCGTATCGGCGTGACGTTGACGTTGAGGAGGAGTCGGCGACCGTCGGCCCCGACCAGCGTCCGGTCGCCCCGCTTGGGGATGTCGGCTGTCAGCTCCTCGGAGCGCTCGCGCAGCTCGGCCGGGTCGTAGAGCTCGGCGAGGCGACGCCCTTGGAGGTCCTCTGGGCCGAAGCCCAGCAGCTCTCGGGTGCCGTGGTTGACGTAGGTGATCCGCCCCTGCGGGTCGGTCGCGATGATCGACGTCCCGGTGGTGGCGGCCAGCAGCGCCGCGTTGAAGTCACGCTCTGTCTCCAGCTCGCGCTGCGCCTCGCGCTGCTCGGTGAGGTCGACGAGCTGGGCGACGACCAGGTCGCCCGAGGCCGTGTCCGGGACCCACGAGAGCGCCAGACGCACGCAGCGGGCCGGTTCGCCCGCCAGCGCCAGCTCCTCCTCCCAGCCGCTGCGCTCACCGGCCATCATCTGCCGCGCCGCCTCGACGACCGCGTCGCCGTGCGAGCCGAGCCGCTCGGCCCAGTCCCGGCCGAGCAGGTCGTCACGCCCGACGCCGAGCAGGTCGCCGGCCGGCTCGTTGAGGTCCACCACGACCAGGCCGTGGTGGGCCGGGCGCAGGAGCATGGTCGCGATGACCGACTCGATGAGGCTGCGCCGGTAGGTCTCGCCCACGGCCAGCGCCGTGCGCAGGCCGGCGCGGCGCTGGCTGACGTAGAGCGACAGGGGCACGGACACCAGAGCGATGACGACCAGGTCGAGCTGGACCAGGACATCGCGGCTTCGAGCGGTCAGGTCGGGGTCCGATCCGAAGGGGCCGCCGTCCGCGGCGGCGAACGCCGTGACCACCACGCCCGCGGTCAGTACCTCGAGCGCGAGAGCGCGCGGAGAGAGCACCTGGGCGCCCCACACGAGCAACGGCAGCGGGAGGAAGGCGAGCGGCAGCGGCTGCGCGCCGTGGTGGATGACCGCGAAGGCGGCGATCGTGGCGCCCGCCTGGACGAACTGGATCGCCCGGGGGGCGTCGCTCGCCCGGGCCTGGGGATCCCCGGCCATCAGGACCAGGGGGAGCATCAGGAGGGTGGCGGCGCTGTGAGCGGCCGCCACGCTGCCCCAGGTGTCCAGGAACGGCCCGCCCCGCAGCAGCGTCACGGTGGTCCCGATGACGGTGCCCACGCTGACCGCGCCGGCCACGATCGCCAGCAGTACCCGCGGCAGGTCCTCCGGCGCCCTCAGCCGGAACGGCCGCCGGTGCACCCCCAGGACCAGCGCCACCACCAGGCACTCGGACGCGTTGCCCACCCCGAACAGGGCGGCGACCTCGGGCGATCGCCCGGCGACGGCGTTGGCGATACCGGTCACCACGACGATGCCGCCGAGCAGGAGGGGCCAGTGCCGCACCGGGCTGAGGACCACCAGCGCGACCCCGACGCCGGCGGCCGGCCACCAGGTGGCCACCTCGGAGCCGAGCGGCGCGAAGTGCACCGAGAGGACCGACAGGCAGAAGATCGCGACGTAGCCCAGGGTGACGCCGAGCGGTCCGGAGCGTACGGCCCACGGCGTCGACCTCATGCAGATCGCCCCTGCAACAGCTCCTCGACCGCCTGCGTGAGCGCCGGGATGCTGAACGGCTTCGTGGCGTAGGAGTCGGCGCCCGACGCCAGCCCGGCGGCGATGTCGCCGGGGTCGGCCATCGCCGAGAGCATCAGGATGAGCGGCTCCGGTGAGCGCGTGGAGGCGCGGACCCGGCGGGCGACCTCGAGCCCGGACATCTGCGGCATGGACACGTCGAGCACCATCAGGTCGACCGGCTGGGCATCGAGCACGTCGAGCGCCGCCGGCCCGTCCGACGCGGTGAGCACGTCGTGACCCGCGAGGCCCAGAGCGAGGGACAGCAGCTCTCGGATGTCCTCGTCATCATCGACGACCAGCAGCCTTGCCATGCGCCCTCCTTGCTCCGGTCCGATCCGGTGGGACGCCGAGCGTCGCGCTGAGGCGGAGCGTCGGTACGTGCAGAGTAAACCCCGCAGAGGCCGCAGGGGCCGACGTCAGGCGGGGGAGTGTGCCCGTCGGTAGCCGTTCCAATGCCAGTGCAGGTACCGGTCGATCGCCCGGACGATGTGCGAGGACCGGATCGAGGGGAACACATCGAAGGCGTGCTGGGCCCCCGGCAGCTCGGCGTACACGACGCTGCGCCGGGAGATCTCGCGCAGCCGGGCTACGAAGAGACGGGCCTGGTCGACCTGGACCAGGGTGTCGGAGCTGCCGTGCAGGACGAAGAAGTCCGGCGCGTCGGGGGTGATGCGCAAGATGGGGGATGCCGCCTCGAAGACCTCCGGGCGCTCCTCCCAGCTGGCCTGCATGATCCGACGGGCGAGGAAGCTGTCGCGCATCCTCACGGCGCTCCTCAGCCCGGTCGCCCCGGCGAAGTCGTAGACCCCGTAGTGCGGCACGGCGCACTGCACGGAGGTGTCGGCGTCCTCGAACCCGGGCTGCCACGCCTTGTCATCGGCGGTCAGCGCGGCCAGGGCCGTCAGGTGGCCTCCGGCCGACCCGCCGGTGATCGCGATGTAGTCGGGGTCGCCGCCGTAGTCGGCGATGTGCTCTCGGATCCAGGCGATCGCCTGCTTCACGTCGACCACGTGCGCCGGGAACGGGTCGCGGGGCGAGAGCCGGTAGTTGATGGCGACGCAGACCCAGCCCTTCGCCGCCAGGTGCTGCATGAGCGGGATCCCCTGCTGGTCCTTGTTGCCGAGGGTCCAGCCGCCGCCGTGGACCTGGAGCAGGACCGGGGCGCCCTCGACCGGGCTGGCGACCGGCAGGTACACGTCGAGCAGCCCGCGCCTGCCGTGGTCGTTGTAGGAGAGGTTGCGCTCCACGCGCACCTCGGCGCTGCGCATGCGAAACGGGTAGACGAGCTTGCGCCAGGGCACGGCGAGGTCCGCGGGAGTGGGCTCGGCATCGAGCTGCTCGACGTACTCGGCACCGAGCGCCTCGACGAGGGACTCCTCCGCCTGGTCGCGGACGCGTCGGGACTGGGCGATCATGAAGGCGAGGCCCGCCGCGTTGAGCCCGGCCAGGGCCAAGCCCACGCGGTCGCGTCGTCGCCTGCCGGCGTGGGTCGCGGCATCCGCCGCCGTGGCCGCCAGCAGGTGTGGCGCGAGCTCGCCGGTGAGCCAGCCCGCGAGGAAGGACGGGATGCCCACCTCGAAGCCCGGCAGCGGCCGCAGGGCGTTGGCGGTGAGCGCGGCGGTGACGACCTGTCGGCGGCGGAAGCCCATAACGACAGGCTAGTGCAGTCGTTTAGAACACGTTCCACTTCCCCCACCTAGGATGCCCCCATGAACCGCCTGTCCGGACTCGACGCCAGCTTCCTGTACCTGGAGACGCCGGCGCAGCTCATGCACGTCTGCGGGCTCATCGTCCTGGACCCCGCCACCATCCCCGGCGGCTACTCCTTCGCCGCCATGCAGGCGGCCATCGACCAGCAGGTCCGGGACGTCCCGGCGTTCACGCGCAAGCTCCGCAGAGTGCCGATGGGACTCGACCACCCGATCTGGGTGCGCGACCGGCAGTACGACATCGAGCGCCACGTGCACCGGCTGGCGCTGCCGTCGCCGGGCGGGTACGACGAGCTGGTCAGCCTGGCCTCACACCTGGCCGCCCTGCCGCTGGACCGGTCCCGGCCGCTGTGGGAGATGTGGGTCATCGAGGGTTACCAGGGTGGCGACAAGGTCGTCATCTTCTCCAAGATGCACCACGCGACCGTGGACGGAGTCTCCGGCTCCAACCTGATCTCGCACCTGTGCGCGCTCGAGCCCGACGCCGCCCCTCTGGCGCTGGGTCCGCAGGAGACGCACGGGCGCGACCCGGGCGCGCGCGAGCTGCTGGGGCGCGCCGTCCTGAGCAACCTGGCGCTACCGGTGCACGCCGCCCGGATCATCGCCCCGACGGTCGCCGGCCTGGCCCGCACCGTGGGACGCGCCCGTGCCGGGACAGCCATGGCGGCGCCGCTCACGGCGCCTCGGACGTCGTTCAACGGCACGATCACCGGACACCGCACCATCGGCGTGGTCGACGTCGACCTGGACGCCGTCCGGCGCGTCAAGTCGGCCACCGGCACCACCGTCAACGACGTCGTGCTCGCGCTGGCGGGCGGCGCGCTGCGTGCCTATCTCGAGGAGCGCGGGGAGCTGCCCGAGAGCTCGCTGCTCGCGTCGGTGCCGGTCAGTGTGCGCGAGCAGTCGCGCCACGAGCACGGGGCCAACAAGGTGTCGACGCTGTTCGCCAAGCTCGGCACGGACGTGGAGGACCCGCTCGAGCGGCTCGAGGAGATGGCGGACTCCAACCGGCACGCCAAGGACCACCACCAGGCGATCAGTGCCGACGCGCTGCAGGACTGGGCGGAGTTCGCCGCCCCCCGCACCTTCGGTCTCGCCGTCCGCGCGTACGCCGGCCTCCGCCTCGCCGAGAGGCACCCGGTGGTGCACAACCTGGTGATCTCCAACGTCCCCGGCCCGCCGCTCCCGCTGTACTTCATGGGCGCCGAGATCATCGGCCTCTACCCGCTCGGCCCGGTCTTCCATGGGGCGGGAGTCAACATCACGGTCATGTCGAACAACAGCCGCCTGCACGTGGGCGTCATCGCGTGTCGTGAGTCCATGCCCGACGTCGAGGCCCTCGTCCGGCACTTCCCCGCGGAGCTCGACCGCCTCGCCGACGCCGTCGCCGCCCGTGACGCCACCACCCCGATCACCAAGAACGCGAAGAAGAAGGCCCGCGCGAAGGGTTGAGCGGGCGGGGGCGGATGGGCGGATGGGCGAGTCTCACCGCTCGAGCGGTGAAGCTCGCGGCACGCGCGCGGCGCCTCAGGAGGAGGTGCGCCGGCGGAGGTCGCGGCGGCGGGCGTTGACGGTGTGGGCGGCCTCGACGACGGCGGGGACGAACTTCTCGGCCTCGAGCACGCACATCGCGTGGCCCCCGTCGACCTCGTGGACGGTGGCGCCTCGGATGGCGCGGGCGAGGCGGACCTGGCGACGGGGCGGGATCACGCGGTCGCGGGTGCCGACGACCACGGCGGTCGGGACGTCGATGTCGCCCACCCACGGTCGTGAGTGGTGCTGGCCCAGGGCGGCGAGGGCCTGGCCGATGGCCCAGGGGCTGGTGCTGCGCAGCTCGCGGGTGGCCCACTCGTGGATGTCGGAGGGCGCCAGGTCGAGCGCGCGGGCGGCTGCCCGCGCGGCGGTGAGCGCCGTACGTGAGCGAGAGACGCCCCGGGCGCCGAGCATGGTGACCCCCATGCCGGTGAAGAAGAGCTGCTCGGCCGGGTTGAGCCGGAACCGGTCGGTGGTGGCGCACAGGAGCAGGCCCTGGACCTTGTCCGGGTGCTGGCGCCAGACCCGTTGCGCGACGATCGAGCCCATCGAATAGCCGCCCACGATCACGTCCTCGAGCCCGAGCACGCCGATCAGGGCGCCGACGTCGTCGGCGCAGTCGCGAAGCGAGAACTCCTCGCTGCGGATGCCCTGCCCGTGCCAGCGCTGGTCCATCGTGACCACCCGGAAGCGACGCGCGAGCGGGTGGATGGCGGGGTACCAGGTCAGCAGCCCGGTGCACCCGAGTGCGTGCAGCAGCACCAGCGCGGGGGAGTCGGGCATGGGCCCCGGCGTGTCCGTGACGTACGTCGAGCCGCCGCGGCCGGGGAGCTCCACCATCTCGCCGGGCGGGATCAGCGCCCACGGCAGGTAGACCCGGTTGCGCAGGAGGCCCCCCGGTGACAGCACGGTGTGCCCTCCTCTCCGTCGTGGCCGGGCCAGACTAGAACAGGTTACAGTTTCGTCGGGCAGTGACCTCGACATGGCAGGAGAACCACGTGGGCTCGGACGGTTTCACCCCGGCGGACCAGGAGTCCGTCGATGCGGTGCGCGCGGTCGTCGGCCAGGCGCTCGACCGCGACGCCGACTGGGCGGCGCTCGCCGGGGCGGGGATGCTTGGCCTCGCGGTGCCGACGGACCAGGGCGGTGAGGGGCTCGGCCTGGCCGAGGTCGCGGTCCTGCTGCGGGAGACCGGCGCTCGTGCGGTGCACCTGCCGGTGTGGGAGACGCTGTGCTGCGGCGGCCTGACCGTCGCCGCGACCGGGAGCCCGGAGCAGCAGGCGCTCCTGGCGGGCGTGGCGACCGGCGACACCGTGCTCACGCCGGCCCTGCGCGAGGTCGGGATCGGCCTGCGCGAGCGCCCGGCCGCGACGTACGCCGACGGCCGGGTGAGCGGCCGCAAGATCGGGGTCACCTACGCGGACCGGGCCGGGCGGCTGCTGGTCACCGCGCTGGACGGCGACCGGGAGGTCGTCGCGCTGGTCGACCCGGCCGCCCCGGGGGTGACGCTGCTGGAGTCCGGCTCCTCGGCCGGCCACGCCACGCACACCGTCGTGCTCGACGGTGCGCCCGGCGAGCTGCTCGGAGCCGACGCCGCGCAGCTCCTCACCGACCACGCGGTCGCCGGCCTGGCGGTCACCGCCGCCGGGCTGGTCGCCGGGGCGCGCGACCTGACCGCGGGCTACGTCAAGGGGCGCACCCAGTTCGGCCGACGGCTGGCGCAGTTCCAGGCGGTCGCGATGCAGATCGCCGACGTCTACATCGCCTCGCGCACGCTCGACCTCGTCGCCGACAACGCCGTGTGGCGCCTGCGCGAGGGTCTCGGCGCGGCCGACGACCTGGCGGTCGCCGCCTACTGGGTGTGCGCCGAGGCGCCGCCCGCACTGCGCACCTGCCACCACCTGCACGGTGGCATGGGCGTCGACGTGACCTACCCGCTGCACCACTACTTCTCCTGGGTCAACGACATCGTCGCCTCGCTCGGAGCGCAGCCGTCCGACGTACCGCTGGAGGACCCGACGACGAAGAACCTGGAGCTCACCGCCGAGCAGCGCGCTCTCAAGTCCGAGCTGCGCACCTACTTCAGCGACCTCGCCTCGCACGACCAGCACCTGGACATGGGCCGGGACCGGCACGGGCCGACGTACCAGCGCGTGGTGCGGCAGATGGGCCAGGACGGCTGGATGGGCGTCGGCTGGCCGAAAGAGTACGGCGGCCACGGCCTGGGGGAGGTCGAGCAGACGATCTTCGCCAACGAGGCCCAGCACGCCGACGTGCACCTGCCGGCCGTGACGCTGCAGACCGTGGGGCCGACGCTGATCCGCTACGGCACGGCGAGGCAGAAGGAGCTGTTCCTCGAGCGGATCCTCCGGGGCGACGTGCACTTCGCGATCGGCTACAGCGAGCCGGACGCCGGCACCGACCTGGCCTCGCTGCGCACCAGCGCCCGGCGCGACGGCGACCACTACGTCGTCAACGGCCAGAAGCTGTGGACCACCGGCGGGCACCAGGCCGACTACGTGTGGCTGGCCGTGCGCACCGACCCCGACGCCCCGAAGCACCGGGGGATCTCGATCCTCATCGTCGACACCAGGGACCCCGGCTACTCGTTCACCCCGATCATCACCGCCGACGGCTCCCACCACGTCAACGCGACGTACTACACCGACGTCCGCGTCCCGGTCGACATGCTCGTGGGCGAGGAGAACCAGGGCTGGAAGCTGATCACCACCCAGCTCAACCACGAGCGGGTGATGCTCGGCCCCGCCGGTCGCATCGAGGGCTTGCGCGACCGGGTCGCCGACTGGGCCACCAAGGCGGGGGTGCTGGACCGGCCGGATGTACGCGACGTCATGGGCCGCGTGACCGCGGCGTTCCGCGTCAACGAGCTGCTCAACTGGGAGGTGGCGCGCACCGGGCAGGCGGGGGAGGTCTCGGTCGGCGACGCGTCCTCCTCGAAGGTCTTCGCCGCCGACCAGGTCCAGCACCTCGCCGCCGACCTGGTCGGCCTCGTGCATCGCTACGGCGATCCGGCCGAGGAGGAGACGAAGGCCCTGCTGCGGTACTTCGACGGCCAGGCGAAGCGCAACCTCGTGCTGACCTTCGGCGGCGGCGTCCAGGAGGTGCAGCGCGAGCTGATCGCGATGTTCGGCCTCGGGCTCCCGCGGGTGCCGCGATGAGCGAGCGGCACGATCGCATCATGGCCGAGGCCGAGCGGATCGAGGTGCTCGGGGAGGCGTCGCAGTCGCGGGCGCCGTACCCGGTCAACCAGCCCACCATCGGCACCTGGCTGGACGCGATGGGCTACGACAACGATCGCTACCGCTCCGGGGAGGCGCCGCCGTCGATGGCGCAGGTGTGGACGATGCCCGGCCTGGGACGTCGGCGTCCTCCGGAGGACCCGCTGAGCCGGATGACCGAGGTCCTCACCCAGGAGGGCTTCACCGCCGTGCTCGGCACCAACTGCGAGCAGTCCTACGAGCGCTATCTGCGTGTCGGTGAGGAGGTGCGCGTCACCAGTGCGCTCGACTCGGTGGTGGGGCCCAAGCAGACCGCGATGGGCGAGGGCTACTTCGTGACCTCGCGCAACACCTGGTACGTCGACCACCCGGACGGGCGCAGCGAGGTGGTGGCGTCCATGCTGTTCCGGGTGCTCAAGTTCATCCCGAAGGAGACGCCGTGACCGTGCGCCCCATGGTCGGCCGCGACTCGCAGTTCTTCTGGGACGGCACCGCCGCCGGCGAGCTGCGCGTCCAGACCTGCAACGCCTGCGGCGTCCTGCGCTTCCCGCCCGGCCCCGCGTGCCCCGACTGCGGTGTGCTCGACCGCGGGCACGTGGTCGCGACCGGTGACGGCACCGTCTTCTCCTATGTCGTCCACCGGCACCCACCGGTGCCGGGCAAGGAGCTGCCGATCGTGATCGCCCTGGTCGACCTGGACGAGGGCGTGCGCATGGTCGGCGAGGTGACGGACGTGCCGCCCGAGGAGATGGAGATCGGGATGCGCCTGCGCGTCGACTTCGACCGCGTCGACGACCAGCTGACGCTGCCCGTGTGGAGGAGGGCATGAGGGCGCTGACGGTGGGTGAGGCGATCCCCGCGTGGAGCCTGCCGCTGACCCCGACCACGATCGTGAGCACCGCCATCGCCACCCGCGACTGGCAGGACGTCCACCACGACCGCGACATCGCGCAGGCGGCAGGGTCGCAGGACATCTTCATGAACATCCTCACCAGCAACGCACTGGTCGAGAGGTACGTCGTCGACTGGCTCGGGCACGACGCCGAGCTCAAGGGCATCGCGATCCGGCTCGGGGCACCGGCGTACCCCTACGACACGCTCACCTTCCACGGTCGCGTGGAGTCGGTCGAGGACGGCGTCGCCACCATCGCGGTGGTCGGCGCGGTGTCCCTGGGCGACCACGTCACCGGCACCGTGCGGGTGCTGGCGTGAGTGGTCTGTCGGGCAAGGCGGCGATCGCCGGCATCGGGGCCACCGAGTTCTCCAAGGCATCGGGCCGCTCGGAACTGCAGCTCTCGGTCGAGGCCGTGCAGCATGCGCTGGCCGACTGCGGGCTGACGGCCGCGGACGTCGACGGGCTGACGACGTTCACCATGGACACCTCCTCGGAGATCGCCGTCGCGCGTGAGCTCGGGATCGAGGAGCTGCGCTTCTTCAGCCGGATCAACTACGGCGGTGGCGCCGCGTGCGCGACCGTCCAGCAGGCCGCCATGGCCGTGGCGACCGGCGTGGCCGACGTGGTCGTCTGCTATCGCGGCTTCAACGAGCGCTCGGAGAGCCGGTTCGGCCAGTTCTCGGTGGCGGCCGCGACCCAGGTCAACACCAACGGCCTCGACAACGCCTGGACCTACCCGATGGGCCTCGGCACGCCGGCGGCGACGGTGGCGATGCAGGCGCGCCGCTACCTGCACGAGTACGGCGCGACCTCGCGCGACTTCGGCGTCGTTGCCGTGGCGGACCGTCGTCACGCAGCGAACAACCCGGACGCGTTCTTCTTCGGCAGGCCGATCACGATCGAGGACCACCAGGCCTCGCGGATGATCGTCGACCCGCTGCACCTGCTCGACTGCTGCCAGGAGAGCGACGGGGCGGTCGCGCTCGTCGTGGTGTCCGCCGAGCGGGCAAGGGACCTCGCGCAGCGGCCGGCCGTCATCTCGGCGGCGGCGCAGGGGAGCGGGCGCGACCAGTTCGTGATGACCTCCTACTACCGCGACGACATCGGCATCCCCGAGATGGGCGTCGTCGGCCGCGAGCTGTGGCGTCAGTCCGGGCTCACTCCCGACGACATGCCGATGGCGATCCTCTACGACCACTTCACGCCGTACGTGCTGATGCAGCTGGAGGAGCTGGGCTTCTGCGGCCGCGGCGAGGCGCCCGGCTTCATCGCCGACGGTGCGATCGAGGTCGGTGGCCGGCTGCCGCTCAACACCCACGGCGGTCAGCTCGGGGAGGCCTACATCCACGGCATGAACGGCATCGCCGAGGCCGTGCGGCAGATCCGGGGCACGTCGGTCAACCCGGTCGATGCCTCGCACGTCCTGGTGACCGCGGGCACGGGCGTGCCGACGAGCGGGCTCATCCTCTCGGTGTGAATCGCGGCGTGAGGCTGTTGTGTCCTCGGGCGGCGAGTTTCACCGGGTGCCCGGTGAAACTCACGCCTTCCTCACGAAACTTCGTACGGGAGGCACGAGATCCACCGGGTGCCCGGTGAAACTCGGGGCCCCTGGTTCAGATGAGACCCACTTCGGGGACGGCCGTCGAGCCGGCGCTGGCGCGCTGCGAGCGGCGCAGGGCCCACGTGGCAGGCTGGCCGCTGTGCCCGAGGACCCGATCGCCCGGCTGCTCGCCAGGCCGCCGGACCTGCCGGTGGCCGCGGGTGTCGCCGAGCTCCTGAGCCACCTGCGCGACACAGCAGCGGCGGTCGTGCAGGCGCCGCCGGGCTCCGGCAAGACCTCGCTGGTGCCGCCGGCCGTCGCCTCCCTCGGCAGCGGCCGCGTCGTCGTCACCCAACCCCGGCGCATCGCCGCTCGCGCCGCGGCCCGGCGCCTCGCCCACCTGCTGGGGGAGCCGGTCGGCGCCACCTCCGGCTACTCCGTGCGCGGCGACCGGCAGACCGGCGCCGGCACGCGGGTCGAGTTCGTGACGACCGGCGTCCTGCTGCGCCGCCTGCAGCGGGACCCGGCGCTGACCGGTGTCGGCGCCGTCGTTCTCGACGAGGTCCATGAACGTCAGCTCGACTCCGACCTCACGCTCGCGCTCCTGGTGGACGTCCGGGAGAACCTGCGCGAGGACCTCGTGGTGGTGGCCATGTCCGCGACCGTCGAGGCCGAGCGCACGGCGGCACTCCTCGGGCCTGGCACGCCGGTCGTCGACATCCCCGGCTCCCTGCACCCGGTGGACACGGTGTGGAGTCCGCTCCCGAGCGGCGTGCTGCGGCTCGACGACCGCGGGGTCACCCCGCGCTTCCTCGACCACGTCGCCGCCACCACCCGGCGGGCCATCGACGAGCGGGCCGGCGACGTGCTGGTGTTCGTGCCCGGCGCCGCGGAGGTGTCCGGCGTCGTACGCCGCCTGGGCGGTGTGGACGCGGACGTGCGCCCGCTGCACGGGCGGCTGCCCCCCGCCGAGCAGGATCTGGCGCTGACCGCCGGCACGCGGCGGCGGGTGGTCGTGTCGACCGCGGTGGCCGAGTCGTCGCTGACCGTGCCCGGGGTGCGCACCGTGGTCGACGCCGGGCTGTCGCGCGAGCCGCGGACCGACCACCGCCGTGGGCTCGCGGGCCTCGTCACCGTGCGGGTCAGCCGGGCGAGCGCGGCGCAACGGGCAGGGAGGGCCGGACGCGAGGGGCCGGGCGCGGCCTACCGGTGCTGGTCGCCGGCCGAGGACGAGCACCTGGCCGAGCACCCGGCGCCCGAGATCGCAACCGCGGACCTGACGTCGTTCGCCCTCGAGCTGGCCGTGTGGGGCAGCCCCGACGGCGCCGGCCTGGCGCTGCTGGACCGGCCTCCCGCCGCGGCGATGAGCGCGGCGCGGGAGACGCTGTCCGGGCTGGGGGCTATCGACGAGACCGGTGCCGTCACCGAACGGGGCCGCGCCATCGCCGCGGTCGCCGTGGACCCGCGCCTGGCCCGGGCCCTCCTCGACGGCGCCCCGCTCGTGGGCTCGCGACGGGCGGCGGAGGTCGTGGCCATGCTGGCCGAGGACGTCCGTGCGCCCGGCGCCGACCTGGTCGCGTCCCTGCGGGGGCTGCGCCGCGGCGGGCCCGACGGCGCGGCCTGGCGAGCGGCCGCCCGCCGCCTCGAGGGTGCGGTCCGACAGCACGAGGGCCAGGCGCTGACCGACGACCTGGCGGTCGGCGTGGTTGTCGCCCTGGCCCACCCCGACCGCATCGCCCGGATGCGGCCCGGCGGATCGGCCTACCTGATGGCCGGCGGCACCGGCGCCGTCTTCGGACGCGGTGAGTCCTGGCTCGCCGGCACCCCGTGGCTGGCCGTCGCCGACGCCGACCGACCCCGAGGCCGGCGCGACGCCACGATCCGCGCGGCCGCCCCCCTCGACGAGGACCTCGCCCTCGAGGCCGCCTCCGCGCTGTGGCGCGAGGACGAGGAGGTCGCCTGGCGCGATGGCCGCGTGGTCGCCCGGCGTACGACGTCGCTCGGCGCCATCGAGCTCACCTCCGACCGCCTGGCCGACCCGGCCCCTCACCTGGTGGCAGCCGCCGTACGGGAAGGGCTGCGGTCCGACGGGCTCGCCGTGCTCCCGTGGGGAGAGGCCGCCACGGCGCTGCGCGCCCGGCTCGCCTTCCTCCACCGCACGTTAGGGGGGCCGTGGCCGGACGTCTCCGACGAGGCGCTGGTCGAGGGCGTCGAGCGGTGGCTGGGGCCGGACCTCGCCCGGGTGCGGGGCGCGGGTGATCTTCGCCGCGTCGACGTGAATGCGGCGCTGCGCCGGCTGCTGCCGTGGCCGGAGGCGGGTCGTCTCGACGAGCTGGCGCCCGAGCGGGTCACGGTGCCGAGCGGGTCGGCGGTCCGAGTGGACTACACCGGCGACCAGCCCGTGCTGGCCGTGCGCATCCAGGAGGTCTTCGGGTGGGCGGCGGCGCCCGCGCTTGCCGGTGGCCGGGTCCCGCTGCTGCTGCACCTGCTCTCGCCCGCGCGCCGCCCCGTGGCGGTGACCGCAGACCTGGCGTCGTTCTGGGACACCGGCTACCCGCAGGTGCGTGCCGAGCTGCGCGGCCGCTACCCCAAGCACGCCTGGCCCGACGACCCGCGCACGGCGCCGCCCACGCGTGGCGTCAGGCGCTGAGCCTCGCCGAGACACGGAGCGCCAGGGTTGCCCGGTGCTGCCTCGTCAGGACCTTCGGACACGGTGGCGGTCGTCCTCGCGGATCTCGGCCTGGTCCCCTGCCCTAAGGTCTGAGCATGGCCGACCTGCCCGTCCTGGATCCGACCGAGCAGCGCATCCTCGGCAGCCTGCTGGAGAAGGAGCGGACCGTCCCCGGGTCCTACCCGCTCTCGCTCAACGCGCTGCGCACCGCCTGCAACCAGACCAGCAGCCGCGAGCCGGTCGCCGACTACGACGAGGCCACGGTGGAGCGAGTCGCGCGTGAGCTCAAGGACCGCGGGCTGGTGCGGATCGTCTGGGCGGCGACCGGGCGCCGGACCCTGAAGTACCACGAGACGCTGGCCGAGGAGCTCTCGCTCACCGAGGCCGAGCGAGCGCTGATCACCGTCTTGCTGCTGCGGGGCCCGCAGGCGCCCGGGGAGCTGCGCTCGCGCACCGAGCGCCTGCACCACTTCCCCGACCGCGAGTCCGTCGAGGCAGAGCTGCAGCGGATGGCGCAGCGCCCGACCCCGTTGGTGCGCCAGCTGCCGCGTCGAGCCGGGCAGCATGACAGCCGGTGGGTGCACCTGCTTGGACCGGTCGACGAGGGGGCCCGGTCCGCCGCGTCCGGTGCCGGCGAGCCGGCGGTCGACCTGGAGAGCGTCATCGCCGACGGCCGGGAGGCCCGCGACGACCGGGTCCGGGCGTCCTACGCCAGCGTGGCCACGACGTACGCCGACCGGCTGGGCGACGAGCTCACCGGGCTGCCGTTCGAGCGCTGGCTGCTCGACCGGGTCGCCGTGCACGCGGGGGAGCAGCCGGTGGTAGAGGTCGGCTGCGGGCCCGGCCACGTCACGGCGTACCTCGCGGCCGCTGGCGCGCACGCGACCGGGCTGGACCTCACGCCCGAGATGGTGGAGGAGGCGCGCCGTCGCCACCCGGACGGGAGCTACGAGGTGGGCGACCTGCGCCGGCTGATGCGCCCCACGACCAGCGAGGGCTGGGGCGCCGTCCTCGCGTGGTACTCCCTTATCCACCTCGCCCCCTCCGAGCTCCCTGATGCCCTCGCGGCGCTGGTGCGACCGATCCGGCCCGGCGGCTGGCTGGTGCTGGCCCTGCACACGGGCGCCGACGTCCGGCACCTGGGCTCCTGGTTCGACAGTGACGTCTCGCTGGACTTCGTCATGCACGACCCGGTGCACGTCCGCTCCGTGGTCGAGGCCGCCGGGCTGGTGGACCTGGAGTGGTACCACCGCGGCCCGTTCACCTGGCGCGACGAGACCACCGAGCGGCTCTACGTGATCGCGACGAAGCCGGCCTGATCCACCCGTCGCGGTGCCCGAGTCCCGGGCACTTCGGCGCCTCTCAGGCCGGCGCCAGCAGCTCCACGTCGGCCAGGACCGGCGCGCCGTCGCGCTCGCCACCGGCGATGCTGGCCGAGGCCACGATGTGTCCGCCGTCGCGCCAGCCCTGCACCCGGATCGTCTCGCCGGGGAAGACGACGCCCGCGAAGCGGCCAGCGAAACCGGACACCGCGGCGGCGTCCCCGCCGAGCAGTCCGTCGGTGAGCTCGCGCAGGACGATCCCGTACGAGCAGAGGCCGTGCAGGATAGGGGCGGGGAAGCCGGCGCCGGCGGCGAACTCAGGGTCCGCGTGCAGCGGGTTGCGGTCTCCGCACAGTCGGTACAGCAGGGCCTGCTGCGCAGTCACGTCGTAGGTCGTGTCCACCTCGGGTGCGCGGTCGGGGGGTGCCGCCTTCTCCGACATGCCTCGGTGTCCGCCCCAGCCGCCCTCGCCCCTGACGAAGATCGAGGAGCGGGTGGTCCACAGCTCCTGACCGGACGGCGAGGTCGCCACGGCTTCCTGCCAGATGACCGCGGCCCTGTCCTTGTCCCAGACGTCGCTGATGCGGGTAGAGACGGTGGCGGACCCAGAGGTCGGGAGCGGTCCGGCCACCGAGATGGACTGGGACCCGTGGACGACCTGCGCCAGGTCGATGTCGCAGCCGGGCAGGTCGAGCGGCGGCGGGTCGGTGTCGTGGAACGTCGGCGCCACCACGCCGAACGACGGCAGCACCTGCAGCCCGGCGGTCTCGAGCGTGTAGGACAGGTCGGTCGCGCCGATGGCCAGGTGGTAGAGCAGCACGTCGCTCTCGGTCCAGGCGAACTCCCGCGAGCCCAGGTGGGCGCCGATCGCGACGGAGGCGTCGATGGGCATCAGGCGCTCTCCTTGGCTCCGGGGTTGCGAGACGGTTGCTGCGCGACCTCCTCGACCGCCGGAGTCGAGGCGAGGTCCTGGGCGGCCAGGTAACCGAACGCCATGGCGGGCCCGATGGTGGCGCCCGGCCCGGCGTAGGTGTGGCCCATGACCGCGGACGACACGTTGCCGGCGGCGTACAGGCCGGGGATCGCCGCGCCGTCGGCGCGCAGCACCCGCGCCCGCTCGTCGGTGACCAGGCCGCCCTTCGTGCCGAGGTCGCCGGGCACGATCTTGACGGCGTGGAACGGCCCCTGGTCGATCGTGTGCAGCGACGGGTTCGGCTTGACCGTGGGGTCGGAGTAGTACTTGTCGTAGGCCGACTCGCCGCGGTGGAAGTCCTCGTCGGTGCCCGATCGGGCGAAGGCGTTGAACCGCTCGACGGTCGCGCTCAGTGCTGCAGCAGGCACCTCGATCTCGGCGGCGAGCGCCTCGAGGGAGTCGGCCGTGCGGATCACGCCGTCCTTGTACCAGCGCCCGGGGAACGGCTGGCGCGGCATCAGGCCGGCGAAGACGTAGCGGTTGCGGTAGCGCTGGTCGATCACCATCCAGCTCGGGACGTGGCCCACGCCGGTGGCCTCGCCGGCGTACATCTCGTGCACGGCCTCGACGTAGGGCAGCGCCTCGTTCATGAACCGCTCGCCGGCCTGGTTGACGATGATCGAGCCCGGGAGGTTGCGCTCGGCCAGGCAGAACCACGGCCGCCCGGGCAGCGGGATCGTCGGCCCCCACCACGCGTCGTCGAGCAGGTCGGTGTCCGCGCCGGCGGCGATGCCGGCGAGGATGCCGCCCCCGGTGTTGAACTCCGAGCCGGTCGTCCACTCGACCGAGGTGGGCCGCGGCTGGTACCTCTCGCGCATCTCCAGGTTGCGCTCGAAGCCGCCGCTGCCGAGAATCACCCCGCGCCGGGCCCGTACGACACTCTCCCGAGCACCCTGCGCGACACGGACGCCCACGACGCGGCCGTCCTCGACCACCAGGTCGGTCAGGTCGGTCTCGTAGTGGAGCGGCACCCCGGCGTCGATGAGCCCCTGCCGCAGGCCGATCGCGATCGCGTTGCCCATCGCGTACATCCGGCGCCCTCGCAGGCCGCTCAGGATCCGGTTGAGCAGCACCTTGACCATCGTCACCGGGCCACGGAGCGTGCGCATCCCGAGGCTGATCTTCCGGAAGTCGGCCTGCGTGACGATCATGTTGGCCGGCGCCTTCGTGTATTGCGGGTGCAGCCGCCGCAGCTCCTCGCCGAGGAAGCGCGCGTCCAGCGGCACCGGCTCGCAGCTGCGGCCCGCGGCGCGACCCCCGGGCGCCTCGGGGTGGTAGTCGGAGTAGCCGGGGACCCAGGTGAAGCGCAGGGGCGTGTGCTCGCGCACGAAGTCGAGGACCTCGGCGCCGCGGTCGACGTAGGTGTCGCGGCGGGCCTTCGGCACCACGTCGCCCACGATCCAGTCCAGGTAGCGCTTGGACTCCTCGAGCGGGTCGGCCTGGCCCGCCTGCTGGAGGGCGTAGTTGCCGGGCATCCATACCCCGCCGCCGCTGCGGGCGGTCGAGCCGCCGAAGTAGGCGCTCTTCTCGACCAGCACCGTGTCCAGCCCGCGCTTCGCCGCGGCCAGCGCGGCGGTCATGCCGGCCCCGCCGGCGCCGACGACCACGACGTCCACCTCGGCGGGCAGGGGGGTGCTCATGGCGCAAAACTGTAACAGGTTCTACTCTGTTTCCGTGATCTTCCAGAACTCGATCGGGGCGGCCGTGGCCCGGCTTGCGCGCGCTCAGGAGACACGCGTGCCGTGTGCCCCGGTGCGCGACCTGATCGGCACCGACCTCCCGGCGGCGTACGCCGTGCAGCGGGGTCTGGTCGGCGCCCGTCTGGAGGGCGGGGCGACGGTCGTGGGGCGCAAGATCGGCGCCACCTCGGAGGCGGTGCAGCGCCAGCTCGGCGTCGACCAACCGGACTTCGGCTACCTGCTCAGCGACATGGACGTCAGCGACGGGGCGGACGGGGCTCCGGTCTCGATGGGCACCCTGCTGCAGCCGCGGGTCGAGGGCGAGATCGCCTTCGTGCTGAGCCGCGACCTGTCTCCGGCGAGCGAGGAGGAGCTCACCCTCGCGCTGGTCCGCGACGCCGTCGCGGTCGCGCTGCCCGCGCTGGAGATCGTCGACTCACGGATCGCCGACTGGGACATCGGCTTCACCGACACCGTGGCCGACAACGCCTCCAGCGGGCTGTTCGTGGTGGGCCGCAAGGGGCGGAGCCTCGAGGAGGTCGAGCCCCGCGAGGTCGCGATGTCGCTGACCATCAACGACGAGGAGCGCTCCGCCGGCACCGGCGCGGCCTGCCTGGGCGACCCCCTCGAGGCGCTGCGCTGGCTCGCCGTGCAGGCCTACCGCTTCGGCGACCCGCTGCGCGCCGGCCACCTGATCCTGTCCGGGGCCCTGGGCCCGTTCGTGCCGTTCGTCCCGGGGGACCGGGTCGTGGCGACCATCAGCGGCTTCGCGCCGCTCAGCGTGCAGTTCGAGGAGTGAGCATGACCAAGCGCACCGCCGCGATCGTGGGGCCGGGCAACATCGGCACCGACCTGATGTACAAGCTCCTGCGCAGCGCCCGGGGCGGGGGCAGTATCGAGCCGCGCTGGATGATCGGCGTCGACCCGGCCTCGGAGGGCCTGCGCCTGGCCGCCGAGGAGGGGCTGGAGGCCAGCCATGAGGGCGTCGACTGGCTGCTCAAGCAGGACGAGCTGCCGGACCTGATCTTCGAGGCGACCTCGGCCTACGTGCACCGCGAGTACGCGCCGCGCTACGAGGAGGCCGGCATCAGCGCGGTCGACCTCACCCCGGCCGCCGTGGGCCCCGCGGTCATCCCGCCGGTCAACGGCGAGGAGCACCTGGGGGCGATGAACGTCAACATGATCACCTGCGGCGGCCAGGCTACGATCCCGATGGTCGCGGCCATCTCCCGCGCGGCTGCGGTGTCCTACGCCGAGATCGTCGCCTCGGTCTCGAGCATGTCGGCGGGGCCGGGCACCCGCGCCAACATCGACGAGTTCACGCGCACCACCGCTGCCGGGGTCGAGACGATCGGCGGTGCCGCCCACGGCAAGGCGATCATCATCCTCAACCCGGCCGAGCCGCCGATGATCATGCGCGACACGATCTACTGCGCCGTAGCCCCCGACGCCGACCGCGACGCGATCGTCGCCTCGGTGTTCGCGATGGAGAAGGCCGTGCAGGAGTACGTGCCCGGCTACCGGCTGCTGCAGGAGCCGCAGATCGACGACCCGTCGCCGGCCACCCGCGGTCAGACCAAGGTCAGCGTCTTCGTCGAGGTGGAGGGCGCCGGCGACTACCTCCCGCCGTACGCCGGCAACCTGGACATCATGACCGCCGCCGCCGCCCGCGTCGGCGAGGCGATCGCGAGGTCCCTCGGTGGTTGAGGTGCGAGCGAAGCGAGCCTCGAGACCACGTCTCGGAAAGGCGGCCTCATGAACGACCGTGACACCCTCACCCGTACCTGGGCCCAGAGCGACCCCGACAGCGGCCTGGACCTGCGCCTGACCGACACCTGCCTGCGCGACGGCTCGCACCACAAGCGGCACCAGTTCACCGCGCAGGAGGTGCACGACATCGTCGAGGCGCTCGACGAGTCCGGGGTGCCGGTCATCGAGGTGACCCACGGCGACGGCCTCGGCGGCTCGTCGTTCAACTACGGCTTCTCCCGCACGCCCGAGCAGGAGCTGATCAGGATCGCGGCCGAGACGGCCAAGCGCGCCAAGATCGCGTTCCTGATGCTGCCGGGCGTCGGCACCAAGGACGACATCCGCGCCGCCCAGGACAACGGCGGCCAGATCTGTCGCATCGCCACCCACTGCACCGAGGCCGACACCTCGATCCAGCACTTCGGCCTGGCTCGCGAGCTCGGCCTGGAGACGGTCGGCTTCCTGATGATGAGCCACACCCAGCCCCCCGAGGTCCTGGCCAGACAGGCCCGGATCATGGTCGACGCCGGCAACCAGTGCGTCTACGTCGTCGACTCCGCCGGCGCGCTCGTCATGGAGCAGACCGCCGACCGGGTCGCGGCCGTCGTCGCCGAGGTCGGGGGAGAGGCGACCGTGGGCTTCCACGGCCACGAGAACCTCGGCCTCGGGGTAGCCAACACCGTCATCGCCGTCCGCGCCGGCGCCACCCAGATCGACGGCTCGGTACGCCGCTTCGGCGCCGGCGCCGGCAACACCCCGCTCGAGGCCTTCGTCGGTGTCTGCGACAAGCTCGGCTGGAGGACCGGCATCGACTTCCTCACCATCGTCGATGCCTCGGAGGACGTCATCAAGCCGGCCATGCCCGAGGAGTGCCAACTCGACCGGATGACGCTGATGATGGGCTATGCCGGCGTCTACTCCTCCTTCCTCAAGCACGCCGGCAACGCTGCGGAGCGCTACGGCGTCTCCGGCGCCAAGATTCTGCTTGAGGCCGGCCGCCGCAAGCTCATCGGCGGCCAGGAGGACCAGCTCATCGACATCGCCCTGATGCTCAAGGCAGAGCAGGACAATGCGGCGCGATGACGCACGTCTCGGGCCGGCCGGACCAGGCATGGCCGGGAGGCCCGTGAAGCGACATATCTGCGTGTCTGCTCTTCTCGCCTCGGCGTGCGGTTCCTCGCGGGTTGCTGATGGCATCGGACCGCAATAATCGGGTCCCGAGCGTTCAGGGGCCGCAGGCTGGGAGGCGAAAGGAGGGGCCCAGATGATCGCCGTTCTCAACCTCGCCGTGGACGACGTGGAGTCACACCTGGTGACCGACCCGTCCGCTCCGGTGGATGCGTCAGGCACCGCCACGCGCACGGGCACCACAGAGCACCACTTGCGGCGGATGTTCGCATCGCTGGCAGGGATGCCGTTGTCGGAGTACGTACGCCGGCGCCGGATGTCCTTGGCCGCCTCGGACCTCGTGACCACGAATGATGACCTGCTCACGGTCGCGGTCCGGTACGGCTACGGCTCGACCGAGGCGTTCGGGCGAGCGTTCCGTGCTGTGCACGGCGTCGGTCCGAGCGACGCACGGCGTGATGGGGGCCCCTTGCGCACACAACCACGGATCAGGTTCCACCTGACCGTTGAAGGGAGCGTCCCGATGGACACCCGCATCACCAGCCTGCCCGCCGTCCGCCTCATCGGCTACGCCACGCGTGTGCCCCTGATCCACGAGGGCATCAATCCGCACATCGCCGATCACGTCGCCAGCATCGCGGTCGAGGAGATCAAGCGGCTGAAGAGCCTGAACGACACCGAGCCGTCAGGGGTGCTCGCCGTCAGCGACGACCTCGACCCTGACCGGACCGAGGGGAGCGAGCTCACCTACCTGCACGGGGTGGCCACCACAGCCGCCGCACCCGAGGGCCTCGACGTCATCCAGGTGCCAGCCGGGACGTGGGCAGTCTTCCGAACCGAGGGCCCGCACCCGCAAGCCCTGCAGGAGGCCTGGGCAGCGACCTCGACCACCTGGTTCCCGTCGCAGCCGTGGCGGCTGCGCCCCGGACCCGAGATCGTCGCCATCCTCGCCTTCGATGCCGAAGCCGGGACCGCCACCGGCGAACTCTGGCTACCCGTCGAGCCCTCATAGGAACGGCGCCGACGGCGCGGGCGAGCCTCATCCGCGCCGATGAAGCGGTGACCCGCACGTTCGCACCGGCACATCGACAGACCCGGCCACACGACAACGACGCCCATCGCTGCGATGTGCCGCAGTGGGAAAGAGTGAAGCGCGCTGACAGGTGCGACTGAGCCAGGGCGGATCGGCGCTTGACATTGTTTCGAACACACGCTCTAATAGGTGTAGATGCAGTAGTCCTCCGCTTCGGTGGAGCTCGTTACGCGACGCGCTGGCATCGACGTTCTCGTGAGTCCCGGTGGGTGGGTCCCCGGGCGGCCGTCGATCTCCAGGTGCCTCCATGTCTCAGACCGAAGTCCCGCAGCATCCAGTGCTCGCCGCGGTGGACGCGCTCACCCGGGCGCTGGACGAGACGGCCGGTGTCGACCCGATGTACATGTCGACGGACGACAAGGCCGCAGCCCTGCTGGGGCTCAGCTCGGCCATCGACGGGGCCGAGGAGCTGCGGATGCGCGTGCTGGCCAACGCCGACGACGTCGCGGAGCGCGACGGAGCCCGCGACGCGGCCGCCTGGCTGGCGCACCGAGGACGCCGTGACCGGGGGGAGTGCCGGCGTCGGCTGCGGCTCGCGAAGACGTTGACGCAGCACTCGACGACGGCCGACGCGCTGCGCCAGGGAGCGCTCAACCTCGCCCAGGCCTCGGTGGTGGTCAGTGCCGTCGAGGCGCTGCCCGAGGAGGTCGACGCGGCGGTCCGGACGGCGGCGGAGGAGCGGTTGGTCGCCGAGGCTGCCCAGTTCGCGCCCGATGTGCTGCGGGTGCTGGGGCGCCGGGTGCTGGAGGTCGTGGCGCCGGAGGTCAGCGACGGGATCGAGGAGCGCCAGCTCGAGAAGGAGGAGAGGCAGGCCCGCCGGCGCACCTTCCTGAGGACCCGCAAGACCGGTGACGGCACGACCGACATCCACATCCGGGTCTCCGACCGGATCTGTGCCCGGCTGCTGACCTACCTCAACGCCTTCACCTCGCCGCGCCGGGAGCGCAAGAGCCCCCCGGGCGACCGGCGACCCCACGACCAGAAGCTGGGCCATGCCTTCGGTGCCTTCCTCGAGGCGGTGGACCCCGCGCGGATGCCGGTCCACGGCGGCGACGCGACGACGGTGCTGGTGACGATCGACCTCCAGACGCTCATGGGCGGGCTGGGCGTGGCGCTCGTCGGCGACGAGCCCATCTCGGCGGCCGAGGCCCGCCGGCTCGCGTGCACCGCGAGCATCATCCCCGTCGTCCTCGGCGGTGAGCGCCAGGTGCTCGACTTGGGTAGGGCGCGCCGCCTCTACTCGCCCGCGCAGCGCAAGGCGCTCGCCGTACTGCAACCGACCTGCCGCGCCGAGGGTTGTGACATCCCCTCCTCCTGGTGCGAGGCCCATCATGGCGGCGAGCCCTGGTCCGCAGGCGGTCGGACCGACCTGGCGCAGGCAGACCTGCTCTGCTCGTTCCACCACCATCGTGCGCATGACCACGGCTACCGCGTCGACCGGCTCGCCGACGGTCGGGTTCGCTTCCATCGGCGGACGTGGATCGGACGAGCCCGGGTACCGGTCCCCATGACCACTGACCCCGCTCACGAGCACGACCAGGACGCCGAGCCGCCGACCCCGGACGGCGAGGAGCCGGACACGAACCAGCCCGGACCCCACCCGGACCCGCCGCCGGGGGAGTAGCCCTCGCCGCGGCGGACTGTCGACGGGATGGTCGATGGCCGGGCCTCGGGTCCGGGCCGCTAGTGCGGGTGGACCCGCACGTGGTCGACCAGCAGTACGGCCGGAAGCGTGGGGTCCTCGGTTTCATTGCCGGGCCAGTCGCCGCCGATCGCGAGGTTGAGCACGAGGTGGAAGGGATGGTCGAACGGCCAGGGAGCCGGGACGTCGGCCGGTGTCACCCGGTGGTACTCGTGATTGTCGAGTGACCACACGATGCCGTGCTCGCCCCAGGTGACGGCGTACTCGTGGAAGTCCTGGGACAGGTCCGTGCCCGCGTCGACCGCACCACCCAGACCCCCGGCGAGGCCGCTGTAGCCCGGGCCGTGCGCGGTCCCGTGGCACAGGTGCGGCTGGGCGCCGACGTGCTCCATCACGTCGATCTCGCCGCACGCCGGCCACCCGACGTCGTCCAGGTCCTCGCCGAGCATCCAGAACGCCGGCCAGCTGCCGCGCCCCTCGGGGACCTTGATCCGCGCCTCGACGCGGCCGTAGGTCGTGGCGAAGCGGCGGTGCGTGGTCAGGCGGGCCGAGGTGATGGTCCCGTCGGGCTCGCGTCGAGCCGTGATCGCGAGGTGTCCGACGCCGTCGAGCGCGGCGTTGCCGGGATCGTCGGTGTAGACCTGCCACTGCGCGTCCCCCCAGCCCCCGCCGCCGAGCTCGTGGCCCCACACCCGCGGGTCGGGCGCCGCACCGGCCGGGCCCTCGAAGTCCTGGCTCCACATCACCGCAGTATTGCCGTGGCTCGCTGCCAGGTCCACGCGGTGGCATCCTGCGGGAGACGGTCGACGGACGTGCCGGCCGGCATCCGGGCGACCAGAGCATGTCCGGCGCCGACGACTGGCCGGCCTATGTCGCCCGGCTCGAGGAGGCCGCCGCCACGTTCCGCGGACGCCCCTGAGCTCGCCGCGGTCGATATCGACCAAAACGAGAACGTGTTCTAGTATTGACCCTGTCCCACCATGACAGGAGCTCTCGATGTCCCAGGCTGTGCTCGACGCTGTCCGTGACCTGCTCCCCAGCTTCCGGGAGCGCGCCGACGAGGCGGAACGGCTGCGCGTCGTGCCGGAGGCCTCGGTCAAGGAGCTGGAGGAGACCGGGTTCTTCCGGCTGCTCCAGCCGAAGCGCTTCGACGGCTTCGAGGCGGACCCCGTGACCTTCTACACGGCGGTGCGCGACATCGCCAGCGCCTGCGGGTCGACCGGCTGGGTCTCCAGCGTCGTCGGCGTCCACCCCTGGCAGGTCGCGCTGTTCGCCGACGAGGCCCAGCAGGCCGTGTGGGGCGAGGACACGAGCACCCGGCTGAGCTCGTCGTACGCGCCCACCGGCAAGGCCACCGTCACCGACGGCGGCTACCTCCTGTCCGGCAAGTGGAGCTTCTCGTCGGGCTGCGACCACTGCTCCTGGGTGCTGCTGGGGGGCCTGGTCCACAACGAGCGGGGCGACGTCACCGACTTCAAGACCTTCATGGTGCCGCGCGAGAAGTACAAGATCGTCGACGTGTGGCACATGGTCGGGCTGAGCGGCACGGGGTCCAACGACATCCTTGTCGAGGACCAGTTCATCCCCGAGGCGTTCACGCTCAGCATGAGCGACACCGGCCAGTGCCGGGGTCCCGGTCAGGAGCAGAACACCGCGGGCCTCTACAAGCTGCCCTTCCACTCGATCTTCACCGGCACGATCACCACCCCGATCATCGGCATGGCGATGGGCGCCTACGCCGAGCACGTGGAGATGCAGCGGGCCCGCAGCCGGGCGGCGTACCTCGGGGAGAAGGCGTCGAAGGACCCCTTCGCCATGGTCCGCATCGCCCGCGCCTCCTCGGAGATCGACGCCGCCTGGGCGCTGCTGACCCACAACATCCGCGAGGAGATGGCCCACGTCGAGCGGGGCGAGAAGATCCCGCTCGGCCTGCGCCTGAAGGTCCGCCGGGACCAGGTGATCGGCAGCCAGCGGGCGATCGACGCGATCGACGCGCTCTTCGAGGCCTCGGGCGGACGAGCCCTGGCCCAGGGCACCCATCTGCAGCGGGCTTGGCGCGACGCGCACGCCGGCCGGGTGCACGCCGCCAACGACCCCGAGCGCGCGCTGCAGATGTTCGGGGCGCACGAGTTCGGCCACCAGGTCGACCCGGGGATGTACTGACCCATGAGCCAGCACTCCCAGGGAGCCACCCGCCGCTCGGCGAAGGCCCGCGAGATCACGCTCAACTACTACGAGGCCGGCGAGCCCACCGCGGTCGGCGGCGGCCTGCCGCTGGTCATGCTGCACGGCGGGGGGCCGGGCGCGAGCGCGTGGTCCAACTTCGGCTCCGCGCTCCCGGGCTTCGCGGCGAAGTTCCGCACCTTGCTGGTCGACCAGCCAGGCTTCGGCGGCTCCGACAAACCGCCGGTGGTCGGCAACTTCTACCGCCACGCGGCCGACCACGTGGTGGCGCTGCTCGACGAGCTGGGCATCGAGCGCGTGCACCTGCTGGGCAACAGCCTCGGCGGCGGTACGGCGATGCGCCTCACGCTCACCTACCCCGACCGGGTCGGGCGCCTGGTGCTGATGGGCCCGGGCGGCCTCTCGCTCAACCTGTTCCACGCCGACCCCACCGAAGGCGTCCAGCGGCTCATGGACTTCGGCGCGAGCCCCACCCGCGAGGCGCTGCGCGCCTTCATCTCCACCATGGTCGTCGACCAGTCGCTGGTCACCGACGAGCTGGTCGAGGAGCGGTTCGCCGACGCCACCGCGCCGGGCGCCCAGGAGGCGATGCGCTCCATGGGCATGTCGTTCTGGAGCCCCGAGACGGCCGAGGACGGCATGCTCTGGCGCGAGGCCCACCGCCTGCGCAAGCCCACCCTGCTCACCTGGGGCCGCGAGGACCGGGTGAACCCGCTCGACGGTGCCATGGCGGCGCTGAAGCTGATCCCCAGGGCCTCGCTGCATGTCTTCCCGAACTGCGGGCACTGGGCCCAGATCGAGGCCGCCGACGAGTTCCGGGAGGTCGCCACCGCCTTCTACGCCCGCCACGTCGAGTCCCGACAGGCTCGATCCCCGAGGGGGGAGTCATGACCATCGAGATCAGGTCCTTGGGCTACATCCGCGTGGCGAGCACGGACCTCGAGCAGTGGGAGACGTTCGCCGGCAAAGTCCTCGGCCTGGCCAAGGGTCGCGGGCCCGATCCCGCCCACCACTACTGGCGCATCGACCAGGTGTCGGCCCGGCTGGTGGTGTTCCCCTCCGACGTCGACGAGCTGTCTGCGACCGGGTGGGAGGTTGCCGACCACCGTGCGCTGCAGGGTGCGCGCGAGCACCTGCAGAAGGCCGGCGTGCCCTTCGAGGAGGGCACCCGCGCGGAGCTCGACGAGCGGCGCGTCCAGGAGCTGGTGCGGTTCTCCGACCCCTGGGACAACGTCTTCGAGCTCTTCCACGGCATCACCTACGAGTCGCGCCCGGTCGTCACGCCGTACGCCGCGACGTTCGTCACCGGTGACCAGGGGATGGGCCACATCGTGCTGCCCGTCCTCGACGACGTCGAGGCACTGCGGTTCTACACCGACGTGCTGGGTTTCCGGCTGCGCGACTCCATGAGCATGCCGGGGGAGTTCGTGGGCAAGGAGCCGGGCTCCAAGGTCTGGCTGCGCTTCCTGGGGGTCAACCCTCGCCACCACTCGCTGGCGTTCCTCCCGATGCCGAATCCGGCCAAGTGCGTCCACATCATGCTGGAGGTGGACCAGCTCGACCACGTGGGCCGCGCGCTGGAGCGGGTGCGCAAGCACCAGGCGCCGCTGTCCGCGACGCTCGGGCGGCACATGAACGACGAGATGGTCTCCTTCTACGTTCGCTCGCCCGCCGGCTTCGACATCGAGTTCGGCACCGACGGCCTGCAGGTCGACGACGACAGCTGGGTCGCGCGCGAGTCGACCGCGGTGTCCTACTGGGGCCACGACTTCGGCGGCGGCCATTGAGGTCCGCGCCGACGGCGCCCGCGTCAGTGCGACCATGGGGACCATGAGCTCCAGTGCCGAGATCCCCGAGGGGATGAGCGCGGACGCGCGGGAGACCTGGCCGAGCCCGGAGCTGATCAGCTCCTGGCTGGGCGACGTGGACCTCGACGTCGAGTGGCGCCCCGGCGAGGTGTCGGAGGTCCACGCCGACGACCCGGAGGCCGTCGCTCGCGCTCGCGCCTTCCGCGACGTTCTCGGCAGCTTCGCCTCCGGCGTGACCGTCGTGACCGCAATCAGCAACGGCGAGCCCGTCGGCATGACCTGCCAGTCCTTCTCCAGCGTCTCGCTCGATCCGCCGCTGGTGCTCTTCATCCCGGCCAAGACCTCCCGGGCGTGGCCGCTGATGCAGCGCGCCGGGCGGTTCTGCGTCAACTTCCTGGCCCACGACCAGGCGGAGCTCTCCAACACGATGGCCAGCCGCGGCACCGACAAGTTCGCCGGCGTCGACTGGGAGCCCAGTGAGCAGACCGGCTCGCCTTTGCTGCACGGCGCCTTGGGGTTCGTCGACTGCGCGATCCACGCCGTCCACGAGGCCGGCGACCACTACGTCGTGATCGGCCGGGTGCTCGACCTGGCGCTGCGGGGCCCGGAGCGGCCGCTGCTCTTCTACCGCGGCGCCTACGCCACGACCGACTGAACCGGCGGCGGAGCACAGCGTGGCCCCGTCCGGCGCGAACGCTGCCTGCTCGCGGCGCTGCCCCGCTTCCCGTCTCGTGACCGAAGGGTCGTGCCCTCACTTGTCGCCGCCGGCGTGGCGGCGAAACCTCCGTGGCCCACAGGCGGGGTCGAGCCGCCAGGGGAGGGTCAGCGCAGGACGAGGTAGAGCGAGACCAGCCCGGGGACGACCCCGAGCAGCAGCCACGGGGAGGCGATGCTGCGCTTGTGGATCGCCAAGCCGGACGCCACGGCGATGATCCCGAACGCGCCAGCCAGCACGCTGAGGCCGACGCCGGCGACGACCGCGTCCTCCTCGACGTACTGCGCGGCGAGCCCGACCCCGACCGAGAGGTGCAGGATCGTGGTGACGATCAGGATCGAGAGGACCCACTTCTGCACGCGCTCGAGCCGCTGGATGTCCTCCTGGCGCACCGGCGGACGTGGTTTCGAGGGGTCCATCAGGTGCCGGGCACGGCGGACGGGCGGCTCCTCGGACATGACCCCAAAATAGCGCTCCGGGCGGTGTCGCCCGCGCCCGGGGCCGCTCACATGACGGCGTGGAGGACCCAGTCGGCCCGGCCCGTGACGGCGCCGCGCTGGTGGGCGCTCGGGGACCGCGTCGTCAGTCCGCTGATCAGGGTCCAGGTCGCCTTGCCGGCGGCCGGGTCGAGCGCGATGACGACGTCCTGGCCCTCGGCGACGCAGTAGCCGGCCGACAGCTCCGTGACGCCGGCGTACCCGCGGCGCAGGAGGGTCTGCGCCGTATGGGCCCGCGGTCGCGCGAGGGGGACGGTGAGGAGCCGCAGTGCCCCGCGCGCGGTCACGGCGTAGAGCAGGTCGGCCGCCGGCTTCGCGCGGTGGCCGGCGGTGCCGAGTGCGGTGAGCCCCTTGAAGCCGTCGCCGAGGCGGGTCCGCCCGGTGTAGCGGACCTCGCCGCCTCGCCCGCGGTCGAGCACCCACCGGTGGAGCACCCCGGCCCGGTCGACGGTGTAGGCGAAGTAGCCGTAGGCGTCGGTGAACAGGACGGGGGCGAAGCCGCGCTGCGCGAAGGGGGTGGTCGAGGCCGTCATCCGGTGGCGGCCGGTCGCCTTCAGGGTGAGCATGCGGGGTACGCCGCCGGCGGTCGTGGCGGACAGCCGGGTCACCTTGCCGCGGACGTCGACGTAGCCCAGACCGGTGATCCTCTGGGGCAGCCTGGGGCCCCGGCGGGTGCGGACATGGCGCCCGTTGCGGACGAAGTGCTCGAGGACGCGCCCGGAGGAGTCCTGGCCGACGACCCCGGTCCCGCAGGACGGCGCGGCCCCGGCCGCCGTAGGGCCTGGGGAGTCGGCCGTCGCCGCACCGGGCACGACTGCGGCCAGCGCGAGCGCCAGCCCTAGGGCCGCCAGGCTGGCGCGTGCGTGCATGGGGGCTCCTCCGAGGCGGGTTCCGACCGAGCGAGAGTACCTACCGGCGGGCCCCGTCCTCGGACAACACGCAGCCAGTAGGTTGGGCGCATGATCGCGCTGCCCCGCCACGGTTTCGTGATGCTGTCGATGCCGAAGTGCGCGTCCACCTCGATCGTGAGGTCGCTGAGCGGCAGGGCCGAGGTCGTCCTGCGGGGCAACCCCAAGCTCAAGCACATGAACTGCCGGCAGTTCCACGCGCGGATGATGCCGATCCTGCGGCACGCGGGCTATCCGCGGAAGGACTACGAGCTGGTCTCGCTGTTCCGCGAGCCGATCGAGTGGCTGGAGTCGTGGTGGCGCTACCGCTCCCGCCCGGCGATCCTCGAGGAGCGGCCCCACCGCTACACCGGTGACGTCAGCTTCGAGCGGTTCGCGGCGGCGTACGTCGAGGGTGACCGGTCGGTGACTCGCAACGTCGGCCGCCCGGCACGGTTCCTGGCGATGAGCGACGACCTGGACCTCGGCGTGGACCGGATCTTCGCGCTCGACCGTCCCGATGCCTGGCAGTCGTGGCTCGCGGAGCGGATGGGTGACGCGGTGCGGATCGACACCGCCAACGTGTCCAGCGAGCGCCGCGAGCCCGAGCTGAGCGCCGCGACCCGGGCCGCCCTGACGGAGTACTTCCGCCCCGAGTACGAGATCCACGCGCGGCTGCGCGACACCGGCGTCTGGGCGCCGCCCGGGGGCTACGTCCCCGGCCGCGCCTAGAGGAGGTAGGCCCTCGAGCGCCGCAGCTCGGCGTCCGCGCGGGTGATGATCCGCTCGACCAGCTCCTCGCAGGTCGGCAGGTCGTCGATGACCCCCACGACCTGACCGGACGCCAGCACCCCCGCGCCGGTGTCACCCTCGACCAGGCCGGCGCGCAGCATCACGGGGGTGTTGGCCGCCAGCATCATCTGGGCGAGCGTGCGGCCCTGGCTCCTGCGCATCGCGCGGCCATCCTGGGCGACCTCCCGCCACGACATCGCGCTGGCGCGCTTGAACTCCAGCGTCCGCCGCAGGGTCGGGCCGAGACGCCGGACGGTCCCGCTCTCCTCCAGCTCCTCGACGAAGGGGGTGCGCAGCATCCGGTGCGGCATCCCGTCGACCTTCGCGGTGACGACGGTGCCGGTGAGATCCTGTTGCAGGTAGAGGTCCTTGACTGCCTGCGGGACCGCGCTGTCCTGGGTCAGCAGGAACCGCGTCCCCATGCCGACGCCGGCTGCGCCGTAGGACAGCGCAGCGGCCAGGCCGCGCCCGTCGAAGAAGCCGCCCGCCGCGACGACCGGGATGTCGACCGCGTCCAGCACGGTCGGCAGCAGGAGCGTCGTGGGCACCGGTCCGGTGTGGCCGCCGCCCTCGCCGCCCTGCACCATCACCGCGTCCGCGCCCCAGGCCGCGACCTTCTCGGCGTGGCGCGCGGCGCCCACCGACGGCATGACGACGACGCCGTGGTCCTTGAGCCTGGCGATCAGGTCGCGCGTGGGCGCGAGTGCGAAGGAGGCGACCTTCACGCCATGGCGGATCAGCAGGTCGCAGCGGTCGGCGGCGTCGCCGGCGTCGGCGCGCAGGTTGACCCCGAACGGCTGGTCGGTGCGGCCCTTGACCTCGACGATGGCGCGTTCGAGCTCCCCGAGGGTCATGGTCGCCGAGGCCAGGATCCCCAGCCCGCCGGCGTTCGCCGTGCCGCTGACCAGGCGGGGCCCGGAGACCCAGCCCATGCCGGTCTGGACGACGGGGTGCCGGACCCCGGTGAGCTCGGTGAACGGCGTCCGGATCAGCTGCGCGATCATGCGATCGGCACCTCGCGGTGCCGCAGCGACGTCGGGTCGAGCACCTCACGGATGAGGATGAGCTCCTCGGCGGTGGGCGAACGGGTCTCGGGCACGTCGCCGAAGGCGTCCAGGTGGAACCCCGTCGCCTGTCGCACCTCGTCCACCGTCACGCCAGGGTGCACGCTGAGCAGACGCACGGTGTCGCCCTCACCCTGCACGTCGAACACCGCCAGGTTGCTGACGATCCGGTGGATGTCGTTGAAGCGCGCAGCCGCGGGCCCGGTCTTCTTGGCGAGCGCCGGTCCGACGCCCGAGACGATGTCGACCCGCTCGACGAACACGCGGGGCGAGTGCTTCGGCACCCAGTAGGAGGTGCGGTTGTTGACGGTGTTGCCCGGGGCGCCGCGCGACCCGAGGAGCTGGCGCTTGGGCTGGGAGAAGTCGCCGATGGCCGAGATGTTCTGGTTCCCGTGCCGGTCGACCTGGGTCGCGCCCATCATGACGTGCCGCTTGCCGTAGGCGACGACGTCGAAGACCTTGCGGAACGGGATCCAGCCCTCGACCACGTCGGCCGTGGCGAACAGCGGGGGAGTCCCGGCCAGGAACAGCGACTCCCCGTCGGAGACCACCAGGTCGGGGTTGGAGGTGAGGCGGGCCAGGCGCGCGCCCAGCATCGGCAGCAGACCCATCGGGCTGCCGAAGATCTCGCCGTCGTCCTTGAAGGCGTCGGCGATGGCGACGGCGCAGACGTCCGCGCGGGTCGCGCCCGGGCCGGTCGTGCTCATGCCTGCTCCTCGCCGAACGCCCGCACCGCGCTCTGGTAGGCGGACTCGTCGCCGGAGAGGAAGCGCTCCTCGAACACCGTCCAGTCGGCCTCGGACCCGCCGGCCGCGGCGGCGTACGCCTTCTGGAAGCGCTCGTCGCGCTCGTAGTCGGGCGTGCACGTGGTGAAGTGCGCGCCGTTCGGGGTCTCGACCACGCCGCTGACCATCATGCGGCTCAACAGCAGTCTCTGGACGGGCGTGTTGACGGTGAGGCCGGCCGTGTCGACGACCTGCTCGACGCTGACGTAGGCCCGGTCGGCGGCCATGCAGAACAGGTCGTCGAAGTAGGGGTCCGGGCCGAGGTAGGTCGCGTTGCCGTGCCGGTCGGCGCGGTTGAGGTGCACCAGCGCCACGTCGAGGCGCAGCGCCGGCACGGCGACCAGCTCCTCGCCGTCGTCGTACGGGCTCTGGACGGTCTTGATCCAGGAGTTGTTGACCAGTACGTCGGACCCGAGGCCGGCGCGCATCGGCAGGAAGGGCAGCCGCTGCGCGGCCGCGCGCAGCCCGGTCTGGAACATGCCCTCGTCGAGCTCGACGACCTCGGGGATCGTGCCGTCCTGGCGGGCGCGCTGGAAGTTCGGCTCGAGGGGGACCGAGTCGAGGGACACGAAGGCATAGACCAGCCGGCGTACCTTGCCGGCCCGCACGAGCAGGCCGACGTCCGCGCCGCCCCAGCTGACGACGGTGAGGTCGCGCAGCTCGGAGCGCAGGATCGCCCGCACCAGCGCCATCGGCTTGCGGCGCGACCCCCACCCGCCGATGCCGATCGTCATGCCACTCTTCAGCTCGCCGACGACCTCGTCGATGGTCACGCGCTTGTCGCGGGGCGCCGCGGTCACGTCGTGCCCGCCTTGTCAGTGCCGGCGAATCCGTCGCGAAGCTCGTCGGCCACGCCGGCGAGGTTGAGCTCCATCGTGAAGCCCTGCTCGAAGCGGTAGCTCTTGTTGACGTCGATCGGGTCGATGCCGTTGAGCGCCTCCTTGGCGGCGCGGATGACCCGGGTGTCCTTCGCGGCGATCTCGCCGGCGACCGCGAGCGCGGCGTCGTCCAGGCGGTCTCGGGGGACCACCTCGAGGATGCTGCCGTGCGGCACGAGCTCGGCGGCCGTGATCGTGCGGGCGGTGAAGTAGAGCGTCCGCATGAGGTGCTGTGGCACTAGGCGAGCCAGGTGGGTGGCGGCCCCGAGCGCCCCCTGGTCGACCTCGGGGACCCCGAAGTAGGCGTCGTCGCTGGCGACCACGCAGTCGGCGTTGCCGACCAGGCCGACCCCGCCGCCGAGGCAGAAGCCGTGGACTGCCGCGACGACCGGCACCGCGCACTCGTAGACGGCCTTGAACGCCGCGAAGCAGCCCTTGTTGGCGCCCAGCAGCATGTCGAAGCCGGAGGTGTGCTGCATCTCCTTGATGTCGACCCCGGCGTTGAAGCCGCGGCCCTCGGCACGGAGCACCACGACGTGGGTGTCGCGGTCGCGGCTCGCCTCGTCGAGCGCGGCCGCGACGTCGAACCAGCCCTGGACGGTCAGCGCGTTGACGGGCGGATGGCCCATCGTGACGACGCGGACGTGGTCGTCGCGCAGCTCCGAGGTGATGGTCATGGAGGCCTCTCTGTGCAACCTAACGCTTGCTTGGTAACGTACCAGCATGTCGCTCTCGCTGGACCTGTCCGGACGGGCCGTCCTCGTCACCGGGGGGACCCAGGGCATCGGACTGGGCATCACCCGGGCGTTCCTGGCCGCTGGAGCCACGGTCGTGACCTGCTCGCGCTCGGATGCCTCGCCGGTGTCGGGAGCGGCGCACCATGTGTGCGACGTGCGGGAGCCGGAGTCCGTGCGCGCCCTCGTCGACGCGGTCGTCGCGGAGCACGGCCGGCTGGACGTGCTGGTCAACAACGCCGGCGGTGCGCCGTACGCGCCGGCGGCGGAGGCGTCGCCGCACTTCCACGACAAGGTGGTCGGTCTCAACCTGCTGGCGCCGCTGATGTGCGCCCAGGCCGTCAACGCGGTGATGCAGCGACAGCCCAGCGGCGGGGCGATCGTCAACGTCTCGTCGGTGTCGGCGCTGCGCCCCTCGCCGGGCACGGCGGCCTACGGCGCCGCGAAGGCCGGACTCGACTCGCTGACGCGCTCCCTTGCAGTCGAGTGGGCGCCGCGGGTGCGGGTCAACGCGATCGACGTGGGCCTGTGCCGCACCGAGCACACCGGCGACCACTACGGCGACGACGCCCGGGTGGCCGCGATCGAGGCGACGATCCCGCTCGGTCGCATGGCCCGGCCCGAGGAGGTCGGCCACGTCGCGGTGTTCCTGGCCAGCGACCTGGCGTCGTACGTCTCGGGCGCGAGCGTCGAGTGTCACGGCGGCGGCGAGCCGCCGGCCTTCTTGTCCGCAGCGACCAAGGTGCAGCAGTGAGCAGCATTCTCGAGGGTCGCGTCGCGATCGTCACCGGCGCGGGGCGCGGGATCGGCCGGGCGCACGCCCTCGAGCTGGCCTCGCACGGCGCCGCCGTGGTGGTCAACGACTACGGCGTCTCGCTCGCGGGCCAGAGAGGTCCGTTGGAGGGCTCGCCCGCCGACCGAGTCGTCGCCGAGATCGAGGCGGGCGGCGGGCGGGCGGTCGTCAACGGCGCGGACGTCGCCGACTTCGCCCAGGCGCAGGCGATGGTGCAGCAGGCCATCGACACCTTCGGCGGGCTCGACGTCCTGGTCAACAATGCCGGGTTCGTGCGCGACCGGATGCTGGTCAACACCTCGGAGGAGGAGTGGGACGCGGTCATCCGGGTGCACCTCAAGGGGCACTTCGCGCCGTTGCGGCACGCCGGTGCCTACTGGCGCGCCGAGGCCAAGGCGGGCCGCCAGCGCGCCGCCCGCGTCGTCAACACGTCGTCGGGCGCCGGGCTCCAGGGCTCCGTCGGTCAGGCGACGTACTCCGCCGCCAAGGCCGGCATCGCCGGTCTGACGCTCGTCGCGGCGCAGGAGCTGGGACGCTACGGCATCACCGTCAACGCCATCGCGCCGGTCGCGCGCACCCGGATGACCGAGGGTGCCTTCGACACCTCCACCATGGCGCTGCCCGAGGACAACTCGCCGATCGTGGCCTGGCTCGCCTCGGTCGACTCCGCGGACGTCACCGGCCGGGTCATCGAGGTCGACGGCGGACGGATCACCGTCGAGAACGGCTGGTCCCACGGCCCGGCCCACGACCTCGGCCGGCGCTGGGACGCCGCCGCCGTCGGCCCCGCCCTGCGCGCCCTGCTTGCCGCCGCCCCCGCCCCCGAGCCGGTCTACGGCGCCTGAGGGCGAGTTTCCGCCCCGCCCACCCGGTGAATCTCGCGCCGATCGGACCTCAGACCCGCTCGATCACGGTGCCGGTCGCCATGGCACCGCCGGCGCACATCGAGATGAGCGCGGTCGACTGGTCGCGGCGCTCGAGCTCGTGCAGGGCGGTGGTGAGGAGCCGGGTGCCGGTGGAGCCGACGGGGTGACCGATCGCGATGGCACCGCCGTTGACGTTCACGCGGTCCAGGTCGACCCGGTGCTGCCCGGCCCAGGAGAGTACGACCGAGGCGAAGGCCTCGTTGACCTCGAACAGGTCGAAGTCCGAGATGCTCATGCCGCTCCGGTCGAGGACGCGCTGGGTCGCGTCGATCGGCCCGTCGAGGTGGAAGTAGGGGTCGGCGCCGACCAGGCAGTGGGTCACGATCCGGGCTCGGGGCGTCACCCCGAGCTCGCGGGCGCGGTCCTCGTCCATGATCAGCACCGCCGAGGCGCCGTCGGAGATCTGCGAGGACGTGCCCGCGGTGTGCAGCCCCTCGGGCAGTACGGCGCGCAGCGCGGCCAGGCCCCCGAGCGTGGTCTCGCGCAGGCCCTGGTCGCTGTCCACTGTCCGGGTCTCGCCGCTCGGGGCTCCCTGGCCGTCGAGCACGGGAGCCTCGAGCGGTGCGATCTCGCGCTTGAAGCGGCCCTCGTCCGTTGCGGTGCGGGCCTTCTGCTGCGACGTCAGCCCGAGGGCGTCCAGATCGGCGCGGGTCAGCCCGCGGTGGCGAGCGATCCGGTCCGCCGCCTCGAACTGGTTGGGCAGGTCGATCGTCCAGTCGTCCGGCCGGGGGTCGCCCAGACCCGCCGGGACGTTGGCTCCGAGGGGGATGCGCGACATGGACTCGACCCCGCAGGCGATCCCGATGTCGATGGTGCCGGCCGCGACCATGTCATGGACCAGGTGCGCGGACTGCTGCCCGGATCCGCACTGCGCGTCGATGGCGGTGGCGCCGGTGCGCTGGGCGAGGCCCGCGTGGAGCCAGGCGCGACGCACCATGTCGTTGGACTGCTCTCCGGCCTGGGTGACGCAGCCGCCGACCACCTGGTCGACGAGCTCGGAGTCGATGCCGGCCCGGCGCAGCACCTCCGCCTGCACGAGCCCCAACAGCACCGCGGGGTGGACGCCGGCGAGCCAGCCGTCCCGCTTGCCCAGAGGGGTGCGGACGGCGTCGACGATCACCGGGGTGCCCATGGTGCCAAACTAGAACACGTTCTCATTGATCGACAAGGGGTCGAGCGCCCCGAGCTGGGCCTGCCGCCCGGGACGGGCAGGAAAGCCTTTCCGGATATACCGAGAGTATGTAGTCTCGTTCGGGTAGAACGTGTTCCAGAAATGAGAGGCGACCCGCCGTGACCGCAACCGACGTCATCCCCGAGGGGTTCGACTTCACCGACCCGGACGTCAACCTCGAGGGTGTCCCGTACGACGAGTTCGCCGCCGCTCGCCGTACGGCCCCGGTGCTGTGGGTGGAGCAGGACGAGGCGAGCAGGAGCGGGTTCTCGCCGGAGTCGGGGACCGGCTACTACGCCATCACCCGACACGCCGATGTCTCGGCGATCTCCAAGGACAGCAAGAGCTGGTCGACCTACGAGAACGGGGCCATCATCCGCTTCCCCGGCGCGATGGAGCGCGAGCAGATCGAGTTGCAGCGGGTGATCCTGATCAACCAGGACCCGCCGGAGCACACCGCCACCCGGGCGATCATCTCGCGCGGCTTCACGCCGCGCTCGATCGCCGAGCTGGAGGCGACGATGGTCGCCCGCGGGAAGAGCATCGTGCGGGCCGCTGTGGAGCGCGGCACCGGCGACTTCGTCGCGGAGATCGCGGCCGAGCTGCCGCTCCAGGCGATCGCGGACCTGATCGGCGTGCCGCAGGAGGACCGGCACAAGCTCTTCGACTGGTCCAACCAGATGCTCGCGGGCGAGGACCCGGACTACGCCGGCAGCAACGACGTCGCCGCCGCCGAGATCCTCGGCTACGCCATGATGCTGGCCGCCGACCGGCAGGCCAACCCCCGCGACGACCTGATCACCAAGCTGATCAACGCCCACAAGGGCGAGCGTGGGCTCAACGACGACGAGTTCGGCTACTTCGTGATCCTGCTGGCCGTCGCGGGCAACGAGACCACCCGCAACGCCATCTCCCACGGCATGAACGCCTTCCTGGACAACCCCGAGCAGTGGGAGATCTGGAAGCGCGACCGGCCGAGCACCATGGTCGACGAGGTCGTGCGGTGGGCGACGCCGGTCAACGTCTTCCAGCGCACCGCACTCGCCGACGTGGAGGTCAACGGCGTCACCATCAAGAAGGGCCAGCGCGCGGCGCTCTTCTACGCCGCCGCCAACTTCGACCCCGAGGTGTTCGAGGACCCCTTCCGGTTCGACATCACCCGCCAGGACAACCCCCAGGTCGGCTTCGGGGGGCACGGCGCGCACTACTGCCTGGGCGCCAACCTGGCCCGCCAGGAGATCCGGGTCATCTTCGACGCGCTCGCCGACCACGCCCCCGACATCACCAAGCTCGCCGACCCCGTCCGCCTGCGCCACTCCTGGGTCAACGGCCTCAAGGAGCTCCAGGTCAGGTACGCCTGATCGGGGCCGCGCCAGCGGACCCGATCGTCGGTGGTCGAGCGGCGACCACGACCGAGCTTGCGAGGTCGTGACGGAGCCTGTCGAGGCCCGGTGAGCCGACGATGCACCGCAAGCCGGGGTGGGATGGGGGTGACGTCGGCGGGGCACGGCACGATGGTCGCCATGAGTTCTGCGCGGACGCCGGCCGAGGTGCTGAGCACGGTCTTCGGCTACGAGTCGTTCCGGGGCGAGCAGGCCGCGATCATCGACACCCTGGTCGGCGGTGACGACGCGCTGGTGCTGATGCCGACCGGCGGGGGGAAGTCGCTGTGCTACCAGGTCCCGGCGCTGGTCCGCGAGGGCACGGGGGTGGTGATCTCACCTCTGATCGCGCTCATGGCCGACCAGGTCGACGCCCTCGACGCGCTCGGCGTCCGTGCGGCCTACCTCAACTCCACCCAGACGCTGCCGGAGCGGCGCGCCGTCGAGGAGGCGTACGTCGCCGGGGAGCTCGACCTGCTCTACCTCGCTCCCGAGCGACTCTCGGTGCCCGACACGCTCGCGCTGCTCGACCGCGGCAGGGTCGCGCTGTTCGCCATCGACGAGGCCCACTGCGTCTCCTCCTGGGGCCATGACTTCCGCCCCGACTACCTCACCCTCAGCGTGCTGGGCGAGCGCTGGCCGGAGGTGCCGCGCGTGGCGCTGACCGCCACGGCGACCGACGCGACCCGCCGCGAGATCGTCTCGCGGCTCGGCCTCACGGGCGCGGCGCAGTTCGTGTCGAGCTTCGACCGCCCCAACATCGAGTACCGCATCGTCGGCAAGGACAACCCGCGCGCCCAGCTCCTGCACCTGCTGCGCACCGAGCACGCCGGCGACTCGGGCATCGTCTACTGCCTCTCCCGCAAGTCCGTGGAGCAGACCGCGCAGTACCTCACCGCCCAGGGCATCCCGGCGCTGCCGTACCACGCCGGCCTGGACGCCCGCGTCCGCGCGGACCACCAGCGCCGGTTCCTGCGCGAGCCCGGGCTCGTCATCACGGCCACGATCGCGTTCGGCATGGGCATCGACAAGCCCGACGTGCGGTTCGTGGCGCACCTGGACCTGCCCAAGTCGGTCGAGGGCTACTACCAGGAGACCGGCCGCGCGGGCCGGGACGGGCTGCCGGCGACCGCGTGGCTCGCCTACGGCCTGGCCGACGTGGTCCAGCAGCGCAAGATGATCGACACCTCCGAGGGCGACGCCGCCCACCGCCGGCGCCTGGGCCAGCACCTGGACGCCATGCTCGCGCTGTGCGAGACCGCGCAGTGCCGCCGCCGACAGCTCCTGGCCTACTTCGGTCAGGACGGCGAGCCCTGCGGCAACTGCGACACCTGCCTCACCCCGCCGGCGACGTTCGACGGGACGGTCCCCGCCCAGAAGCTGCTCTCGGCGGTGGTGCGCCTGGCGCAGCGCCGCCAGCGCTACGGCGCCGGGCACGTCATCGACATCCTGCTCGGCCGGGCCACCGAGCGCGTCACCTCGCTGGGGCACGACTCGCTCACGGTGTTCGGCATCGGGACCGAGCTCGACGAGGCGGGCTGGCGCGGCGTCGTCCGCCAGCTCCTGGCCCAACGCCTGCTCGCGGTCGGCACCGACGGCTACGGCACCCTCGAGCTGACCGAGGAGTCCAACTCCGTGCTGCGCGGGGAGCGGGCGGTCTCCCTGCGCACCGAGGCCCGGGCACCGAGCCGGCGGCGGGCCGCCAAGAGCAAGGTCGCCGGCGCCGTCGCACTGGACACGCCCGGCGAGGAGCTGTTCGAGCGGCTGCGCGCCTGGCGGGCCGCCACCGCCAAGGACGCCGGCCTCCCGGCGTACGTCGTCTTCCACGACGCCACCCTGCGCAGCGTCGCCGCCATGACCCCGGCCTCGCTCGACGAGCTCGCCACGATCTCGGGCATCGGCGCGGGCAAGCTCGACAAGTGGGGCGAGCAGCTGCTCGAGGTCGTCGCCGGCTGAGGCGGCGTCAGTCCCGGGCGGTGAGGATGAGCGGGCCGTCGGCGGTGATCGCGACGGTGTGCTCCATGTGGGCGCCGCGGGAGCCGTCCTGGCTGCGGATCGTCCAGCCGTCCTTGTCGATGTAGATCTCGTCGGTGGTGTGCAGGAACCACGGCTCGATGGCGATGACCAGGCCGGGGCGGAGCTTGAGACCGCGGCCGGCGCGCCCGTCGTTGGCGATGTGCGGGTCGCCGTGCATGGTGCGACCGACGCCGTGGCCGCCGAACTGCAGGTTGACCCGCAGGCCGGCGTCGCGCGCGACCCCGCCGATCGCGGCGGAGATGTCGCCGATCCGGTTCCCGACCGTCGCGGCCGCGATGCCCGCGTCCAGTGCGCGGCCGGTGGTCTCGATCAGGTCGAGGTCCTCCTGGCGCGGGGTGCCGACGACCACGGACAACGCGGAGTCGGCCACCCACCCATCGACGCTGGCGGCGAAGTCGACCGAGAGCAGGTCGCCGTCCTGCAGCACGTAGTCGTGGGGGAGGCCGTGCAGGACCGCGTCGTTGACCGAGGTGCACAGCACCTTGCCGAACGGCATGGCGCCGAACGACGGGTGGTAGTCGATGTAGCAGGACTCGGCTCCCGCGGCGCGGATCATGTCGTGGGCCAGCGCGTCGAGCTCGAGCAGGTTGACCCCGACGTCGGCCTTCTCGGACAGCGCGGTGATGACCGAGGCGACGAAGCGGCCGGCGGGGCGCATCTGCTCGATCTGGGTCGGGGTACGGAGCTCGATCACGCCACGAGCCTACGGAGTCCTGCCGCTGTCGGCAGAACCGCCCTCGGCAGAATCCCTGGCTCTCACGGCGTACGGCGGACAGGCTGGCGGCATGACCACTCCCGCCACTCCGGCCCTGACCGGCTCCTACGACGACCAGCTGACCGGCCGGCTGCTCCAGCAGCGGATCATCGTCCTCGGCCAGGAGGTCGACGACGCGATCGCCAACCGGCTGTGCGCCGAGCTGCTCCTGCTCGCGGCCGAGGACCCGCACCGCGACATCAGCCTCTACATCAACTCGCCCGGCGGCTCGGTCTCCTCCGGGCTGGCGATCTACGACACCATGCGGCTCATCCCCAACGACGTCAGCACGCTGGCGCTGGGCCTCGCGGCGAGCATGGGCCAGTTCCTGCTCTCGGCCGGCGCGCCCGGCAAGCGCTACGCGCTGCCGCACTCCCGGGTCCTGATGCACCAGGGCTCCGCCGGCATCGGCGGCACCGCCATCGACATCGAGATCCAGGCCGAGAACCTCGAGCACACCAAGAATGTGGTGATGGGGCTCATCGCCGAACACACCGGCCAGCCGGTGGAGAAGGTCGAACGGGACGCTCTGCGCGACCGGTGGTTCACCGCGGAGGAGGCGCAGGCCTACGGCTTCGTCGACGAGGTCCTGACCGACCTCGAGGCCGTCACGCCGGCCCGTGGCAGCGCGAGCTTCGGGATCCACCGATGAGCAGCTACACGATCCCCAGCGTCGTCGAGAAGACCCCGCGCGGCGAGCGGGCCGTCGACATCTACAGCCGGCTGCTGAGCGACCGCATCGTCTACGTCGGGACCGAGATCGACGACGGCGTGGCCAACGTCGTCATCGCCCAGCTGCTGCACCTCGAGTCGGAGCGCCCCGACACCCAGATCGATCTGTACCTCAACTCCCCGGGCGGCTCGGTGACCGCGACGCTGGCGATCTACGACACGATGCAGTTCATCCACTCCCCGGTCGGGACGACCTGCGTCGGGCAGGCCGCGTCGTCGGCTGCGCTCCTGCTCGCGGGCGGGGCGGCCGGGCGGCGTACCGTCCTGCCGCGCTCGCGCGTGGTCCTGCACCAGCCCTCGGGCGGGGGACAGGGCACGCTCCCGGATCTGGCGCTGCAGGCCAAGGAGATCGTCCGGCTGCGCGCGGAGATGGAGCTGGTGTTGGCGCGGCACACCGGCCAGAGCGTCGAGCGGCTGCGCGAGGACACCGAGCGCGACCTCATCCTGAGCGCGGAGGAGGCCGTCGCCTACGGCCTGGCGGACGCCGTCCTGGGCAGCCGCAAGCCGTCTCCGCTCACAGCATGACCCCTGCGCGCAACCTGGGATCCAGCTGCTGCTTCCTTGATCAGGCGGCGAGGCAGACCGGGCCGCTCGGCCGGGCGGCGAGCCGGCGGGTCACCCGGGCGGTGAGGTCGACGAGCCGCAGCCCGAGCGCTCCGGTCACGGCGGAGAGCACCTCCGAGCTCGGCTCCTTGCGGCCGCGCTCGACCTCGGAGAGGTACTGCGTGGACACGCCGGCGTCGCCCGCCACGTCGGCCAGGGTCCGGCCGTCGGCGGTCCGTGCGTCTCGCAGCTCGCGGCCCACGGCCTCGCGCCAGAGCGGCTCGGCCGTCGGCTCGGGGGCCGCGACCGGCTTCGGGAACGAGATCAGCTCACCCATGGACGGAGCCTAGGCCCGCCGCGGCGCCCGCGTCCGCGTCGTTCGCGGTGGGCGAACGCTCGGCTCGTCGGCTTGTCCGCGCCCACGACCCACATCGCGAAGAACTGCGAGCCGCCGCCGTAGGCATGGCCCAGCGCCCGGCGCGCGCCGTCGACCTGGTGCTCGCCGGCGGCACCGCGCACCTGCAGTGCGGCCTCGCCGAAGCGCAGCATGCCGGACGCGCCGATCGGGTTGGACGACAGCACGCCACCGGAGCAGTTCACCGGCAGCCGCCCCGTCATGGCGGTCTCGCCCGACTCGGTGAGCTTCCAGCCCTCGCTCTCGCCGGCGAAGCCGAGGCTCTCGAGCCACATCGGCTCGAACCACGAGAACGGCACGTAGATCTCGGCGGCGTCGATCTCCGTGAACGGGTCGGTGATCCCGGCCTGCTTCCACAGGTACGCCGCGGCGTCGCGGGATGCCTGCGGGTTGACCTGGTCGCGCTCGGCGGCCGAGGTCGACTCCGAGCGCATCACCGTGCCGTGGATCCACGCGGGGTTGGGGGAGGCAGTGGCCGTGTCCTCGTCGACGATGACCAGCGCGCAGGCGCCGTCGGAGGACGGGCAGGTCTCGTCGTAGCGGATCGGGTCCCACAGCATCGTGGAGGCCAGCACCGACTCGACGGTGGTCCCCTCGTTGTGCAGGTGGGCGTAGGGGTTCTTCAGGGCGTTGTTGCGGTCCTTGGCGGCGACGATCGCGCCGACGTGGGTGGGCGCCCCGGAGCGGCGGATGTAGGAGCGCACGTGCGGCGCGAAGTAGCCGCCCGCGCCTGCGTGCACCGGCATGTTGAACGGCAGCGGCACCGACAGCGCCCACATCGCGTTGGACTCCGACTGCTTCTCGTAGGCCACGGTCAGCACTCGCTTGTGCACGCCGGACTGCACCAGCGAGGCCGCCACGATCGCGGTCGAGCCGCCGACCGAGCCGGCGGTGTGCACGCGCAGCAGCGGCTTGCCCGCCGCGCCGAGGGACTCGGCGAGGAAGAGCTCGGGCATCATCACGCCCTCGAACAGGTCCGGCGCCTTGCCCACGACGATCGCGTCGATGTCGTCGAGGGTGAGGTCCGCGTCCAGGAGGGCCCGGTCGATGGCCTCGCGGCACAGGCCCGCCATGGAGAGGTCCTCGCGCTTGGCGCGGTGATGGGTCTGGCCGATGCCGACCACGGCGGCGGGCTGCTTGCCCATCAGGCTCCGTCCTTTCCGGTGCTGGCGTCCAGGACGCACAGGAGGTTCTGCTGCAGGGCCGTGCCGGACGTGGCGTGGCCGACCCCCTTGCCGATCTCGCCGGACCAGATCCGCTGCGCGGTCTCGCCGATGCGGATGCCGCCGCCGGAGAACATCGGGTTGCTCGTGAGGGCGCCGCCCGAGGGGTTGATGCGCACGTCGTCGGCGAGGCCGAGCTCGCGGCGCAGGACCAGCTCCTGGTGGCTGAACGGCGCGTGCAGTTCGGCCACCTCGACGCCGGCGAGGTCGACCTTCTCGGCGGCGTGGGCGGCGCTGGGGGCGCGGGTGAGGTCGCGGGTGCCGAGCCCGGGGGAGTCGACGAAGTGGGACAGGCCGGTGATCCAGGCCGGCCGGTCCCGTACGTCGCGGGCGCCGTCGCCGGCGGCGAGCACCAGGGCGGCCGCGCCGTCGGTGACCGGGGCGCAGTCGTGCTTGCGCAGCGGGTCGGCGTACATCGGGCGGGCGAGCAGGGCCTCGACCGAGGAGCCACCCTTGCGGATCGCGTGGTCGTTCGTCTCGGCGTCGGTGAGGGAGCGGTGCACGACCTCGGCCATCGCTCGCTCGTCCCAGAGCCCGGCGTCGATACCGGCACGTGCCTGCAGGCCGGCCAGCGACACGGTGTCGGGCCACAGCGGGGTGAGCGTGTAGGGGTCGAGCTGAAGTGCGAGGGTGCGGCGCAGGACACCGGCGGAGCTCTTGCCGAACGCGTAGACCACGGCGGTGTCCACCTCGCCGGTCTGGATCTTGACCCAGGCCTCGTACATCGCCCAGGCCAGGTCCATCTCGACGTGCGACTCGTTGACCGGCGGCGTCACGCCGATCGCGTCGACGGCCTGTACGAACGAGAACGAGCGCCCGGCCAGGTAGTCCGAGGAGCCCGAGCACCAGAACCCGACGTCGCGCCGGGTCCAGCCGGTCTGCTCGTAGCACTCGGCCAGGATCGGGACCAGCATCTCCACGCAGGTCGGCGACCCGTCGAAGTCCGGCATCTGCCGTTGGGCGAACCCGACGACGGCGACGTCTCTCATCTTCTCGTCCTCAGAGGTGGCGCTTGTAGGTGTCGTAGTCCGCGTCCGGGTCGCCGGTGGGCGCGAAGTGGTCGATGTTCTCGAGCGAGTAGGCCCACTCCTCCCGGGGCTTCCACACGGCCTTGACGCGCATGCCCATGCGGACCTCGTCGGCCGGCACCCCCAGGATCAGGTGGAGCAGGGCGATGTCGGCGCCGTCGAGCAGCACATACGCCGAGACGTACGGCGGCGTGATCTTCTGGCCGAGGAACGGCACGTTGACGATGCAGAACGTCGTGATGGTGCCCAGCCCGTTGAGCTCCACCTCGCCCTCGGTCGGCGTCCCGTCGGTGGGGCAGGCGCTGCGCGGCGGCACGTAGACCTTGTCGCAGGTGGGGCAGCGCTGGGCCAGGATGCGGCCCTCGTCGAGACCGCGGTAGAACGTCGACTCCTCCGGCGAGGCGGCGTACACGTAGTCGAGCGAGACCGGCGTGATCACCCCGGTCACGTCCCCCTGCTCGTCCCCACCGTCGGTGGGGACCTCACCGGGTCTCGACAGCTCCGTCGCGGCCTCGTCCCTCGGCCGCGGTCGCGCTCGACCATCGCCCGGCGCGCCGCCCGCTCCTTCGTCGCGGCCGGCTTCGGGCTCAAAGCACGCGATGTCGTTGATGTGCCCGACCCGCTCCTCGGCCCAGCGCACCCGCACCCGCATGCCGGTGCGGATCTCGCCGGGGGAGGCGACATCGACGGCGTGCAGCATGGGCCGCGTCGCACCGTCGAGGGTGACCAGCGCGAACGCGAACGGCCGGTCGAACGGCTGTCCGGCGACCGGCTCGGGCACCCAGGACCACGACGTGACCGTCCCGACGGGCTGGACCTCGACAAGCGCGGCGGTCTGCTCGTGGGTGACCGGGTCGTACTCAAGCGGCGGGACGACCACCTCGCCCTCGGAGGTGCGGCCGCCGACGAGCACGCCGTCGCGCAGTCCGGTGAAGAAGCGGCCGAGCACCGGCCCGGTCGATCGGGTGTAGTCGAAGGCGACCGTGACGGGCGCGGACAGGGTGCGGGACATGGGTCAGAAGTGAAACACGTTCTAGATTTCCAGGCAAGCGTTTGGGAGGGTGGGGGGATGAGGCTCGGACTGCAGCTCGGCTACTGGGGCGCCCAGCCCCCGACGGGCACGGCGGAGCTCGTCGCGGCGGCGGAGGAGGCCGGCTTCGACGCGATCTTCACCGCGGAGGCGTGGGGCTCTGACGCGTTCACGCCTCTGGCGTGGTGGGGTCGCGAGACGTCCCGCGTCCGACTCGGGACCTCGATCGTGCAGATGTCGGGGCGCAGCCCGACCTCGATCGCGATGCACGCCCTGACCCTCGACCACCTCAGCGGCGGCCGGGTCGTGCTTGGCATGGGCGTGAGCGGCCCGCAGGTCGTCGAGGGCTGGTACGGCCAGCCCTTCTCCCAACCGCTGGCGCGCACCCGCGAGGTCGTCGACATCATCCGCCAGGTCCTCGCCCGCGAGGAGAAGGTCACCAACGACGGGCCGCACCACCCCCTGCCGTACGCCGGACCGGGCGCGGTCGGCCTGGGCAAGGCGCTCAAGCCGATCGTGCACCCGCTACGCGCCGACATCCCGATCTGGCTCGGCGCCGAGGGCCCGAAGAACGTCGCGCAGACCGCCGAGATCGCCGACGGCTGGATCCCGATCTTCTACACACCCGGCTCCGCGGCGATGTACCAGTCCTGGCTCGACGAGGGCTTCGCGCGGCCGGGCGCCCGCCGGACGCGCGACGACTTCGAGATCGCGGCCACCTGCCACGTCCAGATCGTGTCCGGTCGCGAGGAGAAGGGCGTGGTCGTCGACGCCCTGAAGCCGGTCGTCGCGCTCTACATGGGCGGGATGGGCGCGAAGGACCAGAACTTCCACAAGCAGGTCTTCGAGCGGATGGGCCACGAGGCGCTGGCCGGCGAGGTGCAGCGGCTCTACCTGGAAGGTGAGAAGGGCCGGGCGGTCGCGCTCATCCCCGACGAGATCGTCGACGACATGCACATCATCGGCACCGCCTCCGAGGTCAAGGAGCGCGCGGCGCAGTGGGAGGAGACCGGCGTGACGACGCTGCTGCTCAGCTGCCGTGACGCCGCCGAGGTCCGCACGATCGCCGAGGTGCTGGCTTAGCGGCTAGGGACCGCTCAGCGCCAGGTCGACCGCGCTCACCCGCTCGTCGGCGTCGAAGTAGAGGGTGACCGCGTAGTCGCTGAAGCAGTCGCGCCGGGCCGGGTCCGGTCTGATCCACGCCAGCGCGGCTGCGTCGACGTCAGGCTCCGGCAGGTCGGCGCTGCAGCCCACGGTGATCGGTGCCTCGTCCTCCACCGTCGGGGCCGCTCCCGGGGCCAGGGATCCGGCGATCGCGGTGAGCGGGGAGACGGGGCACCGGCGACCCTCGTGCGTGGTGTCGCCGAGGTGGCAGCCGTCCCAGGTGTCGGGGTCGTCGGCGAAGGAGGAGGCGAACTCCGCCACCAGGGCGCCGTGCAGGTAGTAGCGGACGACGCCCGCCCACCGCACCTGCGACTCCTCGCCCTGCGCGAACGCGACGAAGGCGGCGGCGGCGTCGGCCGCGGCGGCCGCCCGGTCGGCGGCCGCCGGCGACGGAGGCCCGTCCTCGTGGCCGGTGCACGCGGACAGGGCCAGGACCAGCGTCGCCGCCAGTGCGGCACACCTCACGTACATCGAGCCCCCCAGGTTTACCCGCTATGACGCTCGGGCGGCCCGAATCGTTGCATGCTGCTTGAATCGCAGCATGCATCTCGGCGTCGACAGCTTCGTGTCCACCGTCACCGACCCGAGGACGGGCCACGTCGTCGGGCCCGCGGAGCGCCTGGAGCATCTCCTCGAGGAGATCGCGCTCGCCGACCGGGTCGGCCTGTACTCGTTCGGGATCGGGGAGCACCACCGCAGCGAGTACTACGACTCCGCGCCCCCGGTGATCCTCGCCGCTGCGGCCGCCCGCACCGCGCGGATCCGGCTCGGCAGCGCCGTGACCGTGCTGAGCGCGGCCGACCCGGTGCGGGTATTCCAGCAGTTCGCCACCCTCGACCTGCTCTCGAAGGGCCGGATCGACCTGGTCGTGGGTCGCGGCTCGTTCACCGAGGCGTTCCCCCTGTTCGGGCTGGACCTGGCCGACTACGACTCGCTCTTCACCGAGAAGCTCGAGCTGCTGCTGCGTCTGCGCGACGAGGAGGAGGTCACCTGGTCCGGGCGGCACCGGCCGGCCCTGGACCGGCAGCGGGTGTATCCGCGACCGCTGCAGAACCCGCTCCCGATCTGGGTCGGTGTCGGCGGCACCCCGGAGTCGTTCGCCAGGGCGGGGCTGCTCGGCCTGCCGCTGATGGTCGCGATCATCGGTGGGGAGCCGCGCCAGTTCGCCCCGCTCGTCGACCTCTACCGGCGCGCCGGTGCGCAGGCCGGCCACCCCCCCGAGCGGCTCCAGGTCGGGCTGCACGTGTTCGGCTTCGTGGCCGAGAGCACCCAGGTCGCCGCCGACACCATCTACCCGGGCTGGGAGGAGATGTTCACGACGGTCTCTCGCGAGCGCGGCTTCCCGCGGCCCACGCGAGCGCAGTTCGACGCGACGTCGGGCCCCGACGGCGCGTTCTTCATGGGTGACCCGCAGACCGTGGCCGACAAGATCCTCCGGGTCGCCGACCAGCTGGGCGGCGTGGACCGGCTCTCGCTGCAGATGACCAACCCGCGACTGGCCCACGCAGACCTGCTGCGCGGCATCGAGCTGCTCGGCACCGAGGTGGTCCCGCTGGTCGCCGACGTCTGACCCGGCTCCCGTACGGTCATGCCGTGCCCACCAGTGAGTCCCTCGCGCAGCAGCTCCTCGATGCCCAGGTCGCCTTCCACCTCGAGCACCTGAGCGGTGACCGGCTGGCCGAGACGGTGACCCGGCTGGCGCAGGACGCCCTCGAGGCCGCCGGCCGGCACCCGATCGGGGACCTGGTCGACGCCGACGCCGTCAAGGAGATCGTCGCGCGCTCGCTCGCGACGGTGCCCGGCAGCGCCGCCGTCGGCGGCTTCGTCGAGCTCGTCGCCCAGGTCGTGTACGACGGCCCGGCGGCGGCGTACCCGCTCGGCGACCTCGTCGACCGCGACCAGGTCGCGGCCGTGCTCGACGAGCTCCTGGCGCTCACGCCGGCCCTGGAGCGCGGCCTGGGACGGCTGACGGCCAGCCCCCTGGTGGGCACGATGGCCTCGCGCTTCATGGGCCGCATCGTCGGTGAGGTGCTGCAGGCCAACAAGGCCGTCGCCGACAAGGTGCCGGGCCTGGGCAGCCTGATGTCGTTCGGGACGAGCGCGGCGTCGCGGATGATGGGCGCCGCCGACAAGCAGTTCGAGGGCTTGATCGGCGACACCGTCGGCAAGGGCGGCTCCTTCGCCGTGGGCCGCCTCAACCGGATCGTGATCGAGACGCTGCGCGACCCGACGACCCGCGAGGCGGTCCTGCAGGTCTGGGACCTCGCGGCCGAGCGGCCGGTCGTCGGTGTGGAGGACCCGGCGACGCGCGAGGAGCTCGCCGGGGTGGTGGACGCCGTGCACGAGCTCGTCGTCTCCACCCTCGCCCACGAGGAGGTCGCGCGCCTCGGAGACGCCGTCGTGGACGCCCTCTTCGAGCGCTTCGGCGGCTATACCGCACCCGAGCTGCTCGACGAGCTCGACCTGGACCGCGACGAGCTGGTCGCCGACCTGGTGCGACTCGCGCCCGGCGTCGTGGACGCGCTGCGGGACGCCGGCGACCTGGAGCGGCTGGTGCGCGCCCGGCTCGAGCCGTTCTACTCCTCGCCCGAGGTGCGCCGCCTGCTGGGCTGAGCCGGCACCTGCGGCCACGCGTCGGTACCCAGGGTGGAGGCCGCGCTCGGAGACGGATCCTAGGCTCGACTCGTGATCACCAGCATCCTCGTCGAGCACCCGTGGCTGTCCCCGGCGGCGCTCACGCTGCTGCTCGTCGTCGGACCGTTCGCGGGGGCCTGGCTGAGCACCCGGCGGGGGCTGGCCTGGGCGCTCGCCTGCGCCTCGCTCGTGCCGGTGGCGTTGCTGACCCTGGTGCCGGTGGACCGGGAGCTGTACTGGCGCTGCGAGGTGGCGTGGAGCGTGCCCACGATCGCACGGGTCGAGCTGGCCGCCAACGTCGTCCTCTTCGTCGCTCCGGTGCTGCTCGCTGCGGTGGCGACGCGGAGCCCGGCGCTGGCCCTGGCCTTCGGCACCGGCCTCTCGGCGGCGGTGGAGGCCGTCCAGGCGCTGGTGCCCGCGCTGGGACGCTCGTGCTCGACCAACGACTGGCTGGCCAACAGTGTCGGGTCGGCGATCGGTGCAGTGCTGGGGCTGGTGGCACTCCACCTCGCCCGCGAGTGGCGCCTCGCGCGGCAACCTGCACAGGACCTCCACACGTCCTGACCACCTCCTCACCGGCGCCGTCCCTAGCGTCGGACGCATGACCTCGGCACCGGACGTGGACCGATGACTCGCCACCGGCTCGGTCTCGCCCTCACCGGCGCGACGGCGCTCTTCCTGGTGCTCGCCTCGGGCGCCCTCGGCATCCTGGGGCCTGGGGGACGCCCGGACCGGGTCTACGCCGCCGTCCTCGCCGTCCTGGTGCTCGGCGCCACCCTCTCCCGGCTCAGGTCGCCCGGGATGGCGCTGACGCTGCTCGCCACCGCCGCGACCCAGGCGGCAGTCACCGCTGTGGCTCTCGCCATGGGGCTCCCACCGGAGGGTTCCTCGGTCGTCGACGTCCTCGGCATCAACGCCATGTTCATCGCGCTGTGGGGCCTGTGCGCCTGGCTGGTCCGGCCCCCGGAGCGATGAGTTCACGAGGCGGCTCCGGTCCACAGGGGCATGTCCACCACCTATGTGCTCGAGACCCCCGAGGTCGACCTCGCCTACGACGTCCACGGCCCGCTGCCCACCGCCGACGGACGACCCCCGCTGCTCCTCGTCGGCCAGCCGATGGACGCCGGCGGGTTCGCCACGCTGGCCTCGCTGCTCCCGGACCGCACGGTGGTCACCTACGACCCCCGCGGCCTGGGCCGCAGCACCCGCAAGGACGGACGGCTCGACCACACGCCGGAGTCGCAGGCCGAGGACCTGCACGCGCTCGTGGAGGCGCTCGGAGCCGGCCCCGTGGACCTGTTCGGCAGCAGCGGCGGCGCGGTGACCGGCCTCGCGCTCGTCACGGCGTACCCCGGCGACGTGCTCGCGCTGGTCGCGCACGAGCCGCCGCTGATCCCGGTGCTGCCCGACGCCGAGGCCGCCGAGCGCGCCCGCGCGGCCGTGCGCGACGCCTACGAGGCCAGCGGGATGGGCGCGGGCATGGCGACCTTCATCGCGATGACCTCCTGGCAGGGGGAGTACACCGACGAGTACTTCGCGCGCCCCGCGCCGGACCCGGCGTCCTTCGGGCTGCCGAGCGAGGACGACGGCACCCGTGACGACCCCCTGCTCTCGGACCGCTCGTGGGCCGTCAGCGGGTACCGGCCGGACGCGGCAGCCCTGGCGGCCGCGCCCACCCGGGTCGTGGTCGCCGTGGGGGAGGAGTCGGCCGGCACCTTCACCGGACGCACGTCCCTCGCGACCGCCGCGCTGCTCGGCCAGGAGGCGACCGTGTTCCCCAGCCACCACGGCGGGTTCCTCGGCGGCGAGCACGGGTACGCCGGACAGCCGGAGGCCTTCGCCGCCAGGCTGCGAGCCGTCTTGGACGGTGCTGGCTGACGGGCTGGCTGACGGGCCGGCTGACGGGCCGGCTGACGGGCCGGCGCTACCCCGGTGACAGGCCGCCGATCGCCGCGCCGATCGCCCCGGTGGCCGAGGAGTCCCGGGCGTTCATCACCAGGAGCACCACCAGGGCGATCACGACCAGGGCGACCAGGACCGCGAGGGTGATCTTCACCGCGGAGTAGGGGCGGTCGCCGGTGACCTTGCCGGTGTGGGCGTTGACCATCACCTGCCACTGCTTGCCCGCGTGCAGGTACGTCGCCAGCCACAGCGGCAGCAGCACCAGCTTGAACAGCACCTGGGCGTAGGTCACGTCCAGGTGGTGCACGCGCTGCTCGTCGCCGCCGATGTCGCTGCGCACGTCCTGCTCGATGGTGCCGCGCATCTCCTCCCGAGCCTGGGTCGAGCCGTCCTGCGGCTCGACGTCGTACCGCAGTGCGGAGTAGCCCGAGAGGTACTCGGGCTGGTAGGCGACGGCCGTCTCGAGGCGCCAGGGCCCCATCTCGTCGAGGCGCTTCTGCGGTAGGCGCTCGGTCGCCGGGACGAGCACGTCGTCGAAGGCGCGCGTGACGTGCCCCTGGGCGTCGTACCACCGGGTGTGCCGCTCCTGGTAGGTCTCGGTGCGGGTGCCGCCCTTGCCGTCGGAGACCTGCCGGGTCTTGGTGACGTAGTAGTGCTCCCCACGCTCGCCCCGGTAGTCCGTCGCGGTCCGGGCGTCGAAGGTCCAGTGGGGGACGTAGGTGCCGACCAGCGACTCGGTCGAGCCGATCTTCTTCAGTGCGTTGGGTGCGAACCACCGCGAGCCGATCCAGCCCTTGAAGGCCTTCTGGGCGGCGCCGCTGTCGACCTCGAACGGGACCACCGCCTCGGGGGCCACCACCCCGTCGGGCGTCGAGAGCGCGATCAGGTGGCCGCTGCAGAACTGGCAGGTCTCGGCCAGGTCGAAGGTCTCGACCTGCGCCCCGCATCCCTGGCAGCGCAGGACCTGCTTGCCGAGCAGTGCCACCTTGGCGTGGGAGTTGCGCGCCATCCACTCGTCGAAGGAGTGCTCGTCGACGGTGGTGTCGGCGCCGGCCTCGATGCTGTGCTCGGCACCGCACGCGCCGCAGCGAAGGAGCGTCGTGCCCGGGGCGTAGGTCACCTGGGAGCCACACGTCGGGCAGGACGCGAACAGCGCCTCGCTCGGCGTGAGCGGGGGAGGCGTGCTGGACATGCTCATGCCTCCGGGGGAAGCGGCGGCGGGGTGCTCGCGAAGAGCCCGGCCAGCTCCGGCACCTCGCCGGCGGGCTGCCAGGAGGACATCGCCTCACACCACACCAGCGTCTCGCGGCTCAGCTGCTCGGCGGCGACCTTGGCGGGCAGCGCGGAGGCCGCGAAGGGGCCTGCCTGCTGACCGTTGACGGCGATGTACCACTGCGTACCACCCCCGCCCGGGAGCGGCGGGGGGCTGGCCGGGGCGGCCTGCTGGGCGCCGGCGACGGCACCGGCCGCCGCCTGTCCCAGACCCATCCCCACGACCATGCCGGTGCCCTGCCCGGCGGCCCCCGGGTTGTTGGCGGCGTCCTCCAGCGCGTTGGCGGCCTGGAACTTCGTGTACTGGTCGAGGTTGCCGAGGATGCCCATCTGGCTGCGCTTGTCCAGCGCCTCCTCGACCTCGGGAGGCACCGAGATGTTCTCGATGACGAAGCGCGGCAGCGCGATGCCGAACTCCGCCAGGCTGGCGCTCAACGTCCCGACGAGCTGCTGCGAGATCGCCTGCTGGTTCGCAGCCAGGTCCAGCATCGGGACGTTGGCCGTGGCGAGGGCCGAGGTGACCGCCGCGACGATGTTCTGGCGCAGGAACTCCGACACCTCGTCGGTGCGGAAGTCCGGGTCGGTCCCCACGAGCTGCCGCAGCAGGACTGCGGCGTCGGTGACCCGCAGCGCGTACGTGCCGAAGGCACGAAGGCGCACCATTCCGAACTCCGCGTCGCGCACGGTGAAGGGGTTCTGGGTGCCCCACTTCAGGTCGGTGTACTGCCGAGTGCCGACGAAGTAGACCTCGGCCTTGAACGGCGAGTCGAAGCCGTACTTCCACCCCTTGATCGTGCTGAGGATCGGCAGGTTCTGGGTGGTGAGCTCGAAGGTGCCCGGGGTGAAGACGTCGGCGATCTGGCCCTCGCTCACGAACACCGCCGTCTGACCCTCGCGGACGATCAGCTGGGCGCCGTTCTTGATCTCGTTGCCCTGGCGGGGGAACCGCCACACGATCGTGTCGCGACTGTCGTCGAGGAACTCGACGATGTCGATGAACTGACCGCGCACCTTGTCCATGAAGCTCATCCGGTCGTGCTCCTTCGTCTGCGACACCTGGTGTGCCGTCGGCGGCCCCACGCTACCGCCGGCACCGGGCCCGCGTATGGCCTTCGGTCCACCCGCGGGGCGCGTCGGGAGCGTCCTCAAGACCCGGGCGCGCTGGCGTGCCGACGTAGGATCCGGGAATGGACCTGATCCTGTTGTTGCTGGTGGTCGCGGCGGTCGCCGCGGTGTGGCTCGTGGCCGAGCGGCGCAAGCAGTCCGGTGAGCTCACCCGCCGCGAGGCGGAGCTCGCCCCGGTCCGCAAGCTCGCCTTCGAGGACATCACCGCCCTGGGCGAGGACCTGCGCCAGCTCGATGCGGAGATGGCCGGGCACCAGCTGGACGCCGGCGCCAACGCCGACTACCAGCGGGCCCTCGACTCCTACGAGTCGGCCAAGGCGGCCGGCGACGCGCTGACCCGCCCCGACGACGTCCGCCACGTCACCGAGATCATCGAGGACGGCCGCTACGCGATCTCCTGCGTGCGCGCCCGGGTCGTCGGCGAGCCGCTGCCGACCCGCCGCGCGCCGTGCTTCTTCGACCCGCGCCACGGGCCGTCGGTGACCGATGTGCCCTATGTCCCGCCCGACGGCGTCGAGCGTGACGTCCCCGCATGCGCCCTGGACGCCGAGCGAGTGCGCGCCGGCGCCGACCCCGACACCCGCAAGGTGATGGTCGGGGCCCAGCGGGTGCCGTACTACCAGGGCGGCCGCGCCTACGAGCCCTACGCCGCCGGCTACTTCGGCGCCTTCGGCCCGCTGACCTGGATGTTCATGGGCGGCATGATGTTCGGCGGCTTCGGCGACGGCGGGTACGGCGGTGGTGACGGTGACGGCGGCGGTGACGGTGGCGGGGGCGACGGCGGTGACTCCGGCGGGGGTGACGCCGGCGGCGGCTTCGACGGCGGTGGCGACGCGGGCGGCTTCGACGGCGGCGGCTTCGACTTCGGCGGGTTCTAGCCGAGGCGGCTGACCGGGATGGATACCCGGTCAGCCGGGTATCCCGTCGCGTGTCAGGGGTTGCAACCCCTGACAAACGCCAACAGAGCCCCCCGCGGAACGCCACCCCCGCACGGGCCGCGCGCCCCTTCGCCAGCGAGCACCGGCAACGCGACGGACCGATCCACGCTCATGCCAGGCCCGCCAGCCAGGCGTCGAACACCCGGGCGACGAGCCCGTGGCTCGCCACCGAAGCCGCGACGTCGCCGGGGACCCGGAGGACGTGGTCGCCCGCGACGACGCGGCGCTCGCCCGGAAGGGAGTCGAGCACGTCCCGGCTGAGGTACGGGTCCTCCGAACCGGTGACGACGAGCTGCGCGGCCGGGTAGGTGAGCAGCGGTGCGGCGGCGTCGGGCTCGTTGAGCAGCGGGGTGAGCCACGCGGCGTCGTACCCGCGTGCTGCCGCGCGTGCGGCGGCCAGTGTCCCGAGCGACTTGCCGACGACCAGCACTCGTCCGTCGTAGCCCCCGACGGCCGCGTCGAGCTGGTCGCCGACCCACGCGAGCTCGTCGGCGCCGCCGCCCCGGGCCGGCGCCTCCCACCACACCTGGCGCACGTCCCAGCCATGGTCGAGGGCGACCTGGGTGGTGAAGAAGAGCAGCGGGCCGTCGGCGGTGTACTGCCGCCCGGGCAGCACCACGCAGCGGCCGACGGACGCGCCCTCGGGCGCCAGGTCGACGTAGCGGGTCATGAGGACAGCCTCGGGGTCGCCGGCGGCCGGCTCAACCCCCGTTGCCCGAACCTAGAACACGTTCTAGCCTGCTCCGGTGACCTCCACCGCGACGGACCGCATGCGCACCGGGACCCACAACGGCAACCTGATGGTGGCCGCGCTCAAGCGCCACCGCGACCAGGAGGTCATGCACCTCGGCGACACGACGCTCACGGGCGGCGAGGTGGCCGAGCAGATGTCGCGCTACGTGCAGGCGTTCGAGGCGCTCCGCGCCGGGGCGGGTACGTCGGCCGCGTTGCTGGCGCTGAACCGGCCGGAGGTGCTGTTCATCCTGGGTGCCGGCCAGACGCAGGGCTACCGGCGCACGTCGCTGCACCCGCTGGGCTCCGCCGACGACCACGCCTACGTCATCAACGACGCGGGGATCACGACCTTGATCATCGATCCCCACTTCACCGAGCGCGCGCTGGCGCTGCTCGAGAAGTGCCCGGGCCTCACCCAGGTGCTCACCATCGGCCCGGTGCCGGAGGAGCTCCAGCACGTCGGGACCGACCTGGTGGCGACGGCCGCGACATTCGATGCGCGGCCGCTGCGGGCCCCGGTGCTGCCGCCCGACCACATCGTCTCGATCACCTACACCGGGGGCACGACCGGCAAGCCCAAGGGCGTGATCGGCACGGCTGCGGCGATGGCGACGATGACGCAGGTCCAGCTCGCCGAGTGGGAGTGGCCGCAGAGCCCCCGCTTCTTGATGTGCACGCCGCTGAGTCACGCCGGCGCGGCGTTCTTCGTGCCGACCGTGATCAAGGGCGGGTCGCTCCACGTGCTCTCCCGGTTCGACCCGGCCGAGGTGCTCCGGACGATCGAGGAGCAGCGGATCACGGCCACGATGCTGGTGCCGTCGATGCTCTACGCGGTGATGGACCACCCGGACTCGCACACCCGCGACCTGTCGTCACTGGAGACCGTCTACTACGGCGCCTCGGCGATCAACCCGGTGCGGCTCAAGGAGGCCATCGAGCGGTTCGGGCCGATCTTCGCCCAGTACTACGGCCAGTCCGAGGCGCCCATGGTCATCAGCTACCTGTCGAAGTCCGACCACATGACCGACGACGACCGCCGGCTGTCGTCGTGCGGGCGCCCGTCGGCGTTCCTGCGTACGGCGCTGATCGGCGAGGACGGCGACCCGGTGCCGGTGGGGGAGCCCGGCGAGATCTGCGTGTCCGGGTCGCTGCTGGCCGGCGGCTACTGGAACCTCCCGGACGAGACCGCCGAGACCTTCCGCGACGGCTGGATGCACACCGGCGACGTCGCACGGGAGGACGAGGACGGCTTCTGGTACATCGTCGACCGCACCAAGGACATGATCGTCACCGGCGGGTTCAACGTCTTCCCCCGCGAGGTCGAGGACGTCGTCGCCGAGCACCCGGCGGTCGCCCAGGTGGGGGTCATCGGGACGCCGGACGAGAAGTGGGGCGAGGCCGTCACAGCCATCGTCGTGCTCCGTCCCGGAGCCGAGCTGACCAGCGAGGTCCGGGAGGAGATCACGCAGCTGGTCAAGGACCGCAAGGGCGCCGTCCAGGCCCCCAAGCAGATCATCGCCGCCGACGCGCTGCCGCTCACCGGGCTCGGCAAGCTGGACAAGAAGGCCCTGCGGGCGCAGTACTGGACGGGCGAGCGCTCCGTTGGCTAGCCGCTACGCCGCGCTCTCCCGGCGGGAGCTCGCGACGCTGGTGCCCGAGCTGCTGCTCATCGGGCAGCTGATCGACCGCTCGGGCATGGCCTGGTGCATCTCGGCCTGGGGTCGCGAGGAGATGGCGCAGGTCGCCATCGAGGAGTGGTCCGGCGCCTCGCCCGTCTACACGCGCCGCATGCAGGACGCCCTCGGCTACCGGGGCACCGACGTGGTCACGATCTTCAAGGGACTGCAGCTCGACATCGGGGCGCCGCCGCAGTTCATGGACTTCCGCTACACCGTGCACGATCCCTGGCACGGCGAGTTCCACCTCGACCACTGCGGCGCGCTGATGGACGTGGAGCCGATGGGGGAGCCGTACGTCGTGTCGATGTGCCACGACATCGAGGACCCGACCTTCGATGCCACCGCGGTCGCGACCAACGCCAGGGCGCAGGTGCGCCCGGTGCACCGTCCGCCCAGGTCCTCGCCCGAGGAGCACCCGCACTGCCGCTGGACGGTCACCATCGACGAGTCGTTCCCGCCCGTCGCACCGCTGCCGGCCTACGACGAGGTGGCACGCACGTACGCCGCCACGGTCGGGCTCGACGCGATCGACCCGGCCGACGAGGGCCGGTCCGACTACACCGGGCCGCTCCTCTCCGACCTCGACTTCGCCGCGTTCTCGCACTCCGCGCTGGTGCGCATCGCCGACGAGGTGTGCCTGCAGATGCACCTGCTGAACCTGTCGTTCCAGGTGGCGGTGCGCAAGCGCGCCTCGGGGGCGATGGCGCGCGAGATCTGCACCAAGCAGCTCGTCGGCATCGCCGGGCTGGCGGCCGAGCGCCTGCACCGCGCGCTGCGGCTGCCCGAGGGGATCCCCGGCGCGATGCGGGTCCTCGAGCTGCACCCGCTGCTCAACCCGGCGGCCTACCACGACGCGGCCGTGGGGGAGTCCTCCGTGACCGTCGGTCCCTCGGCGGCCTCCGCCGACGGGGGCTGGGCCGCGCTCCTCGGGCCTGACCGCCCCGGTCCGCTGCAGGCGATCGTGCGCGCCGTCGACCCCCACCTGGACGTCGAGGTCCTCGGCAGCGACGAGGCCTTCACCGCCCACGTCGTGCGGCGTGAGGTCGCCGCCCGGGAGGCCGGCGAGGTGGCGGTGACCCGCTTCAGCAGCGGCGCGAGCTTCGCCTTCCAGCCGCGTCGGTCGCTGCCGATCACGCCGGCCTGAGCCGCAGCTCTCAGATCTGCGGCGCGGCCCTGGCGGCGGGGTCGTGCAGCTCGAAGAAGTCGCGAGCGGTGAAGCCGAACATCCCCGCGACCAGGTTGGAGGGGAAGGTGCGGACGCGAGTGTTGTAGCCGCGGACGTTGCCGTTGTAGAAGCGCCTCGCCGCCGCGATCCGGTCCTCGGTGAGGGTGAGCTCGCGCTGCAGCTGGAGGAAGCCGTGGTGGGCCTTGAGGTCGGGGTAGGCCTCGGCGCGCACGAGCACGGAGGCGATCGCGCCGCCGAGGGTGTCCTCGTAGGACTCACGCTGTGCGGGCTGGTCGCGCGAGTGGGCCGTGGCGGCCTCCCGGGCGACGACGAGCTGCTGCAGCAGCGCCTGCTCGTGGGCGGCGTACCCGCGCACCGTCTCGACCAGGTTGGGGATCAGGTCGTGGCGGCGGGTCAGCTCGACGTCGATGCCGCCCCAGGACTCGTCCACCAGGGTTCGCTGGCGCACGAAGCGGTTGTACATCACCACCAGGGACAGCAGGAGGACCAGCGTGACGGCCGCGGCCGCGATGACCAGCGCGACCATCACTGCCCCCGCAGCGTGCGCCACACGTGCTCGGGCACTCGGTCGAGGATCGCGTCCATCACGGCCAGCGTGGCGTCGACCTCGTGCGGCTCGTGGTCTCCGGCGCGTACGACGAGCATCGAGTCGCCCTCGAAGCGCCAGCCGAGCGCCGGCCACTGCAACAGCATCTGCATCATCTGCGGGTGGAGCACGTCGGAGGCGAACCTCCGGTCGTGGGCGAGCACCGTGAACGCGCGGTTGAAGTCCTCCGACTCCAGCTCGATGTCGCGGTTGGTCAGGCGTCCGAAGAACCGACCCACCGGCCCTTCGGGCGACACGGCGAGGGGCGGCACGGGGACGCCCAGCGACATGGCGACGACCGAGTAGGTGTGCGTCTCCGTGGAGTGGTCATCGCCGGTCCCGCTGCTGGTCGTGTAGCGGTAGTCGAACGCCACCATCGGGCGCCCGTCGTGGGCGCCGTACAGGCAGTTGGTCGCCCGCCGGCTGCTGCCGGTGCCGAACGGGTCGCCGCTGAAGCGGGTGACCAGGGAGTCGTCGGACTCCCGGTAGGTCCAGCCGCGCGCCGCCGCGAACGCCGTCATCCCCTCGCGCCGCCGCTTGGCCTGGACCAAGCTGACGACGAACACCACGATGACCAGCGCGGTGAAGCCGAGGAACAGCAGCCCGAAGCTGCCGCCGAAGAGTGACGTGAGCACGGGAGCAGGCTAGAGGAGCGCGGACCAGACCACTGGGACTTCCCGTGAGGCCGAGTGGAAAACGTTATCGACAACGATTGACAAGGGACTCCGTCGGTGGCACCTTGCCGTGTGACGAACGTCTCAACGAGCGTTGGGGCGGGACGGAGGAACCCCATGAGGTCGAAGACCCGACGCGCGGCCCTCGCCGCGCTCAGCGCCGGAGCGCTGCTGCTCGCAGCGGCCTGCGGCGGCGACGACTCGTCCGAGGCGGACGAGGACACCATCACCTGGTGGCACAACTCGAACAACGACCCCGGCAAGACCTACTACGAGCAGGTGGCCAAGGACTTCGAGGCCGACAACCCTGGCGTCAACGTCGAGATCAGCGCCATGGCCCACGAGGACATGGTCGACAAGCTGGCCGCCGCTTTCCAGGGCGGCGACCTGCCCGACGTCTACATGGAGCGCGGCGGCGGCGAGCTGGCCGACCACGTCGAGGCCGGTCTCGTCCGTGACCTCAGCGAGGACGCGTCGGAGGAGATCGACAAGATCGGCGACGTCGCCATGGCCGGCTGGCAGGTCGACGACACCAGCTACGCGCTGCCGTTCTCGCTGGGCGTCGTGGGTTTCTGGTACAACACCGACCTGTTCGAGCAGGCCGGCATCACCGAGACCCCGACCACCATGGAGGGGCTCTACGACGTGATCGACAAGCTGAAGGCCGCCGACATCACGCCCCTCTCCGTGGGCGCGGGTGACAAGTGGCCCGCAGCCCACTACTGGTACTACACCGCGGTGCGCTCGTGCTCGCCGGACACCATCACCGAGGCCGTCTCCAGCCGCGACTTCTCCGACCCCTGCTTCGTGAAGGCGGGGGAGGTCGTCGAGGACATCCTCGAGACCGAGCCCTTCCACGCGGGCTTCCTCAGCACCCCCGCGCAGGAGGGCGCGAGCTCGGCGTCCGGCCTCCTGGCCACGGGCAAGGTGGCGATGGAGATGCAGGGACAGTGGGAGCCCGGCGTGATGCAGGGGCTCACCGATGACGGCAAGGGGCTGGGCGACAAGACCGGGTGGTTCCCCTTCCCGGCGGTGGAGGGCGGCGAGGGCGACCCGGCGGCCCAGCTCGGTGGCGGCGACGCCTGGGCGGTGCCGGAGGGCGCCCCCGACGTCGCGGTCGACTTCGCCAGGTACCTGCTCTCCGACGAGGTGCAGCAGGGCTTCGCCGAGAAGGACATGGGGCTGCCGACCAACCCGGCTGCGTTCGACTCCCTGGCCAACCCGTCCCTCGCCGAGCTCCTCAAGGTGCGCGACGAGGCGCCGTACGTCCAGCTCTACTTCGACACGGCGTTCGGAGAGTCCATCGGCGGGGCGATGAACGACGAGATCGCCCTGCTCTTCGCCGGTAAGGCCACGCCGGAGGACGTCGTGTCCGCCACGCAGTCGGCCGCCGACGACGAGGGTTGAGCTGAGCGTGACTCGCGGGGGCTGGCGTCAACGGCTTGAGGTCCTCCTCTTCGTGACGCCGGCCCTCGCGCTCATGGGCGTGTTCGTCGTGTGGCCGATCGTGTCCGCGGTGCGCATGTCCTTCTACCGCTGGAAGGGCTTCGGCCCGATGGAGGACTTCGTCGGGCTGCGCAACTACGGGCGGGTGCTCGGCGACGACGTGTTCCGCGACGCGGTTGCGCACAACTTCGTCATCGTGGTGGCCTCGGTGGTGGTGCAGCTGCCGCTGGGCCTGGCGATCGCGATGCTGCTCAACCGGAGCATCCGGTTCCGCGGGCTGCTGCGCACCGTCGTATTCGTCCCCTACGTCATGGCCGAGGTCATCGCGGCGGTCATCTGGTTCCAGCTCCTCCAGCCCGAGTACGGCGTGGTCGACGGCCTGATCGAGGCCGTCGGCCTCACGCCACCGGAGCAGGGGTTCCTGGGCACACCGGAGCTGGCGCTGCCGACCCTCTTCGTGGTCCTCACGTGGAAGTACCTCGGCCTGGCGGTGCTGCTCTTCCTCGCCGGGCTGCAGGGAGTGCCCGACGAGCTGTACGAGGCGGCGCAGCTCGACGGGGCCAGCTGGTGGCGGACCCAGCTCCGGGTGGCACTGCCACTGCTCGGGCCGACCATCCGCACCTGGCTGTTCTTGTCGATGATCGGCTCGCTGCAGCAGTTCGACATGGTGTGGGTGCTGACCGGCGGCGGCCCGGCCAACGCGACGACGACGATGGCGACGTACCTGATCAACCAGGGCACCCAGCGCCACAACTACGGCATCGCCGGGGCGGCCTCGGTCGTGCTGTTCCTGGTGAGCTTCGTGATGGCGCTGGCCTACCAGCTGCTGATCCTGCGCCGCGACACGGTGGTCGAGCGATGAGCCCGGCGCTCAGGCCCGCAACGAACAGGGAGAAGATGTCGACACGCCGGATGCGCCCCTTCGGTGCCGGTGGGCCGCTGACCTACGGCATCGCGCTGGTGGTCGTCGCCCTGACGCTGGGACCGGTCGTCTACGGCGCACTGGGCGGCTTCCGCAGCAACGAGCAGCTGGCCACCGACCCCGCCGGGCTGCCGGACCCCTGGCTGCTGAAGAACTACAACGGCGTCTTCGGCAACCCGGACTTCTGGCGCTACGCCCTCAACTCCACGGCCATCGCGGTGATCACCACCGTCGTGGCCGTTGTGTGCGGCGTGATGGCGGCCTATCCGCTGGCGCGCTACCAGTTCCGGCTGCGCGAGCCGCTGTTCATGGTGTTCGTGCTCGGGCTGCTCTTCCCGGCGGCCGTGGCGATCATCCCGTTGTTCATCCTGGTCACCCGCGACCTGCAGATGGGCAACACCTGGTGGGGGGTCGCGCTGCCGCAGGCGGCGTTCTGGCTGCCGATCACCGTGGTGATCCTGCGTCCCTTCCTGATGGCGATCCCCCGGGAGCTCGAGGAGGCCGCGCTGATGGACGGCGCCTCGCGGGTCGGCATCTTCTGGTGGCTGATGCTGCCCCTGTCCCGACCGGGCCTCGTGACGGTGGCCGTCCTGGCCTTCGTCGGCTCGTGGAACGCCTACCTGCTGCCCCTCCTGCTGCTGCAGCAGGACATGCGTACGCTGCCCCTCGGCGTCGCCGACTACTCCACCGAGCACTCGGCGGACACAGCCGGCGTCCTGGCCTTCACCTCGATCGCGATGATCCCCGCCCTGGTGCTGTTCCTGGCGCTGCAGCGGCGGATCGTCGGCGGTCTGCAGGGCGCGGTGAAGGGATGACCGGCCAGACGAACGGCCAGACGAACGGCCCGATGTACGGCCGCGGAGAGGACGAGATGACGGAGCGCCGCTCGACCAACGGCCGGGTCACGATGCAGCAGGTGGCATCCGAGGCGGGCGTCTCGGTGTCGACGGTGTCCAAGGTGATCAACGGCCGCTACGGCGTCGCCAGTGAGACCTCGGCGCACGTGTTCGAGGTGGTCAACCGGCTTGGCTACGAGGCCAGCCTGGTCGCTCGCAGCCTGCGCAACAGCCGCACCAACGTGCTCGGCGTGCTGGTCGCCGACTTCGAGCCGTTCAGCACCGAGGTGCTCAAGGGTGCGGCCGACGCGATCCGCGACACCGGCTTCGAGCTGGTCGCCTACTCGGCCGGCGGGCGCGTCGACGAGCACGTCGGCTGGGAGCGCCGCTACCTGTCACGGGTCATGGGCACCCTGGTCGACGGTGCGGTCCTCGTGACCCCGACCGTCACCGACGTGCAGTACGACGGGCCGATCGTCGCGGTCGACCCGCACACCGGGCGCTCCAGTCTGCCGACCGTCACCGCGGACAACCTGCAGGGCGCGCGGCTCGGCGTCGACCACCTGCTGGAGCTGGGACACCGGCGCATCGGCATGGTCACCGGCCGCCCCGACCTGATCTCGGCCCGCCTGCGCGAGCGCGGCTACCGCGAGGCGCACGCCGCCGCCGGCGTCCCTGTCGACGAGTCGTTGCTGCGCCTGGGCGCGTTCGAGGCCGCCCAGGCCGGCGACGCGGCTCGCGAGCTGCTGGCGCTGCCGCAGCCGCCCACCGCGATCTTCGCGGCCAACGACGCCTCCGCGCTGGCCGCACTGGAGGTCGCCGCCGAGCTCGGCCTCGAGGTGCCCGAGCGGCTCTCGGTCGTGGGCTTCGACAACATCCCCGACTCCGCGCTGTCGCGCCCTCCGCTGACCACGGTGCAGCAGCCGATCCGTCAGATGGGCCACGACGCGGTCGAGATGCTGGTGGCGCTGATCGCCGGCGAGGAGCTCGCCCACACGCACGTGACCCTCGAGACGACGCTCGTCCGACGTCGCTCCACCGCCGCCCCGGGAGGCACCCCATGACCGAGCTCTGGCGCGACCCCACCGCGAGCACCGAGGCCCGCGTCGCGGACCTGATGCCGCGGATGACCCTGCGCGAGAAGGTGAGCCAGCTCTCCGGCATCTGGTGGCTCGACCCCGAGGCCGGCGGGATGGCGCCGATGCTGCGCGAGACGCTGGGGCCCCAGCCCGACTGGGACGAGCTGATCGAGGACGGCCTGGGCCAGCTGACCCGCACCTTCGGCACCGGGCCCCTGGCCCCCCGTGAGGGGCTGGAGCTGCTGGCCCAGCGCCAGCGTGACGTCGTCGCCGCCAACCGCTTCGGCATCCCGGCCCAGGCGCACGAGGAGTGCCTGACCGGCCTGGCCGTCTGGGGCGCGACCATCTACCCCTCGCCCCTGTGCTGGGCGGCGACCTTCGACCCCCCGCTCGTCGAGCGCATGGCCGGGCAGATCGCCGCGTCCATGCGCGACCTCGGGGTGCACCAGGGCCTGGCTCCGGTGCTCGACGTCGTGCGCGACGCGCGCTGGGGGCGCGTGGAGGAGACACTGGGCGAGGACCCGTTCCTGGTGGGGCTCGTCGGCAGCGCCTACGTGCGCGGGCTCGAGTCCGGGGGAGTGGTGGCCACCCTCAAGCACTTCCTGAGCTACTCCGCCTCCCGCGCCGCGCGCAACCTCGCGCCCGTGTCCGCTGGCCCCCGCGAGCTGGCCGACGTGTTCCTGCCGCCCTTCGAGATGGCGCTGCGGGCCGGCGCCCGCTCGGTGATGAACTCCTACACCGACATCGACGGCGTCCCCGCCGCCGCCGACCCCGAGCTGTTGACGACCCTGCTGCGCGACCAGCTGGGCTTCGAGGGCACGGTCGCCGCCGACTACTTCTCGGTCGCGTTCCTCGAGAGCCTGCACCGCGTCGCCGGTGACCTCGGCGAGGCGGCCCGCCTCGCGCTGGAGGCGGGGATCGACATCGAGCTGCCCTCGCCCAAGGCCTACGACGAGCCGCTCCTGGCCGCGGTCGCCGAGGGGCTGGTGGACGAGAAGGTGGTCGACCGCGCACTGACGCGGGTGCTGCGGCAGAAGTGCGAGCTCGGGCTCCTCGACCCCGGCTGGGCGCCGCCCGAGCCGGCCGACGTGGACCTCGACCGGCCCGAGTCCCGCGCGGTGGCGCTCGAGGTCGCGCAGCGCTCGGTCGTGCTGCTCGCCAACGACGGCGTGCTGCCGCTGCGCGACGGCGTCCGGGTCGCCGTCGTCGGCCCGCGCGCGGACACCCCGCAGGCGATGCAGGGCTGCTATGCCTTCCCGATGCACGTGCTCGTGCACCACCCCGAGGTCGAGGACGGCGTCGTCATCCGCACGGTGCGCGAGGCGCTGGCCGATACCTATGAGGTCTCCTACGAGCTCGGCTGCCCCGTCCTCGGCGGCGACGACGCCGACCTGGCGTCCGCCGCCGCGACGGCGGCGGCGGCCGACGTGTGCGTGGTCGTCCTGGGCGATCAGGCCGGGCTCTTCGGCCGCGGCACCTCCGGGGAGGGCTGCGACGTACCGGACCTGCGGCTCCCGGGCCGCCAGGAGGAGCTGCTCGAGGCGCTGCTGGAGACCGGCACCCCCGTCGTGGCGGTGCTGCTCGTCGGCCGCCCCTACGACGTCAGCGCCTTCGCGCCGCGGCTGGCGGGGCTGGTGTGCGGCTTCTTCCCCGGAGAGGAGGGCGCCCAGGCGATCGCGGACGTGCTGTCCGGCCGGGTCAACCCGTCCGGTCGGCTGCCCGTGAGCTTCCCCGACGCCGGCTCGACCCAGCCGTGGACCTACCTCTCGCCGACCCTGGCCCGCCTCACCGACGTGAGCAGCGTCGACCCCACGCCGCTCTACCCGTTCGGGCACGGCCTGTCCTACGCCTGCGCCACCTGGGTCTCCGTCATCGGCACGTCCGGATCCCGCTGGGACACCGGCGGCGCCACCGGCGTCGAGGTCGAGCTGGCCAACGACGCCGACCGTGACGTCTCCGAGGTCGTCCAGGTCTACCTGCACGACCCGGTCTCGTCGGTGGTCCGTCCCGTCCAGCAGCTGGTCGGGGCCGCCCGGGTCGACCTGGCGCCGGGGGAGCGGGCCCGTGTGCGCTTCGATCTCCACGCGGACCTGACCTCCTTCACCGGCAGGGACCTCGTGCGGGTGGTCGAGCCGGGAGCGGTCGAGCTGCGGGTCGGTGCGTCCAGTGAGGACATCCGTGGCGTCGTCGCCCTCGACCTCGCCGGCTCCTCCCGCCAGGTCGGCCACGACCGCGCGCTCGAGCCGAAGGTGACCCTCAGGTCCCCGTGAACTGCGGCGCGCGCTTCTCGGCGAACGCGCGGGGGCCCTCCTTGGCGTCGTTCGAGGCGAAGACGGCGGCGCCGACGCGGGCGTCGTCGGCCCAGCAGTCGTCCTCGTGCCTGCCCTCGGAGTCACGCATGGTCCTGAGGATCGCCTGGACGGCCAGCGGGCCGTTGGCGGCGATGAGCTCGGCGAGCTCGTGCGCCTTGGCGAGGGCGGTGCCGTCGGGGACGACGTGGCCGATGAGGCCGACCCCCTTGGCCTCGAGGGCCGTCATGGTGCGGCCGGTGAGGAGCAGCTCGGCGGCGACGGTGTAGGGCAGCTGTCGGATCAGGCGCACGGCGGAGCCGCCCAGCGGGTAGAGGCTCCAGCGGGCCTCGGTGACGCCGAACCTCGCGGACTCGCCGGCCACGCGGATGTCGGTGCCCTGCAGGATCTCGGTGCCGCCGGCGACCGCGGGGCCCTCGACCGCGGCGATGAGCGGCTTGGTGAGGCGAAACCCCTTGAGCAGGGGCTTGATCACCGAGGGGTCGAAGTCGCCGGAGTCGAAGCTGGCCGACGGGGGACGGGAGTCCATGGCCTTGAGGTCGGCGCCGGCGCAGAAGTACCCGCCGGCGCCGGTGAGGATGCAGACGCGCACCGAGTCGTCGGAGTTCACCCGGTCCCACGCCTCACCCATGATCGCGAGCATCTCGCCGGAGAGCGCGTTGCGGGCCTCGGGGCGGTTCATGGTCACCACCAGGGTGTGGCCGACCTGCTCGACGAGGCAGTGCGGGGCGGGCTCGGTGGCCTCGCGGGCGGTGTCCTGGCTGCTCATGCCGCGAGGCTAGCGAAAAACAAGAACGTGTTCTAGTCTCGCGGCGTGGCCCTGAACATCGCCGATCTCTTCGAGCACGCCGTCGACGCTGCGCCCGACAACCGCGCCTTGAAGGTGGGGGAGCGAGTCGTCACGTACGGCGAGCTGGAGCGTGAGGCCAACAAGCTGGCGCACTACCTGGCCTCGCGTGGCATCGGGGCCGGCGACCACGTGGCCGTCTACGCCAAGAACAGCGTCGAGCACGTCGTCGCGGTTCTGGCCGTGGTCAAGGTGCGCGCGGTCAACATCAACGTCAACTACCGCTACGTCGAGGGCGAGCTCAACTACCTCTTCGACAACGCCGACGTCGTCGCGCTGATCCACGAGCGCACGTACGCGCCGCTGGTGGCCGCGTGCGCGCCGAACCACGAGCGGCTGACGACGTTCGTCGCGATCCCCGACGTCCTCGACCCGGACAACGACGCCGACCTGTCGCCGTTCGGCGGCGTGACCCTGGAGAAGGCCCTGGAGGGCCAGAGCGAGGAGCGCGACTTCGGCGAGCGCAGCGCCGACGACCTCCACATCATCTACACCGGCGGCACCACGGGCTTCCCCAAGGGCGTCATGTGGCGCCACGAGGACTTCTGGCGGGTGCTCGGCGGCGGCATCGACTTCTACACCGGTGAGCCGCTGGAGGAGTATGACCAGTCGAAGCAGGCCACCGACCCACGGATGGTGACCTTCCCGCTCAGCCCGCTGATGCACGGTGGGGCGCAGGCCGGGCTGCTCATGCATCTCTTCGCCGGGCACCTGACGGTGCTCGAGCCGAAGTTCGACGCGCAGCGCACCTGGGAGATCATCGAGCGCGAGCAGGTCCAGCTGATCTTCATGACCGGCGACGCGATGGCCCGCCCGTTGATCGAGGAGTACGAGCGCAAGGCCGCGACCGGTACCCCGTACGACGGGTCCAGCCTGTTCGCGATCTCCAGCAGCGCCGCAATCTTCAGCCCGCCGGTGAAGGAGCGCTGGATGGCCGCCTTCCCGAACAGCGTCTTCACCGACTCGGTGGGGGCCTCGGAGACCGGCTTCCAAGGCATGGGGATGCAGGACAAGAACGCGATCAGCCACGACGGCCCGGTCGTCGGCCTCGGGCCGGCCAGCGTGGTCATCGGCGACGACGACCACGTGCTGGACCTGGCTACGAACGTCGGCAGGATCGGCCGCCTGGGCCGCGGCGGGTCGGTGCCGGTGGGCTACTACAAGGATCCCGAGAAGTCGGCCAAGACCTTCCTGCAGATCGACGGCGAGCGCTACTCCGTGCCGGGCGACTTCGTGCGCATCGAGACCGACGGCCGCGTGACCCTGCTCGGTCGCGGCTCCAACTGCGTCAACACCGGCGGCGAGAAGGTCTACCCCGAGGAGGTGGAGATGGCGATCAAGGGCCACCCCGCCGTCTACGACTGCCTCGTGGTCGGCGTCCCCGACGACAAGTACGGTCAGGCGGTCGCCGCGGTCGTGCAGCCCCGCGATGGCCAGACGGTCGAGCTGGAGGAGCTGCGCACCTTCTTGCGTGCGTCGCTGTCGGGCTACAAGCTGCCGCGGGCGCTGACGCTGGTGCCCGAGATCCCACGCAACGCGACGGGCAAGGCGCAGTACCCCAAGGCGAAGCAGATGGCCCTGGCCACCCGGTCGGGGCGGACGGCGGCGGAGGTGCCGGATGCGGACGCCGCTATGTGAGGAGTTCGGGACCGAGTACCCGATCTTCGCCTTCACTCCCTCCGAGCACGTCGCCGCCGCGGTCTCTCGCGCGGGCGGCCTGGGCGTGTTGGGCTGCGTGCGGTTCAACGACGCCGAGGATCTCGAGCGGGTCCTCACCTGGCTCGACGACCACACCGACGGCAAGCCGTACGGCGTCGACATCGTCATGCCGATGACGATCCCCACCGAGGGCACCTCGCTGGACCTCGGGGCGATGATCCCCGAGGAGCACAAGCGGTTCGTCGACCAGACGCTGCTCAAGCTCGGCGTGCCGCCGCTGCCCGAGGGCGAGGGGCGCGAGGGCGTGCTCGGCTGGCTGCACTCCGTGGCCCGCTCACACCTCGACGTCGCGCTGCAACACCGGCCGGTGCTGATCGCCAACGCGCTGGGCTCGCCGCCGGTCGACGTCATCGAGAAGTGCCACGAGCACGGGATCAAGGTCGCCGCGCTCGCCGGCGCCGCCAAGCACGCGCTCAGCCACGTCGCCAACGGCGTCGACATCATCGTCGCGCAGGGCTACGAGGCCGGCGGCCACACCGGCGAGGTCGCCAGCATGGTGCTGCAGCCCGACATCGTCGACGCCGTCGGGCCCGACGTACCCGTGCTCGGCGCCGGCGGCATCGGCTCCGGCCGCCAGGTCGCCGCCTCGCTCGCGCTCGGGTCGCAGGGCGTCTGGATGGGCTCGATCTGGCTCGGCACGCAGGAGTACCAGCTCATGGGCGCCGCCAACAGCCAGGCCTGGGAGACGGCGTTCACCCGCGCGACCAGCAGCGACACCGTGCGTACGCGCGTCTACACCGGCAAGCCGGCCCGCCTGCTCAAGACGAAGTGGACGCAGGCCTGGGAGGAGGAGGGCGCCCCCACGCCGCTCCCGATGCCGCTGCAGAACCTGCTGGTCGCCCAGGCGCACCACCGGATCAGCGCCGCCAACGACCCCGACGTCATCTCGATGCCGATCGGCCAGATCGTGGGCCGCATGAACGACGTCCGCCCGGTGGCCGAGGTCATGGCCGACCTGGTGGCCGAGTTCGAGGACACCGTCCGCAGGCTCGGCGAGATCTGAGCCGGCCGGTGGTCGAGGTGTGAAGGGCCGGCGGCCTTCAGTACGGCGTCGTGCGCGCGATGTTGAGCGCGCGCTTGAGCAGGAACGGCTCGGTCTGCATGAACAGCCACGGCCGCCCCGACCAGACGAACGCGTCGACGTAGCGACCCGCGAGCTCGCGCACCTCGGCGGAGAGACCGGTCGCCGGGTCGGTGACGTCGGCGGTCGGCGGGATGCCGAGGGTGACGCAGCGGTCCTGGGTGCGGTTACGGCACGGCGCGGCGTTGGCGTAGTCGCGGTCCTGGGGATTTCTCCTCCAGTCCTGGTAGGTGAACGGCCGGCCGCTCTGCGAGGTGTCGACGACGACCTTCTTGCCGGGCATGCCGCGCGTAGCGAGCCGGTCGGCGACCTCGGCTCCGTAGCGGATGTTGGCCTCGGGGGAGTCGTAGTGGGTGGTGTTGAGCGCGAGCCCGCGGGTGTGCTCCACGCCCATGTCGACCAGGAGCTGCACGGCCTCGTCGACGCGCAGCCAGTCGGAGGCGCCCGCCTCGAGATAGACGTGGGTGTTCGGCAGGTCGCTGAGGACTCGCGCGCTCCACGCGATCAGCCGGCTGGGCACCTTCGATCCGCCCGGGGCGCAGAGCGCGAAGGGGCCGTCGGGCTGCAGGACCAGCATCGTGTGGGTGTCGCCGAGCGCGCGGGCGAAGCGGTTGATCCACCGCCGGTAGCTGGCCTTCTCCTCTTTCGTCGGCAGCCGCTTGCACGCCGTGCGCTCCCACGGCCGCATCCGGAAGACGCTCATCGACACCATGACCTCGGGGTCGCCGCCGGTCGCGTTGGCGACGTACTCGCGCACCTTGCCCGCGATCTTGTCGTCGGGGATCCAGCCGCCGAACCACTTGGCCTTGGGCCGCAGCGCGATCTTGGCGAGCAGCTTCTTGCGCCAGCCGGTCGCGCGCACGTACGGCTGCCACGCCAGCTCGGCCCGACCGCCGTACACACCCCAGGCGCGGCCGGCGAGCGGGTTGGTGTCCTCGGCGCGGGGGGAGGCCGACGCGGGTGCCGGGGCAGCCAGGGTCAGGGCGGCCGCCAGCGTCACGAGGACGACGAGCGCGCGGCGGATCACCGGATCAGGGTAGGGGCTCGACGTGCGCCAGTCTCGACTTTGGACGCAGAGCAGCCAGTCGGCAACCCGGGCCACGCACCAGACGCGCATTCGTGAGGCGGACAGGCCGGTGGCCCCGCGAGTGGCGGGGTGTGGGGCGCTCAGGGTCTCTGGCGACTGGGAATCGGCAATGGTTCGGTGCCGGTGTGGTTGCGGCGGTAGGTGTGGCCGTGGGGTGAGTGCCAGACATAGGTGCCGCGGTCGAGGACGTCGTAGGTCCAGCGGCCGTGGGTCTTCAGGCGGTGGTGCCCGCGGCACAGGGGTGCGGAGTTGCACGAGCAGGTCGGTCCGCCGCGTTGGTAGGGGGTGACGTGGTCGTGGTCGCACCGCTCGGCCGCTCTGGTGCACCAGGGGAAGACGCAGTGGTGGTCGATGAGGTCGTCCTGCTCGATGAGCCGGGCTGGGTGCTCGTAGCTGGCGACGTGGAGGTGCTCGGCGAGGTCTCTGACGGGCTTGAGGTTGATGACGGTGTCGGGTGCGCCGCACCACTCGCGGATGGTCTCGAGGAGCACCGGTTTGCGCCCGGCTCGTCCGACGACGACGTTCGGGTCCCCGAACACCCCGGCCTGGTGGACGTGCAGGTCGATCACTCGGGTGATCTTGATGCCCTCGGTGGTTGAGGAAGGACGAAGTCCTGTCTCGAAACCACCCTCACGCTCCTGGGCGTCCTGGGCGTCCTGGTCGAAGGGCAGCGTGTCTTGGCCGCGGGCGAGGTCACCGGCGGCCTGGGCGCGTCGTACGTCCAACGACTCGGTGGACCCGGCGGCCTTGCGGTGCGCGGCGAGGCGGTTGATCGCGGTGTCGAGGTCGAGGGCGTCTTGGGCGTCCAGGGTGCCGTTGACCTCGATGGTCCCTTCGAGGGACATGGCGTGGGTGTGGATGTCGAGCTTGCGTCCGTCGGCGGCTTGGCGGCGTAGTTTCTCGGCCTGCTCGGGGTCGAACCTGGCCATCGCGGTGGTGATCTGTCGTTCGACCTCGGCGTAGGAGACCTTGTGCGCGCAGTAGCCGACCTGCTGGTCCACGAACGCCGCACCCGCCATCGGTAGGCACATGGTGTGCTCGGCGATCCACCGGGCCTTCCAGAACCCGAGCTGACCGGCCTCGACGCGCGCCCAGATCCTGGGGAGGCGGTATCGGATCTCGAGGGCGGCGCCGACGTAGCGCTTGGCGGAGTCGGTGGACATCCCCAGGGCGGCGCCGAGCTCCATGACCGCGAACTCCGACACCCAGGGTGCGCCGGGTCCGGCGAGGGGGATGCCGTGGTCGCCGAACGCGGCGTCGTCTTCGTCGTGGGTCTCGTGGATCGAGCACCAGTCATGGACGAGAGGTGGACGCGTCGTAGCTCGGCGTCGGTGGCTGCTTGGGTTTCGGCGCGGACACCGTCGAGCAGTTGCCTGCTCTGGTCGGGTCCGGGGGTGGTCATGGGTCTACTCAAGCACCCGCCACCGACAGTCGAAGGCGCCGAGAATGCCTTTATCCACAAGGGGTCTTGGAACTTTCTCGTCTCGGTGGTCGAGGTGCGAAGGCGTGCAACGCCTGAGCCTCGAGACCCCCGCGAGCCGACCGCCGTACCGCACGTTTCCTTCCCGGCCGACCGGGTCTCGAGGCTCGCTTCGCTCGCACCTCGACCACCGAGGGCGGCGGCCCTCTTCGGCGGTCGAGGTGCGAGGGAGCCGGCGAGGCTGCACGCAAGAGACAGTCGGGTCGTCAGCGGTAGGTGGTGCCGCGGGGGTCGCGGGTCCAGGTGGGGTCGGCGGCGCCGGCGGCGGACAGCTGGCGCTTGAGGACCTTGTTGGTGGCGGTGCGGGGGAGGGTGTCGACGAGCTTCACGTAGCGCGGCCAGGCCTTGGGCGACAGGTCGGGCTGGTCGGCGAGGAAGGACTCCAGGTCGTCAGGACCCAGCGGGGACAGGGTGATCAGCGAGGCCATGACCTGATCGCCCACGGACTCGTCGGGGACGGCGTAGACGGCCGCCTCGGAGATCGCCGGGTGGCGCAGCAGGATCCGCTCGATGGGGGCGGCGGCGAGGTTCTCGCCGTCGACGCGCAGCCAGTCGGCGGTGCGGCCGGCGAAGTAGACGAAGCCGTCGGCGTCGCGGTAGGCCAGGTCGCCGGACCAGTACCTACCGCCGCGCATCCGCTCCGACTCCGCGTCGGGGTCCTTGTAGTAGCCGGCAAAGGCGCCGGCGCCCTGGACGTTGACCAGCTCCCCGGTCGCCGCGTCGGCGTTGAGCAGCTCGCCGTGCGTCCCGAACTCCGCGTCCGGCGTCTCCTGGGTCGTCACCGGGTCGAGCACCTTCACCCCGTCGAGCGGCCTCCCGAGCGAGCCCGGCGGCATGTCCGGCACCCGCTGCACGACGACGGCGTTCTCCGTCGAGGAGTAGGAGTCGACGACGACGCAGCCGAAGCGCCGGCCGAAGGCGTCGATGTCGCGCTCGTTGGCCTCGTTGCCGAAGACGATGCGCAGCGGGTTGTCCGCGTCGTCGGGCCGCTCGGGCGTGGCCATGATGTAGGTGAGCGGCTTGCCGACGTAGTTGGCGTACGTCGCTCCGTAGCGCCGTACGTCGCTCAGGAAGCCGGAGGCGCTGAACCGCGGCGCCAGCGCCATCGTCGTGCCGGACGCGAGCGCCGGCGCCCAGCCGGCCATGATCGCGTTGGAGTGGAACATCGGCATCGACAGGTAGGCGACGTGGTCGGGGCCCAGGCCGAACCGGTCGGCGAGGAAGAGACCCGGGAACGCGACCTTCACCTGGGTGATGTTGACGGCCTTGGGCTCGCCCGACGTGCCGGAGGTGAAGATCAGCATCATCAGGTCGTCCTGCCCGACCTCGACCTGGGGTACGCCGGCGCCCGCGTGCTCCGCGAGCAGCCCCGCCCACGCCGGCCCGTCGGTCAGGAGCACGGGCACGTCGACGTCGTCCAGCAGGGCCGCGTAGGTCGAGTCCGCGACCACGACCTGGCAGTCCGCGCGCGCGACGTCGGCCGCGAGGCCGGGACCGCGGCGGGTCGGGTTCAGCCCGACCACCACCTGGCCACCGAGCGCCGCACCGCCCAGCAGGAACGAGAAGTCCGGGGTGTTGTCGAGCAGCACGCCCACGTGCGGCGGCTCGCCGGGCGGCAGCAGCGAGGCGACGACCGCGGACCTCACGCACGAGGCGATCACCACCTCGTCCCAGGTCCAGGAGTGGTCCCCGAACAGCAGTCCCGCGTGTGTCTCGCCGCGCCGCGCCAGAAGCTGGTTGCGGACGGTCAGCTGCTCCTCGCTCATCGCCGGCCCTCTCAGGCGGGCTCGGTCGCGAGCGCGCGGCCGATGGTCAGGGCCTGCTCGGTGGCGCCGCCGAAGAGGAACTCGAAGCGCTTGGCGCTGGTGAAGTAGCGGTGCGCCTCGCCGTCGAGGTCGATGCCGACGCCCCCGTGCACGTGGACGGTCGTGTGCGCGAGTCGGTGGCCGGCGTCGGCCGCCCAGAGCTTCGCGGTCGCCACCTCGGTCTCGGCCGGCAGGCCCTCGGAGAGCCGCCACACGGCGGCCCACAGGGTGAGGCGCTGCGCCAGGACGTCGATGTAGCCGTCGGCGAGCCGTTGCGAGACCGCCTGGAAGCTGCCGATCGGCCGGCCGAACTGCTCGCGCGTCTTCGCGTACGCCGCCGTCAGGGCCAGCGAGCCCTCCGCGACGCCCAGCTGCTCGGCGGCCGAGCAGACGGTCAGCAGGTGCCCGAGCCGCTTTGCGGCGTTGCCGTCCGGCGTACCGACGGGCGCGCCGGGCGCGCGCGCCAGGTCGAGCCGCGCGACCGCGTCGCCGTCGCTCGTGTGCTGCCCGACGAGGTCGACGCCGCCCGCCCCCGGCTCCACCAGGAAGACCCCGACGCCGTCGGGGGCCGTGGCCGTGACCAGGACCGCCGCCGCAGCGAGACCGGCCCGCACGACCGCCTTGGAGCCCGACAGGGTCCAGCCGTCCCCATCGGGCGATGCCGTCACCGTCGGACGGGCGGGCAGGTGGGCGCGCTCCTCGGCGACGGCCGCGGTCAGCACGCTCTCGCCGGTGGCGGCGCCGGGCAGCCAGGCCGCCCGCTGCTCGTCGCTGCCGAGCTCGGCCAGCAGCAGGGCCGCCGCGCCGTGGACGGCGAGCGGCACCGGCGCCACGGTGCGACCGACCTCGACCAGCACCCGGCACAGCTCGACGAGACCGAGACCGGCGCCGCCATGCTCCTCGGGCACGGCGAGCGACAGCAGGCCGGCCGAGCCCAGCTCGCCCCACAGCGCGCGGTCGAACCGGTCGCCGCCGGCCTCGACCTCCTGGAGCCGGTCGATCGTGGTGCGGTCCTCGAGTATCTGCGCCGCCAGGAACGCGGCCTCGTCCTGCTCGGGGGTGAAGGTGAAGTCCATCGGGTTTCCTTTCGGGTTCACCGGGTCTCGAGGCTCGGCCCGAGCGGGCCTCGCACCTCGACCGCCGGTCGGGGCTAGCGCTTCGCGGCGGGGAGACCGAGACCGACGTAGCCGATGATGTCGCGCTGGATCTCGTTGGTGCCGCCGCCGAAGGTCATGACGAGCGCGGAGCGGAAGGAGCGCTCGAGGCGGCCCGCGAGGACCGCCCCCTCGGACGCGCCGGTGATGCCGGCGTTGGGGCCGACGACCTCCATCAGCGAGCGGTAGACCTCGGTCGCCAGCTCCGAGCCGTAGATCTTGGTCGCCGACGCCTCCGCCGGCGACAGCGCGACCCCGGCGTCCGCGTCCGCGGCGAGCTTGAAGTTGACCAGGCTCAGCGCCTCGATCCGGGCGTGGGCCCGGCCCAGCGCGATCTGCACCCACTCCGAGTCGATGACCCGCTGCCCGTCGGGGTTCTTGGTCTGCTGCGCCCACTCGCGCACCAACGCCAGACTGTGCACGAGCGGCGCCGACGACGTGAGCGCCACGCGCTCGTGGTTGAGCTGGTTGGTCATCAGCGCCCAGCCGCGGTTGAGCTCGCCGACCAGGTTGCCCACCGGCACCCGCACGTCCTCGTAGTACGTCGCGCTGGTGCCCACGCCGGCCACCGTGTGCACCGGCGTGTAGGAGACGCCCGGCGCGTCGGCCGGGACCAGGATCATCGACAGGCCCTGGTGGCGCGGGAGGTCCGGGTCGGTGCGGCAGGCCAGCCAGATCCAGTCGGCGTACTGGATCAGCGAGGTCCACATCTTCTGGCCGTTGACGACCCACTCGTCGCCTTCGCGGACCGCTCTCGTCCGCAGCGATGCGAGGTCGGTGCCGGAGCCGGGCTCGGAGTAGCCGATCGAGAAGTGCAGCTCGCCGCGCAGGATGCGTGGCAGGAAGTACGCCTTCTGCTCCTCGGTCCCGTAGCGCATGATCGTCGGTCCGACGGTGTTGAGCGTCAGGTAGGGGATCGGCACGCCGGCGACGGCTGCGGCGTCGGTGAAGATCAGCTGCTCGACCATGGAGCGCGCCTGACCGCCGTACTCCTGGGGCCAGCCGATGCCGAGCCAGCCGTCCGCGCCGACCTGGCGGATGACGTCCTGGTAGACCGTCGCGTCGCCGAACTCCCCGGTGGCCGAGGCGAGGCCGGCCCGGCGCTCGGGGGTGACGAGCTCGGCGAAGTACTCCCGGAGCTCCTCACGCAGGCGGACCTGGTCGGCGTTCAGGGCGACGTGCATGCACGCCAGATTAGAACGTGTTCTCGTTTCGGTCCACTGTCGTTCGGTCCGTCGCCAGATGCCGGCCGAGGAACCGCACCTGGTGCTCGACGGCCGGCTCGAACCACTCCTTGCCCGGCCATACGTCGAAGTGGTCGCACGGGTAGTGGCGGACCTCGGCGCGACCCTTGAACGCCGCCTTCGCGGCGGCGTGCGGCGGCGCGCTGCGGTCGAAATCGGCGATCTGCACCAGCATCGGACAGCGCACGTGCCTGGCCAGCCGTCCCGGGCGGTGGCCGCCGAGCTCGAGTCCGACCGCGGCGTCGACCTCGTTGACCCAGGTGGGGCCGGCGAGCGCGGCGTAGTCCTCGTAGAGGCCGGGCAACGTGAGCGCAGCGGTCTCGCCGGGCCGGCCGACGATCGGCATCGTCACGGGCACGCGGCCCGCCCGGCTGCGCAGGCCGGCCACCGTCGAGCGCAGGATCGAGGCGGGGGAGTGCGACGCCAGGGCGTGCCGGCCGGCAGCCAGGCCGTCCACGAGCGGGGTGAGCGAGACGACCGCCGCCACGTCGTCGCGACCCGCGGCCGCGGCCAGGACGTGCCCACCCGCCAGCGAGACCCCCCACAGCACGAGTCGCTGCGGGTCGACGCCCGGCAGCGCGGCGGCTGCCGCCATCGCGGCGCGGTAGTCCTCGAGCTGGCCGGCCATCGAGACCCGCTGACGCGGGCTGCCCTCGCTGGCGCCGAAGCCGCGGTAGTCGAACGCGAGCACGTCCAGCCCGGCGGCGGCGAGGCGCGTGGCGAAGGGCTCCAGCCCGGAGTCCTTGGTCCCACCCAGCCCGTGCGCCATCACGACCACCGGACGTCCGGCGGCGGTGGCGAGCGCGCCGCCCGCGCCGGGGAAGTGCCAGGCCGCGCAGACCGTGCCCGCGGAGTCGAAGCGGACGTCGGTGCGCACGCTCACCGCTCGGTCCGCCCGTAGATCGTGCGCAGCCAGATCTCGATGACGGCCTCCTGGATCGCCGCCCGGTCGCCGCCGTGGGCGAGGCGCTCCAGCATCCGGTCGTTGAGCTCGAGCAGCACGCTGGCCACCGCCGACGCGTCGACCCCGTCCGGGGCGCGCCCGGACGCGCGCTCGGCGGTGATCATCGCGGCGACCGGCGCCACGAACGACAGCCGGTCGCTGTCCCACAGCTCACGCACGGCGGCGCTGGTCGCCCGCGCGTCGAGCATCGCGCGGAACAGGTGCCGGTGGGCCTCCCAGGCGTCGAAGAGCCCCTCGATCGTGGCGGTGATCCGCCCGACCGGGGTGCCGTCCGTGCGCAGCCGGTGGCCGGTGGCGATCGCCTCGTACATCTCCTCCATCAGCGCCGCGACCGCGGCCTGCTTGTTCTCGAAGTAGAAGTAGAAGGCCGACCGAGTCACCCCGGCCCGCCGGGAGATCTCGGCGATGTTGATGGAGTCCAGGCTCGAGTCGTCGAGGCCCGCGCGCTCGCGCAGGATCTCGTCGAGCGATCCCAGCAGGGCGGCGCGGCGTTGGTCGCCCCGGTGGGCGCGGGTCTGGGTGCTCATCGGGCCGCCGCCGCACGCCGTACGCCGGCGGGCAGTTCCTTGGCGCGCAGGTCGTGCTCGTAGACGAAGTAGTCCAGCTGCTGGGTGTGCCGCGGCCGGTCGAGCACGTGCCCGGTGTAGCGCTCCTGGTCGGCGTCGATCATCTGCTCCATCTCCTCGGTGCTCGGCAGCGCGTAGCGTCCCACGGCGTACGCCGCCAGCAGCCGGGCCTGCGCCTCGACGAACGGGAAGAGCGTCGGCGTCGCCTGGGCGAAGCCCATGAACACCAGGTCCTCGATGCCCGGCTTGAACATCCGCTTGAACAGCCGGATCCGGTTGTCCGGGGCGCTGATGAAGCCGGGGTCGAAGAACGGGAAGGTGATGTTGTAGCCGGTGGCATACACGATGATGTCGAACTCGCTCGCGGTGCCGTCCTCGAAGTGGACGGTGCGTCCGTCGAGGCGGGCCACGTCGCCCTTCGGCGTGATGTCGCCGGAGCCGAGCCGCAGCGGCAGCTCGACCGATTGGGTCGGGTGCGCCTCGAAGAACTTGTGGTTGGGCTTCGGCAGGCCGTACAGCTCGGGGTTGGAGCCGGCCATCACCTGCATCTTCTGCAGCACCCACCGCTGCCAGTGCAGCGGGATCTGGGGGATGGTGACGAAGTACTTGTCGGCCGGCAGTCCGCCCATGTACTTCGGCACGATCCAGGCGCTGGACCGGGTGGAGAGGGTGACCTCGTTCTGCAGTGACCTGCTCGACAGCTCGACCGCGATGTCGGCGGCGCTGTTGCCGATGCCGACGACCAGGATCCGCCGGCCCGTGAAGTCGAGCGGGTCGTTCGGGTCGATGTAGTGGTGCGAGTGGAGGGACTCCCCGGTGAACTCGCCCGGGAAGTCGGCCCTCCGCGGATCCCAGTGGTGGCCGTTGGCGACGACCAGCAGGTCGAAGCGGCGTACGTCGCCGGCCTGGTCGGCGAGCTCCCACCCGCCGCCGTCCAGGCGCGCGGCGCGCTGCACGCCGTTCTCGAACTCGATCCGCTCGCGCAGCCCGAACGCGTCCGCGTAGGCGTCGAGGTAGGCCTTGATCTGGGTGTGGTGCGGGAAGTCGGGGTAGTCCTCCGGCATCGGGAAGTCCTTGAACGACAGCCGGTGCTTGGAGGTGTCGATGTGCAACGACCGGTAGGCGCTGCTGTGGCCGTTGGGATTGCCGAACGCCCAGTTGCCGCCCACCCGGTCGGAGGCCTCGAAGCAGGTGTAGTCGACCCCGTAGTCGCCGAGCATCTTGCCGGCCGTGAGCCCGCTGATGCCGGCGCCGATCACCGCGGCACGTGGCCGGTTGCTGGGTCGAGACATGGGGCCTCCGGTCGAACGCTGGACACGAGACGTGACCAGCGGCACGCTAGGGCCAGATTTGACACGCGTCAACGGCGGCGCCGAGCAGAGGTGGCGGGCATGGAGCAGGAGCACCGGATCGCGGTCGTCGTGGGCGGGGCGTCCGGCATCGGCGCCGCCGCCGCGACGGCGTTGGAGGCCGACGGCTGCACGGTGGTGGTGGCCGACCTGGCGACCGACCCCGCGGTGGACGTGACCGACGAGGCAGGGGTCGAGGCGCTGTTCGCCGCCGTCGTCGCCGAGCACGGACGCCTCGACGTCGTGGTCAACAGCGCCGGCGTCAGCACGCTCGGCCTGCTCACCGAGCTGGACGCCGCGGAGTTTCGACGGGTGGTCGAGGTCAACCTCACGGGTGCGTTCCTGGTGCTCAAGCACGCCGGCCGGGTGGTGAGCGACGGGGGAGCGCTGGTCTCGCTGACCTCGCTCAACGCCCGCCAGCCCGGCGCCGGGATGGGCGCCTACTGCGCCGCCAAGGCCGGCCTCGCGATGCTCACCGAGGTCGCGGCGCTCGAGCTGGCGCCGCGACGGGTGCGGGTCAACGCGATCTCGCCTGGCCTGGTCCTCACGCCGCTGACGGCGCCCGCGCTGGACATCCCCGGCATCGAGGACGACTACCTCGCCAACACCCCGCTGGGCCGCGCGGGTCTGCCACAGGAGGTCGCCGAGGCGGTCGTATACGTCGCCAGGGCGCAGTGGCTCACCGGTGAGGTGCTCGACCTCAACGGCGGCGCCCACCTCGCGCGTTACCCCGACATCCACGCCCACGTGACGAAGGCGTTCGCGTGAGCGGGCCTGAAGCCGGTCGGCAGGCGATCGTCACCGGCGGCGGCTCCGGGATCGGAGCCGCCCTCTGTCGGGCACTGGTGGCCGCCGGCGACCACGTGGTCGTGGCCGACCTGGACCGGGCCGCGGCGGCCCGCACGGCCGGTAGCGTTCGCGGACCCGGGTCGGCGCGGCCGCTCGGGCTGGACGTCACGGACGCGGCGGCGGTCCAGGCCGCGGTCGACGAGGTGGTCGCGGTCGCGGGCCGGCTGGACCTGATGTTCAACAACGCGGGGATCTCGCTGGGCGGCGAGACCGAGGAGCTCACGCTCGCCCAGTGGGACGCGATCATCGACGTCAACATCCGCGGCGTGGTGCACGGCGTCGCGGCGGCGTACCCGGTCATGGTGCGGCAAGGGGCAGGACACATCGTCAACACCGCCTCGATGGGCGGGCTGATGGCGGCGGGTCTGCTGACCAGCTACGTCATGACCAAGCACGCGGTCGTCGGGCTGTCGCTGGCGCTGCGCTCCGAGGCGGCCGCGAAGGGCGTGGGGGTCACCGCGGTCTGCCCCTCGGCCGTCGACACGCCCATCCTGGACAAGGGTGCGGTGGGGCGCTTCCACGGTCGTGACTACTTCCTCAAGGGGCAGGGTGTGCGCCGCCCGTACGACCCGGACGTCCTCGCCCAGGAGGTGCTGCGGGCGGTCCGCGACGACCGCGGCCTGCTGGTGACACCGCGGACCGCACGGGTGACCTGGCTGATCGGGCGGCTGGCGCCCGTGACGACCCAGCGGATGTCCGTGCGGTTCGTGGCCAAGCAGCGCGCCCTCCAGGCGGCCCGCGCCGCGGCACTTTCCTCTCCGGCCCGGGAACTATAACCTGTTCTAGTATTGGCTCCATCCCGCATTCACGGTCGGAGAGAGGCACGCGATGAGCGACACGAGGATCCTGGACAGGGGCACGCCGCCGGAGCGCTTCGCCCGGGGCTGGCACTGCCTCGGACTCGCCGAGAGCTTCGCCGACGGCTCGCCGCACCGGATCGAGGCGTTCGGCGGACAGCTGGTCGTGTGGCAGGACACGAAGGGCGACCTCAACGTCCTGGACGGCTACTGCCGGCACATGGGGGGCGACCTGACCCAGGGCACGGTCAAGGGGGACGAGATCGCCTGCCCGTTCCACGACTGGCGCTGGGGCGGCGACGGCAAGTGCAAGGCGATCCCCTACGCCCGCCGGGTGCCGCTGCGCGCCCGCACCCAGAAGTACGACACGGCCGTCCGCAACGGCCAGCTGCTGATCTGGCACGACGTCGAGGGCTCGGCGCCCGACCACGACCTCCTGCCGCCGGAGCTGCCCGGGGTCGGCACCGACGAGTACACCGACTGGAGCTGGGAGGTCGTGCCGATCACCGGCTCCCACTGCCGCGAGCTGATCGACAACGTCGTCGACATGGCGCACTTCTACTACGTGCACTTCTCGTTCCCCACGAGCTTCCGCAACGTCTTCGAGGGCCACCAGGCGACCCAGTTCATGGAGTCCAAGGGCCGCCCCGACATGAGCGGCGGCTACGGCGACGTCGACCTGTTCCTGAAGTCCGAGGCGACCTACTTCGGACCGGCGTACATGGTCAACTGGCTGGAGGTCGACTACAAGGGCTTCGAGACCGAGGTCATCCTGATCAACTGCCACATCCCGACCGGGCCCGACTCGTTCACGCTCCAGTACGGCATCACGGTCAAGAAGCCCGAGGGCATCGACGACAAGACCGCCGCCTACATCAGCAGTAAGTACGCCGAGATGTTCGGCGGCGGCTTCCTGCAGGACGTGCACATCTGGAAGAACAAGGTGCCCGTGCAGAACCCGCTCCTGTGCGAGGAGGACGGCCCCGTCTACCAGCTGCGCCGATGGTATGAGCAGTTCTACGTCGACCTGCACGACGTGCAGCCCGAGATGGTCAACCGCTTCGAGTTCGAGGTCGACACCACCAAGGCCAACGAGTACTGGCAGGAGGAGGTGGCCCAGAACCTCGCCCGGAGGGCCCAGGACGACACGGCCGAGAGCTCCAGCGACACGCCCTCGGTGATGACGGGGACCTGATGGCGTCCTTCGTCCCGACCCGCGCCGACACCCTCGAGGACCAGCGCCTCTACACCAGTGCCCGGCTCACCGAGGTGGCCTGCCTGGACTGCCTGGCGCGGGTGGGCGTGAAGAAGAACAGCGAGCACCACACCTCGATCCAGTGGCGTCGCGAGGCCCGCGATGTGTGTCCCGAGCTCACAAGGCGAGACGCTGGGACGGACGGTCGCGACTACCACCAGGGTTGTCCGCGGCTGACGGCCAGCATCGACGCCGCGGTGCGCGAGGGCCGGGTCCCGATCGGCGCCGAGGACGGTTACTGACCCACATGGACACCGCATCGTTCGACCTCACGGTCTGCGACGTCGTCGAGGAGACGGCCGACGCGCACTCGATCACCTTCGAGGTGCCCGACGAGCACGCCGACCACTTCGCCTACAGGCCGGGGCAGTTCCTCACCGTCGCCGTGCCCAGCGAGCGGACCGGCGTTGCGGCCCGCTGCTACTCGCTGTCCGGCAGCCCCCTGACCTACGCCGAGACCGGCCGGCTGACGATCACGGTCAAGCGCACGGTCGACGGCTACGCCTCGAACTGGATCTGCGACCGCCTGCGCCAGGGCGACCGCCTGCACGTGCTGCCGCCCAGTGGCATCTTCACCCCCGCCTCGCTGGACGCCGACCTGCTGCTGTTCGCCGGGGGGTCGGGGATCACCCCCATCATCTCGATCCTCCGCACGGCGCTCGCCCAGGGCTCCGGCCGGATCGTGCTGTTCTACGCCAACCGCGACGAGTCGTCGGTGATCTTCGCCGGCGAGCTCAGCAGGCTGGCCGCGGAGCACCCGGACCGGCTCCACGTCGTCCACTGGCTGGAGTCCGTGCAGGGTCTGCCCACCCAGGCCCAGCTCAGGGCGTTCGCCGCCGCCCACTCGTCGTACGACGCCTTCGTCTGTGGGCCGGCGCCGTTCATGAAGATGACCGTCTCCGCTCTCAAGGAGCTCGGCTTCCCGCGCGACCGGCGCCACCAGGAGCGGTTCGTCTCGCTCGGCGGCAACCCGTTCGGCGACCTGCACGACGTCGAGGTCGCGGAGAGCGAGATCAGCGCCGCCGAGAGCGACGAGCAGGACGTCCCCGAGGATGCCGCCGCCGCCTCGCGGGGCCCGGCCCGCCTGGAGGTCGAGCTCGACGGCGAGCAGTACGTCTTCGACGACTGGGAGGGCGGCACGAAGATGCTCGACCACCTGGAGTCGAAGGGCGTCAAGGCTCCGTACTCCTGTCGAGAGGGTGAGTGCTCCGCCTGCGCGGTCCGCCTGCTCGAGGGCGAGGTCAAGCTGATCCACAACGACGTCCTGGACGACGAGGACCTCGCCGAGGGCATCCGCCTCGCCTGTCAGGCGCTCCCCGTCACCGACGCCGTCAAGGTCACCTACAGCTGAGCACCCCGATCCACAAGATCCACAGATCAGTAACAAAATCGGCCGGAAATACCTGGTCTAGTCCACAAAAGTAAATGGTCGGTAACAGGTGACTCCGGCGCCGATCCCCGGTTGAATCGTTGCCAGCAGCCTCGGTGCTCGGCCAGGGGAATCCCCCCTCCCGCTGGCCCGCTGAGGAGGCATCGCGACCTGTCCCGTACGTCCCCCCACGTCTCGGGACAGTGTCGTCGACTCATCCCGCCTCTCGGGGCGGGATGTAGCGCGCTCCGGGGCTCGGCGAGGTCACCAACCGCGCTCGCGCCACTGGGGGATCGAGGCGCGCTCGGCGCCCAGGGTGGAGTCGTTGCCGTGGCCGGGGTAGAACCAGGTCTCGTCGGGCAGGGTGCCGAAGAGCTTGGTCTCCACCTGGTCGACGAGCTGGGCGAACGCCGCGGCGTCGCCGAAGGTGTTGCCGACGCCGCCGGGGAACAGCGAGTCACCGGTGAAGAGGTGCGGGTGCCCCTCGGGGTCGCGGTAGACGAGCGCGATCGAGCCGGGGGTGTGGCCGGCCACCGCGATCACCTCGAGCGTGCACTCGCCCACCACGACCGTGTCGCCGTCGCCCACCGTGCGGGTCACCGGGACACCGGTTTGCTCGGTGATCGCAGCCGCGTCCGGCTCCCCGGACACGACCTGGGCATCCGTCGCGGCGACGACGGCCTCGAGGGCGCGGTGATGGTCCCAGTGCTGGTGGGTGGTGACGACGGCGGTCAGGCCGGCGTCCCCGATGAGGGGGAGCAACGTCTCGGGCTCGGCGGCCGCGTCGATGAGCACCTGCTTGCCGGTCGTCCGGCAGGTGAGCAGGTAGCAGTTGTTGGACATCTTCTGGTCCACGGCCACCTTCGTGATCCGCAGGTGGGGGAGCTCGCGCACGTCGGGGCCGGCCCCGACCTGCACGTCGCCGGTGTACTCGTCGCTCACCATGCCTCGATCCTCGGCAGCGCGCCGCCGTCCGTCATCAGTGCTGCTCCGTCGCCGCGACCCGCCAGCCACCACGCCAGGTCGGCGGCGCTGCCGCGCACTACCGGGGAGCCTTGGGTCACGGCACCACACTGCCAGGTCTCGTCGAGGTCGTGCGGGTCGGCCGTGAACGGCTCCGCCGAGGGGGTGCGGCGCGCCATCGAGCGCAGCAGCCGCACCGTGAAGCGCGTCGGCCAGTCGGCGGCGGAGTACCCGGCGTCCAGGTCGGCGTGGTGGAGCTCCACCTCGCGCAGGCGCATGCCAGGCACGGCGCCGGCGGGGAAGGTCGCCCCGCCCGGGGTCCGCTCGACGACGGTGTCCCAGGCGTCCTCGGGCACCGCGGCGATCGCGTCTGCGAGCTCGCTGGCCGCGGCGAAGAGCCGCTCACGCAGCGCCGAGGGCGAGGCGCCGGCCAGGTGCTCGATGTCCGCGTCGCGCCGCTCGTCCGAGGCGTACGTCGTGCGTGGCTCGCCCGTGACGACCCCGGTGAGGGCGTTGGACAGCCCCTCGGCGTTGAGCGCGAGGTGCGCAACCACGTGGCCGCGCGACCAGTCCGGCAGCAGCGACGGTGTGCCGTAATCCTCGTCCCGGAGCGCGTCGACGCTCCGCAACAGGCGCCGGGTGGCCTCGACCAGCTCGTCGGTCGCCTCGGGGGTCGTCATGCGTCCATCCTCGCGTACGGCGCCGCGAGGCGGGAGTCCGTGTTTCCGGACTGTCGGCGGCGCGTGAGAGTCTGAGATGTCGGTCGCGTCGGCTTGATTCCCACAGGCCGATGGCGAACACTTGTTCGAACCAGGACCTAGCCAGAGGACGGCAGTGGCGGATCAGCTCATCATCCGGGGAGCCCGGGAGCACAACCTCAAGGACGTCTCGCTCGACCTTCCCCGTGACTCCCTCATCGTGTTCACGGGTCTGTCGGGCTCCGGCAAGTCCTCGCTCGCGTTCGACACGATCTTCGCCGAGGGGCAGCGTCGCTACGTCGAGTCGCTGTCGGCCTACGCGCGCCAGTTCCTCGGGCAGATGGACAAGCCGGACGTCGACTTCATCGAGGGCCTCTCGCCCGCCGTCTCGATCGATCAGAAGTCCACGTCGAAGAACCCGCGCTCCACCGTCGGCACGATCACCGAGGTCTACGACTACCTCCGCCTGCTCTACGCCCGCGCCGGGCGCCCGCACTGCCCGACCTGTGGCGCGCCGATCGAGCGGCAGACGCCGCAGCAGATCGTCGACAAGGTGCTCTCGCTCGAGGAGGGCCGCCGGTTCCAGGTCCTCGCCCCGGTGATCCGCGGACGCAAGGGCGAGTACCTCGAGCTGTTCCGCCAGCTGCAGACCCAGGGGTTCAGCCGCGCCCGGGTCGACGGCGAGACGCACTCCCTGGACGCGCTGCTCGACGACGGCCCCAAGCTCGACAAGCAGAAGAAGCACACCATCGAGGTCGTGGTCGACCGCCTCGCGGTCAAGGACACCTCCAAGCGCCGCCTGACCGACTCGGTGGAGACCGCCCTCAACCTCGCCGGCGGCCTGGTCCTGCTCGACTTCGTCGACCTGGACGCCAAGGACCCCGACCGCGAGATGCGGTTCAGCGAGAAGATGTCGTGCCCCAACGACCACCCGATCGACACCGACGAGCTCGAGCCACGCTCGTTCTCGTTCAACTCGCCGTTCGGCGCCTGCCCGGCCTGCAGCGGGCTCGGCACCCGCATGGAGGTCGACCCCGAGCTCGTGGTGCCCGACCCCGGGGCCACGCTCGGCGAGGGCGCGATCCAGCCGTGGAGCCAGGCGCACGTCGCCGACTACTTCCTCAAGCTGCTCGGGGCGCTCGGCGACGAGCTCGGCTTCGACCTCAACACCCCGTGGGAGCAGATCCCGGCCAAGTCGCAGAAGTCCATCCTCGACGGCCACTCCACCAAGGTCCACGTCGTCACGCGCAACCGCTACGGCCGCCAGCGCGCCTACTACGCGGCGTTCGAGGGCGTGCGCCCCTACATCGAGCGACGCCACCGCGAGGCCGAGTCCGACACCAGCCGGGAGCGCTTCGAGGGCTTCATGCGCGAGGTCCCGTGCCCGACCTGCAAAGGCAGCCGGCTCAAGCCGGTCTCGATGGCCGTCCTGCTCGGCGGGCGCAACATCGCCGAGGTCTGCTCGCTGCCGATCAACGAGACCGCCGACTTCCTGCGCGACCTCGACCTCAGCGCCCGCGAGCGCCAGATCGGCGAGCGCGTCCTGAAGGAGATCCAGGAGCGGCTCAACTTCCTGCTCGACGTCGGCCTCGACTACCTCTCGCTCGACCGGCCCTCGGGCTCGCTTTCGGGCGGCGAGGCGCAGCGCATCCGCTTGGCGACGCAGATCGGCGCCGGCCTGGTCGGGGTGCTCTACGTCCTCGACGAGCCGTCCATCGGCCTGCACCAGCGCGACAACCAGCGCCTGATCGAGACCCTGGTCCGGCTCAAGGACCTCGGCAACACCCTGATCGTCGTCGAGCACGACGAGGACACCATCCGCACCGCCGACTGGGTCGTCGACATCGGCCCCGGCGCCGGCGAGCACGGCGGCCAGGTCGTCCACAGTGGCTCGGTGCAGGGCCTGCTCGACCATCCCGACTCCATGACCGGCCAGTACCTCTCCGGGCGCCGCGAGATCCCGGTGCCGGAGGTGCGCCGCCCCCGCACGAAGGGCCGCGAGCTCAAGGTGCACGGCGCGCGCGAGCACAACCTGCGCAACGTCGACGTCGCCTTCCCACTGGGCCTGTTCGTCGCCGTGACGGGGGTGTCGGGCTCGGGCAAGTCCACGTTGGTCAACGACATCCTCTACACCTCGCTGGCCAAGCAGCTCTACCGCTCGCGCACGGTGCCGGGCCGGCACCAGAAGATCACCGGCCTGGAGCACGTCGACAAGGTCATCCACGTGGACCAGTCGCCGATCGGGCGCACGCCGCGTTCCAACCCGGCCACCTACACCGGCGTCTTCGACCACATCCGCAAGCTCTTCGCCTCGACGCCCGAGGCCAAGATGCGCGGCTACCTCCAGGGCCGGTTCTCGTTCAACGTCAAGGGCGGGCGCTGCGAGGCGTGCTCGGGCGACGGCACGATCAAGATCGAGATGAACTTCCTGCCCGACGTCTACGTCCCGTGCGAGGTGTGCCACGGCGCCCGCTACAACCGCGAGACGCTGGAGGTGCACTACAAGGGCAAGACCATCGCCGAGGTCCTCGACATGCCGATCGAGGAGGCGGTCGACTTCTTCGCCGCCGTCCCACCGATCGCGCGCCACATGAAGACCCTGGTCGAGGTCGGCCTCGGCTACGTCCGGCTCGGGCAGCCCGCGACCACCCTGTCGGGCGGCGAGGCTCAGCGCGTCAAGCTCTCCTCCGAGCTGCAGAAGCGCTCCACCGGGCGCACCGTCTACGTCCTGGACGAGCCGACCACCGGCCTGCACTTCGAGGACATCCGCAAGCTGCTGATGGTCCTGGGTCGCCTCGTCGACCAAGGCAACTCGGTGCTGGTGATCGAGCACAACCTCGACGTGATCAAGACCGCCGACTGGCTGGTCGACATGGGTCCCGAGGGCGGCTCGCGCGGCGGCATGGTCGTCGCGGAGGGCACCCCCGAGCAGGTGGCGGCCAACCCCGACTCCTACACCGGTCAGTTCCTCATCCCCATCCTCGACGGGCGCCACGCCCAGCAGCCCACGCGGATGCTGGCGCCCTCGGCCGCGCCGGAGCCCCGCGGCCAGAAGAGCGCCGCCGCGGCGGCGACCACCACCAAGAAGGCCGCCACGAAGAAGGCCGCCACGAAGAGGACCGCCACGAAGAGGACCGCCAAGAAGACCTAGGACTGACGCCGGCGGTGCAGCCGCTCGACCAGGTCCGGCGACAGGGCGCCGTACCCGGTGGAGGCCCAGGGCTCGTCGTCGGTCTCGAAGTAGTGCACCGGCTTGCCGTCGCGCACCACGTCGAGGATGTCGGGACGTCGCTTCTTGCGCAGGTCGTCGCGGCAGGCCTTGCACAGCGGCACCTCGACCCGGTCGCCGCCGAGCTCGATGGCCCCCTCGGTGGTGGCCGCGCCGTGCAGCGGGTCGAGGAAGCACGGCGTGGTGGGCGTGAACGGCGCTCCGGCCAGGGCCGCGTTCAGCGCCTCGTCCCCGCGCTGGGCCAGGACGAGAGCCCCCACCACGTCCAGCACGTCGGTCTCCGCGCCCTCCTCGCCGAGGACCCGGCGCGCCGCGTCGTAGTGGTCGAGCGTGGCCTGCCAGGAGTGAGGGGCGCGGTCCGCGTCCAGCTCGGCCGCGTCGATGCGCTCGCCGAGCGCGAGCACCTCGCGGTGCGCTCGACGGGTCAGCTGCTGGTCGTGGGCCTCGCGCACCCGGTCGAGCACGGAGGCGGGAAGCGCGAACTCGCGCGGGCGCGAGGACCGGGCGTGCGAGGCGGCGCGCTTGAGCGCCACGTAGAGCACGACGATCACCACGAGGACTCCCACGACGGTGAGCACCGGGGCCGCCCCGCCGCCCTCGGAGGCGCCGGAGCCGCTCCCGGACGGCCCTGGGGAGTCGCGCTGCTCCTCGGCCTCCACGAGCGCGCGGTACTGCTCGTCGACCGTGCCGTCCGCGACCGCCTCCGCCACGGTGACGAGCTGGGCTCCCAGGTCGTCCGGGCCGGCACTCTCCGCGATCGCGGAGAGGGTGTAGGTGTCCGAACCGCCACCCGCGGGGTCGCCCCAGGCGCGTGCGTCGATGCGGAACGACTCCTGCCCCCGGTAGATATGGGCGTTGGCGACGTACAGACCGGGGTCGCCCGACGCGTCGTGCAGCCGGCTCAGCAGGTCGCCCGGGTTGCCGTTGAAGGCGTCGTCGTAGTCGAAGGGATGCACCACGACGTAGAGCGGCTCGGGGGAGCGGGCGACGGCGGCCTCGATCCGCGCCACGTCGGCCTCGTCGACCAGCCGGTGCATGGCGGGCGACACGTAGACCCCGGTGGCGTCGAGGCTCTCCTGGATGGTGGCCAGCAGCTGTGCGACCTGGTCGTCGGCCGGGGTCATCGGTCTCCCTGCTTGGGTCCGGGCACGAGGAACGGTCGGCCGAGCGAGAGCCGTACGAAGCCGACGACCATCATGAGCAGACCGTATGCGGTGCCCGCGGCCATGGATCCCAGGAGGACCCCCGCGACGATGTCGCCGGTGTCCTCGCCCTCGGGCGGCTCGACGGACTCGCCGTCGAGCTCCTCGACGAGCTCGCGGATGCGGGCTTCGGGCTCGCCCTCGAACTCCATCGACGAGTAGAGGTAGCCGTCCAGCACGTCGACGTCCCCGCGCCCCGGGCCCTCCCACACCACGATGACGGCCCGCGGGTCGATGGCGGCGCCGACCTGGTCGACGACGTCGTGGTACGACCCGTAGCCGGCCTCGTCGGACTCGGACCAGACGATGACGTAGATCTCGGGGTCGGCGTCGGCGACCAGGGCCTCGACGCGCCTCTCTGCGGCCTCGTCGAGCATCGACCTGCCGTCCGGGGGCACGTGCACGCGGTCGATCCGCAGCTCCTCGATCGCCGCGCGCACCCGGTCGCCGGGCGGGTCGATCATCTGCAGCTTCGAGGTCTCCATGCTCACGGCCGGCCCGACGGCCGCGCCCGCGCCGAGCAGGACCGAGACCGCGAGCCCGGCCCACAGCCGCCGGCCCTTCATCGCCGCTCCTGCGTCACGTGCCGCCACAGGTCCGGGTCGAGGCTGCCGTAGCCGGTCCGCGCCCATACCGTGTCTCCCTCGTAGTAGGGACGGTCCGGCGTGGGCAGCCAGGACGAGCGCCGCTCGAGCAGCGCGTCCGGGCGGCGGCGTGATGACGACCGGGCCTCGCTGCACCGGCGGCACACCGGGACGGCGACCGACCCGCCGCCGGCGGGCAGGTCGATCTCCAGGTATCCGCGGCCGTGCAGCGGGTTGACGAAGCACGGCCGGTAGGGCCGGTCGTGATCCTTGAGCAGGGCCCGCCCGGTCCGGGCGAGGACCAGCGCACCGACCACGTCGAGCAGGTCGTGCGAGCCGAGAACCTGCTCGGCCGCAACCCGACAGCCCAGGGCGTCCTCGACGCCGGGACCGTGCGGACGTGCGGTGAGCTCGACCGCGAGCTTGTCGAGCGTCGAGGTCGCGTCGCGGCGCACGGTCTCGAGGTCCGGCCCGGGCCGGTCTACGGCTGCCTTGTCGGTCGACGCAGGCGGCTTGCGACCGCGCTGGCGTGCCGGGGGAGCGGCGGTGACCGCCCGCAGCGCCCAGGTCCGGGTGAGCCGCCACCCGACGAGGGCGACGAGGAGGCCCACGAACACCGACGCCGAGACGACCTCCACATGCAGGTAGGGCTGCTTGCTCTCCCGGTAGCCCGCTTGCGTCCAGGTGGCCGAGGAGGTGTAGGTGTCGACGAGCTCCTCGGACACGCTGTGGTCGTCGTCCGCGACGAGCTCCGCGATGATCGCGGCCCGGCCGGCGTCGCTGGGTCGCGGGGCGTCCACGTCGTCCCAGTCGGGGTAGGTGGGGCTCAGCCCCTCGTAGATGGCGTTCGTGAGGTCCGGGTCCGAGCCGCCGTAGTGGAAGTCCGTGCCCCGGCTGCCGACGGCGACCACGTAGACCGCGTCCGGGTCGAGCTGCGACTGCAGCCGGATGGCCAGGTCCTCGGTCGGGTCGTCCACCGCGAGGTCCGGCAGGTCGCCGACCAGCGCGACGTAGACGGGGATGTCGGAGGACTCGACGATCCGAGTCAGGGCCGCGTCCACCTCGGCGGTGTGGCCGTTGCCGCGGACCTGTTGGACGTGGACGGGATCCTTGCGGAGCGCAGCGACGAGGGCGTCGAGGTCGCCGACGTACGCGTCGATGCTCCCGTCGGCTCCCCATGCCCCCACCGGGTCAGGCTACCGTCCGGGTTTCACAGGGACGTAGCGGCTCGTTCTCATGTTGTTCTCATCTTGATGAGTAGTGTTTGTTTCAACTACTCCCCGCTCTCGGAGGTACCACTCATGGCCGCATCGGGACTCAGCAGGCGCCGGGCACTCACCGGAGCCGCCGGAGTGGGACTGGCACTGCCAGTGCTCGCTGCGTGCGGCGACGACGGCAGCACGTCGGCGGGGGATCCGGCCGGGTCGAGCACCCCGTCCCCGTCGGGCTCGCCCAGCCCGACGCCCACGCCCAGCGGGTCCGCCTCGGCCGCGGGTGGCTTCGCCACGGCCGCCGACATCCCGGTCGGAGGTGGCGCGGTCTTCCCCGACGAGGGTGTCGTCGTCACCCAGCCGACCGCGGGCACGTTCCAGGGCTTCGGCATCCAGTGCACCCACGCCGGCTGCCCGGTCAATGAGGTCACCGAGACCATCAACTGTCCGTGCCACGCCAGCACGTTCTCGATCGCCGACGGGTCCCCGTTGGGGGGCCCGGCCACCGAGCCGCTCAGCACGGTGGAGCTGAGCGTCCAGGGCGACCAGATCGGCCTCGCCTGACCCCTTCCAGCACCCGGAGTCACCCATGACCGACAGACCTACGTTCCAGCCCACCCGCCGCATCGTCTTCCACGGTCTCGGCGCCATCGGGATCGCCGCCGCGCTCGCCGGCTGCGGCGGCTCCTCCGACGACGACGGCGGCGGCGGCGGAGATGGCGGGGTCCAGCCCGAGACCGGGGCGGAGCTCGCCAGCACCTCCGAGGTGCCGGTCGGCGGCGGCCTCATCCTCACCGCGGAGAAGGTCGTGATCACCCAGCCCACCGAGGGTGACTTCAAAGCCTTCGGTGCCGTCTGCACCCACCAGAACAATGTCGTGACCTCGGTCGAGGACGGCGTCATCCGCTGCAGCTTCCACGGCAGTGAGTTCTCCGCGGACAGCGGCGAGGTCGAGGGTGGGCCGGCCGGGTCCGGCCTCGCCGAGGTCAGCATCGAGGTGAAGGGCGACAAGATCCTCGCGGCCTAGCCGAACCGGCCGGTCGTCGGCTGGAGGCACTGCTCGCGCCAGCGCTCGTCACGCCGTGAGGTGCGGCGGTCCAGTCGCCGGTCCAGGAGCTCGCGCGCCTCGTCGAGCCGGTCCGCCCGGATGAGCGCCGCGATCCGGACCTCCTCGACGATCTCGCGCTGAGCGTCCGAGCCCCCCAGGCGCGCGATGGCGGGGGAGAGCGTCCCGAGTGCCGCGGCCGCACTCGCGTGGCGCCCGGCGTGCATCGCCCGCAGCGCGTCGGTCAGGGGTGCGACGACCTCGCGCTGGGTGGCGTGCGGGTGACGGGCGGCGAAGCGCGCCAGGCGCGCCAGGCCGGCACCGTCGCCGAGCGCCAGCAGCGTCACCGCGCTGTGCATGGCGAGGAACGGTGTGGACGGCCGCTCCAGCACGTCTCGCCCGATGACCTGCGCGACCCGGTCGAGGTCCGGGACGTCCTCGGCGTCGGGCGTCATCGCCCAGCGGATCAGCAGCGAGCCGCTGTCGACCAGCGCCCGGCAGCCCAGCCCGTGCTCGGGCCACAGCTGGGCGTCGTACCTCGCCCGGACGGCGTCCAGGTCACCCAGCGACAGCTCGTGCAGCGCGGCGTGCCAGGAGAAGTGGCTGAGGCTGTCGATGCTCGCGCCGTCGCCGATCACCCAGGCGTCCATCCACGCCAACCCGGCCAGGTGGTCGCCGGTCTCGTAGTGCGCGTGGGCCCGGGCGTGGGCGGAGTGCCCGGCGCTCGGCTCGACCGCCAGTGACCGGCAGGAGAGCTCCATCGCCTCGTCGAAGCGGCCCTGCTCCTGGCGGACGAAGGCCAGCAGGCCGGCGTACCACCAGTCGTCGCCGTAGGCCGGCGCCGCCCGCTCGACGATGTCCCAGGCCTGCTGCGGGACCTCGGTCACGCCGGCGAAGGCGATGGTGGGCACCGCCGCCGAGAGCAGCAGCGCGTCGACGGGGTAGGCCGCGAGGTGGCGCACGACCGGCGTGGGGTCGCCGCGCAGGTGCGACAGGATCGCGTGCACGTGGCTGCGCTCGCGCTCGGTCGCCCGGGCGGCGTGCCGCTCGGCGTCGCGCATCCGGCCCTGGACGTCGACGGGTGCGCACAGGTCGTGCCCGAGCAGGGCCAGCGCCGCGTGGCCCAGCGCGAAGGTCGGGTCGTGCACCACGGAGCTCGCGATGGCCTCCACGGCGCCTGCACGCAGCCTCAGCAGATCGCCCACGCCGCGGTTGTAGGAGTCGGCGGCGACGTCCGACGTGGTGAGCCGGAGCCCGTAGCGGTCACGACAGTGCATGAAAGCATAGTAAGTGAGGTGACTATGTGGAGGAAGTCGCCACTCCGACGACCTGTCCGCGGCGGACCGTAGGGTTGGGGCGTGCCACCGCCCCGCCCGTCCCGTGCCTCGCGCGGGCCGCTGTCCTACCGGCCGGAGCCGGGCTCGATCCCGACCCAGCCGGGCGTCTACCGCTTCCGCGACGCCCACGGGCGGGTCGTCTACGTCGGCAAGGCGAAGAACCTGCGCGCCCGCCTCTCGTCGTACTTCCAGGACGTCGGCAACCTGCACCAGCGCACCGCCACGATGGTGACCACGGCTGCCAGCGTGGAGTGGACGGTCGTCAACACCGAGGTCGAGGCGCTGCAGCTGGAGTACTCCTGGATCAAGGAGTTCGACCCGCGCTTCAACGTCAAGTACCGCGACGACAAGTCCTACCCCTGGCTCGCGGTGACGGTCGGCGAGGAGTTCCCGCGGGTCATGGTCGGCCGTGGCGCCAAGCGCAAGGGCACCCGCTACTTCGGCCCCTACAGTCACGCCTGGGCGATCCGCGAGACCGTCGACGTCCTGCTGCGCGTCTTCCCGATGCGCTCGTGCAGCAACGGCGTCTTCAAGCGCTCCGCGCAGATCGGGCGACCGTGCCTGCTCGGCTACATCGGCAAGTGCTCCGCGCCCTGCGTCGGGCAGGTGTCGGCCGAGGAGCACCGCGCGATCGTCGACGACTTCTGCGACTTCATGGGCGGGCAGACCCGGCCGTTCGTCCGCCGCATCGAGAAGGAGATGTACGCCGCCTCGGACGCGCAGGACTACGAGCGTGCCGCCCGGCTGCGCGACGACCTCGGGGCGCTGGAGAAGGCGCTGGAGAAGCAGGCCGTCGTCCTGGGCGACGGTGCCGACGCCGACGTGATCGCCCTGGCCGAGGACCCGCTCGAGGTGGCCGTCCAGATCTTCTACGTCCGCGGCGGTCGGATCCGCGGCCAGCGCGGCTGGGTCGCCGACCGCGTCGACGAGGGCGGCACCCCCGAGCTCGTCGAGGACTTCCTGCTCCAGCTCTACGCCGGCACTCTGCCCGATGAGGGGGCGAGCACCATCCCGCGCGAGATCCTGGTGCCGGCGCTGCCGCCGGACGTGGCGACGTTCGAGACGCTCCTCAGCGACCTGCGGGGCAGCCGGGTGCAGATCCGGGTGCCGCAGCGCGGGGACAAGAAGACGCTGCAGGAGACCGTCGCCCGCAACGCCGGACAGGCGCTCGTGCTGCACAAGACCCGGCGGGCCAGCGACCTGACGACTCGCAACCGGGCGCTGGAGGAGATCCAGCAGGCGCTCGACCTCGACGAGGTGCCGCTGCGCATCGAGTGCTACGACGTCTCGAACCTGCAGGGCACCGAGGTGGTCGCCTCGATGGTCGTCTTCGAGGACGGGCTGGCGCGCAAGGGCGAGTACCGCCGCTTCGTCATCCGCGGCGTCGAGGGCCAGAACGACGTCGCGTCCATGCACGAGGTCATCACCCGGCGCTTCCGCCGGCTGCTCGACGAGCAGGCCCGCAGCCAGGAGGTCGCCACCGAGAACGGCCCGATGCTGGTCGACCCCGAGACCGGCCGGCCTCGCAAGTTCGCCTATGCGCCCGGCCTGGTGGTCGTCGACGGTGGGCCACCGCAGGTCGCCGCGGCCCAGCAGGCGCTCGACGAGCTGGGGATCGTGGACATCCCGGTCGTGGGGCTCGCCAAGCGCCTGGAGGAGGTGTGGGTGCCCGGTCAGGAGGATCCGGTCATCCTGGCGCGGTCGTCGGAGGGGCTCTACCTGCTCCAGCGGGTGCGCGACGAGGCACACCGGTTCGCGATCACCCACCACCGCTCGCGCCGCTCCAAGACGATGGTGGAGAGCCTCCTCGACGACGTACCCGGTCTCGGCGAGGTGCGCCGCAAGACGCTGCTGAAGCACTTCGGGTCCCTCAAGAAGCTCCGGCTCGCGACGGTCGAGGAGATCGCAATGGTGCCCGGGATCGGGGAGCGCACCGCGACCGCGATCAAGGACGCCGTGGCCCAGGGGCCGGCGACCGGCAAGACTGTCTCCGTCAACACCGCCACCGGCGAGATCGAGGAGTCCTGATGACGCACGCAGGTGACGTGGACGCCGCCCACCAGGGCGAGCTCGTCGTCGTGACCGGGATGACCGGCGCGGGGCGCAGCACCGCGGCCAAGGAGCTGGAGGACCTCGGCTTCTACGTGGTCGACAACCTGCCGCCGAGCCTGCTGCCCGACGTGGTCAAGCTCGTCGACGACGGCTTCGGTGCCGCGCAGGGGATCGCGGTCGTGGTCGACGTGCGCTCCGGCTCCTTCTTCCACACGCTGCACGCCAACCTCGCCCAGGGCGCGATCGGGCGGCTTACGACGCTGGTGTTCCTGGACGCGGCCGACGACGTGCTCGTCCGTCGCCAGGAGGCCGCGCGCCGCCCGCACCCGCTGCAGGGCAGCGGCCGGCTGCTGGACGGCCTGCAACGCGAGCGGCAGGTGCTCGCCGACCTGCGCAGCGACGCCGACCTGGTCATCGACACCACCAGCCTCAACGTGCACCAGCTGACCGACCGGATCGGCGAGGCGTTCGGCTCGCCGGTGACCATGCGGCTGAGCGTCAACATCATCAGCTTCGGCTTCAAGTACGGCATCCCCGTCGACGCGGACTTCGTGGCCGACATGCGCTTCCTGCCGAACCCGTTCTGGGTGCCCGAGTTGCGCGCGAGCACCGGGCGCGACGTCCCGGTCTCCGACTACGTGCGGGCGCAGAAGGGCGCCGAGGAGTTCCTGGACGGCTACGTCCCGGTCCTCGCGGGCGTCGCGGAGGGCTACCTGCGCGAGGGCAAGCGGTTCATGCGCGTCGCGGTCGGCTGCACGGGCGGCAAGCACCGCAGCGTCGCGATGAGCGAGGAGATCGGCCGCCGCCTGGCCGCCGAAGGGCTCGAGGTCCGCGTGACCCACCGCGACCTCGGCCGGGAGTGAGGGCGTGCGTGCCCAGTCGGTGGTCGCCTTCGGCGGCGGCCACGGCCTGTTCGCCTCGCTCACGGCGCTGCGGCTCCTCGTCGACGACCTGACCGTCGACGACCTCACCGCGGTCGTGACCGTGGCCGACGACGGCGGCTCGTCGGGGCGGCTGCGGGGTGAGTTCGGGGTGCTGCCGCCCGGTGACCTGCGGATGGCTCTTGCCGCCCTGTGCGGCGAGGGCGCCTGGGACGTCACCTGGTCGCGGGTGCTCCAGCATCGGTTCCAGGGGGCCGGCGAGATGCGCGGCCACGTCGTGGGCAACCTGCTGATCGTCAGCCTCTGGGAGCTCCTCGGCGACCATGTCGCCGCGCTGGACTGGGTGGGGCGGCTGCTCGGGGCCAAGGGCCGGGTGCTGCCCATGGCCCTGACGCCCCTGGTCATCACCGCGGAGGTGGAGGGACTGGAACCGGACCGCCTCGTGACGGTGCGCGGCCAGGTCGAGGTCGCCTCGACCCCCGGCCGCATCGCCTCCATCGCGCTGGAGCCCCCGGACCCCGAGGTGTGCCCCGAGTCCGTCGCGGCGGTGCGGGCCGCCGACTGGCTGGTCCTGGGCCCGGGCTCGTGGTTCACCTCCGTCATCCCGCACCTGATGGTGCGCGAGCTCTGCGAGGCGATCGTCACCAGCGACGCCCGGCTGATCGTGGTGCTCAACCTCGAGGAGCAGGCGGGGGAGACCGACGGCTTCGGCCCCGCCGAGCACCTCGCGGTGCTCGTCGAGCACGCCCCCGACCTGCGGCCCCACGTCGTGCTCGCCGACCCGCGGTCGCTGGGTGACGACGCCGACGAGCTCGAGCGGGCCGTGACCTCCTACGGCGCCCGCCTGGTGCTTGACGACGTGATGCTCGACGACGGCACCGCCCGCCACGACCCGGTGAAGCTGGCCGCCGCCTACGCCCGGATCATGAGCGGTGCCTGACCGGCGCGGCGAGGCCTGCCCCCGAGGGTGATTGACTCGCGTGCAAGGATCGGCGCATGGCGATGACGGCCCAGGTGAAGGCGGAGTTGTCCAGCACCCAGATCACGAAGACCTGTTGCCGCAAGGCCGAAGTCGCCTCCATGCTGCGGTTCGCCGGCGGCCTCCACATCGTGAGCGGCAGGATCGTCGTCGAGGCCGAGCTGGACACCGGCGCCGCCGCGCGGCGGCTGCGCAAGGACATCGCCGAGGTCTACGGCCACAGCTCCGACGTGGTGATGGTGCAGGGCGCAGGAATTCGCAAGGGCAGCCGCTACCTCGTGCGCGTGACCAAGGACGGCGAGGCGCTCGCGCGCCAAACCGGTCTCATCGACCAGCGCGGGCGACCTGTGCGCGGCCTGCCGCCCGCCGTCGTGTCCGGGGGAGGCTGCGACGCAGTCGCCGCCTGGCGCGGCGCCTTCCTCGCCCACGGCTCGCTCACCGAGCCGGGCCGGTCCTCCTCGCTCGAGGTGACCTGCCCGGGACCCGAGGCCGGCCTCGCCCTGGTCGGCGTCGCGCGGCGTCTCGGCATCCAGGCCAAGGCGCGCGAGGTGCGCGGGGTCGACCGGGTCGTGATCCGCGACGGCGACGCGATCGGGCAGCTGCTGACGCGCCTGGGCGCCCACGAGTCGCTCATGGCCTGGGAGGAGCGCCGCATGCGCCGCGAGGTGCGAGCCACGGCCAACCGCCTGGCCAACTTCGACGACGCCAACCTGCGCCGCTCCGCGCGCGCCGCCGTGGCTGCCGGCGCCCGCGTCGAGCGCGCGCTGGAGATCCTCGGCGACGAGATCCCCGACCACCTCAAGCTCGCCGGGTCCCTGCGCCTGGAGCACAAGCAGGCCTCGCTCGAGGAGCTCGGCCAGCTGCACGAGCCGGTGCTCACCAAGGACGCGATCGCCGGTCGCATCCGGCGGCTGCTGGCCATGGCCGACAAGCGCGCGGAGGAGCTCGGGATCCCCGACACCGAGTCCTCGCTGACCCCGGAGATGCTCGCCGACGAGGGCTGAGCCCGGCGTAGGTCCCGTCTGTTCGGGACCTACGTGGGTTACCGGTACGTACCGAGGGACGACAGTCTGGTCGTACACCCCGAACCGATAGGGTCGGGCACGACGCGGCTCCACGAGCTGGGAGCCGCACCACCCGCGCACCGCTAGGAGCAATCGCAGTGACCGTACGCGTAGGCATCAACGGCTTCGGCCGCATCGGACGCAACTTCTTCCGGGCCGTCGTGGCCTCCGGAGCCGACATCGAGATCGTGGCCGTCAACGACCTGACGGACAACAAGACGCTCGCCACCCTGCTGAAGTACGACTCCATCCTCGGGCGTCTCGACGGCGACGTGACCCACACCGACACCGACATCACCGCCGCGGGCCACACGTTCAAGGTCTTCGAGGAGCGCGACCCCGCCGCCCTGCCGTGGGGCGACCTCGGCGCCGACATCGTGATCGAGTCCACCGGCTTCTTCACCGACGCCACCAAGGCCAAGGCCCACGTGGACGGCGGTGCCAAGAAGGTCATCATCTCGGCCCCCGCCAAGAACGAGGACGTCACGATCGTGATGGGCGTCAACGAGGGCGACTACGACGCCGCGAGCCACACGATCATCTCCAACGCGTCGTGCACCACCAACTGCCTCGCGCCCATGGCCAAGGTGCTCAGCGACGAGCTCGGCATCGTCAAGGGCCTGATGACCACCATCCACGCCTACACCGGCGACCAGAACCTCCTGGACGGCCCCCACAAGGACCTGCGGCGCGCCCGTGCGGCGGCGACCAATATCGTCCCCACGTCCACCGGTGCCGCGAAGGCGATCGGCCTGGTCATGCCCGAGCTCAAGGGCAAGCTCGACGGCTACGCGCTCCGCGTCCCGGTGCCCACCGGCTCGGCGACGGACCTCACCTTCGAGGCCGGTCGCGAGACCACCGTGGAGGAGGTCAACGCGCTGATGAAGGCGGCGGCCGACGGCAAGATCCTGCGCTACAGCGAGGACCCGATCGTCTCCAGCGACATCACCACCGACCCGGCGTCGTGCATCTTCGACGCGCCCCTGACCAAGGTCATCGGCAACCAGGTCAAGGTCGTCGGCTGGTACGACAACGAGTGGGGCTACTCCAACCGTCTCGTGGACCTGGTCAACTACGTCGGCGAGACCCTCTGACGTGAGCGACCTCTCCTCGCTGGGTGACCTTCGTGGGAAGCGCGTGCTGGTCCGCTCGGACCTGAACGTCCCCCTCGACGGCCCCGATGATCACCGAGTCATCACCGACGACGGCCGGATCCGGGCGAGCGTCCCGACCATCCGCGCGCTGGCCGAGGCCGGTGCGCGGGTGGTCGTCACCGCCCACCTGGGACGGCCCAAGGGCTCCCCGGACCCCGCCTACTCGCTGCGCCCGGTCGCGGACCGGCTCGGCGAGCTGCTCGGCGCCCCGGTCGCGTTCGCCGCCGACACGGTGGGCGACTCGGCCCAGGAGACCGTCGCCGGACTCGGTGACGGCCAGGTCGCGCTCCTCGAGAACGTCCGCTTCAACGCCGGGGAGACCAGCAAGGACGAGGCCGAGCGCGGCGCCTTCGCCGACCAACTCGCGGCCCTGGCCGACGCGTTCGTCTCCGACGGCTTCGGCGTCGTCCACCGCAAGCAGGCCAGCGTCTACGACGTCGCCCAGCGACTGCCGCACGTCATGGGTGGCCTGGTCGCCCAGGAGATCGAGGTCCTGCGCCGGCTGACCGTCGACCCCGAGCGGCCCTACGTCGTCGTCCTCGGCGGCTCGAAGGTCTCCGACAAGCTCGGCGTCATCGACAACCTCCTCGGCAAGGCCGACAAGCTGCTCATCGGCGGCGGCATGGTCTTCACCTTCCTCAAGGCCCAGGGCCACGAGGTCGGCAAGAGCCTGCTCGAGGAGGACCAGCTGGACGTGTGCCGGTCCTACCTCGCCCGGGCCGAGGAGTCCGGTGTGGAGATCGTGCTGCCCACCGACATCGTCGTGGACACCGCGTTCCCCTCGGGCGACGCCGAGCCGCACCCGCAGGTCGTACCCGCCACCGCGATCCCGAGCGACGCGCTCGGACTCGACATCGGTCCCGAGTCGGGGGCGGCGTTCGCCGCCGCCCTGCAGGGGGCGCGCACGGTGTTCTGGAACGGGCCCATGGGGGTCTTCGAGGTCGCGGCCTTCGCGGAGGGCACCCGCGCGGTGGCCCAGGCGCTGACCGAGATCGACGGGCTCTCCGTGGTCGGTGGCGGCGACTCCGCCGCCGCCGTCCGCGCCCTGGGCTTCGACGAAGCCGCCTTCGGGCACATCTCCACCGGTGGTGGGGCCAGCCTGGAGTACCTCGAGGGCAAGGAACTGCCCGGCATCACCGTCCTGGAGGACTGACCCATGGCTGACTCGAAGGCTCCCGGCCGCACGCCGCTCATGGCGGGCAACTGGAAGATGAACCTCAACCACCAGGAAGCGGTGGTGCTCGTCCAGAAGCTGGCGTGGACGCTGTCGGACAAGCGTCACGACTACGGCAAGGTCGAGGTGGTCGTCTGCCCGCCGTTCACCGACCTGCGCTCGGTCCAGACCCTCGTCGACGGCGACCGGCTCTCGGTCAAGTACGCCGCCCAGGACGTCTCGACCAAGGACTCCGGCGCCTACACCGGTGAGATCTCCGCGGGGATGCTGGCCAAGCTCGGCTGCTCCTACGTCGTCGTGGGCCACTCCGAGCGCCGCGAGTACCACGCCGAGTCCGACGAGATCGTCAACGCCAAGGCGCACCAGGCCCACCGCGCGGACATGACCCCCATCGTGTGCGTCGGCGAAGGGCTCGAGATCCGCCAGTCCGGCGAGCACGTCGCCTACACACTGGCTCAGGTCGACGGGTCGCTGGCCGGCTTCACGGCCGAACAGGTCGCCGGCCTGGTGGTCGCCTACGAGCCCGTGTGGGCGATCGGCACCGGCGAGGTCGCCACACCCGAGGACGCGCAGGAGGTCTGCGCGGCCATCCGGGCCCGGATCCGCGAGGTCCACGGGGACGCGGCGGCCGACGGCGTACGCGTGCTGTACGGCGGCTCGGTGAAGGCCAACAACGTCGCCGGGATCATGGCCAAGGACGACGTGGACGGCGCCCTGGTCGGGGGCGCGAGCCTCCAGGTCGACGAGTTCGGCGGCATCTGCCGCTTCTACGACATGCCGGTCCTCTGACTCTCCGCCCTCTGCCGTAGGATTCCTCGCTGTGACAACGCTCTTCACCGTTCTGCTCGTCATCACGAGCACCCTGCTGATCATCCTGGTGCTGCTGCACAAGGGACGTGGCGGCGGGCTCTCCGACATGTTCGGCGGCGGTGTCAGCAGCTCCCTGGGCGGCTCGTCCGTCGCCGAGCGCAACCTCGATCGGTTCACGATCGGGATCGGTGTCATCTGGTTCGCCTGCGTGATCGCGCTAGGCCTGTTGCTCGCTTACCAGAACTGAAAGAAGGTAGGACACATGGCTGGTGGAGGTAGCGCCATTCGCGGTAGCCGGGTCGGCGCCGGGCCGATGGGCGAGGCGGAGCGCGGGGAGGCGGCGCCGCGTCAGGCGGTGACGTACTTCTGCTCCCGCGAGCACACGTCGGTCGTGATGTTCGCCGTGGAGGCGGTGGCCCCCGACTCCTGGGACTGCCCCAAGTGCGGACTGCCCGCCGGCCGGGACTCGGAGAACGCCCCGCCGGCCAGCAAGATCGAGCCCTACAAGACGCACCTGGCCTACGTGAAGGAGCGCCGCTCCGACACCGAGGCGGCCGACATCCTCGACGAGGCCATCCAGCTGCTCCGCTCCCGTCGCAAGTCCGGCGACATCATCTTCTGATCCCGTCTCCCCGCTGACCCGTCAGAGACTCTCTGACGGGTCAGCGGCATTTCGGGGGAGTTGGGTGACGGGGTCGATGGGCTCAGAGGCGGGAGGCGGCCTCGCGGTCGAGGAACCAGACGGTGTCGATCTGGCCGCGTACGCCGCGGGCGGGGGTCTCCTCGACGGAGCCGTGGTCGGCCAGGGCCTTCGCCACGGCCTCGGCCTTGCCCTCGCCGCTGGCGACCAGCCAGACCGACCGGCTGCGGTTGAGGGCGGGGAAGGTGAAGGTGATGCGCTCCGGGGGAGGCTTGGGGGAGTCGGTCACTGCGACCGCGATCCGGTCCTCGACCGCGAGCTCGGGGCGGCCCGGGAAGAGCGAGGCGACGTGGCCGTCCGGCCCGATGCCGAGCATGACCACCTCGAACTCGCCGGCGCCGTGGGCCCGGACCGCGTCCTCGAACGCCTGGGCGGCGGCCACGACGTCGGCACCGGAGTCGCTGGCGGGCATCTCGTGCACCTGGGTGGCGCCGACCTGGTCCAGGAAGGCGCGCCGCGCCTGAGCGGCGTTGCGGTCCGGGTCGTCGGCGGGCACGAACCTCTCGTCTCCCCACCACACCACGACTCGGGTCCAGTCGACGTCCGAGCCGGGGGTCAGGCGGGCGAGCTCGCGGTGCAGCGCCTCGGCGATGCTGCCACCGGTCAGGGCGATGTGCGGCTCCCGCCCGGCCTCCTGGGCGTCCGTGAGCCGGGACAGCAGCTCCCCGGCGACCGCGGTGGCCAGCGCGCCGGCGTCCGGGTGCACCTCGATCAGCGGGGCGCTCGCCGCCGTCACGAGGCGGCCTTCCGCAGTCGCTTGGTCACCTCGGCGTAGACGTCGTCCTCGTCGAGGCGGCGCAGCTCCTCGGCGAGCAGCTCCGGGAGGCTCCGGCGCTTCAGCGCGATCGGCCGGTCGGGCTTGCCCGGCGACTCGTAGTTCGCCAGCTTGCCGTCGGGTCGGCTGATCCGGATCGGCCCCTCGGCCGTCTCCAGGACCACCTCGGTGATGCCGGGGCCGCCCGAGTTGGCGCGCTCGACCTGCACGTGCAGCCGGGTGCCGAGCCAGGCCGCCAGCAGGTCGGCGCTCGGGCTGATCCGCTCGGCGGTGACCGAGGCGCCGGTCACCTTGACGTGGTGCTGGTCGAGCGCGGCGGCGAGCAGGGCCCGCCAGGGCGTGATCCGCGTCCAGGCCAGGTCGGTGTTGCCCTTGACGTACGACGCGCACTGCACGTGCAGCGCCCTGCTCTTGCCCCGCGGGGCGGCCGCGGCATCGGTGATCCGCCGCTGGGCGAGCGCGCCCAGCGGGTCCGCCGCGGGGTCGGCGGGGGCGTCGGTGGGCCACCAGACGGCCACGGGGGAGTCGGGCAGGAGCAGCGGGAGCACGACCGAGGAGGCGTGCTTGACGACCTCGCCCTTGAGCCGGATCACCGCGGTCTCACCGGTCCAGCCGGCGCCGGTGCCGACCTGGGCGTTGATCTCGCCGGCGCCGCGCGCATCGCCCAGGATCACGCCGAGGGCGCGGGCCGGATGCTCGTGGGAGGCCTCGCGGGCCGCTCTCATGGCGTCCTCGGCGTCGTCCTCGGGGACGACGATGACCAGCGTCATCACCATGCCCATCGCGGGGCTGCCGGCCCTCTTTCGCCCGCGGACGAACTCCGCGGCGATCTTGGCGGACGTGGTGTTGGTGAGCTCGATCATGTCGGGGCCCCCTCGAAAGCGTGGGTCGCAGGAGCGTAGCGGGGGAGGCTCACGGTTGCGTGGGGCGACATCATGGTCGCCTCCAGACGCGTCCGTCGCGGGCCAGCATCTTGTCGGCCGACGCCGGGCCCCAGGTGCCGGAGCCGTACTGCTCGGGCTTCCCCTTGCGCTCCCAGGCCTCCAGGATCGGGTCGAGGATCTTCCACGAGAGCTCAACCTCCTGGTGGCGGGGGAAGAGCGGCGGGTCGCCCAGCAGCACGTCGAGGATCAGCCGCTCGTAGGCCTCGGGGCTGTCCTCGGTGAACGAGCCGCCGTAGGCGAAGTCCATGTTGACGTCGCGGATCTCCATGGCGGTGCCCGGCACCTTCGAGCCGAAACGCAGGGTCATGCCCTCGTCGGGCTGGATCCGGATCACCAGGGCGTTCTGGGTGAGCTCCTCGACGGAGCTGGCGCTGAACGGCTGGTGCGGCGCCCGCTTGAACACCACGGCCACCTCGGTGACCCGGCGCCCCAGGCGCTTGCCGGTGCGGAGATAGAACGGGACGCCGGCCCAGCGACGGGTCTCGACGTGCAGCGTGATCGCGGCGAAGGTCTCCGTGGTGGAGGACTTGGGGATTCCCTCCTCCTCGAGGAAGCCCGCGACCTTCTCACCTCCGGCCCAGCCGGCGGCGTACTGCCCGCGGGCCGTGGTCAGGTCGAGCCGCCGGGGGAGCCGGACGCTGGCGAGGACCTTCTCCTTCTCCATCCGCAGGCTGTCGGCGTCGAACGACGTCGGCTCCTCCATCGCCACGAGCGACATCAGCTGCAGCAGGTGGTTCTGGATGACGTCGCGGGCGGCGCCGATGCCGTCGTAGTAGCCGGCCCGGCCGCCGATGCCGACGTCCTCGGCCATGGTGATTTGGACGTGGTCGACGTAGTTGCCGTTCCACAGGGGCTCGAACATCATGTTGGCGAAGCGGGTCGCCAGGATGTTCTGGACCGTCTCCTTGCCGAGGTAGTGGTCGATCCGGAAGATCGACCCCGGGGGGAAGACCTCGTCCAGCGACGCGTTGAGCTCCCGGGCCGACTGCAGGTCGTGGCCGAACGGCTTCTCGACCACCACCCGGCGCCACGAGTCGCCGTGCGGGTCGGCCAGGCCGTGCTCCTTGAGCTGGGAGGCCACGGTGCCGAAGAAGGCCGGCGGGATCGCCAGGTAGAACGCGTGGTTGCCCTCCGTGCCCCGGGTGCGGTCGAGCTCCTCGATGGTCTGCCGCAGGAGCTCGAACGCCTCGTCGTCGTCGAAGTCGCCCTGGACGAACCGGAACCCCTCGGAGAGCTGCTTCCAGACCTCCTCGCGGAACTCCGTGCGGGCGTAGGCCTTCACCGAGTCGTGCACGATCTGCGCGAAGTCCTGGTCGGCCCAGTCGCGACGGGCGAAGCCCACCAGGCTGAAGCCAGGTGGCAGCAGGCCGCGGTTGGCGAGGTCGTAGATCGCCGGCATGATCTTCTTGCGCGACAGGTCGCCGGTGACGCCGAACAGCACCATCCCGCAGGGGCCGGCGATGCGGGGCAGCCGCCGGTCCCGCGGGTCGCGCAGCGGGTTGACGTAGGTCATGCGAGCACCCCTCGTACGGCGTCCAGGTCGTCCGGTCCGCTCACGTGCAGCCGCAGGACCGGCCGGCCTTTGTCGGCGAGCACCTGCCCGTCGCCCACGGCCTGCGCGGTGAGGAACTCGTGGAAGGTGAAGGGCCGGTCGGGCACGGCCAGGTCGGCCACGGGCTGGCCCGTGACCTGGAGGTAGACGCCGGTGTCGGGGCCGCCCTTGTGGTACTGCCCGGTCGAGTGCAGGAAGCGCGGCCCCCACCCGAAGGTGACCGGCCGGCCCGTGCGCGCCGCCAGGCGGTCGCGTACGGCGGACAGCGCGGCGTCGCGGTGGCGGTCCAGGTAGGCCTGCACGGCGACGTAGCCGGTCCGGGGGTCGAGCTCCGCGAGCAGCGCGTCCACGGCGCCGGCGACGGTGTCGGTGCCCTCGGGCAGCCAACCGGGCGAGGCGTAGACGGTGACCGCCCCCTCCACGAACACCGGGGTGGGCTGGTTGCCGCCGCCGTCGAGCATCTCCCGGGCGGCGGCCTTGGCGCTCTCGACGTCGGGCTGGTCGAAGGGGTTGATGCCGATGACCCGGCCGGCGACCGCGGTGGCGTACTCCCACAGCAGCATCTGGGCGCCCAGCGACGCGTCGACGGCGGCGCCCCAGCCGGAGGTGGGCCGGACCCGCTCGAGGACCCGCTCCGGGCCGATCGTGACCAGCACCTCGTCGGGCGTGCTGGGCGCGAAGTCGGGGGACTCGACGGAGTCGACGACGACCGGGAGGATCCCCTTGCCGTCCTTGCCGGTGGACTCGGCGACGAGCTGCTCGGCCCAGTCGCCGAAGCCGGCGAAGGGGGCGCCGGCGTTGGCCAGCACGAGCTTGTCGGCTCCGGCCAGGTTGGCCGCCCCGAGCAGCGCGCCGAGCCGGAGTCCGGGGTTGTCGGGGGAGTCGGCCTCCAGCGCCGGGCGGATCGCCTCCGCCTCGTCGAGCAGCGTGGCGATGTCGGCACCGGCCAGGCCGCTGGGGACGAGTCCGAAGGCGGTCAGCGCCGAGTAGCGGCCGCCCACCTCAGGGTCGGCGAGGAACACCCGGTAGCCGGCCCCGCGCGCCGACTCCTCGAGCGGGGAGCCCGGGTCGGTCACGACGACGATGCGCTGCGCCGGATCGATCCCGGCGTCGCGAAACGCCTTCTCGAAGGCGCGTCGCTGGCTGTCGGTCTCGACGGTCCCGCCGGACTTCGACGACACCACCACGACGGTCTCGTCGAGCCGGGACTCGAGCGCGCTGCGCACGAAGTCCGGGTCGGAGGAGTCGAGCACGTCCAGCGCGACGCCGTCGGACTCGCAGATCACCTCGGGTGCCAGCGAGGAGCCGCCCATCCCGCACAGCACGACCCGGGTCAGGCCGAGGTCGCCGAGCTCGACCCGCAGGGCCTCGATCTCGGAGACCAGCGGCCGCGAGCGCTCGGACAGGTCGACCCAGCCGAGCCGCTTGCCGGACTCGGACACGGCGTCGCGACCCCACAGGGTGGCGTCGCGGCCGGCGATGCCGCTCGCGACGCCGTCGGCGACCAACGCCTCCACCGTCGCGGCGTACGCCGCCTCGTCGGCGTAGCCGAAGAACAGCTCGAAACCGTCCCCCTCGACAGTGTTCCAAGCCGTTTCGCTCATGCCTGGGCCTTCTCCATCTGGCCGCGGACCGTCTCCACCAGCTCGACCCAGGACTTCTTGAACTTCTCCACGCCCTCCTGCTCGATGCTCAGCAGCACGTCCTCGAAGTCGACGCCGACGTCGGCGAGCCGGTCGAGAACCGCCTGCCCCTCCTCGGCCCTGCCGGTGACCTGGTCACCAGTGACCTCCCCGTGGTCGGCGAACGCCTCCAGCGTCTTCTCCGGCATCGTGTTGACGGTGCCGGCGACGACCAGCTCGCTCACGTAGAGGGTGTCGGGGTAGTCGGGGTTCTTGACGCCGGTGGACGCCCAGAGCGGGCGCTGCACGACGGCGCCGGCGTCGGCCAGCGACTGCCAGCGCTTGCCGGCGTGGACCTCCTGGAACGCCCCGTAGGCCACGCGGGCGTTGGCGATGGCTGCCTTGCCCTTGAGCGCCGCGGCCTCGTCGGTGCCGAGCTCGTCGAGGCGCCTGTCGACCTCGGTGTCGACGCGCGAGACGAAGAAAGAGGCGACCGACTGGATGGTGGACAGGTCGGTCCCGGCCTCTCGGGCCTGCTCGAGGCCGGTGAGGTAGGCGTCCATGACCTCGCGGTAGCGCTCGAGGCTGAAGATCAGCGTGACGTTGACGCTGATGCCATGGGCGATCGCGTGCGTGATCGCGGGCAGGCCCTCCTTCGTGGCCGGGATCTTGATCAGCGCGTTGGAGCGGTCCACCGCCTTCCACAGCGCCTCGGCCGACGCGATGGTGCCGTCGGTGTCGTTGGCGAGGTCCGGCTCGACCTCGATCGAGACCCGGCCGTCCGACGAGCTCCCGTCGGCGACCGGCTTGAGGATGTCACAGGCGTTGCGGACGTCGTCGGTGGTGAGCTCGAAGATCACCTTCTCGACGGATGCGCCGCTCGCGACCAGGCGCTTGACCTGGTCGTCGTAGCGCTCGCCGTCCGCGATCGCGCCGGCGAAGATCGTCGGGTTGGTGGTCACGCCGACCACCGACTTCTCCTTGACGAGGTCGGCGAGGTTGCCGCTCTCGATCCGCTCCCGCGACAGGTCATCGAGCCAGATGGATACCCCGGCGTCCGCCAGGGCCTTCAGTCGGTCACTCATGGTTGCTCCTGTGCTCGTCGGTGGTGCCGGAGGATCGTCAGCCGGAGATGGTCCGGATGCTGTCGCGGGCGGCGTTGGCCATGGCCTCGCCCGTGATGCCGTACTCGGTGTAGACGCGCTGGAAGTCCGCCGAGGCCCCGTAGGTGTCGATCGACAGGATCCGGCCGTGGTCGCCGACCAGCTCCCGCCAGCCCTGCTTGACGCCGGCCTCGACCGAGACGCGGGCCTTCACTGTCGGCGGGATGACGGTCTCGCGGTAGGCCGTGTCCTGCTCCTCGAACCACTCCAGGCACGGCATGGAGACCACGCGCGCGCGGATGCCGTCGGCCGCAAGGATCTCGCGCGCCGCGACGGCGACCTGGACCTCGGAGCCGGTGCCGATCAGGACCACGTCGGGCTGACCGCCCTCGAGCCGGGCCGGGCTGTCCAGCAGCACGTAGCCGCCGCGGCGGACGTTGCTCGCGTCGCCCCAGCGCTCACCGTCGGCGTCCTCGCCTCGCGGGAAGACCGGGACGTTCTGGCGGGAGAGGGCCAGTCCGGCCGGCCGGTCGGTGCGCTCCAGGATGGCCTGCCAGCAGGCGGTGGTCTCGTTGGCGTCGGCCGGGCGGACGACGTCGAGGCCCGGGATCGCGCGCAGCGCGGCGAGGTGCTCGATGGGCTGGTGCGTGGGCCCGTCCTCGCCGAGGCCGATCGAGTCGTGGGTCCACACGTAGGTCACGGGCAGGCCCATGAGCGCCGCGAGCCTCACGGCGCCGCGCATGTAGTCGGAGAACGTCAGGAAGGTGCCGCCGAAGACGCGGGTGCCGCCATGCAGCGCGATGCCGTTCATGATCGCGCCCATGCCGTGCTCGCGGATGCCGAAGTGCAGCACCCGGCCCGCGAGCGGGTCGCCCTTCCACTGGTCGGTCGAGCGCTCCCGGGGGATGAACGACGGCGCGCCCTCGATCGTGGTGTTGTTCGACTCGGCGAGGTCGGCGGAGCCGCCCCACAGCTCCGGCACCCGGCCGGCGATCGCGTTGATGGCCGCACCGGAGGCCTTGCGGGTCGCCATGCCCTTGGGGTCGGCGGGGAACGTCGGCAGGTCGTCGGCCCAGCCGGTGGGCAGGGTCCGGGTCTGCAGCCGCTCGTAGAGGTCGACGTCGGCCGACGGCTTCCTGGCCCAGCGCTTGAGCTCCTCGTCCCACGCGGCCTCGGCGGCGCGCCCGCGCTCGACGAGTCCCCGCGTGTGCTCGAGCACCGCGGGCGGCACCTCGAACCTCAGCGACGGGTCGAAGCCCAGGATCTCCTTGGTCGCGGCGACCTCGTCGTCGCCCAGTGCGGAGCCGTGGGACTTGCCCGTGCCCTGCGCGTTCGGCGCCGGCCAGGCGATCATGGTGCGCAGCACGATCAGGCTCGGCTGGTCGGTGACCTCGCCGGCCTTGACGACCGCGCGGTACAGCTCTGGCACGTCCTCGACGTACGTCGTGGCGTCCTGGGTCCAGTCGACGGTCTGGACGTGCCAGCCGTAGGCCTCGTAGCGCTTTGCGACGTCCTCGGTGAACGCCACGTCGGTGTCGCCCTCGATGGAGATCCGGTTGGCGTCGTAGATCACCGTGAGGTTGCCGAGCTGCTGGGTGCCGGCGATCGAGGAGGCCTCGGCGCTGACGCCCTCCTCCAGGTCGCCGTCGGAGCAGATCGCGTAGACGTGGTGGTCGAACGGCGAGTCGCCCTCGGCCGCGTTGGGGTCGAGCAGACCGCGCTCACGACGGGCCGCCATCGCCATGCCGACGGCGTTGGCCACACCCTGGCCGAGCGGGCCGGTGGTGGTCTCGACGCCCGCGGTGTGTCCGTGCTCGGGGTGCCCCGGGGTCTTGCTGCCCCAGGTGCGCAGCGCCATCAGGTCCTCGATCTCGAGGCCGAAGCCGCCGAGGAAGAGCTGCGTGTAGAGCGTGATCGAGCTGTGGCCGCACGACAGGACGAAGCGGTCGCGCCCCGGCCAGGCCGGGTCGGCGGGGTTGTGACGCATCACCTTCTGGAAGAGCAGATACGCCGCCGGAGCGAGGCTCATGGCCGTGCCGGGGTGGCCGTTGCCGACCCTCTGCACCGCATCCATGGCCAGGACCCGGGCGGTGTCCACCGCCTTGTCGTCGATCTCGTTCCAGTCCAGCCCTGTGCGTGTCGTCACGTCGTTCCTCTCCGGGGGGTTGCGCCGTTCCGAGCCTACTCAGGCGAGGCGTTAGACTCGCACTCGCACCGGTTGCCCGAGGCAGCCTTTCCCATTCCCGAGGATCTCCGTGACCTACGTCGGCCAAACGCCTGCGGCTGCACAGCAGCCCGAGCGGGAGGACCCGAGCGAGCGACCGTCCGTCAAGGACGTCGTCGCCGCCTACGTCGGGCTCACCAAGCCACGGGTCATCGAGCTGCTGCTGCTCACGACCGTTCCGGTGATGTTCTTCGCGCAGCGGGGCGTGCCCGAGCTGCGCCTGGTCCTCGCCACGGTGGTCGGCGGCGCGCTGTCGGCCGGCTCCGCGTCGGCGTACAACTGCGTCTACGACCGCGACATCGACGAGCAGATGCGGCGGACCCGCCGCCGCGCGCTGCCGCGCCACATCGTCAGTCCGGTCGCGGCACTCGTCTTCGCGACCGTGCTCGCCGTGCTCTCGACCGTGGTGCTGGTGGCCGAGGTCAACCTGCTGTCCGCGGGCCTGTCGCTCGGGGCCAACGCGTTCTACGTGCTCGTCTACACGATCCTCCTCAAGCGCCGCACGACGCAGAACATCGTCTGGGGCGGACTGGCCGGCTGCTTCCCGGCCCTGATCGGCTGGACCGCCGTCACCGGCGAGCTGTCGTGGGTCCCGGTGATCCTGTTCGCCGTGGTGTTCTTCTGGACGCCGCCGCACACCTGGGCGCTGGCCCTGCGCTACCGCGAGGACTACTCGAACGTCGACGTGCCGATGCTGCCCGTCGTGGTGCCCGCCCGCGAGGTCGGCCGCCAGATCGTGCTCTACAGCTGGGTCATGGTCGCCACCTCCCTGCTGCTGTGGCCGGTGGCCGGCACCGGACCGTTCTACCCGGTCGCCGCGGCGGTCCTCGGAGCCGTGTTCCTGGTAGAGGCCCACAAGCTGATGCGCCGTGCCCGCGGCACCGAGGACCTGAGCGTGATCCAGCCGATGCGGTTGTTCCACCACTCCAACCTCTACCTGTCGCTGCTCTTCGTCGCGGTCGCGTTGGACCCGCTGCTCAAGATCTGAGCCGGCGGGACACGGCGAGCGTCCTCAGGCCCGCGGTTGGCGCCTCGTCGGGTCGCACCCGTCGCTTGTGGCCACCGCCGATGCGGTCGCCTACGGTGCTGTGATGGACCTCTTTCGTACGAAGTCGGTCGAGCAGTCCATCGCCGAGACCGATGAGCCGGAGCACCGGCTGAAGAAGGATCTCGGCGTCCTGGACCTGCTGATCTTCGGCGTCGGGGTCATCATCGGTGCCGGGATCTTCGTCGTGACCGGCACGGTGGCCAAGACCAACTCCGGACCGGCGATCACGATCTCCTTCGCGATCGCGGGTCTCGCCTGCGGGCTGGCGGCGCTCTGCTACGCGGAGTTCGCCTCAACCCTCCCGGTCGCCGGCAGTGCCTACACCTTCAGCTACGCCTCGTTCGGCGAGCTGCTCGCCTGGATCATCGGGTGGGACCTGGCGTTGGAGTTCACGATCGGGGCGGCGGCGCTCAGCACGAGCTTCTCGGGGTACTTCCAGGAGGTCTTCCATGGCACGTTCCTCGAGGTGCCGGAGTCCCTGGGATCGGCCGCCGACGGCGTGGTGGATCTGCCGGCGGTCGTGATCTCGCTGCTGGTGACGGCGGTCCTGGTGGGCGGCATCAAGCTCTCGAGCCGGCTCAACCAGGTCATCGTCGCGGTCAAGCTGCTGGTCATCGCCGTGGTCATCATCTTCGGCATCGGCCACATCAAGGCCGCCAACTACACGCCGTTCATCCCGCCCTCGGAGCCCACCCCCGAGGCGAGCGGCGGCTTCCTGGACGTCACGCTGATCAGCTCGCTGCTGGGGGTCGAGCCTGCCGTCTACGGTCTCGCGGGCGTGATCGCCGGTGCCTCGATCGTGTTCTTCGCCTTCATCGGCTTCGACGTCGTCGCCACCACGGCGGAGGAGACCAGGAACCCACAGCGCGACGTGCCCCGCGGCATCCTCGGCTCCCTCGTCATCGTGACCCTGCTCTACATGGCAGTGAGCCTGGTCCTCACCGGGATGCAGAACTTCCGCGACATCGAGGCCGGCGACCCCGCCCCGCTCGCGACCGCGTTCGATGCCGTGGGGCTGGAGTTCATGGGCCGGCTGATCTCGATCGGCGCCTGCATCGGGTTGATCGTGGTGGTGATGATCCTGATCCTCGGCCAGACCCGCGTCGCCTTCGCCATGGCTCGCGACGGGCTGCTGCCCCAGGGGCTGGCCAAGGTGCACCCACGCTTCGGCACGCCCTACGTCATGACGATCCTCACGGGTGTCGCGGTGGCACTGATCGGTGGCTTCGTCGACCTCGCCACCCTGGTCAACCTGGTCAGCATCGGGACCCTCTTCGCGTTCATGCTGGTCAGCGTCGGCGTCGTGATCCTGCGCCGCAGCCGACCGGAGCTGCACCGCTCCTTCCGGACGCCGGCCGTCTACGTGGTCGCCACCGCCTCGGTGCTGCTGTGCTTCTACCTGATGCTGAACCTCACCGGCGGCACCTGGGTCCGCTTCCTGGCGTGGATGGGCATCGGCCTGGTCGTCTACGCCGGCTACGGCTACCGCCACTCACGCCTCGGGCGGAGTCAGGCCGCGCCCGAGTCCAGCCCCGACGCGGTCTAGGGGGCGCGTCAGGCTGAACGCGCGCGATGGTGGTCGGGACGTGGATGCGTGCTTGGTTGGTCATCAACGACGAGCACCCGTTCAGAGTTGACGCTACGACAACGGCGCAGCGGCACTCGCGCGCGCGATCGATCGCGGATCAAAGACCCATCAGTGAAGGAGACCTATGTGCCGAGTCCTCGCCTATATCGGGTCGGAAGTACCGTTGGAGAACCTCCTGCTCAAGCCTGAGAACAGTCTCGTCAACCAGGCCCTCGACCCGGAGCGTCACCCTCAGCTTCAGCTGGCCGGGTGGGGATTCGGAGCGTGGAGCGAGCACCTGCTCAAACCAGACGAGCCGTTCCTCTACCACCGCCCCATGGCTGCCTTCTACGACGACAACGTCGGCGGCATCGTGCCGAGTCTTCAGGTCAGCACCATGCTTGCTCACGTGAGAGCGGCGGACTACAACGCCAAGACCGTGCTGGCCGACGAGAACTGTCACCCCTTCTCCTACCGAGGAACCCCTTGGATCATCGCGCAGAACGGTGATCTGCCGAACTGGAAGCTCTTGCAGCGCGAGCTGCTGCGCCACTGCAAGGACCAGTACCTGGAGCAGATGAGGGGCAACACGGACACGGAGTTCCTCTACGTGCTCCTGCTGTCCCTGCTCGAGAGCGACAGCGACGAGGATGTGAAACGCGGATTCGAGGAGATGATGAGGCTCCTCGTGCAGGCGATGAAGGATCTTGATCTCCCGGCACTGGCCAAGCTGAAGGTGGCCCTGGTCGCCCCGAACCGGATCATCGGGGTCAACGTCGGAACCGGCCACCAGGGTGAGACCGAGCCGGCGGGTGACTGGAGAGAGCTGCGAAAGTCCGGTCCGGGCACGGATGACTTCGCCCTCTCGATGCTCTTGGAGCCGATGTATCTGCTGGCGGGTCGGAACTTCCAGCATGACGAGACGACCTACGACTTCGAGGATTGCCGCATCGAGGAGGCGACGTCCGTCATCTTCGCCTCCGAGCCGCTGACCGAAGGCACCGACGACTGGTCGACGTTGGAGTTCGGGGAGATCGTGTTCCTCGAGAGGGACGGCGAGAGCATCACCAGAACGGTGGACCGATTGAAGGTGTAGACGGGCGCCGGGAGCCGGGCGGTCCCAGGAACGTCAGAAGCAGGCGATGTCCATGGGGACGCTGGCCGGGCGCAACACCAGCGGCTCATCGAATCCGGGACTGGGCTGCCGCCAGGTCACCCGATCGGTGCACGTCCTCGCAGCGGTCGCACAACGCCCAGAACGAGGGCAGCGTGTGCCCCTTGCCGTACTCCCGGTAGGCGATGAGATCACGGGCCAAGGGGTGCACCCAGGTAGCCGGGTCGCCACAGAAGGCGCACGACCGGTCTCGTCTGCTCGTCGGTGCCCCGTCCCCGTCGACCCAGCCCTCCGGCTCGGGGGACGACCAGAGCCGTGAGATCGACACCGTGTACTCCGCCTCGGATGGGTCCATGCGGGAGATGCTCGTCCCACCGGCCGGGTCGGACAACCCCCGGCCCGCCCCGATTCGGCCCCCGCCGCCGCCGAGACCGCCGCAGGAGCTGATGTCACAATCCCGGCGCTCGCCCAGCCGTGACATGCTGCCACCCATGCCCCAAGTCACAGCAGACGCGTGGGTCGGGGTGCCGCCCGACACGGCGTTCGCCGTCTCCCAGACGACCGGCGAGGTCAGGCTGGGCTGGGACCCGTTCATCCGCCACCAGCACCTGATCGAGGCCGAGCGGCCAGGCACCGGGGTCCGCACGCTGACCAAGGCGCGGGTCGGGCCGACGATGATCAGCCGCTACGTCTCCTACCGTCCGCCGACCTCGGTCGGCATGACGATGGAGAAGGGACCGTGGTTCTTCGCGACCTTCGGCGGCGGCTGGCGCTTCACCCCCGAGGAGCGCGACGGGGTCGCCGGCACCCGCGCGGTGTGGAAGTACACCTGGTCCGGTCGGCCCTCGTGGCTCAGCCCGCTGGCCGACCCGATCGGCCGGTGGCTGCTGGGCCGCGAGATCCGGGCTCGGATCGCGGCCTTCGCCCGCGCCTGCGGGGACCCCGACGTGGTGGCGGCCGCCCTCAGGCCCCGGTCGCCGGCGTAAGGGGCCTCACGCCGCGGGGCCCTCGACCGCGTCGGTCCTCGGATCGATGAAGAAGTTGTCGCGGAACAGGCCGGTGGGGTCGTAGCGACGCTTGAGGTCGCGCAGCCGGGCGAGGTGGGCGGCTGGGAAGGCGCGCTCGACCCAGAGGGGTCCGGTGCCGGTCTCGAAGCTGAGGTAGCTGCCGGACAGGTGGGGGACGAGCCGCTCCCAGGCCACGTCGTACGCCGGACCGGTGCCGAAGCCGGAGAGCGAGAACGCCGCGCTGCGGCCGGCGTACGCCGTGGCCCCGCTCGGGACGTCGGCGACCGCGCCGCCGACGGCGCGGATCGAGAAGAAGTACGAGGTGCCGGCGTCGAGCAGGTCCGCGATCTCGGCGGCGAGCTCGGGGGTGAGGTGGTCGGCCAGGCCGGAGTGGGTGTGCGGCTCGCCGCGGCCCTGCTGCGGCGCGTCGTTGCTGAACGCGCCCATGACCTGGTCGTAGGTGGTGAGCGTGACGTGCTGCTGCAGCAGCGGGGCGATCTCGGCGATCGGCTGCAGGTGCTCGACGACGGTCTCGGGGTCGCCTGCGTCGACCACCAGCATCGCCTGCGCGACCCGCCGCCCGCCCCGCCGCGGGCCGAGGATGACCTGCCCGGTGACGCTGCGGTCCGCGGACTCGATCTCGCGCCCCCACCGCTCCAGGAAGGTCGCGGTGTCGCTGGCGTCGAAGGCCAGCTGGGCGAAGCCGATCGTGCCGACCCGGGCGGCGGTGAGCTCGAAGGAGGTGGCGACGCCGAAGTTGGCGCCGGCGCCGCGCACGGCCCAGAACAGGTCGGGCTGCACCTCGGCGCTGGTGCGCACCACCGCGCCGTCGGCCAGGACGAGCTCGACCGCGTTCAGGTGGTCGATGGTCAGGCCATGGCTGCGCGCGAACCAGCCGATGCCGCCGGCGGTGGCGAGCCCGCCGACGCCCACGCCGCCGTAGTCGCCGCTGCTGACCGCGAGCCCGTACGGCGCGAGCGTGCGGGCGACGTCGACCCACCGGGCACCCGGCCCGAGCCGGACCCGGCCGGTCTCGGCGTCGAGCACCTCGACGGTGTCGAGCGCGCCGACGTCGATGACCAGCCCGCCGCGGTTGAGGGAGCGTCCGGAGATGCCGTGCCCGGCGCTGAGGATCCCGAGCGGCAGCTCGCGGTGCTCCCGGGCGACGGCGACCGCGGCCTGCACCTCGGTGACGGTGCGCGGCCGGAGCACCAGCCCGGGGGCGCCGCCGCGTAGGTAGCTCGACGTGTAGCGGGCGTACGCCGGGTCGCCGGGCTCGACCGCGCGCTCGGCCAGCTCCGTGGGCAGGTCGTCGTAGCCGATCCCCGGCAGTCGCCTGGCCAAGGCCGTGGCGCCACGGACCCGCGCCCGCTCGCGCACCCCGGAGCCCTCGCGGGCCTCGGCGACCCGGTCGCGCACCTCGCCGAAGACGTCCGCGAAGCGGCGCAGCCCGCCCTCGTCGTCGCCCATCACGATGAAGGTGCTCACACCGTCCTCGACGGCGAGACGCACCAGCTCGTCGGTGCGGGTCTCCGGAGCGATGTTGAGCAGCCGTACCACCTCGGCGGGGTCCCGGCCGGCCTCCCGGGCCGCCCCGTCGATCACCCGCATGCCGCGCTCGAGGTCGCCGGGCTGCAGGTACGGCATCGAGGGCAGCCAGCCGTCGGCCGCGCGGCCGATCAGCCGCAACATCCGTGGCTTCAGGGCCCCGAGCCAGATCGGCACCCCGTGCGCGGGCGCCGGCCCGCGCTTGGCGCCGCGGACCCGGTGATGGGCGCCGTCGACGGCGAGGACCGAGCGGTCGGAGGTGTCCCACACGCCGCGGATGATCGTGAGCGCCTCGGCGAGCGCGTCCACCGCCTCACCGGGGCTCAGTCTGGTGCCGCCATAGGCCTCGATCGCGTCCCAGAACCCGCCGGCGCCCAACCCCAGCGCCACCCGGCCGCCGGAGAGCAGGTCGAGGCTGGCCACCGACTTCGCCAGCACCGCGGGCGGGCGCAGCGGCAGGTTGAGCACGTTGCCGGCGAGGTGGATCCGCTCGGTGCGCGCGGCGGCGTAGGACATCAGCGTCCAGGTGTCGAGGAACGACGGCTGGTAGGGGTGGTCCTGGAACGTCGCGAGGTCGTAGCCGAGCTCCTCGCTGAGGACCGCGAGCTCGACCGGTCGCTGAGGCGAGGCGGCCGTGGGGGTGACGAAGGATCCGAAGCGCAGAGGGTGACCGTAGTCGGGCATGCCACCAGCATCCTTCGGACGGGAGCACGGCGCCACCCGTGCGTAAGTAGGTTACACTCGGTAAGTGACCTCCGAGAGCTCGACGAACCGCCGCCAGGACCACCTGATCGACGACGCCACCTGCCGGGAGGCCACTGCGGGGCTGGAGTTCGTGGGACGCCGCTGGACCGGCGCGATCATGCTCGCGCTCGGCCGGGGCGCGTCGCGGTTCGGAGAGATCCAGGCGGCCGTCAACGGGCTCTCCGCCCGCCTGCTCACCGCCCGGCTGCGCGAGTTGGAGGCCCACGACCTCGTCGCCCGCGAGGTGATCGCGACGACGCCGGTCTCCGTGCGCTACCGGCTCACCCCACGCGGTCGCGACCTGCTGGTGGCGATGCAACCGCTGGTGGCCTACCACCTGCGCTGGCGCTGATCGTCGGCGTGTGGATGACCGTGAGCAGCGCCCAGGTGACGCACGCCGACACCAGCGCGGCGCCGAGCATGTGGAAGCCCACGAGGATCTCGGGCAGGTCGGTGAAGTACTGCACGAAGCCGATGGCGCCCTGACCGAGCGAGACGGCGAGCAGGACGACGACGGCCCGCCGCGCCTCGCGGGGCGCCCCGGTCGCGACCAGCGCGAAGATCAGCCCGATGGTGAGGCCGAGGAACAGGAACACCGAGTCGGCGTGGAGCTGGCTGACCTGGAGCGGGTCGAGGTCGTTGCGGGGCGAGTCGATGTCGCCGGCGTGCGGTCCGGAGCCGGTGACGACGGTGCCGAGGTAGAGGACCGCCCAGGCGGCGGCGAAGGTCACCCACGCCAGGCCGACCAGCCCGCCGCGAGCGTGCGCGGGGTCCGGGTGGTCGATGCGGCGCAGGAACACCACGGCGAGCCCGATGATGGCCATCGAGCAGAGAAGGTGGAACGAGACGACCCAGGGGTTCAGATCGGTGAGGACGGTGATGCCGCCGATCACGGCCTGGGCGGGGATGCCGAGCGCCAGGATCACCGACAGCCGCCGCAGGTCGCGGCGTCCGGTCTGCCAGGCCGACACGAACGTCGCCACGGCGATGGCGACCAGCACGAAGGTCAGCATCCGGTTGCCGAACTCGATCGCGGCGTGGAGGGTGAGCTCGCCGTGTGGTCGGAACGACTCCTCGGTGCAGCGCGGCCAGGTCGGGCACCCGAGCCCGGAGCCCGTCAGCCGTACGGCACCACCCGTGACGACGAGCATCACGTTGGCGACGAGGGTGGCCCAGCCAAGGGGCCGGACGAAGCGGGCTACTCCCATGTGAACGTCCTCGCGGTGAGTGCGGCGCCGCCGACGGCCCAGGCGAGCAGGACGCCCAGCTCGCGCCAGGCGACGGCGGCGTCGGTGAGGGCGTCGCGCATGGCGTTGCCGAGGGCCCCGGAGGGCAGCCAGCGCACGACCTCGCCGAAGTCGCCGTACGCCGAGGTGGGGAGCACGACGGCCCCGCCGGCGAGCAGCAGCAGGTAGACCAGGTTGGCGGCGGCCAGCGTCGCCTCCGCGCGCAGGGAGCCGGCGAGAGCGAGACCGAGGCCGGCGAACGCCGCGGTGCCGAGCACCACGGCCAGGACCGTGCCGAGCAGGTCGACGGAGGGCTCCCACCCGAGGGCGAGGCCGACGCCGGAGATGACCGCGATCTGGAGCACCTCGACGAGCAGCAGCGCGCCCACCTTGCCGGCGAGCAGGCCGGTGCGGGAGAGCGGCGAGGTGCCGAGGCGCTTGATGACGCCGTAGCGCCGCTCGAAGCCGGTCGCGATGGCCAGCGACGTGAACGCCGTGGACATGATCGCGAGCGCCAGCACCCCGGGCGTGATGACGTCGACCGCCGGGCGCGAGAAGTCCAGTCCGATGCGGTCGGAGCCCTTCACGCCGCCGACGAGGACGATCGCGGGGATCACGACGGCGAGCAGCAGCTGCTCGCCGTTGCGCAGCATCAGCCGCGCCTCCATGCCGGCCTGGGCGAGGATCTGGCGGGGGAGCGGTGCGGCTCCGGGCATCGGGGTGAAGGTGCCGGTCACGGGGTCAGCTCGCCTCCGGTCAGGTCGAGGAACACGTCCTCGAGGTTGCGCTGGCCGAGCGTGAGCGACTCCGGCAGGACGCCGTTGACGTCGCACCACCGCGAGACCTTGGCCAGCGTCGAGGCGTCGGCCGGCCCGGTCACGAGCAGGCTGACGTCGTCGAGCTGGGCGACCACGGTCTCGGGCCCGAGGGCCTCGCGCAACGAGCCGGGGGCCCCGGGCGGGAAGGGCTTGGTGACGACCAGGCGGATCGTGGTGACCGTGCCGCCGCGGACCAGCTCCAGCGGCGTCCCGGAGGCGACCAGGCGGCCGTGGTCGATGATGTGGATCATGTCGGCGAGCTGCTCGGCCTCGTCCATGTAGTGCGTCGTCAGCACGACGGTGACGCCGTCCTCGCGCAGCTCCTGCAGGAGCTCCCAGGTCGTACGGCGGACCTGCGGGTCCATCCCCGCGGTGGGCTCGTCCACGAACACCACCTCCGGGCGCCCCACCAGCGCCAGCGCGAGCGCGAGGCGCTGCTGCTGGCCGCCGGAGAGGCGCCGGTACGGCGTGCGGCCGCACTCGCCCAGCCCCAGCCGCTCCGCGAGCGGCTCCACGTCGAGCGGGTGGGCGTGCAGCCGGGCCATGTGGCGCAGCATCTCCATCGCGCGTACGCCGCTCCACGCACCGCCGCCCTGCAGCATCACGCCGATGCGCGGGTGCAGCTCCTTGCGCTGGCGCACCGGGTCCAGCCCGAGCACCCGGACGGTCCCCTGCTGCGGGCCGCGGTAGCCCTCGCAGGTCTCGAGCGTGGTGGTCTTGCCCGCGCCGTTGGGACCCAGCACGGCCGTGATCGTGTGCTGCTCCACGGTGAGGCTGAGGCCGTCGACCGCGAGCTTGTCGCCGTACCTCATCACCAAGCCGTCGACGGAGACAGCGGGAATGACAGGCACCAGGGCAGTCTAGGGTTGCGGCCGTGAACGTCTGGGTCATGGGTGCGGTGCTCGTGCTGAGCGCCGTGACCTTGATCGCGGTCGCGGTGCTGCTGGTGCGCGACGAGCCCGCCAACGACCGGGAGTTCGCGCTGCTGGCACTCGTCGAGGTCGTGCTGCTGGTGCAGCTCGTGGTGGGCGTGGTGCAGCTGTCGGGCACCGACCGCGACGTCTCGGGCGTGCTGTTCGTCAGCTATCTCGTGGGCGTGGCGCTGGCGCTGCCGGTGGGAGCCTTCTGGTCCCTGGCCGAGCGCTCGCGGGCCGGCACCGCCGTCCTGGCGGTGGCCGCGCTCACCGTGGTCGCGCTCGAGGTGCGCCTGTGGTCGATCTGGAGTGGTGCCGGTGCGTGACCTCGCCTCGGGCCCCGGTCGGGTGCTCGTCTTCGTCTACGGCGTGTTCGCGGTCGCCGCGACCGGCCGCTCGCTGGTGCAGCTGGGGGCGCACGCCGACCGGGCACCGGTGGCGTACTCGCTCTCGCTGTTCGCGGCCGTCGTCTACCTCGTGGCCACGACCTGCCTGCTGCTCGGCGGCCGACGGGGCTGGTGGGTCGCCGCGGTGGCGTGCTCGGTCGAGCTGGCCGGGGTGCTGGTGGTGGGCGTGCTCAGCTACGCGGTGACCGAGTGGTTCCCGGACCGGACCGTGTGGTCGCACTTCGGCCGGGGCTACGCCTTCCTCCCGCTCGTCCTGCCGTTCGCGGGGCTGGCCTGGCTTCGGGCGACGAGACCCGGGTCACGCACCGACCCTGGGTAAGGCTCACCTTGCTTGAACCGGGTTGGGCATTAACGTCACAATGTTGTTGTGGAATTCGACGAGGTGGCCACGCCCGTGCCCGGGCCGGACCAGACGACGCGCCAGCGCGTCGTGCGGTCGATCCTCGTCGAAGGTCCGTCCACCGCCGCGGCGCTCGCGGTGCGGCTCGACCTGACGCCGGCCGCCGTACGCCGCCACCTCGACCAGCTGGTCGAGGACGGCTCGGTGGAGGCGCGCGAGCCGCGCTCGCAGGCCGTCCGCGGCCGGGGCCGCCCCGCCAAGCTCTTCGCGCTCACCGAGACCGGTCGCGACGGCTTCGACCAGAAGTACGACGACCTGGCGGCTCAGGCCCTCCGCTTCCTTGCCGAGACCGGGGGCGAGGATGCCGTCCGCGCCTTCGCCGAGCGCCGGGTGGCGTTCGTCGAGGAGCGCTTCGGGGCGCTGTCCGCCGCTGAGCCGCACCTGAGCCCGGCCGAGGTGCTCGCCCGGATCTTCACCGACGAGGGCTACGCCGCCTCGGTGCGTCAGCTCCCGGTCGTGGGGGAGCAGCTGTGTCAGCAGCACTGCCCGGTCTCCCACGTCGCCCATGAGTTCCCCCAGCTGTGCGAGGCCGAGACCGCGGCGATCAGCCGCGTCCTCGACCACCACGTGCAGCGGCTCGCCACCATCGCGCACGGCGACGGGGTCTGCACCACCTGCATCCCCGCCACCGCGCCCACCAGCCCAGGCTCGACCAACGAGCAGGCCAATGAGAAGGAGAGGGTCACCAGATGACCTCCATCGAAGAGCTCAACCCCGAGCTCAAGGGAATCGGCCGCTACGACTTCGGCTGGGCCGACACCGACGTCGCGGGTGCGACGGCGCAGCGCGGCCTCAGCGAGGAGGTCGTGCGCAACATCTCCGCGCTCAAGAACGAGCCGCAGTGGATGCTCGACCTGCGCCTCAAGGGCCTCAAGCTCTTCCACCGCAAGCCGATGCCGACCTGGGGCTCGGACCTCGGCGGGATCGACTTCGACAACATCAAGTACTTCGTGCGCTCCAGCGAGAAGCAGGCGGCGACGTGGGACGACCTCCCCGAGGAGATCAAGAACACCTACGACAAGCTCGGCATCCCCGAGGCGGAGAAGCAGCGCCTCGTGTCCGGGGTCGCCGCGCAGTACGAGTCCGAGGTCGTCTACCACTCGATCCGCGAGGACCTCGAGGCCCAGGGCGTGCTGTTCCTGGACACCGACACCGCGCTGCGCGAGCAGCCGGAGTTGTTCCAGGAGTACTTCGGCACCGTCATCCCCGTCGGTGACAACAAGTTCGCCGCGCTCAACACCTCGGTGTGGTCGGGCGGCTCGTTCATCTACGTGCCCAAGGGCGTCCACGTGGACATCCCGCTGCAGGCCTACTTCCGGATCAACACCGAGAACATGGGCCAGTTCGAGCGCACGCTGATCATCGTGGACGAGGACGCCTACGTGCACTACGTCGAGGGCTGCACCGCGCCGATCTACTCCTCGGACTCGCTGCACTCCGCGGTCGTCGAGATCATCGTGAAGAAGGGCGGCCGCTGCCGCTACACGACCATCCAGAACTGGTCCAACAACGTCTACAACCTCGTCACCAAGCGCGCCGTCTGCGAGGCCGGCGCGACGATGGAGTGGGTCGACGGCAACATCGGCTCCAAGGTGACGATGAAGTACCCCGCGGTCTACCTCATGGGCGAGCACGCCAAGGGCGAGACGCTGTCGATCGCCTTCGCCGGCGAGGGCCAGCACCAGGACGCCGGCGCCAAGATGGTGCACGCGGCTCCGCACACCTCGAGCTCGATCCTGAGCAAGTCGGTGGCGCGCGGTGGTGGCCGGACGTCCTACCGCGGCCTGATCCAGGTCAACGAGGGCGCCCACGGCTCCAAGTCCAATGTGCTGTGCGACGCGCTGCTGGTCGACCAGGTCAGCCGCTCCGACACCTACCCGTACGTCGACATCCGCGAGGACGACGTCTCCATGGGCCATGAGGCGAGCGTCTCCAAGGTCTCCGACGACCAGCTCTTCTACCTGATGTCGCGCGGCATGGAGCAGGACGAGGCCATGGCGATGATCGTGCGCGGCTTCATCGAGCCGATCGCCAAGGAGCTGCCGATGGAGTACGCCCTCGAGCTCAACCGACTGATCGAGCTGCAGATGGAAGGGGCCGTCGGCTAGCCGCCACGGCCCCCGGCCCCCACGGTGGTTGAGGTGCGAGCGAATCGAGCCTCGAAACCACCACCCGAACCAAGGAAAGACGACGTAGTGACTGTGACCGATGCTGCACGCGAGAGCGTGGAGTCGATGCTCGAGACGCCCAAGATCGAGAGCCACCTGAACCCTCCCGGGTCCTTCGACCTGGCCGACCACCCCGTGCCGACGGGCCGCGAGGAGATCTGGCGGTTCACCCCGCTGAAGCGCCTGCGCGGCCTGCACGCCGAGGCGGAGTTCCTCGCCCCGGTGATCGCGACCGAGTGGGAGGCCCCCGAGGGGGTCGCGGTCCGGGTCGTCGAGGGCGACGAGGCCCGCGCGCTGCGCGGCGTCAGCGGCCTGGTGCCCAACACGCGGTTCGCCGCGCGGGTGCTGGCCGAGGTGCCCTCGACCCTGCTCGTCGACGTCCCCGCCGAGAGCGAGCTCGACGCCCCGGTGGTCCTCCGGCTGCGCGGGACCGACGCGTCGGTCACCGAGGCCGAGCACGTCGTGCTGCGCTTCGGCGCCCACTCCCGCGGCCTCGTCGTGCTCGACCACACCGGCCACGCCTCGCTGGCGCAGGTGGTGGAGGTGGTCGCCGGCGACGGCTCCGAGGTCACGGTCGTCTCGCTGCAGGACTGGGACGACGACGCGGTTCACCTGACCCACCACGAGGCGCTCGTGGGGCGCGACGCGGCCTACAAGCACGTGGCGATCAGCTTCGGCGGCGACGTCGTGCGCATGGACGCCAACGTCAGGTACGCCGGTCCCGGCGGCGCCGCGGAGCTGCTCGGCCTGTACTTCGCCGACGAGGGCCAGCACCTCGAGCACCGGCTCTTCGCCGACCACAACGAGCCGCGCACCAAGAGCAACGTCGTCTACAAGGGCGCGCTGCAGGGCCAGGGCGCGCACACGGTCTGGGTCGGCAACGTCCTCATCCGCAAGGTGGCCGAGGGCATCGAGACCTACGAGGAGAACCGCAACCTGGTGCTCACCGACGGCTGCCAGGCCGACTCGGTGCCGAACCTCGAGATCGAGACCGGCGAGATCGAGGGCGCCGGCCACGCGTCGGCGACCGGCCGCTTCGACGACGAGCAGCTGTTCTACCTTCGCGCCCGCGGCATCGCGGAGGCCGAGGCGCGCCGCTTGGTCGTGCACGGCTTCTTCAACGACCTGATCCGCAAGATCGGCGTCCCCTCCCTGGAGGAGAAGCTGATGGCGACCGTCGAGGAAGAGCTGTCCAAGAACGTCCTTCGAGACGCCTCGTCCCTCGGCTCCTCAGGAACGATATTGAAGGAGCTCGCCTGATGGCCTTCGAGCTCGCCTGCGCCCTGTCCGACGTACCGACCGACGAGGCCCTCGGGGTCACCGTCGGTGGCATGGACGTCGCGATCGCGCGCGACGGCGACGAGGTGTTCGCGCTGCAGGACCTCTGCTCCCACGCCGCGGTCGCACTGAGCGAGGGGGAGGTCGAGGACTGCACGGTCGAGTGCTGGCTGCACGGCTCGCGCTTCGACCTCCGCACCGGCAAGCCCAGCGGCCTTCCCGCCACCGAACCGGTCGCCACCTTCCCGGTGGACGTCCGTGAGGACGGCGTCTACGTCGACGTCGCCACGCCCCTCAACGGCGTTCGCCCCAGCTGACCCCCTGACGTTCCGCAGAACCTAGGAGACACACACATGAGCACGCTCGAGATCACCGACCTGCACGTCTCGGTCGACACCGAGGACGGTCCCAAGCAGATCCTCAAGGGCGTCACGCTGACGATCAACGACGGCGAGACGCACGCGATCATGGGCCCCAACGGCTCGGGTAAGTCCACGCTGGCCTACTCGATCGCCGGCCACCCCAAGTACACCGTGACCGGCGGTAGCGTCACCCTCGACGGCGAGGACGTCCTGGCGATGTCGGTCGACGAGCGGGCCCGCGCGGGGCTGTTCCTGGCGATGCAGTACCCCGTCGAGGTGCCCGGGGTCTCGGTCTCGAACTTCCTGCGCACCGCCAAGACCGCCATCGACGGCGAGGCGCCCAAGCTGCGTCACTGGGTCAAGGACGTCAACAAGGCGCTCGAGGACCTCAACCTGGACCCGTCCTTCGGCACCCGCTCGGTCAACGAGGGCTTCTCCGGCGGCGAGAAGAAGCGCCACGAGATCGCCCAGCTCGAGCTGCTGAACCCGAAGATCGCGGTGCTCGACGAGACCGACTCCGGTCTCGACATCGACGCGCTGAAGGTCGTCTCGGCCGGCGTCAACCGCTACCGCGAGCAGGAGGGCAAGGGCGTCCTGCTGATCACGCACTACACCCGGATCCTTCGCTACATCACGCCCGACCGGGTCCACGTCTTCGTCGACGGCAAGATCGCCGACCAAGGTGGCCCCGAGCTCGCCGACCAGCTCGAGGCCGAGGGCTACGACAAGTACCTCACCAAGGTCTGACCCTCGCCGGTCGAGCCGGACGAGCCTCAGCGCGTCCGCGACGAGACCCCGTAAGCCGAAAGGAACGCTGATGGAAGGTCTCCTCCCCGAGCTCGACATCATCCGCAAGGACTTCCCGATCCTCGAGCGCACGCTCGACAACGGGCAGCGGCTGGTCTACCTCGACAGCGCCAACACCTCGCAGAAGCCGCAGGTGGTCATCGACACGATGGTCGACCACCTCGAGCGTCACAACGCCAATATCGCCCGCGCGATGCACCAGCTCGGGGCGGAGTCGACCGAGGCGTTCGAGGCGGCGCGCGACAAGGTGGCGGCGTTCATCGGCGCGCCGGACCGCGACGAGGTCATCTTCACCAAGAACGCCACGGAGGCGCTGAACCTGGTCGCCAACACCCTCGCGTGGGCTACGGGCGACCTGGCCATCGGCGAGGGCGACGAGGTCGTCATCACCGAGATGGAGCACCACTCCAACATCGTGCCGTGGCAGCTGCTGACGCAGCGCAAGGGTGCGACCCTGCGCTGGTTCGGGCTGACCGAGGACGGCCGGCTCGACCTGTCGAACCTCGACGAGCTCGTCAACGAGCGCACCAAGGTGGTCTCGCTGGCCTGGGTGTCCAACATGCTCGGCACCATCAACCCGATCACCCAGATCGCGCGGCGCGCCCACGAGGTCGGCGCGATCGTGGTCGTGGACGCCTCGCAGGCCGTGCCGCAGCTGCCGGTCGACGTCGTGGCCTCGGGCGCCGACCTGCTGGCGTTCACCGGCCACAAGGTCGTCGGGCCGACCGGCGTCGGTGTGCTGTGGGGCAAGCGGGCCGTGCTCGACCAGCTGCCGCCGTTCCACGGTGGTGGCGAGATGATCGAGACCGTCCGCATGGACGTCTCGACGTACGCGGGGATCCCGCACAGGTTCGAGGCCGGCACCCCGCCGATCGTCGAGGCCATCGGTCTCGGCGCGGCGGTGGACTACCTCGGGCACATCGGCATGGAGGCCGTTCACGCCCACGAGCAGGCCATCACCGCCTACGCGCTCGAGGGCCTGGCGACGATCCCGGGGATCAAGGTCCTGGGTCCGCTGGAGGCCCGAGAGCGCGGGGGCGCGATCTCCTTCGAGGTCGAGGGCGTGCACCCGCATGACATCGCCCAGGTGCTCGACTCGCGTGGCATCGCCGTGCGCGCCGGCCACCACTGCGCCAAGCCCGCCCACGCCCGCTACGGCGTGCAGAGCTCGACGCGGATGTCGTCGTACCTCTACACGACCCCGGCCGAGATCGACGCGCTCGTCGAGGGGCTGGAATACACCCGGTCCTACTTCAAGTTGGGCTGAGAGATGACCCAAGAACTCGACGCGCTCTACCAGGAGATCATCCTGGACCACTACAAGAACCCTCTGCACGCGGGGCTCCGGGAGCCCTTCGGGGCCGAGGTGCACCACGTCAACCCCACCTGTGGCGACGAGGTGACGCTGCGCGTCCACGTCGACGACGGCGTCGTGAGCGACGTGTCGTACGACGCGGTGGGCTGCTCCATCTCGCAGGCCTCCACCTCGGTGATGGCCGACCTGGTGATCGGCAAGCCGGTCGACGAGGCGATGAGCATCCACCAGGAGTTCCTCACCCTCATGCAGGGCAAGGGCACGGTCGTGCCCGACGAGGACGTCCTCGAGGACGGCATCGCGTTCGCCGGTGTCGCCAAGTTCCCGGCGCGCGTCAAGTGCGCACTACTGTCCTGGATGGCCTGGAAAGACGCCACCACCCAGGCGGTCCCGTCCGACGCGATCGCATCGAAGGAGATCTGATGGCTGACCACACCGACCTGCCCGACGTACCCGAGGCCACCGGCGGAGGCGTGTCGACAGTCTCGATCGACGACGTCACCGAGGCGATGAAGGACGTCGTCGACCCCGAGCTGGGCATCAACGTCGTCGACCTCGGCCTGGTCTATGACGTGCACGTCGACGAGGGCAGCAACGTGGTCCTCGACATGACGCTCACCTCGGCCGCGTGCCCGCTCACCGACGTGATCATGGACCAGACCAACTCCGCCCTCGAGGGCCTGGTCAACGACGTCGCCATCAACTGGGTCTGGATGCCGCCCTGGGGCCCCGACAAGATCACCCCCGACGGCCGCGAGCAGCTGCGCGCCCTCGGCTTCAACGTCTGAGGCGCGTGGAAGGCTGGTGGGCGACGGAACTCCGTCCCTGCTCAACCACCATAGGCCGGTAGCGGCGGGTCGAAGGTCAGGTCCGTGTACGGCGGCTGGTCGTTCTCGTCGCGCGGCCAGATGGCGGTGCCGACGTACTGCGTGCCGTCGAGGGTGAGCTCGGCGCGGTAGGTGAAGGGCGCAGGGCCGAGCACGAACGGCTCGGTGGAGCCCTGCTCCTCGGTGAAGACAACCTGCCCGGCGCCGTAGCAGCCGCGGTCGGGAGGCATCGGTCCGTAGACCCGCGACGCGCCGTCGGCGGCGGTGACGACCACCCGGAGCGACGCGCGTCTCGGCGTCGTGGCGAGGTCCTGGACACTCATCTCCAGGCCGTAGGTGACGTAGCCGTCGTCGTCGGAGACCAGACCCAGGTAGCCGCTCGGCTCGGGCACGTGGCCGGACTCCGTGGTCGTCCACGCGAGCGTGGTGATGACGTCGCCCTCGGGGCCGTTCCCGAAGACATCCACCGCATAGTCACCAGGGGGTCCGGCCGACGGGATCGCGAACGTGTAGGTGCCGGTCCGCTCCACCGGGACCGTGAAGGTGCGCTCGCACTCGCCCTCGCCGGACGGCGAGAACGTCGCCTCGAACTCCCAGCCCTTCAGCGGGAACGAGAACGGCACCGTGCTCCGCTCGCCGACGTTCTCGAACGGCGGCTGCGCGAACCCGTCGGAGCAGGTGCCGGACGCGGTCCCGTCGGCGCTCGCCGGGGCGGTGTAGCAGGAGGTCCACGGCTCCAGGGGGACCTCGCGTCCGTCGAGCTGGAGCACCACCGGCGGCGCCTGCCGGTCGTCCCACTCCGGGGGCACGTCGGCGATGTCGCCCGGCGGCGGGCCCTCGGTCGCGGTCGGCGTCGGGTCGATCGCGGGCGAGGCCCCGCCGGGCTCGTGCGTGCGCAGCGCGGCCATGCTGCCGAGCACCCCGGCGACGAGCACGACGGCGGCCGCCGAGGTGAGCAACGCACGCCGGCGCTGACGCCGACGCCGGCGGCGCGTGAGCACCTCGCCGTACGCCGGTGGGTCGGTGGGGGAGGCGGCTTCGACCTCGGAGGCCAGGCGTCGCTCGAGCTCGCTCATGGGGCGGTCCGTTCGGGGTCGGCGAGCAGCGGCGCCAGGGCCGCGCGGGCTCGCGAGAGGCGGGACTTGACCGTGCCGGGCGGCACCCGCAGCAGGGTGGCTACCTCGTCGACGGGCAGGTCGTGGACGTGGTGGAGCAGGAGGACGGCGCGGCTGCCCAGCGGCAGGGCCGCCAGGGCGTCGCCCAGATCGAGGCGGGTCGCGTCGGGCGGCGGTGACGCGAGCGGCGTACGGGAGGCGAGGCGGCGCAGCCCGCGTGCGGCGAGCTGGCGGCGCCGGTGCCGGGACACCAGCATCCGCACGGCGACGGTGCGCAGCCACGCGTCCACGTCGTCGTAGGCGCGGACCTTGTCCCAGTGCTCCAGCAGCTTGACGAAGGAGTCCTGGGCGATCTCCTCGGCGTCGGCACGCGAGCCGCCCATCACCGTCAGCAGGCCGATCAGGGGACCGCAGGTGCGCGCGTAGACCCCGCGACCTGGCTCTCGCGGCTCTCCGCGTCCGTCTCCACACCACTGACACGTGCCAGGTGACGGTCTGGTTCCCTCGCTTCGCTACCGTCGGCTACGTGTCGATCATCGTGCCTGCCGCCCGCGTCGAGCGGTGGATCGCCAACTTCGCCGAGCGCCACGGCCGCGCGACACTCACCCTGGCGCACGGAGCCCTGACTGGCGCGGCCGAGGACGGCTCGGACTTCACCGCGGTGCTGCCCTTCGACGCGCCCTACGCCGGCAGCGCGGACGCGGCGTCGTTCGCGGCCGCGGCGGCGTCCGGGGTGCCCGCCGACTGGGGTGTGCTCCTGGTGCGCAAGGGCGGCTTCGCGCTCGCGCGGCTGGCAGGGGAGTCAGTGGTCGAGTCCAAGACCGGCCAGCGCCACGTCCAGGGGCGCACCAAGGCCGGAGGTCAGTCGCAGCAGCGCTTCGCCCGGCGCCGGGAGAACCAGGCACGCCAGGCCTACGAGGCGGCCGCCGACCACGCCGCACGGATCCTCGGCTCCGGGTCGCGGCCGGTGGTGGTGGGCGGAGACCGGGCGGCGGTCGACGAGGTGCTCGCCGATCCTCGCCTGAGGGGGCTGAGGGTCGTCGGGCCGTGGCTCCCGGTCCCGGACCCGCGCCGCGGCATCCTCGAGCAGGCTGTGCGTGACGCCTGCGCCGCGCGCTTCGACGTACGCAACGCGGGGGAGTCGTCGTGACCCGGCTCCTGCTGCTGGCCGACACGCACGTCCCGAAGCGAGCCCGGGATCTGCCGGATCGGGTGTGGGCCGAGGTGGAGTCCGCCGACCTGGTCGTCCACGCCGGCGACTGGGTCGAGCCGTCGCTGCTCAACGCGCTCGAGGCGCGGTCGCGGCGGCTGCTCGCCTGCTACGGCAACAACGACGGCGCCGAGCTGCGCCGCCGGCTGCCGGAGGTGGCCCGCGCCGAGATCGACGGGGTGCGACTCGCCGTGGTCCACGAGACCGGTGATGCGAAGGGGCGCGAGCAGCGGTGCGCCGCGGCCTATCCGGATGACGACGTGCTCGTGTTCGGGCACAGCCACATCCCGTGGGACACGACGGCCACGACCGGGCTGCGCCTGCTCAACCCGGGCTCGCCCACCGACCGCCGACGTCAGCCGCACTGCACGTACATGACCGCGGTCGCGGCCGACGGTCGGCTCACCGACGTCGAGCTGCACCCGCTGCCGCCGCGACGCTGAGGGGCCTCCGGCGCCCGCCTGCGCTGTGCACGACCGGTTTTCCGCTAGCGTCCGGGTCATGTGGCAGCCCGAGCCAGGGTGGCACCCGCTCCCGGGCGGCACCGGCACGTCGACGGTCGGCCTCTGGCGCACGTCCCTCGGCGGTCGCCCGATGGTGGTCAAGCGCCTCGCACGACCGGTCGACGGCGACCCCCCGGAGCTCTCCGACCCCCGCCACTTCGCCTTCTGGCGGCGCGAGGCCGACGTGCTCGACTGCAGCCTCACCGCGGCCACCCCGGGTCTGCGCGCCACCCCGGCCGCGGTCGAGGAGGACGGGGAGGGCATCACGATCACCCGGGAGTGGGTCGAGGACGCGGCCGTCAGCGGGCTCTTCGTGGCGGTGGCCCTGGGGCGCTTCGCGGGCGCGGGGCTGCCCGCCCTGGCCTGGCTGGCCCGCGACCAGCTGCGCACCCGGCTGCGCCGGGTCGAGGCCCGCGGCGGCTGGCCGACCCTGGCGCGTACGACGGTCGCCGACATCGCCGACCACCTGTGGACCCGCCGCTCCAGCCTGCTCGACCTGAGCGAGTCGCTGCCCGCCGTCGCGCAGCACGGCGACCCGACGCTGGCGAACCTCCCCGGGCGAGCGGGGGACGATGTGGTCGCGATCGACTGGGCCACCCTCGGCACCGGGCCCGTCGGGGCGGACCTCGGCCTCCTGTCGCTGGCCACGCGTGAGGAGTTCGAGCCGCTGCTGGACGCCTACCTGCTCGGCCTCCCGCCCGGGCTCGCGACGCGCGACGAGGTGCTCGCCGGGGCGCGCATCACCGGCGTCTACACCGCTCTCACCCGCGCCGAGTGGGCGCTCTCGCGAGTCGCCGGGGGAGAGGGAGCCCTCGCCGGCAAGTACCGACACCCCGCGGTCGCCCCTCACCTGCGCGCCCTGCAGCGCCAGTTCCCCGCGATCGAGGCGCTGCTGGGCTGGTGAGGGCTGCGGGCGGTTTCGAGGCTCGCCTCGCTCGCACCGAAACCACCGTGCCGGCTGGTTTCCACCTCGACCGCCGTGTGGTCAGACGCGGCGGCCGTCGAAGGTGTCGCAGGCCGCCAGCGAGCCCTCGGAGAGACCGACCTCGAACCAGCGCTGTCGCTGCTCGGCCGAGCCGTGGGTCCAGGACTCCTGGGTGACCTGCCCCTGGGTCTTGCTCTGGATGCGGTCGTCGCCCACGGCGGCCGCGGCCTCGAGGGCCAGGCGGATGTCCTCGTCGGTCAGCGAGGAGAACAGGACGTTGCCGTCGCGGTCCTCGGTCTGGGTGGCGGCCCTCGCCCACATCCCGGCGTAGCAGTCGGCCTGCAGCTCGAGCTTGACCGCGTCGCTCTGCGGGCCCTGCTGGGTGCGGACCTTGCTCATGGCGCCGAGCAGGTTCTGGATGTGGTGGCCGTACTCGTGGGCGAGGACATAGGCCTCCACGAAGCCGCCGTCGGGACCGCCGAGCTGGTCCTCGAGGACCTGGTCGAAGAACGTCGAGTCGAGGTAGATGGTCTGGTCCGGCGGGCAGTAGAACGGGCCGACGTCGGACGTGGCGCCGCCACAGCCGGTCTGCACCGCGCCGGAGAAGGTCACCAGGCCCTGTGGGGGCTGGAACTCCTCGGCCAGCTCCTCGCCCCAGAAGTTGTGGAGCGAGTTCTCCACCGCGACGCGTTGGCAGTCCTTGTCCTCGTTGGCGTCGTTGCCGTCCTCGCACTTGTCGTAGAGCCCGGTGTCGGCCATGCGGCTGGTGTCGAAGGCGCTCCCGCCGCCACCGGTGCCGCCACCCCCACCGAGGATGTCGACCCCCGAGCACTGCGCCACGACGAACAGCACGACGAGCAGGATCACACCTCCGATGCCGCCCCCGCCGATGCCCCCGGGGATGGGCAGGCCTCTGCCGCCGCCCCTCCCGCCACCCTGGGTCCCGCGGCCGGCATCGCGCATCCTGCCGGTGTCGAGCCTGGCCTTGGGGTTGAAGCGCATCGGCTTCCTCTCGGTCGAAGGGCATGCCGGGACCGAGTACCCGGGACGGCGTACCTACACTAGTGACCCTGATGATCACTGCCCACCAGCTCGAAGTACGAGCCGGCGCGCGGCTCCTCATGGACAACGTCAGCTTCCGCGTCGCCGCCGGCGACAAGGTCGGCCTGGTCGGCCGCAACGGCGCCGGGAAGACCACACTCACCAAGATCCTCGCCGGTGAGGCGCAGCCCGCGTCCGGACAGGTCACCGCCACCGGCGACGTCGGCTACCTCCCGCAGGACCCGCGCACCGGCGACCCCGAGGTCCTGGCGCGTGACCGGATCCTGTCCGCGCGCGGCCTCGACGACGTCGTACGCCGCCTGCGCGAGGCGGAGGCGGAGATGGGCAGCGACGACCCGGCGGTCTCCGAGCGCGCCATGCGGCGCTGGACGAACGCCGACGCGGAGCTGCATGCCGGGGGCGGCTACGCCGCGGAGTCGGAGGCGGCGACGATCGCGGCCAGCCTCGGGATCCAGGAGCGGATCCTGGGCCAGCCCCTGAAGACGCTCTCCGGCGGGCAGCGTCGTCGCGTGGAGCTGGCGCGCATCCTGTTCTCCGGCGCCGAGATCCTGATCCTCGACGAGCCCACCAACCACCTCGACGCCGACTCGATCGTCTGGCTGCGCGACTTCCTCAAGGCCCACAAGGGCGGGTTCATCGTGATCAGCCACGACAACGCGCTGCTGGAGGAGACCGTCAACAAGGTCCTCCACCTCGACGCCAACCGGATGACCATGGACGTTTACAACATGGGGTGGCGCCACTACCTCACCCAGCGCGAGACCGACGAGAAGCGCCGCAAGCGCGAGCGCGCCAACGCCGAGAGCAAGGCGAAGACGCTCACCGACCAGGCCAACAAGATGCGGGCCAAGGCGTCGAAGGCGGTCGCGGCCCAGTCGATGCTCAAGCGCGCCGAGAAGATGATGGCCGGGCTCGAGGGCGAGCGGCAGGCCGACAAGGTCGCCAACATCAAGTTCCCCTCGCCGGCCCCCTGTGGCAAGACGCCGCTGATGGCCGAGGAGCTGTCGAAGACCTACGGTTCGCTGGAGGTGTTCACCGACGTCGACCTCGCCATCGACAAGGGCTCACGGGTGGTCATCCTCGGCCTCAACGGCGCCGGGAAGACCACGATGCTGCGGATCCTCGCGGGCGTCGACAAGCCGGACACGGGCCGGGTCATCCCCGGGCACGGGCTCAAGATCGGCTACTACGCCCAGGAGCACGAGACCCTCGACACCAGCCGCACGGTGCTGGAGAACATGCAGAGCGCCGCGCCGCAGCTGACCGACACCGAGGCCAGGAGCGTGCTCGGCTCGTTCCTCTTCTCCGGCGACGACGCCAACAAGTCGGCGGCGGTGCTGTCGGGCGGCGAGAAGACCCGCCTGGCCCTGGCCAGCCTCGTGGTCTCCAGCGCCAACGTGCTGCTGCTCGACGAGCCCACCAACAACCTGGACCCCGCCTCGCGCGAGGAGGTCCTGGCGGCGATCCGTACCTACGAGGGTGCGATCGTGCTGGTGACCCACGACGAGGGCGCGGTGCTGGCGCTCGAGCCGGACCGGGTGCTGCTGCTGCCTGATGGCGACGAGGACCTCTGGAACGACGAGTACGCCGACCTGGTGTCGCTGGCCTGAGCCGTCGTGGCGGCGGGCTCAGGCGCCGCGCACGAGCAGGCTGCTGACGAACCAGCCGCTCACGACCGCGAAGCCGCCCACCAGGAGCGCCCAGCGCGTAGCAATCTCTAGTGACTTCATGTAGTTACAGTACCTGGCGTGCGGGTTCGGCACCAGTGCCCTCCTCCTGGGACCGTCAGTGGGGCTTCCTAGACTCCGGACATGTCACCTGACGAGCTGGCCGCTGCTTCATCTCCGTCGCGGCCGTGCGCGGCCACGCCGTGGGGGCCGGCTTCCAGCTCGCCCTCTCCTGCGACCTGCGGGTCCTGGCCGATGACGCCCGGCTGCATGAAGGAGGCAGCGCTCGGGCTGGTGCCCGACCTCACGGGAACAAAACCGCTCGTCGAGTGCGTTGGCTACGCACGGGCACTCGAGATCTGCGCCACCGCTCGCACCGTCGGAGCGGCCGAGGCCGTCGACATCGGCCTCGCGCTGACCGCCGTACCGGCGGCGGAGCTGGATGCGACGGTCGCAGACCTCGTGGTCGCCCTGACCGCCCCGCTCCCGGGGGCGGTGTCCGAGATCAAGGGTCTTCTCCTCGGAGCAGCCCAGCGCCCTCTTGAGGAGCAGCGCCGCCTGGAGCGTGAGGCCCAGGTGCGCAGGTTCCGCGAGGTGGCCCAGTTCCTGGCCGGCTGACATGACGTCAGCGCCGGGGGAGTAGGAGGGCCCGGATGTCCGGCATGTCCCCCAACGGCGCCGTCTGGCGCAACCTGCGCACCGACCGGAGCGTCGTCAACAACCGCCTCGAGGGCAAGACGGTGCGGCGGGTCCTCGGGTTCGCCCGGCCCCACCGCCGCCTGATCTCGGTGTTCCTCACGCTCACCGTGGTGGACGCCGCGATGGTCGTGGTCATGCCGCTGCTCGTGCAGCGGATCGTCGACGACGGCATCCTCGCCGGCGACCGCGGTGTGGTGAGCGTGATCGCCCTCGCTATGGCCGGTGTCGCGGTGCTCACGGCCGTGCTCGCCGTCCTGGGGGGCTGGCTCTCCTCGCGCATCGGCGAGGGCCTCATCTACGACCTTCGCACCCAGGTGTTCGCCCACGTGCAGCGCCAGTCGCTCGCGTTCTTCACGCGGACCCAGACCGGTGCCCTGGTCAGCCGGCTCAACAACGACGTGATCGGTGCGCAGCGCGCCTTCACCTCGACGCTGTCGAGCACGGTCTCCAACAGCATCTCGGTGCTCGTGGTCGGCATCGCCATGATCGCCCTGAGCTGGCAGGTGACGCTGCTCTGTCTGGCGCTCTTCCCGATCCTGTTCTTCGTCTCGCGCTGGGTCGGCGGGCGCCTCGCGGGGCTGACTCGCCGGCAGATGGACGGCAACGCCGACCTCGGCAACGTGATGACCGAGCGCTTCAACGTCGGCGGCGCGATGCTGCTCAAGCTCTTCGGCCGACGCGCCGACGAGGACGCGCTGTTCCAGACCAAGGCCGCCAACGTCCGTGACCTCGGGATCCGGATCTCCCTGATCACCCGGATCTTCGGGGCGTCGATGATGCTGGTCCCGGCGCTCGCCACGGCGCTGGTCTACGGCGTCGGCGGCAGCCTGGTGATCGACAAGACGCTCACGATCGGCACCCTGCTGGCCCTTGCCACGCTGCTCCTGCGGCTGCTGGGCCCCTTGCAGGGCCTCTCCAACGTGCGCATCGACATCATGACCGCCTTCGTCAGCTTCGAGCGGGTCTTCGAGGTTCTCGACCTGCCGTCCTCGGTCCGCGAGAAGGAGGGCGCCATCGCCCTGCCCCGTGACGCCGGGCGCTTGGAGTTCGAGCACGTCTCGTTCACCTACCCCAAGGCCGAGGACATCTCGCTGGGCTCGCTGGAGTCCGTGGCCCGCGTCGAGTCGCGCGACAACGAGCAGGTGCTCACCGACGTCGGCTTCGTCGCGGAGCCCGGCCAGATGATCGCGCTCGTCGGCCCCTCCGGCGCCGGCAAGACGACCATGACCCACCTGGTCGCCCGCCTCTACGACGTGGAGTCCGGTGCGGTGCGCGTCGGCGGCCAGGACGTACGCGACGTCACGCTGGACTCCCTGGAGGACGTGGTCGGCTACGTGACCCAGGACGCCCACATGTTCCACGACACGATCCGCGCCAACCTGGTCTACGCCCGCCCGGACGCCACCGACGAGGAGATCTGGGCGGCGCTGGAGGCGGCTCAGGTCGCCCAGCTGGTCGGCAGCCTGCCCGACGGGCTCGACACCGTCGTGGGCGACCGTGGCTACCGCCTCTCCGGTGGAGAGCGTCAGCGCCTGGCCATCGGCCGACTGCTGCTGAAGTCGCCCTCGATCGTCGTGCTCGACGAGGCCACCGCCCACCTCGACAGCGAGTCGGAGGCCGCCGTCCAGCGGGCCCTCGACGCCGCGCTGGAGGGCCGCACCTCCCTCGTCATCGCCCACCGGCTCTCGACCGTGCGCAACGCTGACCAGATCCTGGTGCTCGACGGTGGCCGGATCGTCGAGTTCGGCACGCACGAGGAGCTCTTGGCTCGCGGTGGGCTGTACTCCGACCTGTACCGCACCCAGTTCGACCACAAGCCGGCGCCGGTCGAGGTCTAGCGAGGCCGGAGCCGTCGAGCGGCCCGGGTCCGCCACCTCCGGCCGCTGCGCCGCTACGTGTCGATCTGGTGGCTGTCGTCGTTCTCGGCGTCGCGGGCACGTTGGGCGAGCACGTAGGGGTGGTTGCTCTGGCGGACGCGCCCCTGCTTGACCGGCTTGGGCTCGCGGCTCGCGACCGCCCCCGAGCCGCGGCCACGGCGGCTGCCGCGCCACTCGTCGTACATCAGGTAGAAGAAGCCGAAGATCGCCAGCACGCCGAAGAACCACCACTGCAGGCCGTAGAAGAAGTGCGGGCCGTTGTCGAGCTCGGGCAGCTCCACCTGCTCCAGGCTGGTCGCCGGCGCCGGCGCCGGGTCCTCGGACTGGAGCTCGACGAAGCCGCCATAGACGTCGCGGCCGAGCGCCTCGCCGATCGCCTTGCTGTTGATCGCCCGGGTGGACCGGTCGGTGACCGCCGTGGACGAGCCGGTGCCGTCGGCGCGGACCCAGCCCGTGACGGTGACCTCGCCGCTCGGGGGAGCGGGTACGTCGTCGAGGGCAGCGTCGCCCTGGTTGGCGGTGGGCATCCAGCCACGGTCGACCAGCAGGGCAGTGCCGGAGGAGGTGACGAGCGGCACCACCACGTCGATCCCCGACCTGCCGTCGCGGGTGCGGTAGCGCACGATCACCGTGTCGTCGGTGTCGTAGGTGCCGGTGGCCGTCACGATCAGCCACTCATGGTCCTCGGCGACGTCCCCGCCGGGCTCGAGCACCTCGTCGACCGGCGTCGGGGCGCCACCTTCGTTGGCCCGGACGACCTCGTTGCGCTCCTTGCGGTCGGCAAGCCGGTCGAACTGCCACTGGCCCAGCCACCAGGTAGCGGAGGCCACCACCACGATGGCCGCCGCGAAGAGCGCCCACCGTCTGCTCATGAGAAACCGGAACGCGCGCACCCCTCGAGATTATCTGCGCCCCCTAGACTGCGTTCATGGAGGTCTTGCAGCTCGGGGACAGGTTCGGGCGCGTGGCGACCGACCTGCGCGTCTCGCTGACCGACAAGTGCAACCTGAGGTGCACCTACTGCATGCCGGCGGAGGGCCTGGACTGGCTCCCGGACGAGAAGATGCTGACCGATGACGAGCTCGTGCGGCTGATCGGCGTGGGCGTGGAGCGGCTCGGGATCCAGGAGATCCGCTTCACCGGCGGTGAGCCGCTGGTGCGCCGCGGCATCGTCGACATCATCGGCCGGGTGCGCGAGATCGGCCCCGACGCGGACCTGTCGATGACCACCAACGCGCTCGGGCTCGCGCGCTCGGCGCAGGCGCTCGCCGACGCCGGGCTCGACCGGGTCAACGTCAGCCTCGACACGGTGCGCGCCGACACCTTCAAGACCATCACCCGCCGCGACCGGGTCGACGACGTCATCGCCGGGCTCGCCGCCGCGGAGGCCGCAGGGCTGGGACCGGTGAAGGTCAACGCGGTGCTCATGCGGGGCGTCAACGACGACCAGGCGCCCGAGCTGCTGCGCTGGTGCCTGGACCGCGGCTACGAGCTGCGTTTCATCGAGCAGATGCCCCTCGACGCCCAGCACGGCTGGCAGCGCGACGGCATGGTGACCGCCGACGAGATCTTCGCCCGGCTCGCCACCGGGTTCGCGCTCACGCCGGCGAAGGAGCCGCGCGGGAGCGCGCCGGCCGAGCTGTTCCTGGTCGACGGCGGGCCGGGGACCGTGGGGGTCATCGCCTCGGTCACGCGCCCCTTCTGCGGCGACTGCGACCGGGTCCGGCTCACCGCCGACGGCCAGGTGCGCAACTGCCTGTTCGCGCGCGACGAGTCCGACCTCCGCCTGGCCCTGCGCAGCGGCGCCGCCGACGACGAGATCGCCCGCCGCTGGGTCGCGGCGGTCGCCGGCAAGCTGCCCGGCCACGGCATCGACGACCCCGGCTTCCTGCAGCCCGACCGCCCCATGTCCGCCATCGGGGGTTGACCACCGCGTCAGCGGGGGTCAACGTCGGTGGTCGAGCAGCGACCGCGGCTGAGCCCGCGAAGCCGCGAGGGAGCGTGTCGAGACCCAGTGAGCCGACTGCCGACGGCGGGGACAACGCAGCCGGGTGCGGCTGAGCCCGCGAAGCCGCGAGGGAGCGTGTCGAGACCCAGTGAGCCAACCGCTGGCTGGGGACTACGCAGCCGGGTGTGTCTGCACGTCCTTCAAGAACCGACGCGCCGTCAGGAAGTCCGAGAGCGTCCCCTTGTGCTCGTCGCAGGCGAGCCAGATCTTGCGCCGGTCAGGGGTGTGCAGCTGGGGGTTGTTCCACAGCAGCTGCCAGGTGGCAGGCGCCTGACAGCCCTTGGCCGAGCACAGGTCGGGGTCCATGGGACCAGTCTGGCCCACGAGGTCCCGACGGCTCAGTCCCGGTGGCCCCCGCCGGAGGGCAGCTCCGGGTGGGAGCCGGGCGCACCGCGGAGCTCGAAGCCCTCCCTGCGGGTGGTGGCGACGTTGGCCAGGACCACCGCGATGTAGGGCAGCACGATCGCGCAGGCGATGAGGAACGGCCACAGCCAGGTGAGGCCGGCCAACGCAGCGACGACCGCGCCCACGAAGCAGGCCGACCGCAGGCTCATGGAGAGCAGGTAGCGCCGCTGACGGGCGGCGATGTCCTCCTCACGGCTCACCTCGGCGGTGGTGATGCGGACGGCCGCGCCGTCCGTCTTGCGTTGCCGAGCCATGTCTCGATCCTACGCCGGTGGCGGTAGCCTCCAGGCACCCGAACTCGTGCAACGAAAGGCATCCCATGAGCGACCGCACCTACCGCGTCACCGAGATCGTCGGCACCTCTCCCGAGGGCATCGACGCCGCGATCCGCAACGGCGTCGAGCGTGCCGCTCGCACCCTGCGCCACCTCGACTGGTTCGAGGTGACCCAGGTCCGTGGCCAGGTCAAGGACGGGGCGGTCGAGCACTTCCAGGTCGGCATCAAGGTCGGCTTCCGGCTCGAGGACGACTGACGCATCGGTTTAGGCCTACCTCCCGGTAATCGCTAGCGTCGGTGAACGTGAGCGACGACACGCAGCACGAGCCCCGATCGGTTCTGGTGACCGGCGGCAACCGCGGCATCGGCCGCGCCATCGCCGAGGCCTTCCTCGCGCAGGGCGACCGGGTCGCGGTGACAACGCGCAGCGGTGGGGCGCCGATGGGCGCCCTCGACGTCCGCTGCGATGTGACGGACCCGGAGGCGGTCGAGGCGGCGTTCCTCGCCGTCGAGGCCGAGCACGGACCGGTGGAGGTGCTGGTCGCCAACGCCGGCATCACCGACGACACGCTCCTGCTGCGGATGTCGGAGGAGCAGTGGTCCTCGGTGATCGAGACCAACCTGACCGGGTCGTTCCGGCTGGCCAAGCGCGCCGCCAAGGGCATGCTGCGCCTGCGTCGCGGCCGGATCGTCTTCATCTCCTCGGTCGTGGGCCTGCTGGGCTCCCCGGGGCAGGTCAACTACGCCGCCTCGAAGGCGGGCCTGGTCGGCATGGCGCGCTCGCTGGCCCGGGAGCTCGGCTCGCGCTCGATCACGGCGAACGTCGTTGCGCCCGGGTTCGTCGAGACCGACATGACCGGCGTGCTCACCGACGAGCAGCGCGCGGCGATCAAGACCCAGGTGCCGCTGGGGCGCTACGCCGCCCCCGAGGAGGTCGCCGCCGCGGTGACCTGGCTGGCCGGCGACGGCGGCGCCTACGTGACCGGGGCGGTCATCCCGGTGGACGGCGGACTAGGGATGGGGCACTGAGATGAGCGAGATCAACCCGAACGGCATCCTGGCCGGCAAGCGGATCCTCGTGGCCGGCGTCACGATGGACAGCTCCATCGGCTTCGCGACTGCCAAGGTGGCCCAGGAGCAGGGCGCCACCGTCCTGATCTCCAACTTCGGCCGCGCGCTCGGCATCACCCGCCGCATCGCCAAGCGCCTGCCCGAGACCCCTCCGGTCATCGAGCTCGACGTGACCGACGAGGACCACCTCGCTGCTCTCCCGGACGCCGTGCGCGAGCACGTCGACGGCCTCGACGGGGTGGTCCACTCCATCGCCTACGGCAACCCCGCCACGCTGCTCGGCGGCAACTTCATGGACGGCCCGTGGGACGACGTGGCGCAGGCGCTGCAGGTCTCGGCGTACTCGCTCAAGGCGCTGGCACAGGCGACCCGTCCGCTCCTGGGCTCCGGTGGCTCGCTCGTGGGGCTGACCTTCGATGCGACGGTCTCCTGGCCGGCCTACGACTGGATGGGCGTGGCGAAGGCCGCGCTCGAGTCGACCTCGCGCTACCTGGCCCGTGACCTGGGCGCCGAGGGGATCCGGGTCAACCTGGTCGCGGCCGGTCCGCTGCGCACGCTGGCGGCCAAGGCCATCCCCGGGTTCAGCGACCTGGAGGACATGTGGGGCACCCGTGCCCCGCTCGGCTGGGACAACACCGACCAGGAGCCGACGGCCAAGGCCGTCTGCGCGCTGCTGTCGGACTTCTTCCCGGCCACGACCGGCGAGATCGTGCACGTCGACGGCGGCTTCCATGCGATGGGTGCCTGACCAGTAGCGTTCGGGCGGTGACGTCCTCCCTCATCGAGCTCCGGGTCCTCGAGGGGCCCAACCTGTACTTCCCGCGCGCGGCCATCAAGCTGACGCTGGACATCAGTGCCCTGGCCGCGGCGTCGGAGGAGACGGCGCTGCGGTTCGCGGCCCGGATCGGCCTGAAGAACGCTCGACCCGGGGCGCCGGAGTCGGGGTTCCGCCAGCGCTTCGCGCTGCGCGCGATCGCGCGGCTGGTGCGCGCGGTCGCGCAGGAGTCGGGCACGTCGCGGCTCGGCGTCCGCGTTCGGCCGACCAGCGATCAGCACCGGATCGTGGTCGCGTTCCCCTGGACCCACCGCGAGCGCGCGCAGGAGATGGGGCGGGCGATCGGGGACGTCCTCGACTCGCTGCTGAGTAAGGACATCGACTCCGCCGTGAGCGCGGCGGCCGCGCGGGTCTCTGCCAGCGATCCGGGGGAGCGGCCACGCACGCTGACGCCGAGGGTGCCGGTCGTGGCCGTCACCGGCACCAACGGGAAGACGACCACGTCGCGGATGGTCGCGCACATCGCCCGCACCGACGGCCGGCTCGTCGGGTGGTCCAACACCGACGGCATCTACATCGACGGCGAGCTGGTCGAGGGTGGTGACTACTCCGGGCCCAGCGGCGCCGGCCGCGTCCTCGATCACCCGCAGGTGGAGCTGGCGGTGACCGAGACCGCGCGCGGCGGGATCCTGCTCAAGGGCATCGGGCTGACCCGCAACGACGTCTCCGTGGTCACCAACGTCACGGCCGACCACCTCGGGCTCCAGGGGATCGACACGGTCGACCAGCTCGCCGAGGTCAAGGCGGTCGTGCCGCGGATCACCCGCAAGAGCGGGTGGGCGGTGCTCAACGGCGACGACCCGCGCGTCTACGACATGCGCAACGTGATCCGCTGCAAGCCGTGGGTCTTCAGCCGCGACCCCGACTCGCCCGCGATCCGCGAGACGTTGACCGCCGGCGGGCGGGCCACCACCGTGATCGACGGTTGGGTCTGCGTCCTCACCGCCAAGGCCGACCCCGACCCCCTGATCGAGCTCGTCGACGTCCCGATGACGCTGGCCGGGCTCTCGCGCTTCAACGTCGAGAACACCCTGGCGGCCGTCTCGGCCTCCCTCGCCATCGGGATCCAGCGCGAGGTCGTGGTTGAGGGGCTGCGCAGCTTCCTGCCCGACGCGGAGCACAACCCCGGGCGGATGAACTTCTTCACGCTCGGGGAGGTGTCGGTGGTCATGGACCTCGCGCACAACGAGGCCGGGCTCGAGGCGCTGATGGAGATCATGAACGGTGTGCGCGCCCCAGGGTCCCGGCTGCTGCTGGGGCTGGGAGTCGTGGGCGACCGCCAGGACGAGCTGATCGAGAAGCTCGGGGAGATCGCGGCCCGCGACAGCGACGTGGTGGCGATCGGTCACAAGGAGCACTACCTGCGCGGGCGGACCACCGAGGAGCTCGAGGCCCTGATGCGCGCCGGCGCCGAGCGGGTCGGCGTCACCGGCGTGCCGGCGTACCCGACCGAGGTCGGCGTGCTGGCGGCCCTCGTCGGTCAGGCGCTGCCGGGTGACGTGGTCGGCATCATGTGCCACGCCGAGCGGCAGGAGTGCTACGACTGGATCGCCGAGCATGGCGGGAAGCCGGACTCACCCGAGACGCTGGCCGCCAAGGTCCGCGCCGCGACCGGCTGAGGCCCGCTGCACCCACGGCCAGGTCATCAGCGCCCACACGACCAGCACGATGCCGATCTCCGCGAAGACGTAGACCGGCCACGGCCCCAGCAGGTCCAGGGCCGAGCCTCCTCCGGGCTTGCGCTGCAGGTAGCCGTAGTTGGTCCCCGCGACCTCGTTGAACGCGTAGGCGCAGACCGCCCAGGTGAACGTGACCGCCACGGTGAACCGGTAGTCGCGCCAGCGCGGTGCGAGCCCGTGTCCCCAGACCAGGAAGACGGCCGCCCATACCACCAGCAGGTGGATGAACCAGTAGGCGAAGTAGCGCACGTCGGGGAAGTCCTCACCCAGCGACGGCGTGACGATGGCCTGGGTGGTGAGGACCAGGCCCCAGAAGTAGGTGAGCGCGACCGCGTAGCGGTGGTGCGTCCACAGTGCCACGGCGGCGGCCATCCAGGCGAGGTCGCTCAGGTGGAACGGCAGCGAGACTCCCAGCTCGAAGCGCGTCGCGACGTCGTAGACCTGGGTCGGCACGTGCACGAGCGGGATGGCGAGCGCAGCGGCCCTGCTGAGCGTCCTGGTGCCCGTACGCCGCTCCCAGCGGCCGAGGAGCACCGCCAGGGGCAGCCCGACGACGAACGCCGCCAGCATCACGAGGTGTGAGGTGCTGTAGGCGTCCATCGTCGTACCTCAGACGTCGCCGGGGTCGACGTGGTGGCCGGGGCTGCCGACCTCGACCTCGCCCTCGAGCACCAGCGCGGTGAGGCCGTCGGTCGTCCGGGTCTCGTGGGGCTCGTGCGGCTCCCAGACCACCGCCTGTCCAGGACCCACGGCCACCTCCCGGCCCTCCCCGTCCGAGCCGCCGGAGACGACGGCCTCACCGGCGAGCACCACCAGCAGCTGGCGGCCGGCCGCGGGATGCCGGGCGATGACGCCACCGGGCGCCAGCGTCACCGTGACCAGGTGGGCGTCGGCGGTGAGGCCGAAGGCTGCCACGGAGAAGCCCCGGCTGCCGTGGGAGTCGACCCGGCGGCCGGGGAGCGTGGTGAGGTCCAGGACCCGCATCAGGCCTCGCTGGAGGTCGCCACGAAGTCGGGGTCGGCCGCCGGGGCGTCCAGGGTCACCCCGGCGCCGGCCTGCGCCTGCGACGACCAGTCCTCGAGCTCGGTCATCACTGCGGCGTGCTTGTCGACGCAGATCACCACCAGGTCGCCGCGGTTGGCGCGGGCCATGGCATGACGCACGGCCTCGATCTCGTCGTGCACCTCCTCGACCTGCTTGCAGCGCGCGCCGGCGTCCATGGCCGCGCGCACTCCCTGCGCCACGAGCCCGGCGACGTCGCCTCGCTCGCGGCCGCGCAGGCTGGCGTCCTCGCGGACGATGACCACGTCGAAGTGCTGGGCCGCGATCTCGCCGAGCTCGCACATGTCCTGGTCCCGGCGATCGCCGGCGGTGGCGATGACGCCGATCCGCGACGGGCGGGCCAGGTCGTGCGACGAGGCCAACGTCTCCCCGACGCGGTCCACGAAGTCCCCGAGCATGCGCATGCCGGGGGCGTTGTGGCAGTAGTCGACGATGACGTTGACGCCGTTGACCTCGATCTCGTTCAGGCGGCCGGGGGAGAGGTAGTAGCTGGTCGAGAAGGTCCGCAGGCCCAGGCGGATGTCGTGCAGGGGGGCGCCCGCCGCGAAGGCGGCGGCCGCGGCACCGAGCGCGTTCTGGACGTTCATGCGCGCTCTCCCGCCGAACGTCGCGGGCAGCAGATGGGTCCACGCCAGCTGCATCTCTCGGGGGCCGTGCTTGACGACGATCATCTCGCCGCGCTCCGAGGGGTTGAGGACCAGCGCCTTGCCGCCGCGGCGGCAGTGGGCGTCGATCATGTCGCGCACCTCCGAGCCCGGCTCCTCCATGGAGAACCACACGACCTGGCCCGAGCAGCGCCGGCGCATCTCTCGCACCAGCGGGTCGTCGGCGTTGAGCACGGCGTGGCCGTCGCGGGGGACCGCCTCGACCAGCACGGCCTTGACGTCGGCGAGCTGCTCGATCGTGTCGATGCCACGCAGCCCGAGGTGGTCGGGTTGCACGTTGAGCACGACGGCGACGTCGTTGCGCTCGTAGCCGAGACCCTCGCGCAGGATCCCGCCGCGCGCCACCTCGAAGACCGCGAAGTCGACGCGGGGGTTCTGCAGGACCATCCGGGCCGAGCGCGGGCCGGATGCGTCGGAGCGGATCAGCAGCCGCTCGTCGATCACGACCCCGTCGGTCGAGGTCATGCCGACCTTGCGCCCCATCCCCTTGAAGATGTGGCTGATCATCCGCGAGGTCGTGGTCTTGCCGTTGGTCCCGGTGACGGCCACGATCGGGATCCGGCTGGTCGCCCCGGGTGGGAACAGCATGTCGACCACCGGCTTGGCGATGAACTGCGGCTCGCCGATCGTCGGGTGCGTGTGCATGCGGAAGCCCGGCGCGGCGTTGATCTCGCAGATGGCGCCGCCGGTCTCGCGGACGGGCTCGGTGATGTCGGGGCAGATGAAGTCGATGCCGGCGATGTCGAGCCCGATCATGCGGGCGGCCTCCTCGGCGATCTCGACGTTCTCGGGGTGCGCCTCGAGCGTCCGGTCGATGGAGATGCCGCCGGTGGACATGTTGCCGGTCAGGGCCAGCTTCACCACCTGGCCCTCGGGCGGTACGTCGGTCATCTCGAAGCCCTGCTCGCGGACGAGCTCGACCGCGGCGTCGTCGACCTTGATCCGGGTCAGCACCTTCTCGTGGCCGACGCCACGGCGGGGGTCGGCGTTGGCGGTGTCGACGAGCTGCTCGACGGTGCTCGTGCCGTCGCCGGTCACCGAGGCCGGTACGCGCTCGGCGATGGCGGCGACCCGGCCGTCGATGATCAGGCAGCGGTAGTCCTTGCCGACGATCAGGGACTCGACGACCACCACCCCGCGCCGGGACTGCTCCTTGGCGACGGCGAACGCCTGGCGCACCTCCTGCGCGTCCTGCAGGTCGAGGCACACGCCGCGGCCGTGGTTGCCGTCGAGCGGCTTGACGACCACCGGGTAGCCGATGCGGTCGGCCGCGCGGACCGCCTGGTCCTCGGTGCGCACCGTGTCCTGCTTGGGCACCGGCAGTCCGGCCGCGCCCAGCAGCCGGGTGGTGAGGTCCTTGTCGGAGGCGATGTCGACGGCGATCGCGGAGGTGTTGGAGGTCATGGTGGCGCGGATGCGCTTGGCGTGGACGCCCTGGCCGAGCTGGACCAGCGAGTGCTGGTTGAGCCGGATCCACGGGATGTCGCGCGAGACCGCCTCGTCCAGGATGGCCTGGGTGGAGGGGCCGAAGGCCGTGCGCTCCGCGCGCAGGATGAAGGACTCGAGCTCCTGCTCCCAGTCGAGCTCGGGGTCGGCCTGGACCAGGTGGTTGACCAGGCGCACCGCGAGCCGGGCGGCGGCGAGGCCGACCTGCTCGTCGGCGTACCCGAAGATGACGTTGTAGACCCCCTTCTGGCCCTTGACCTGGCGGGTCTTGCCGCGGCGGATGTCGTGGCCGACCACCTGCTGCAGGGCGAGCGCGGTGTGCTCGGCGACGTGGCCGAGCCACGTGCCCTCGTTGAGGCGTTCCACGAAGCCGCCGCGCTTGCCGCGCGAGCAGGAGTGCTCGCGCAGGCCGGGCAGCATCTGCAGGAGGTTGTCGGTGAACCCCGGGATCGTGTTGGTCGGGAAGTCCTCGAGTGATCCGAGGTCGACGACGAGGTGGATGGCCTTGTCGTAGGACCAGATGTTGGCGCCGCGGTAGACCCGGGTCTCGAGGATGTGGAGGTCGGGGGTGGGGCGTTCGCTCATGAGGTGACTCCATCCGGGCCGTGGGTGGGCGGTGTGCTCTGCCTGCGGGCGCGCGCGAGGCGGCGCCGCAGTGCGCTGGGGGAGGCGTCGGCGGCCGCGATGTCGCGGGCCATCTGGCGCAGGTCGTGGCTGGCCTCCGCGATCTCGGCCGCCTCCTCGAGGTCGACCCGTGGGTCCGGGGGGACCAGCGTGCGGCTCGTGAGGTCGAACTCGCTCCCGGCCGGGAGCGCGTGCAGGACGACCCCGCTGGCCAGGATCGGCGCGGAGCGCTTGGCCTCGTAGGCGTCGGTGGTGATGTGGGCCGGGTCGAAGACGGTGACCGCCCCGCGCCCCATGACCCGCAGGACCTCGTGCTCCGCGCCGTCGGTCTCGCGGGACTCCACGATCGCGGCGGTGTCCTCGTCGACTCCGATCCCGAGGAGCTGGGGGGACTGGGCGACGATCATGAGCAGCCGGCCGTAGCGGTTGCGCTGGTCGAAGTGCTGGTCGATGACCGAGGTCTGCAGCAGCCCCAGCCCCGCGGCGACCTGGGTCATGCGCTGCTTGGCCGTGGCCCCCGGGCCGCCGAAGGCGACCATGTGGCTGGACTGGATGCTGGCGCCGGCCGACGTACCGGCCACCACCACGCCGCGCTCGTGGGCGTCGATGATGGCGTCGCCGAGCGGCGTCCCGCCGATGATGGCGGAGAGCTTGAGCTGGTTGCCCCCGGTCATGAAGATGCCGGTCGCGTCGGACAGCGTCTTGACCAGCGTCTCGTCGTGGGCGTCCTCGCGGGTCTCGGGGCGCACGGCGATCACATCGGCCGCGCCCTCGCGGCGGAACAGGGCGTCGTACACCTGCACGACCTCGACGCCGAGGGAGGAGGCGGTGGGGATGACGGCGATGCGCGCCTCGGCCCCACCCGCGGCGGTGACGAACGCCTGGAGGATGCTGCGCTTGCGCAGCTTGTCCTCGGCGCCGCCGATGATCATCAGGGGTCCCTTGGCCATGCGAGTCACCCTATGGTGTGGGGATGCCCGCAGCTCATCGCACCGTCGTGGTCATGCGTCACGCCCAGGCCGAACCGGCCGGCGCCACCGACGTCGCGCGGGCGCTGACGGCTCGTGGTCGTGCCGACGCGACAGCCGCCGGCGCCTGGCTGGCGTCCCGGGCCGTGCGGCCGGATGTCGCGCTCGTCTCGGCCGCCGTACGCACGCAGGAGACCTGGGCGGCCGTGGCGTCCGGGGCAGGGTGGTCGCTCGACCCGTCGCTGGACCGCGGCCTGTACTCCGCCGGCCCCGACACGGCCCTGGACCTGGTGCGCGCGCTGTCCGACGACGTCGCCTCCGTGATGCTGGTCGGCCATAACCCGACCATGGCCTACCTGGCCGCCCTGCTCGACGACGGCGAAGGCGACCCCGCCGCCACCGCCCACCTCACCGCAGGCTTCCCGACCTGCTCCCTCGCGCTCTTCTCCTACGACGCGTCGTGGGCCGACCTCGACGCCGGTCGCGCTCGGCTGGTTGCGTTCCACGTCGCCCGGGCCTGAGCGGGCTGGGCTTGGTTATCAGCAGATGCTGAAAACCCTGCTGTTCCGGGCCAGAATTCTTGCCCAGAAGAGCAGGGAAAGCCCCAGAGGCGGTGGGTCGTCGTGGCCACCTGCTGTCCACAGGACTCGGTCCCTGCAACTCATCTCCACCGGTGATGCCGGCGTGCCCTAGTGCGACGCGCTCGCCGGGCAGCGTGACATCCATGAGACTTCCTGCCCGGACTCGCCCTGCCGATCATCCCCGCAACACACCGCTCACGTTCCGTCGAGACCTGATCGCGCAGGGTCTGGACGACCGCGCCATCGCCCGCCTGGTGAAGCGTGAAGGGCTGGTGAAGGTCAGAGTGGGCACCTACGCTCCCGACACTGTCTGGACCTCTTGTGACCGGGAGAGCCGCTACGTGTTGCGCGGGCATGCCGTGCTGGGAGTGACACGCACTCCCGTGGTGCTCTCGCACACCTCCGCTCTGGCCGAGTGGGACGTGCCACTGTGGGGCTTCGACCTGTCGACGGTCCACACGACGCGGACCGACGGTCTGTCCGGCCGACGTGGTCGCGACATCAACCAGCACGAAGGGCGACTTGGGCCCGGGGACCTTTGCGTAGTGAACCACGCGCCGGTGATGACGCCGGCCCGAGCCGTGTTGGAGGCCGCCACGCTCGCCGGCACCGAGGCAGCTCTGTGCGCCGCGAACGACGTCCTCCACCGGCGGCTCGCCACGGCCGAGCAGCTTCGTACCCAGTACGTCGGGATGGAGAACTGGCCCGGGTCGATCGGGATTGAGCTCGTCCTCAGGCTGTCGGATGCGCGGATCGAGACAGTGGGGGAGTCGCGCACCTTCTGGTGCTGCTTCCAACAGGGGCTGCCGTGCCCGGTGCCGCAGTACGAGATCCGGGACGAGGCGGGACGAGTCGTGTGGCGCTTGGACTTCGCTTGGCCTCACCTCGGCGTGTTCGTCGAGTTCGACGGCTTGGTGAAGTACGAGAAGCTGCTGAGGCCGGGCGAGCGCACGAGCGACGTCGTCATCCGGGAGCGTGACCGGGAGCGAGAGATCTGCCGTCTGACCGGGTGGCGCTGCATCCGGGTCACCTGGAGCGAACTGGCCGACCCCGCACGCTTGGCCGCGCGGATCAGGCGCGAGCTGTTCCCGAGGAGAATCGCTTGCTGACGAGCCGGGGTTCTGGGGGTTCTCCGGTGCTTCTGGGCCGGAATTCGTCCCCATAAGCGCCGGGTTATCAGCAGATGCTGAGAAACCTGCTCACACCGGCGGCGCAGGCGTGACGATGCCGGCCTCGGCGTCGGCCATCTCGACCTCTTCGCGGGAGATGCCGAGGAGGTAGACGATGGCGTCGAGGTAGGGGACGTTGACGGAGGTGTCGGCCGCCTGCTGGACGATCGGGCGGGCGTTGTAGGCGATGCCCAGGCCGGCGGCGTTGAGCATGTCGAGGTCGTTGGCGCCGTCGCCGATGGCGATGACGGCGGCCTCGGGGACGCCGACCTCGGCTGCGAACTCCCGCAGGGCGCGGGCCTTGCCGGCCCGGTCCACGACGTCGCCGACGATCTCACCGGTGATGACGCCGTCGACGATCTCGAGCTCGTTGGCGCGGGCGTAGTGGATGCCGAGGTCCTCGGCGAGGCGGTCGGTGATCTGGCTGAAGCCGCCGGAGACGATCGCGAAGCGGTAGCCGAGGCGACGCAGGGTCCGCACCATCGTGCGGGCGCCCGGGGTCACCACGATCTCCTCGTACACCGCGTCCAGTGCCGAGGCGTCCAGGCCGGCGAGCAGCCGCACGCGGGCGCGGAGGGAGGCCTCGAAGTCGAGCTCCCCGCGCATCGCGGACTCGGTGATCCGGGCGACCTCCGCCTCGTGACCGGCGTGGGCGGCGAGCATCTCGATCACCTCGCCCTGGATCAGCGTGGAGTCGACGTCGAGGACGATCAGGCGCATGCCGCGGCGCAGCAGGTTGGCGGGCTGTACGGCGACGTCGACGGTCTGGGTCGCCGCTTCCGCGGCCAGGACGGCGCGCAGTCGCTCGGGGTTCGCTCCCGAGACGTGCAGGTCGATGGCGGTGACGGGGTAGCGGGCCATCCGCTCGATCCGGTCGATGTTGCCGCCACAGTCGGCGATCCGGCCCGCGATGGCGGCCATGGCCCCGGCCTTCAGCGGCGTTCCGATGATCGTGACGTGGGAACGGCCCTCGCGCCGCGGCTTGTTGTCGCCGGACCCCCGGTCGATCTCGACGGTCATCCCGAGCTCGGCGGCGGTCTCCTCGACCGCGGCCTTGAGCTTCCTCCAGTCGCGCGGGGCCGTCACCAGCACGCCGAGGATCAGCCGCCGACGGAGCAGGATCTGCTCGATGTCGAGCACCTCGACGCCCGCCTGCGCCAGCGCGCCGAAGACCGACGAGGTCACGCCGGGCCGGTCCTTGCCGGTGAGGGTGATCAGGAGCGTCTCGGGCTTCGACTTCGGGCTCATGATGGAGGCGAGGCTATCGCCCACCGTCTCGCTGTCGGTGGTGCCGTCCATGCTTGCGCCATGATCGCCCTTCTCTTTCCCGGGCGGTCGGCGCTTCCACTTCACCACCCGAGCGGCAACGTGCTCGGCCTCTGGACCGCAGGCTAAGACGGCGGCCAGACCTCGGGGGAGCAGGCGGCGACGAGGGCGCGGCGCCCGGCGCGCTCCAGCACCACCAGCGCGGCGCGGCGCGCCGCGATCTCCGCGGCCGTGATGGCGCCGCCGTCGTCGGCCAGCGCGAGGTCCACGATCTCGAGGGCCTGGAGGCCGCGTGCGGCCAGGTCCACGCACCGCGCGGGCACGCCCGGTGGCGCCGCGAGTGGCACGACGTGGCGCAGGTTCAGCAGCCGGTCGGCGACCTCGGGCCGCCACCGGGCGACGTCGAGGGCGGCGAGGTCACGGGCGCCCTCCAGCAGCGCTGTGCGCAGCCCCCGGTCCGCCTCGCCGACGTCGGGAAGTTGTCGGGCAGCCGCCGGCCGGGCGTGCCACTCGTACGTCGGACCCACCGCCCGAGGTGTGAGGCCCACCCCTGCACCGATGGCGATCACCGCCTCGCCGACCTCCAGCGCGTCGGCGTTGAACTCCGCCGGGCCGCCGAGCCCGACCGGGTCCCCCTCCGCGGGGAGGGCAGCGCCGAAGCCGGTCGCTCCGAGCGCCCGCAGCCGGGCCAGGGCGGTGAGGATCGGCTCGGGACCACCCTCCCCGAGACCGCCCACCACGTGCGAGACGCTGTCGGTCAGCAGGGCGTCCAGCAGCTGGTCGGCGACGATGTGGCCGCGCAGCCAGGAGGTGCCCCACCACGCGACGCGGCCCGAGACGGCAAGAGGGCTGCTCACGACGCTCGATGGTAGTTGCCACGCCCCGCGGACGGCGCCGACGGGTCTGGATAGGGTGACCGCCATGGGAGCCGTGCTGGAGTTCGCCGATGTGACCGTCCGGCGCGGCCAGGCGACCCTCCTGGACCAGGTCTCGTGGACCGTCGAGGAGGACGAGCGCTGGGTGATCCTGGGTCCCAACGGCGCCGGCAAGACCACGCTGCTCCAGGTCGCCTCCGCCCAGATGCACCCGACCACCGGGGTCGCCGGCATCCTCGGCGAGGTCCTCGGCACCGTCGACGTCTTCGAGCTGCGCCCCCGCATCGGTCTCACCAGCGCGGCGATCGCCGAGCGCGTCCCGCGCAGCGAGCGGGTCCACGACGTCGTCGTCTCCGCGTCGTACGGCGTGGTGGGCCGCTGGGTGGAGACCTACGACGACCTCGACCACCAGCGGGCCCACGCGCTGCTGGTGGAGCTCGGGGTCAGTCACCTCTCGGAGCGCACCTTCGGCACCCTGAGCGAGGGCGAGCGCAAGCGTGTCCAGATCGCCCGGGCGCTGATGTCCGACCCGGAGCTGCTGCTGCTGGACGAGCCGGCAGCCGGCCTCGACCTCGGCGGCCGCGAGGACCTGGTGTCCACGCTGTCGGTCCTGGCGATGGACGCGGACTCGCCGGCGACGGTCCTGGTGTCGCACCACGTCGAGGAGATTCCGCCCGGCTTCACGCACGCGCTGCTGCTCCGCCAGGGCGGGGTCGTGGCGGCCGGACCGCTGGAGGAGGTGCTCACCGAGCCGGTGCTCTCGGCGACCTTCGGCATGCCGCTGGCGCTGCACCACGAGGAGGGCCGCTATTCCGCCCGCCGGCAGACGCGCCACCGATAGGCTCCGGACATGGACTGGCTGGCGGACAACCTGTGGCAGACGTGGCTCGGCCTGGCCATCGTCCTCGGTGTCGCGGAGATGTTCAGTCTCGACCTGGTGCTGATCATGATGGCCGCCGGTGCGGTCGCCGGGATGATCCTGGCCCTGGTCGGCGCGCCGTTCGCGCTGCAGGCGCTCGTGGCCGCGGGCGCGTCGGTCGCCATGCTGGCGCTGGTGCGCCCCCAGCTCGCGCGGCGCTTCCACGGCGGCCCCGAGCTCACCCTGGGCCACTCCAAGCTGGTCGGCCAGCGCGCCGTCGTGACCGAGCAGATCAGCGGTCTCGAGGTCGGCCGGATCCGCCTCGCGGGCGAGGTCTGGTCCGCAGCCCCGTACGACGAGCACCTGGTGATCGCGCCCGGCCAGACCGTCGAGGTGCTCGCGATCAAGGGCGCCACCGCCTACGTGCACCCCGTGCCCACCCTCGAGCCCTGACCCCCAGCCCTGACCCGCAAGCCAAGGAGAACCCCATGGTCGCCCTGATCCTGCTGGGACTGCTGTTCCTGTTCGTGATCGTCCTGCTCGCCAAGACCGTTCGGATCGTGCCGCAGGCGCGGGCGGGCGTGGTGGAGCGGTTCGGCAAGTACAAGGAGACGCTGTCCGCCGGCCTCAACGTCGTTGTGCCGTTCATCGACAAGGTGCGCTACCTCATCGACCTGCGCGAGCAGGTCGTGAGCTTCCCGCCGCAGCCGGTCATCACCCAGGACAACCTGGTGGTCTCCATCGACACCGTCATCTACTTCCAGGTCACCGACCCGATCGCGGCGACCTACGAGATCGCCAACTACATCCAGGCCGTCGAGCAGCTCACGATGACCACGCTGCGCAACATCGTGGGCGGCATGGACCTCGAGGCCACGCTCACCAGCCGCGACGAGATCAACACCCGCCTGCGCGGGGTGCTCGACGAGGCCACCGGCAAGTGGGGCATCCGGGTCAATCGGGTCGAGCTCAAGGGCATCGACCCGCCGCCCTCCATCAAGGACTCGATGGAGAAGCAGATGCGCGCCGACCGCGACAAGCGGGCCCAGATCCTCACCGCGGAGGGCGGCCGCCAGGCCGCGATCCTCACCGCGGAGGGTGAGAAGCAGGCCTCGATCCTCTCCGCCGAGGGTGACCGCGAGTCGCTGATCCTGCGTGCCCAGGCCGACCGGGAGTCGTCGATCCTTCGCGCCCAGGGCGAGGGCCAGGCCATCCAGACCGTCTTCCAGGCGATCCACGACGGCAACCCCGACCAGTCGCTGCTGGCCTACCAGTACCTCACGATGATGCCCAAGCTGGCCGAGGGCAGCTCCAACAAGCTCTGGATCGTGCCGAGCGAGATCGGCAAGGCGCTCGAGGGTCTGGGCTCGACGATGACCGAGATGGCCGGCATCCCGCGCGAGACCGAGGGCCCGCGGACCCGGGTCGACATGGGCAGCACGGAGCCGGCGGAGCTCGCCGGCAGTGGCGCGCTGGCGGCGTCCGAGCGGGGCCGCACGAGCAAGGCCGTCGAGGACGCCATCGCCGAGGCCAAGGCTGCCGCCAACCCGACCAAGCCGATCGGCGCCGTGCCGCCGGCCGGGGACGACGCGCCACCACCGCCCCCCGTCTCGTAGTCGGTGCCGCTCCTCGAGGCTGCGGCCATCCTGCTCGCCGGGGTCGCGGCCGGCACGATCAACACCGTCGTCGGGTCGGGGACCCTGATCACGTTCCCGACCCTGCTGGCGTTCGGGGTCCCGCCGGTCACGGCCAACGTGTCCAACAACATCGGCCTGGTGCCGGGCTCGGTGTCGGGGGCCATCGGCTACCGGCGCGAGCTCGCCGGACAGCGCTCGCGGGTGCTGAGGCTGTTGTCGGGCTCCCTCATCGGCGGCGCCACGGGCGCGGTGCTGCTGCTGGTGCTGCCCGAGGACGCCTTCTCCGCCATCGTGCCGGTGCTGATCCTGCTCGGGGTGGTGCTGGTGATCTTCCAGCCGCGGCTCTCCGCCTGGGTCGCGGGCCGCAGCGAGGCGCGCGGCGACACCGGCCGTGACGGCGCCTGGTGGGTGTGGCCGGCGGTGCTCCTGACCGGGGTGTACGGCGGCTACTTCGGCGCCGCCCAGGGCGTGCTGCTGATGGCGGTCCTCGGGATCGGGGTCGCCGAGCACCTGCAGCGGCTCAACGCCGTGAAGAACGTGCTCGCCGCCGGCGTCAACGGGGTCGCCGGGCTGCTGTTCGCCTTCGTGGCCGACGTCGACTGGCTGATCGTCGCCCTGATCGGCGCGGGCTCCGTCGTGGGAGGCGTGCTCGGGGCGAGCGTCGGCCGCCGGCTGCCGCCGCTGGTACTGCGCGCCATCATCGTGATCGTCGGGCTGGTGGCGCTGTGCGCGCTGCTGCTGACCTGAGGATCGCGCCGCTACGCGGTGAGCGTCTTGCGCTTCTTGACGCGCAGTCCCGCCAGCCCGGACAGCAGGGCGCCGGTGGCGACTGCCATGAGGCCGTAGCCGGTCTGCTTGGGCAGGTGGCCGGCCTGGATGGCGGCGTACGCCGTGCCGGCGTCGGCGCCGTCGACGGCCATGCCGACGAGGACCAGGTTGCGCCGGGCGCTGCCGGAGGCGACCAGGGTCAGGGCGCCGAGCGCGATCTCGCGCGAGCCGAACCACTGGGTGAGCAGCGGCGAGGGCGTCTGGCCCATCGAGGAGGCGACGAGGTCGGGCTTGGCGAGCGAGGCGACGCCGACGGCGATGCGGCCGAGGGCGAGACCGGTGACGGAGTTCATGCGGGTGACCCTAGCGGCTGCGCAGGTCAGAGCAGCGAGCGCGACGGGGGAGCGACGTAGGTGGTGAGCCAGCGGCCGAGCTCCTCATAGACGCGGGCGCGCGGCTCGGCCCGCGAGAGCACGACGTCGTGACGGGCACCGGGGACGGCGACGTAGGTGACGTGGGTACCGACCGCGGTGGACCAGCGGCGGATCTGGCGCACGTCGAGGACGATGTCGGTGCTGTGCACGTCCTCGCCCATCGCCTGCGGCTGTGAGGAGCGGTCCGAGGACAGCACCAGCACCGGGCAGCGCAGGTCGAGGCCGCGCTGGAGACGGGCGTGCCCCTCGCGTACGGCGCGCAGCCAGCCGGCGTAGACCGAGAACGACATCATCGGCTTCCACGCCAGGTCGAAGTCCCACTCGCCCTCGTGCTGGGCGTGCAGGCTGCGGGCGTAGAGCCCGGAGACCGCCCGCCTGATCTCGCGCATCGGCTGGCGCGCGCCGACCCGCTTGATGATGGGCGTGCCGACCAGCCGCGCGGCGGCGCTGCCCTGCAGGTCCAGCCAGGGGGAGTTGAGCACCACAGCGGCGAGCTGGGTCGGACGCCGTCGGTCCAGCCACAGTGGGAGGATCAGCCCGCCGGTGGAGTGGGCGGAGGCCACGACCTGCGTGTGCCCGTCGCGGGCGGTGATCCGGTGCCACGCCTCGGCCAGCTCCTCGTCGTACTCGCGCAGGTCGGCGACGTAGTTAGGGGTCTGGTGCGGCAGCAGCGAGCGTCCGTACTTGCGCAGGTCGAGCGCGTAGAAGTCGTAGCCGCGCTCGAGCCACCACACGGCGTACTCGGTCTGGAAGAAGTAGTCGGCGAAGCCGTGCACGTGGAGCACGGCGCCGCGGCTGGCGACCGGCGCCCGTCGGCTGACCAGGGTCGCCACCACCTCGCCCTCGTCATCGGGGCGCAGCGTGAGGGTCTCCGCCACCCAGGGCTCACCGAGGACGTCGGGGATGGGCTCCAGCGTCATGCCCGCAGTCTGTCAGGCCCGGTGCGCAGCGTACGACGAGGCCGCGCGCACCAGCCCGGCGAGCAACCCGACGTCGGCCGCGGTCTCCGGGTGCCACTGCACGGCGACACAGAACCGGTCGCCCGGCGCCTCCATGGCCTCCACGGTGCCGTCATCGGCGTGGGCGACGGCGGCGAAGCCGGGATGCGAGCGCACGGACTGGTGGTGGTGGCAGCTGACCGCCAGGTGCTCGCCCACCAACCCCGCGAGCCGGGAGCCCGGCGTCGTGGCGACGGACACCGCGCCGAACTCGTCCCCGCCGGGGGAGTGCCGCTCGTCGCCGACGAGGTCCGGCGTGTGCTGGTCGAGCGCACCGCCCGCGTGGACGGCCATCAGCTGCATCCCCCGGCACACGCCGAGGACGGGCAGGCCGGCCGCCTCGGCAGCGTCGAGGAGCGCCACCTCCCAGGCGTCGCGGTCCGGTCGCCACGCGGCCGTGCGCGGGTGCGGCTCGGCGCCGTAGCGCGCCGGATCGACGTCCGCGCCGCCGGAGACCACGAGCCCGTCGAGGCGGGCCACCACCTCGTCGGCGGCACCGGCGACCGCGACCGGCGGCAGCAGGACGGGCAGGCCGCCGGTGGCGGCGACGGCCTCGGCGTACTGCGTGGGCAGCAGGTCGGCGCGCTGGCGCCACACCCCCCAGGCCGCCTGCTCCCGGTAGGTGGTCAGGCCGATGACGGGCGCGGCCATGTCAGAGCGGGGTGACGTAGGCGCCGGAGATGCCGCCGTCCACCAGGAACGTGTTGGCGGTCATGAAGGAGGAGTCGTCCGAGGCCAGGAACAGCACGGCCGAGGCCATCTCCTCCGGCTCGCCGAAGCGCCCCATGGGCACGTGCACCAGGCGGCGCGCGGCACGCTCGGCGTCCTTGGCGAACAGGTCCTGCAGCAGCGGAGTGTTGACCGGGCCGGGGCACAGTGCGTTGACGCGGACGCCCTGGCGGGCGAACTGCACGCCGAGCTCGCGGGTCATCGACAGCACGCCGCCCTTCGATGCGGAGTAGGAGATCTGCGACGTGGCCGCACCCATCACGGCCACGAACGAGGCCGTGTTGATGATCGACCCCTTGCCCTGCTCGAGCATGTAGGGCAGCGCCGCCTTGCAGCACAGGTACACGCTGGTCAGGTTGACCTCCTGCACCTTGCGCCAGGCGTCCAGCTCGGTGTCGAGGATCGAGTCGTCCTCGGGCGGGGAGATGCCGGCGTTGTTGAAGGCGATGTCGACCGAGCCGTAGGTCTGCTTGGCCGTGCGGAACAGCGCGTCGACCTGCTCCTTGTCGGTGACGTCGACGTGGACGTACGCAGCGACTCGTTCCCCGCCGAGCGAGTCGACGAGCTTCTCGCCTCGCTCGTCGTCGATGTCGCCGATGACGACCTTGGCGCCCTCCTCGACGAAGCGCTGCACGGTCGCCAGGCCGATGCCCGAGCAGCCGCCGGTGATGACGGCGACCCGGTCCTGGATGCGTCCTGCCATGGTGATGAGGTTCCTTTCGGTTCCGGTGTCTCGACGGGCGCTCGCGCCTTGGCGGCCCTCGCTGCTCGACCACCGGGGATGGGGGTCAGTGTGCGATGAAGACGTTCTTCTCCTCGGTGAACGCCGCAGGGGCGTCCGGGCCGAGCTCGCGGCCGAGGCCGGACTGCTTGTAGCCGCCGAACGGCGTCCAGTAGCGGACCGCGGAGTGGGAGTTGACGCTGAGGTTGCCGCTCTCGACGGCGCGGGCCACGCGCAGGCCGCGGGCGAGGTCGCGGGTGTAGATCGACCCGGACAGGCCGTACTCGGTGTCGTTGGCCAGCGCCACGGCGTCAGCCTCGTCGTCGAAGGGCATGACGGCGACGACCGGCCCGAAGACCTCCTCGCGCCAGATGCGGGCCTCGGCGTCCTCGGTGGTGACCACGCTCGGGGGCACCCAGAAGCCGTCACCTCCGGGGGTGTTCCCGGCGAAGGCCACCTCGACCTCGTCCAGGAAGCCGCGCACGGTCGCCCGCTGCTGCGCGGAGATCAGCGGACCCATCTCGCTGGCCTCGTCGCTCGGGTCGAGCACCCGCATCCCGGTCACGGCCGGCTCGAGCTTGTCGAGGAACTCGTCGTAGACCGAGCGCTGGACGAGGATCCGCGAGCGGGCGCAGCAGTCCTGGCCGGCGTTGTCGAAGACGGCGTACGGCGCCGTGGCTGCGGCCGCGTCGATGTCGGCGTCGGCGAAGACGATGTTGGAGCTCTTGCCGCCGAGCTCGAGGGTCAGGCGCTTCACCTGGTCGGCGCAGCCGGCCATGATCTGCTTGCCCACCGCCGTCGAGCCGGTGAAGACGATCTTGCGCACGAGCGGGTGGGTCACGAGCCGCTCGCCGACCACCGAGCCCTTGCCCGGGATGATGGTGAGCACGTGCTCCGGCAGGCCGGCCTCAAGGGCGAGCTCGCCCAGGCGGATGGCGGTCAGCGGCGTGAGCTCGGCGGGCTTCAGGACCACGGTGTTGCCGGCCGCCAGCGCCGGCGCGAAGCCCCAGCCCGCGATCGGCATCGGGAAGTTCCACGGCACGATCACGCCCACGACGCCCAGCGGCTCGCGGAAGGTCAGGTCGACCCCGCCCGGCACCGGGATCTGCCGGCCGAAGAGACGCTCGGGGGCGGCGGAGTAGTAGTTGAGGCAGTCGCGGACGTTGCCCGCCTCCCAGCGGGCGTTGCCCCAGGTGTGGCCGGCGTTGCGGACCTCGAGCTCGGCCAGCTCCTCCACGTGAGCGTCGACCACCGACGCGAAGCGCCGCAGGAGCCTGGCGCGCTCCCCGGGCGCGAGGTCGCGCCAGCCGCCGACGAACGCCTCCTGGGCGGCCTCGATCGCCGCATCGGTCTCCTCGACCGAGGCCAGGTGGACCTCGGTCACCGGCGTCGCGGTGGCGGGGTTGATGACGGTGTAGGAGCTCATTACAGCCTTTCGAAGCCGCGTCGCAGCTCCCAGTCGGTCACGGCCGCGCCGAAGGAGGCGAGCTCCACGTCGGCCATGTTGGTGTAGTGGTCCACGACCTCGTCACCGAACGCGGCGCGCGCGATGGCCGAGGAGGTGAAGGCCTCGCGTGCCGCGGCCATGGTCGAGGGCACCTTGGGGCGCCCGGAGGTGTAGGCGTTGCCGACCAGCGGCTCCTCCAGCTCCAGCCGGTGCTCGATGCCGTGCAGGCCGCCGGCCAGCATGGCGGCCAGCGCGAGGTAGGGGTTGGCGTCGGCGCCCGGCACGCGGTTCTCCATGCGCGCTGTGGGTCCGCGCCCGACCAGCCGCACCGCACACGTGCGGTTGTCCAGACCCCAGGCGATCGTGGTGGGGGCGAACGAGCCGTCGGCGAAGCGCTTGTAGGAGTTGATGTTCGGGGCGAACATCAACGTGAAGTCCGAGACCGTCGCGAGCACGCCGGCCACGAAGTGGTCGTACAGCGGCGTGCGCTCACCCTTGTCCTCGTCCCAGAACACCAGCGACCCGTCGGTCCCGCGCAGCGACAGGTGGATGTGACACGAGCTGCCCTCGCGCTCGTCGTACTTGGCCATGAAGGTGATCGCCTGGCCCTGCTGGGCGGCGATCTCCTTCGCGGCGTTCTTGTAGACCGCGTGGTTGTCCGCGGTCGTCAGTGCGTCGGCGTAGAGGAAGCCGATCTCGTGCTGGCCGAGGTTGCACTCGCCCTTGGCGCCCTCGACGTCGATCCCGGCGGCGTACATGTGGTTGCGGATCGAGCGCAGCAGAGGCTCGACGCGGCTGGTGCCGAGGATCGAGTAGTCGACGTTGTACTGGTTCACCGGCGTCAGGTCGCGGTAGCCGGACGCCCACGCGGCCTCGTACGTCGTGTCGAAGGCGATGAACTCCAGCTCGGTGCCGGCGAGCGCCGTCCACCCCTGCTCCGCGCAGCGCTCCAGCTGGCGGGCCAGGATCGCGCGGGGGGACTGCACGACCGGGGCGTGGTCGGCCCACGCCAGGTCGCACTGCACCATCGCGGTCCCGTCGAGGTGCGTGAGCAGTCGGATCGTCCGCTCGTCCATGACGAACTCCATGTCGCCGTAGCCCTTCTCCCACGAGGACATGGCATAGCCGTCGACGGTGTTCATGTCGACGTCGACGGCGAGCAGGTAGTTGCAGCCCTCGGTGCCGTGGGCCACCACGTGCTCGGCGAAGTAGTGCCCGTGCAGGCGCTTGCCCTGCAGGCGCCCCTGCATGTCGGTGAAGGCGACGATCACGGTGTCGACCCTGCCGTCGCGGATCCGGTCGAGCAGGTGCTGCATGCTCAGGTGGCGCTCGTTTCGCAGCTCGGTGGTCGTCATGGGGCTCCTATCCCAGCAGGCCGCGCAGCAGCGCGGCTGTGTCGTCGCAGTGGTGCTCCATGGCCCGGCGGGCCCGGTCGGGGCTGCCCGCGAGGATCGCCCGCACGACCGTCGCGTGCTGGCGGTCGGAGTGGGCGATGTTGGCGTCCAGCACCGGGATCGCCAGCAGCATCTCGTGCAGGGTGGCCTGGACCGAGGTCACGGCCTCGATCAGCCGCGGGGACTCGCTCAGCGCGGCGACCGTCAGGTGGAACCGGCTGTCGGCCTGCCGGTGCGCGGCCGCACGATCGGCCCCGGCGACCTCGGCATGGGCCTGCTCCAGCCGCTCCCGCCGTACGGCGGTCAGCTCGCGCTGGGCGGCGAGCGCGGCCGCGCCCGGCTCGACGACGCGTCGGTACTCCAGTGCGTCCAGCCAGTCGCGTCGCTTGGTTGGGGCGATTCGCGCCGCGGCGCGGGCGGACGGAGTCCGGGGCTTGAGGGTGACGACGGTGCCGCCGCCGCGCCCGCGCGTGGTCTGGACCAGCCCGGCCTCGCGCAACGCGGCCATGCCCTCGCGCAGCGTGGCCCGGGAGACGCGCAGCCGCTCGGCCAGCTCGCGCTCCGGCGGGAGGGTCGAGCCGAGCGGGTAGACACCGAGCCGGATGGCGGTGCCCAGCTGCTCCACGCACGCCTCGAAGGCATGGTGGCCCCGCACCGGCCGTAGCACCGCCTCAGGCAGGTGTTGCGCGGGGGAGGCGGCCATGGACGTCATCCTTCGTTCGGGTGCACGGCAGTGTCAATCGGCCGCAAGACAATGGTCTGAGTTCAGACCAAATTATTGCAGAGCCATTTACACCCCTGAACACCCCGGTCTACGTTCCCTCCAACGACGCCACATCCTTGAGAGGTGCGTATGCCCGAAGCACACGAGCCCGTCCCCGAGCACCACGCCGCCACCAAGCTGAGCGCCGACGAGGAGCACCTCGCCCGACTCGGGTACTCGCAGGAGCTGAACCGCAGCTGGTCCGGCTTCTCCAACTTCGCCATCTCCTTCTCGATCATCTCGATCCTTGCCGGCTGCTTCACCAACTACGCCGCGGGATTCAACAACGGCGGCCCGATCTCGATCTCGTGGTCCTGGCCGATCCTCGGCATCTTCATCCTGATCATCGGGTTCACGATGTCGGAGCTGGTCTCGGCCTACCCGACGTCCGGCGGGATCTACTGGTGGGCCGCCAAGCTGGGCGGCGCCCGCGCCGGCTTCTTCACCGGCTGGCTCAACCTCATCGGCCTGATCGCCGTGACCGCGGGCGTCTCCTACGGCTGCGCGACGTTCATCGACCTGACCCTCGACACCGTCTCGGACGGGTGGGCGGAGAGCTCGGGCCTCGGAACGATCTTCATCATCTTCGTGGTGGTGCTGGTGCTGGCCTCGGTGCTCAACATCTTCAGCAGCCACCTCATGGCGGTGCTCAACAACATCTCGGTGTGGTGGCACGTGGCGGGCGCCCTCATCATCGTGCTGATCCTGGTGATCGTTCCCGACTCCCACCAGAGCCCGGGCTACGTCTTCACCGAGACGTTCAACAACTCCGGCTGGTTCGACGGCAGCACCAGCGCATTCGGCTTCTTCGCGGTCGTCATCCCGTTCGGCTTCCTGCTCACGCAGTACACGATCACCGGCTTCGACGCCTCCGCCCACCTCTCCGAGGAGACGGAGTCGGCATCGAACGCGGCCGCGCGCGGCATCTGGCAGTCGATCCTCTACTCCGTGATCGGCGGTTACATCCTCCTGCTCGCGGTGACCTTCGCGATCCCCGACGGGGTGGACGGCAACCCCGCGAACGCGGAGGTCGGGCTGGGGGGCGTGGCGTACATCTTCAACACCGCCCTCGGCCAGAACTGGGCCGGTCTTGTGCTGTTCATCTCGGCGGCCGCCCAGTTCTTCTGCGCCACCGCCTGCATGACGTCGGCGTCGCGGATGACCTTCGCGTTCGCCCGCGACAACGGGATCCCAGGCTCGAGACGGTGGGCGGCGCTCAGCGCTAACAGGGTTCCGGCCAACGCGGTGATGTTCGTGGCGATCACGGCCGCCCTGGTGACCCTCCCGGCGCTCAAGAGCATCAACGGCATTCCCACCGCGTTCTTCGCTGTCACCTCCATCGCGGTCATCGGCCTGTACTTCGCCTTCGCGATCCCGATCTGGCTGCGGTGGCGCATCGGCGACGACTTCGAGCTCGGGTCGTGGAACAACGGCGCCAAGTACAAGTGGATGAACATCGTGGCCGTGGTCGAGATCGTGGTCGTGTGCCTGTTCTTGATGCTGCCCACGGTCCCGGCCGGCGCGCCGTGGCGCGACGAGTTCACGTGGGCATCGGTCAACTACGCGCCGATCGTCACGATCGGAGCGCTCGTCGCCCTGGCCGTCTGGTGGACGGTCTCGGCCAGGCACTGGTTCACCGGCCCCAAGACGACCATCGACAAGGCCGTCGTCGAGGTCTTCGACGAGTAGTGACCCTGTCCCAGCTCGACAGCGACCTGGACCGCCTCGCCTGCCTGGCGGGGCGGTCCCGTCGGGTCTCCGAGCTGCCGGGCGGGCTGACCAACCACAACGTGCGGGTGCGCACCGGCGACGGAGGCGACTACGTGGTGCGCTGCTCGACCGGCGACGTGGGCCTGCTCGGCATCGACCGGGACGCCGAGCACCACAACACGATGCGGGCCGCCCAGGCAGGGGTGGGCGCTCCGGTCGTGGAGTACCGGCCGGACCTGCGGATGCTGGTGATCGAGCACCTGCCCGGAGCGGTGCTCGACAACGGCTCGTTCACCGACGAGCGGGTGCTCGGACGTGCGGCGCAGGCGGTGCGGGCCCTGCACGCCGGCCCGCGCTTCGACGGCGACTTCGACATGTTCGCCCGCCAGGCGACGTACCTGGCGACGGTGAAGTCGAGCGGCTTCCGGCTGCCGTCGTCCTACGACGACCTGGCCGAGGACTGGGAGACCGTACGGCGAGCGCTCGCCGCCGCCCCTCGGCCGACCGTGCCGTGCAACAACGACCTGCTCGCGGCCAACTTCATCGACGACGGCACCCGGGTGTGGCTCATCGACTACGAGTACTCCGGCAACAACGACGCCGCCTTCGAGCTCGGCAACACCGCCACCGAGTGCGACTTCGACGCCGACCTCGTCGAGGCGTGGACGGCCGCCTACTTCGGTGACCCGACGCCGGCCGACCTGGCGCGGGTGCGGGTCCAGGCGCTGTGCTCGGCCTACGGCTGGTCGCTGTGGGGCTTCATCCAGGCCGCGACGAGCCCGCTCGACTTCGACTTCTTCGCGTGGGGCGCGCAGCGGCTGGACAAGGCCGCCGCCGTCTTCCGCGGCCCCGACCTGCCACGTCTGCTGGAGAAGGTGGCTGGCGGTGGCTGACCTGCCTGAGCGATCGCGCGTGGTCATCGTGGGCGGCGGCGTGATCGGCACCTCGGTCGCCTACCACCTGGCGAGGCTGGGCTGGACCGACGTGCTGCTGCTCGAGCAGGGCCACCTGTCCGGTGGCACGACCTGGCATGCGGCCGGTCTGGTGGGGCCGCTGCGGGCCTCGGAGAGCGGCACCCGGCTGGTGCAGTACTCGGCGGAGCTGTACGCCTCGCTCGAGGAGGAGACCGGGCTCGCCACGGGCTACCGCAACACCGGCGGGGTGATCGTCGCGCGCACCGAGGACCGGATGACCCAGTTGAGGCGCACGGCCGCCAACGCGACGGCGTACGACATGGACTGCGAGCTGGTGTCGCCCGAGCGCGCCCAGGAGCTGTGGCCGGCCATGCGCGTGGACGACCTGCTCGGGGCCATCTGGCTCCCGGGTGACGGCAAGGTCAACCCGACCGACCTCACGCAGGCGCTGGCCAAGGGCGCCCGGCAGCGCGGCGCGCGGATCCTCGAGCAGGTCCGGGTCACCGGCTTCGAGCTGGTAGAGGGCCCGCGGCGCCCGCGGGTCACGGGCGTCCGGACCGACCACGGGGTCGTCGAGGCCGAGGTCGTGGTCAACTGCGCCGGTCAGTGGGCGAAGGCGCTGGGCGACCTCGCCGGCGTCACCGTGCCGCTGCACTCCGCTGAGCACTTCTACGTCGTGACCGAGGCCGTCGAGGGCTGCCACCCCGACCTGCCGATCATGCGCGACCCCGACGGGTGGACCTACTTCAAGGAGGAGGTCGGCGGGCTGGTCGTCGGTGGCTTCGAACCCGAGGCCAAGCCCTGGCGCTCACCCTCGGACCTGCCGTACCCGTTCGAGTTCCAGCTGCTCGAGGAGGACTGGGAGCACTTCTCGGTCCTCATGGACGAGGCGGTGCGCCGGGTGCCGGCGCTCGCCGAGACCGGGGTCCGCAAGTTCTACAACGGACCGGAGTCGTTCACACCCGACAACCAGTTCCTGCTCGGGGAGACCCCCGAGGTCGCCGGGCTCTTCGTCGGAGCCGGCTTCAACTCGGTGGGCATCGCGTCGGCCGGAGGCGCCGGGCGGGCGCTGGCCGAGTGGATCGTGGAGGGCGAGCCGACCAGCGACCTGACGGCGGTCGACGTGCGTCGCTTCGCGCCGTTCCACGCAGACGAGACGTGGCTGCGCTCGCGGGTCGTGGAGGTGCTCGGCCTGCACTATGCCGTGCCGTGGCCCAACCGCGAGCTGCAGTCCGGCCGGCCGCAGCGGACCTCGCCCCTGCACGAGGTGCTGGCCTCGTCCGGTGCCGTGTTCGGCACCCGCATGGGCTGGGAGCGCCCGCTCGTGTTCGGCCCCGCGTCGCTCGACTACGCCTGGGGCAAGCCCGACTGGCTGGCCGCGTCGGCGGTCGAGCAGCGGGCGACGCGCACGGCGGTCGCGGTGTTCGACCAGACCTCCTTCAGCAAGTACGTCGTGGACGGCCCGGACGCGCTCGCGGGGCTGCAGTGGGTCTGCGCGGCCGACGTGGACGTCCCGGTGGGCTGCTGCGTCTACACGCCGTTCCTCAACGCGCGAGGGACCTACGAGGCCGACCTGACGGTGACCCGGACGGGGGAGGCGTCGTTCCTCCTCGTGTCCAGCTCGGCCACGACCGTGCGCGACCTCGACTGGCTGCGGCGGCAGGTGCCGGAGGGGCTCGACGTGCGGGTGCGCGACGTGACCGACGACCACGCCGTCCTCGGCGTCATGGGGCCCGCGTCGCGCGACCTGCTCGGGACGCTCACTGACGCCGACCTGTCCGAGGACGACTTCCCGTTCGCCACGAGCCGTGAGGTCATGGTCGCCGGTGCCTCCGTGCGTGCCACCCGGATGACCTACGTCGGGGAGCTCGGCTGGGAGCTGATGGTGCCGGTGGCCGAGGCGGTGGGCGTGCACGCGGCGCTGCGTGCCGGCGGCGCGGTCGACGCGGGCTACTACGCGATCGAGTCGCTGCGGCTGGAGAAGGGCTACCGCGCGTTCGGCCGGGAGCTCACCCCGGACCTCACCCCCGTCGAGGCCGGGCTGGTGTTCGCGACCGCGCTGAAGGGTGACAAGGACTTCCTGGGGCGGACGGCGCTCGCCGCGCACCGCGCGGCGCTGGCCGAGGGCGGCGCGCGACGCCGGGTGGTGTCGTTCGTGGTCCCGGACCCTGAGCCGATGCTGTGGGGTGGCGAGCTCGTGCTGCTCGACGGCTCGCCGGTCGGTCAGGTGACCAGCGCCTCGTGGGGGGAGACTGTCGGCGGGAGCATCGGGCTGGCGCTGCTGCGCCACGACGGCCCGGTCACCTCGGACTGGCTCGGATCCGGGAGCTGGCGGGTCGACGTGGGCGGGGACCAGTTCCCGCTCACCGTGTCGCTGCAGGCTCCGATGCGGTAGAGGATGCCATGTCGTTCTATGTCTCGGCTGACGCGTACGGGCGGTTCGTGGGCCGCTTCTCGGAGCCGCTCGCGCGCGGTTTCGCCGAGCTACCCGGGGCTTCGGCGAATCATCGCAGGTGAGAGGCCCGGGACCACTAGCCTGCCGATGTGAGCTGGGGGCGACGATCGTGACGAACGTCGCCTCGCGCTACCTGCGCGACCGCGTGCGCCGCTGGCGCACGGGCTCGACCGAGGGGCAGCGCGAGGTCCTGGGCGTGCTGATGGCCCTGGTGGCGGTGTCGTTCGTGATCTCGCTGACCGACTACAACGCGCTGCCGCTCACGTCGTACTTCGTCTGGCTGATCGTCGGCATGCTGCTGCTGCGCTTCTGGTTCCTGGCCGTGATGACGACCTGGACCGCCTGTGCCGCCGTCACCGCGATGCTGCTGGAGGGGCCGGTCGACGGCCCCCGGACCGCGGCGCTGATCACGATGGGCGTCGCGGTGGCGTTGATCCTCTACCAGTCCAGCCGTCAGCGCAGCGGCCTCCCGTCGCCGCTCAGCGAGGCCCTGCTGTCGGAGCTCAAGGACCGGCTCCAGTCGCAGAGCGCCCTCCCCCCGATGCCGGAGGGGTGGCACGCCGAGACCGCGATGATTGCCTCCGACGGGGTCGGGTACGCCGGGGACTTCCTCGTCGCGGACCTCGCCGACGACCGCCGCCGCCTGGAGCTCGTCCTGGTCGACGTGTGCGGCAAGGGCCTCGGGGCCGGGCCGCAGGCGCTGCAGTTCGCCGGTGCGCTCGGTGGCCTGATCGGCTCTCTGCCCCCGGGCGACCTCATGCAGGCGGCCAATCGGTTCCTGCTCCGGCGCGGCCTCGACGACTCGTTCGCCACGGCGGTACACGTGGTCCTCGACCTCCACGACGGCCGCTACTCGGTCACCAGCGCGGGACACCCGCCGGCGCTGCGCTGGGACACGGCCGCGGACGTGTGGCACATCGACAACGCGCGGGGGATGGCGATCGGGATCGAGCCCGATCCCGAGCTGACGGTCAGCGAGGGCGTCCTCGGCGTCGGCGACGCCCTCCTCTTCTACACCGACGGGGTGATCGAGTCGCCCATCAGCGACCTGGACTCCGGGATCGACTGGCTGCGCCGTGTCGCCCGCGACGCCATCCGTGACGGCGGCCCCGTCGGCTCGGCCCGTCGCATGATCGATCGGGTCGAGCGCGGCGACGACGACCGCGCGGTGCTGGTGCTCAGCCGGACCGGGGGGCCGAGTACAGCTCGCGGATGACCTCCTCGATGTCGGGCTCCTGGATCGAGAGGTCCGCGACGTCGTACGACGAGGCCAGCGCGGCCACGATCGGGGCGGCGCTGGCGCCCGCGGGGAAGCTCAACCACTGCCGGGGCCCCTCCACCCGGCGCGTCACGGCGCCCGCCACCTCGATCGGCGGCGCCTCGTCGGCCAGGTCGACCACGACCGTCCGGCGCGAGCCGCCGCGCTCGTGCAGCCCCGGCAGCGTGCCGTCGTAGACCAGGGTGCCGCGGTCGATGACGATCACCCGGTCGCAGAGCGCCTCGATGTCCTGCAGGTCGTGGGTGGTGAGCATCAAGGTGGTGCCGCGGTCGCGGTTGAGCGCGCGCAGGAACTCGCGCAGTCGGCCCTTGCTCACCACGTCGAGGCCGATCGTAGGCTCGTCGAGGTAGAGGATCTCGGGGTCGTGCAGGAGCGCCGCCACGATGTCGCCGCGCATCCGCTGGCCGAGACTGAGCTGGCGCACGGGGGTGTCCAGGAGGTCGCGCAGGTCGAGCAGCTCGAGGAACTCCTCGAGGTTGGCGCGGTGGCGCGCCGGGTCGGTCCGGTAGATCTTCTGCAGCAGGTCGAAGGAGTCGCGGAGCGGGAGGTCCCACCACAGCGAGGTGCGCTGCCCGAAGACGACCCCGATCCGCCGGGCCAGCGCCGTGCGGTGGCGGCTCGGGTCGACGCCGGCGACCGAGATCCGCCCGCTGGTGGGCACCAGGATCCCGGTGAGCATCTTGATGGTCGTGGACTTCCCGGCGCCGTTGGCCCCGATGTAGCCGACCATCTCGCCGGCGTCGATGCCGAAGGTCAGGTCGTGGACGGCCTCGACCTCGGTGCGCTGCTTGCGGCGCGCGCCCTCGACGCGGCGGCGCACGGTGAAGGTGCGACGCAGGTCGGTCACCTCGATCAGCGACATGTCAGCTCCCGGTGGATCGATAGTGACGCACGCCGAAGCGCCAGGTGAGGACCGCGACGCCCAGGCACAGGGCGGCCGCGACGGGGGAGGCGAACTGCAGGGCCTTAGGCAGGCCGAACGGGTCCTCGCGGCCGAGGAGGTAGAGGCAGGGGTACCAGTTGACGAAGGCGATCGGGAGGACGAACGTCAGCGCCTTGACGACCTCCGCGGGGAAGACCGACATCGGGAACTGCGTGACCTGGTTGCCGCCGTAGGTGAACGCGTTGGCGAACTCGGTGCCCTCGGCGGTCCAGAACTGCACGCACGCGAGCGCGACGAACAGGCTGAAGAAGATCACCGCCCCGCTGACGAGCATCTCCACGGCGACCAGCGCCCGCGGCAGCGACCAGTCGACGTACGTCGCCGCCCAGACGAAGACGATCCCCGACTGCGCCACCCGGGCGAAGCGGCGCGGCGCGAACTCGTCGGCGCACACCTGCACCAGCAGCGGCACCGGCTTGGTCATCATCGTGTCCAGGCGGCCCATCCGGATCATCTGGCCCAGTCGATCCACCCGGCCCACGAGCAGGTCGGCGAACGCGATGCCGAGCCCCGTGGCGCCGTAGAGGAGGCCGATCTCGGTGAGGCCGAACCCGCCCAGCTCGGAGACGTTGCGCAGCAGCACCCAGATCGCGACGAAGTCGAGCCCGGTCATCAGGAAGCTGCCGACCGCCATCATCCAGAACGACGCAGGATAGGCCACCGACGAGCGCACCCACAGGCTCGCGATCCGGTAGTAGTCGACCGCCGCGTCAGCCACCCTGGACCACCACCCGGCGCTCGGCGCGGCGCAGGACGAAGGCGCAGCCCGCGAGCAGCACCGCGGCCCAGCCGAGCATGAACGCCAGCCCCTCCGCGACCTCGGCTCCCGTGCGCTTCCCGAGCCAGATGTCGGCCGGCACCTGCAGGAACGTCGCCCAGGGCAGCGCCATCGCGACGTCGCGCAGCGCCCCGGGCAGGATCACCAGCGGGACGGTCAGGCCGCTGAAGAACAGCGCCGCGAAGCCGAGCAGTATCCGCGGCCCGAGGTCGTCGAGGAGCCAGAACGCCGTGAGGGCGGCCAGCATCCGCAGCCCGAAGCTGACCGTGACCGCGACCGGGATCGCGGCGAGGAACCACACCCAGGTCAGGACGTCGGCGGGGTAGCGCAGGTCGAAGAGCAGCCCGCCGACCACCGTGGGTGCGACGCCGCGGGTGAGCAGGTGGTAGGCCGCCCGGCCGAGGTCGCCGGCGAGGTACCAGCCGAGGATCCCGACGGGACGATAGAGGTCGATCACCACGTCACCGGTGCGGATCCGCTCGGCGAGGTCGTCCGGGGTGCCGCCGCCCCAGACCGCGACGGTTATGATCATCGCCTGCCCCAGCCACACGTAGGTGACGGCGTCGGCGACGTCGTACCCGCCGGCGTCGGGGTTCTGGCCCCACACCTCGATATAGACGAAGCAGAGGATCACGCCGAAGACGCAGTTGGTGAAGATGCCGGCGAGCGTGGCCCCGACATAGGTGGCGTACCTCTTGAAGGCGCGCGTCGCGACGGCGACGTGCAAAGGCATTGCCGCAGCCTCCCACGACGGCGGCGTTCGCGGGGAGTGGAATAGGGCGGGTCGCGGGCCGGTTGAGCGGGTAATAGATCGTTCAACCAGTCCGAGGAGATGGACAGCATGCAGATCGGCATCTTCAGCGTCGGCGACGTCACGGCCGACCCGACGACCGGACGGACGCCGAGCGAGCACGAGCGGATCAAGGCGCAGGTCGAGATCGCGAAGAAGGCCGAGGAGATCGGGCTCGACGTCGTGGCCGTGGGCCAGCACCACAACCCGCCCTTCGTCGCATCGTCCCCGACGACCACGATGGCCTACATCGCCGCGCAGACCGAGCGGATCCTGCTGTCGACCTCCACCACGCTCATCACCACCACCGACCCGGTGCGCATCGCCGAGGACTACGGCACGCTCCAGCACCTCACCGACGGCCGCATGGACCTGATGATGGGCCGCGGCAACACCGGCCCGGTCTACCCGTGGTTCGGCAAGGACATCCGCCAGGGGATCGACCTCGCGATCGAGAGCTACGCGCTGCTGCACCGGCTGTGGCGCGAGGACGTCGTCGACTGGGAGGGCCGCTTCCGCACCCCGCTGCAGGGCTTCACCGCCACCCCGCGCCCGCTCGACGGCGTACCCCCGTTCGTGTGGCACGGCTCCATCCGCAGCCCCGAGATCGCCGAGCAGGCGGCCTACTACGGCGACGGCTTCTTCCACAACCACATCTTCTGGCCGGTCTCGCACACCCGGCAGATGGTCGAGCTCTACCGGCGCCGCTTCGCGCACTACGGTCACGGCGCCGCGGACCAGGCGATCGTCGGGCTGGGCGGGCAGTTCTTCATGCGCCGCCGCAGCCAGGACGCCGTCCGGGAGTTCCGCCCGTACTTCGACAACGCCCCGGTCTACGGCCACGGCCCCTCTCTGGAGGACTTCACCTCGCAGACCCCGCTCACGGTGGGCTCCCCCCAGGAGGTGCTGGAGCGCACGCTCGGCTTCCGCGAGTACGTCGGCGACTACCAGCGCCAGCTGTTCCTGGTCGACCACGCGGGCCTGCCGCTGAAGACCGTGCTGGAGCAGCTCGACCTGCTCGGGGAGATCCTGCCCGACCTGCGCGCCGGCTTCGCCGCGGGTCGCCCGGCCCACGTGCCCGACGGTCCCACCCACGCCGGCCTCGTGGCCGCGCGGGACGCCGCGGCCGGGTCGGTCGAACAGGCCGGGGTCGCGGGGACGGTGTCGGCATGACCCGCGTCCTCGCCGTCTCGGCGGGCCTGTCGTCGCCCTCATCGACCCGGCTGCTCACCGACCGCCTGGCCGACGCGGCGCGCGCACGGCTCGGCGCCGGCGCGGATGTGGACGTCGTCGAGCTGCGGCCGCTCGCGCATGCCCTGGCCGATCACCTGCTCACCGGCTTCCCCGACGCCGAGCTCGAGGCGGTGCTCGATCAGGTCCGCGAGGCCGACGCGCTGATCATGGTCACGCCGGTGTTCAGTGCGTCCTTCAGCGGCCTGTTCAAGACCTTCGTGGACGTCCTGGAGCCCGGTCTGCTCCTCGGCAAGCCGGTCCTGATCGGCGCCACCGCGGGCACCTCGCGGCACTCGTTGGTCCTGGACCACGCACTGCGCCCGCTGTTCGCCTACCTGCGCGCGGTCGTCGTGCCCACGGGCGTGTTCGCGGCGACCGAGGACTTCGGCGACCACGGCCTGGACCAACGCATCGAGCGCGCCGCGGGGGAGCTGGTCGACCTGCTCGGCGGCCGCCGCTCACTGCACGTGGTCCGCGACGAGTTCGCCGACCCCACGCCGTTCGCCGACCGGCTCCGCGGCCTCAGCACCTGAGCCCGGCCGGGTGGCGACGGGCTCAGTGCTGGTAGGTGCCGTGCAGGATCGCGCGGCCGAGGGTCTTGAAGGCCAGGTTGAACGACACGACGGCGGGAGAGGCGTCGGCGTCCACCCCCAGCGACTCGTCCTTCACCGCGTGCACGACGAAGTAGTAGCGGTGAGGGTGGTCCCCCTCCGGCGGGGCGGCGCCGCTGAACCCGAGCTCGCCGGCGTCGTTGCGGACGTGGAAGGCATTGCCGGGAAGCGGCCCGGCGGCCGCGCCGGTGTCGAGCGACGTCACGTCGGCCGGCAGGTCGACGAGCACCCAGTGCCAGAAGCCGCTCGGCGTGGGTGCGTCGGGGTCGAAGCAGGTGACGGTGTAGCTCTTGGTGCCCTCGGGGGCGCCCTCCCAGGACAGCTGGGGGGAGGTGTTCCCGTGGGCCGCGACCTGGTCGTCCTTGAGCGGCTCGCCGTGGTCGACGTCGGTGCTCGTCACCGTGAAGGACGGCACGGAGGGCAGGAGGTCGTACGGGTTCGGGCTGCGAGGACGCTCGAGACTCATGCGGACCAACCTAGTGGCCGCACCGAACCCTGGCCATCACCCCGGAGGCGGGACCGGCGATGATGAGCGCGTGGACGAGATAGCGACGTACCCCGTGGGCCTGCGCCTGGCCGGCCGGCGCGTGGTGGTGGTGGGCGGTGGCCACGTCGCGCAGCGCCGCATCCCCCAGCTCCTGGCCGCCGGCGCCGTCGTCCACGTCGTCTCCCCGGATGTCACCCCCGCGATCGAGGGCCTGGTCGGAGCGGGCGAGGTCACCTGGCACCGCCGCGGGTTCGCGGAGGCGGACCTGGAGGACTCCTGGTACGCACTGGCCGTCACCGACGTCGCGGAGGTCAACGAGCGCGTCGCGGCGGAGGCCGAGCGGCGGCGGGTGTTCTGCGTGCGCGCGGACGACGCGAGCGACGCCACCGCCTGGACGCCGGCCGTCGGCCGCGCCGCGGGCGTCACCGTCGCCGTGCTCGGCAACCGTGAGCCGCGCCTGTCCGCGTCGGTGCGCGACGAGATCCTGGCCGGCCTCAGGGAGGGCACCATCCACGGCCGTCACGAGCGCACGCACACCCCGGGCGTCACCCTGGTCGGCGGTGGTCCGGGCGACCCGGACCTGATCTCGGTCGCCGGCCGCAAGGCGCTCATGGAGGCCGACGTCGTGGTCGCCGACCGGCTGGCTCCACGTGAGCTGCTCGGCCAGCTGCCCGCCGACGTCGAGCTGGTGGACGTGGCCAAGCTCCCGCGCGGCCGGTCCGCGCAGCAGGAGGAGATCAACCGGGTCATCGTCGACCGGGCGCTGCAGGGCCAGCGGGTCGTGCGGTTCAAGGGTGGTGACAGCTTCGTCTTCGGCCGGGGCTACGAGGAGGTCCTGGCCTGCCGCGAGGCCGGGGTCGCGGTGACCGTGATCCCCGGCCTGACCAGCCCGGTCGCGGTGCCTGCGGTCGCGGGCATCCCGGTCACCCACCGCGGCGTCGCCCACGAGTTCACCGTGGTCTCGGGCCACCTGCCGCCCGGCCACCCCGAGTCGTTGACCAACTGGGGCGCCGTCTCGGCGCTCCACGGGACCCTGGTCCTGATGATGGCGGTGGAGAACGCGCCGGCCATCGCCGAGGCGCTGGTGCGCGGTGGCCGCGCGGCGGGAACCCCGGTGGCCGTCGTCGCCGACGGCACCATGGCCGGGGAGCGCACCGTGCTCGCCACGCTCGGCACCCTGACCGAGGAGCTCACGGCCCACGCGGTCCTACCCCCGGCAATCATCGTCGTCGGCGAGGTCGTTGCGGTGGCCCATCCCGAGCGCTTCGCCTGAGAGGCCACGATGGCCGAGCTGATCCCGATCGACGACCCCGACGACCCTCGGCTCGCCGACTACCGCGACCTGCGCGACGTCGAGCTGCGCAAGCATCTCGAGGGGGAGCACGGGCTGTTCCTCGCCGAGGGCGAGAAGGTCGTACGGCGTGCGGTCGAGGCGGGCTACGAGCCCCGGTCCTTCCTCATGGCGCCGCGCTGGCTGGACGGGCTGGCCGAGGTGCTGGACCGCTCCGACGCTCCGTGCTTCGTGCTCGAGGAGCGGCTGGCCGAGCAGGTCACCGGCTTCCACGTCCATCGTGGCGCGCTCGCCTCGCTGCACCGCCCGCCCTTGCGCTCGATCGACGAGGTGCTGGAGGGCGCCCGCTCGGTCCTGGTCCTGGAGGACCTCGTGGACCACACCAACGTGGGTGCCGTGTTCCGGAGCGGGGCTGCTCTGGGCTTCGACGCGGTGCTGCTCGCTCCGCGCTGCGCCGACCCGCTGTACCGGCGCTCGATCAAGGTGGGCATGGGGGCGGTGTTCACGATGCCCTGGACCCGGCTGCCCGACTGGTACGACGCGCTCCCCGACCTCTCCGCCCGCGGCTTCACCACGGTCGCGCTCACCCTCGCCGAGGACGCCGTCGGGATCGAGGAGGCGGTCGCCGGCCTGGACCGGGTCGCGCTGGTGCTGGGCTCGGAGGGCCATGGGCTGTCCTCGCGCTGGGAGCAGTCGGCGGACCGGCGCGCCGTCATCCCGATGCGCGAGGGCATCGACTCCCTCAACGTCGCCGCCGCCTCCGCCGTCGCCTGCTGGGTCACCGCCCGCCGCTGACGTGGCCGTGGGCGCGGTTTGGTCACAAACCGCACCTTGCGGCGCCCGGCGCCTGCGGTGTGTGACCAAACCGGGGATCGTGGCCGAGTCGCTCGCCGCCGGGGGTGGCTGCGCCTTCGCTGCCGGAGCCGGTCAGGCCGGCCAGGTCTCGGGGTAGTCGTCGGCGACCTTGTCGTGCTGCTTCTGCAGACGCTTGCGCAGCTTCGTGGGCAGCCGGTCGCCGAAGACCGTGCCGAGGGTGTGGTCGGTCTCGTGCTGCAGGCAGCGCGCCAGCAGGCCGTCGCCGGAGAAGGTGACCGGCGAGCCGTCCAGGCCCGTGCCGGTCACGGTCGCGGTGTCCGGGCGCGCGAGCTCCACGAACGCCCCGGGGAAGGACAGACAGCCCTCGTCGTCCTCGTCGAGCACCCGGTCGCGACCCTCCGGCAGGCTCAGCACGGGGTTGCACACCACGCCCACCGTGCGCTGCCCGGACTCGTCGGGGCAGTCGAAGACGAACATCGCGACGTCCTCGCCGATCTGGCACGCAGCCAGGCCCACCCCGTCGGCGGCGTACATCGTCGCGACCATGTCCGCGGCCAGGGCCGTCAGCTCCTCGTCGTACGACGTCACGAGAGCCTGGGGGCGGTGCATCACCGGCGCCCCCCAGCGGGTCATCGGGCGGACCTTGCCGCCCGTGGGGAGAGGACCGTGGGGCGCGCGCACGCTGGGGGCTTCCGGATCTGGCACCCCGCCATCGTAGTGGTGTGACCTGGCGCACCCAGCATGGTGTAGCGGCGAGTGTAACTCCGAGTTACATTATCGGCATGTCCCTCCTCCAGAGCCTGCGTCCCGGCGGCCGCCACGGCGTCCCGAGCGGCGAGTCGCGCGACCCCATCGGCTATCTCGTCGCCGGCCTCAACCGGCTGGCACAGAGTGACGTGCTCGACCGCGTGCGACTGCGCAGGCCGGCCGAGCAGGCCGTCTTCACGGTGACGCGCGGCGGCTTCAAGACCCTCACCGCCGCGAGCCGGACCTTCGCGGTGTCGGGGCGCGCGGGTGAGCCGGGGGTCCGCGCGATGCCCGCCCCGACGCCGGGCGTCTTCGATCTGACGCCCACCGAGGACGAGCAGATGCTGGTCGACGTCGTGGCCGAGTTCGCCGAGGAGGTCGTGCGCCCGGCGGCCGCCGAGGCCGACGAGGCGTGCGAGGCGCCGGAGGCGCTGCTGAAGGCGAGCCTGGAGATCGGGCTGCCGATCCTCGGCATTCCCGAGTCCCTCGGCGGCATCTCCGAGGAGCGCTCGGCCATGGCCGGCACCCTCGTCGCCGAGGCGCTGGCCCACGGCGACCTTGGCCTGGCGGTCGCGGCGCTCGCGCCCGGCTCGGTCGCCACTGCGCTCGGGCTCTGGGGCACCGAGGCCCAGCAGCAGACCTACCTCCCCGCGTTCACGGGCGACGACGTGCCGGCCGCGGCCCTCGCGCTCAACGAGCCCACGGTGCTCTTCGACGTCCTCAGGCCTGCGACGACCGCGACCCGCACCGCCGACGGCTACGTCCTCGACGGCGTCAAGACCCTGGTCCCGCGTGGCGCGCAGGCCGAGCTCTTCGTCGTCGGCGCCTCGCTCGAGGGCCGACCGGTGCTCTTCCTCGTCGAGTCCTCCACCCCCGGCCTCGCGGTGGAGGGCGACCCCGCGATGGGAGTGCGCGCCGCCTCGCTGACGCGGCTCACGCTCACCGGTGTGACCGTGCCGGCCGACGCCGTGCTCGGCGACACCGACGGCAGGACGTACGCCGAGTGCGTGCGACTCTCGCGCCTCGCGTGGTGCGCACTGGCTGTCGGGACCGGACAGGCGGTGCTCGACTACGTCACGCCGTACGTCAAGGAGCGCCACGCGTTCGGCGAGCCGATCGCGCACCGCCAGTCGGTGGCGTTCATGGTCGCCAACATCGCGATCGAGCTGCAGTCCATGCGCCTGCTGACCTACAAGGCCGCCGCCCGCGCCGCCGCCGGCAAGGACTTCGCCCGCGAGGTCGCGCTCGCCCGCCGCCTGTGCGCCGACAAGGGCATGCAGATCGGCCTCGACGGCGTCCAGCTGCTCGGGGGCCACGGCTTCGTCAAGGAACATCCCGTCGAACGCTGGTACCGCGACCTGCGCGCGGTCGGCGTCATGGAAGGAAGCGTGCTCGTCTGATGGCCATCAATCTCGACGACCCGAAGAAGCTGCGTCCTCTGGTCGGGCAGGCCCACCAGGTCGCGATGAACATGCTGCGACCGATCTCGCGCAAGTACGACCGCGCCGAGCACGCGTATCCCAAGGAGCTCGACATGCTCGCCGCGATGATCGACGGGCTCGCCGAGTCCGGCGCCAGCGAGGGGGCAGGGGCCGCCGGCGTACGCCGCGAGGAGGCCGATGGTGCCGACGCCGGGGTCAGGAACGGCACCAACCTCGCGTCGGTCATGTCCATCGCCGAGATGTGCTGGGGCGACGTAGGGCTGCTGCTGTCCATGCCGCGCCAGGGGCTTGGCAACTCCGCGATCGCCTCGGTCGCCGACGAGGAGCAGCAGCAACGCTTCGCGGGGGTGTGGGCCGGCATGGCGATCACCGAGCCCGGCGTGGGCTCCGACTCGGCCAACATCTCGACCACGGCGACCCTCGACGGCGACCACTACGTGCTCAACGGCGAGAAGATCTACGTCACCTCCGGCGATCGGGCCGACCACATCGTGGTGTGGGCCACGCTCGACAAGAGCCTGGGCCGTGCCGCGATCAAGTCGTTCGTGGTGCCCAAGGGCACGCCCGGCATGCGTGTCGACCGGCTCGAGCACAAACTCGGCATCCGGGCCTCCGATACCGCGACCATCATCTTCGAGGACTGCCGGGTCCCCGCCGAGAACCTCCTCGGTTCGCCGGAGGTCGACACGTCGCAGGGCTTCGCCGGCGCGATGGCGACCTTCGACAACACCCGCCCGCTGGTGGCGTCGATGGCCGTGGGCTGCGCCCGCGCCGCGCTCGACCTCACCTGCGACCTGCTGGCGCAGGCGGGGGTCACCGTCGACTACGACCGCCCCGCCCAGATCCAGTCGGCCGCCGCGGCCCGGCTGCTGCAGATGGAGGCGGACTGGGAGGCGGCGTACCTGCTCACCCTCCAGGCGGCCTGGATGGCCGACAACCGCAAGCCCAACTCGTTGGAGGCCTCGATGGCCAAGGCGAAGGCCGGCCGGGTGGGCTCCGACATCACCCTCGGCTGCGTCGAGCTGGCCGGCTCGGTGGGCTACAGCGAGACCGAGCTGCTGGAGAAGTGGGCCCGCGACTCCAAGATCCTCGACATCTTCGAGGGCACCCAGCAGATCCAGCAGCTCATCGTGGCCCGGCGCGTGCTCGGGCTCTCGAGCGCCGAGCTGAAGTAGCACCGGACGACGAAGGCGGCGGACCCATGGGGATCCGCCGCCTTCTCGCGTCGTCGATGGTCGTGAGGCTCAGCCGTCGGCCGACTTCTTCGCCACCGCCGGCGCGATGTCGGCGGGCGTCACGTCCACGTGCTCGGTGTCTGCCTGCTTGTCGATGTCGGTCAGCGGCTCCCGCGAGGGCGTGGCGGCCTTCTTGGCGGGTGCCTTCTTGGCGGGCGCCTTCTTCGCAGCGGACTTCTTGGCGGGAGCCTTTGCCGGCGCCTTCTTGGTGGCGGCCTTCTTGGCGGGTGCCTTCGTGGCGACCGGAGACGGGTCCAGGCCCAGCTCCTGGGTGACGTTGACCGGCGTCCTGGGGTCGACCTCGACCTTCGGCGAGGCGGCCTTCTTGGCGGATGCCTTCTTGGCCGGCGTCTTCTTCGCAGCGGCCTTCTTGGCGGGCGCCTTCGTGGCGGGCGCCTTCTTGGCAGGGGCCTTCGTCGGCGCCACCTTCGCCGCAGTTTGCGGAGCGAGGGCGTCGCCCTGGACCTTGCGCGAGACCTCTGCTGGCACCGCGGCGGGGAGGCTCTCCGGGGCCCCGGCCCGCGGTGCCGCGGCCGGCGTAGTGGCGACCGGCTTGCGACCGGACAGCAGCCCGGTGACGGTCTCCGAGGCCTTGGCGGCCATGGTGCCGGCGACCAGCCTGCCCAGCCCGACCCCACCCTTGGCGGTCTCGACGGTCAGGCTGGCGGCGGTCTCCGCCGTGCCGAGGGCGACGTCGGTGATCGTCTTGATCGGGTTCTTGCGGGCCACGGGAGGTCCTTTCGTCGATGCGTTCGTCATGCCTGTACCCAGCCAACGAGCCGGGACGCGGTTGGTCAGGGTGACCTTGGGCACCAGCGGAGCGCGCCGGGGCGCCCGAGGGGGGTCAGTCGGTGGCGCTCCGGCGTACCGGCAGCTTGGCGCCCGGCGCCGAGGCTCTGGCCGGCTTCGCCCTAGCGGGGCTCGGAGAGGGCGGGTGCCGTGCGATGTTCCTCGCCACCGCCGCGGGCGTGGGTAGCCCGGGCGCGGGTGGCGGCTGTGTCGCCGGCGCGGTACGGCGCTCAGGCGTGGGCGGGGCACTGGGTGGGGCACTGGGTGCCACCGGTCTCGGCGTGCCCGTGCCGGTGCGGTCGCGTACGGCCTGGACGGCCCTGTCGAGCAGCGGCCGCGCGGTGCGGGTCGCCCTCGCGCCGAGCGCGGTGCCGATCACCACCACCCCCGACGCTGCGCTCTTGATCCGGTCGATGGCTGCCACGGGCACTCCCTGTCGTCGTCGGGCGCGGTCTCCCGACGATTCAACCAGCATGCGGAAGGGCGGGCGCACCGTCGGTGACGGTGTGCCCGCCCTGGGACGGGGGAGCGAGGCGGGGCCGAGCGTCAGGAGACGCTACGGAAGGGGTCGTGCTCGGCGAGGATCTTGTCGACGCGCGCCTGGTCGAGCCGGGAGACGACGTACTGGTTCTCCTGCGCGTCGCGCACGCACTTGGCGAGCGTGAAGCACGAGGTGGTCAGGAACATTGTCCCGAGGCCGAGGAACGCCCGGATCCACGGGTCGACCGGCAGGTAGAGGATCGCGAAGATCATGGTCAGCAGCGCGATGCCGAACGAGATCGCGGCCTGCGCGAAGAAGGCGTTGGTGTTCTTGGAGGAGGAGTTTGGGGTGCTCATGCCCCCAGCCTGTCCGTCGTACGGGGCTGGGGGAGCGGCCCGCGTACCCGGCTGCGTCTGAGTACGCGCCCTCAACCGCTGGATGGGCGAGGCGGAGCATGGCAGTCTCTGCCGGGTGACCGGTGACGAGCGGACCGACCTGATCGTGTCGACGCTGGGCGACGCCTTCGCGCCGCTGATGGAGGCCGACCCGGCGGCGTTCCGGGGCAAGTTCCGCACCATGTCGTCGGACCCGCACGCGTTCTACCGCGGCACCGCATGCCTCTTCTACGCCGACGTGACCGGCGCCGACGACCCGTTCGCCGACGAGCGCAGCGGCCGGATCTGGGTGCACGGCGACCTGCACGTGGAGAACTTCGGCACCTACCTTAACTCCGACGGTCGCCTGGTCTTCGACATCAACGACTTCGACGAGGCCTACCTGGGGCGGTTCACCTGGGACCTGCAGCGCTTCGCGGCGTCGCTGGCGCTCGTGGGCTGGCAGAAGGCGCTGCCCGAGGAGGACGTGCGGCGGTTGATCGGTCGCTACCTGCGCGCGTACCTCTCGCAGGTGGACGAGTACCGCCACAGCGAGGAGGACGACTTCGCGCTGCACCTCGACAACACCGAGGGGCCGGTCCAGGAGGCGCTGGTGCTGGCGCGGCACCAGCGGCGCGCCGAGCTGCTCGATGCCAGCACCGAGGAGATCGAGGGGATCCGGCTCTTCCGCGAGGGGCGCGGGGTGCGCCATCTGGGCAAGCGGGAGCGCGCCCGGGTGGTCCAGGCCTTCGAGGCCTACCTGGAGACCATCCCGGAGCGTCGCCGCTCCGATCGCGACCTCTTCTACGAGCTGCGCGACGTCGTCGGCAAGTCGGGCTTCGGCATCGGCAGCGCCGGGCTGCCGGCGTACAACGTGCTGGTCGAGGGTTACAGCCAGGCCCTCGACAACGACGTGGTGCTGTCGATGAAGCAGGCCAACATCCCCGCGATCAGCCGGTTCGTCGACACCGCGCAGGTGGAGAGGTACTTCGAGCACGAGGGGCATCGCACGGTCGTGAGCCAGCGGGCCCTGCAGGTGCACACCGACCCGATGCTGGGCTACACCGAGCTGGACGGCGTGGGGTACGTCGTCAGCGAGGTCTCGCCGTACGAGGTCGACCTCGACTGGTCGAACCTCACCGAGCCCGGGGAGATCGCCCAGGTGGTCGACCTGCTCGGGCGCGCCACGGCCAAGATCCACTGCGCCTCCGACGAGGACAGCGACCAGGACCTGGTCGACTTCCAGGTCGAGGACGCGATCGCGGCGAGTGTGGAGGGGCGGCGCCGCGAGCTCGTGAGGTGGGTGAGCGACTTCGGGATGGCCTACGCCGACCGGGTGCGCGAGGACCACGCGCTCTTCGTGCACGCCTTCCGCGAGGGGCGCGTCGGAGTCACGTCGACCTGAGAACCTGGGCCGGGCCGCTCGGGCCGGCGTCCAGGTGACGCGGCGCGGCGAAGCCGGCGGCCGCGAAGGCGGCGTCGACCGCCCGGCGCACCGCCTCGGCGCGCTCGGTGGGGACGAGGGCGATCGCTGAGCCACCGAAGCCGCCGCCGGTCATGCGCGCGCCCAGCGCCCCGGTCTCCAGGGCGGTGCCCACGACCAGGTCGAGCTCGGCGCACGAGACCTCGTAGTCGTCGCGCAGCGAGGTGTGGGAGGCGGTCATCGCCTGCCCCAGGGCGGCCCAGTCACGGCCCTCGACGGCGGTGACGGCGTCGGCGACTCGGGCGTTCTCGGTGACCACGTGACGGGCACGGGCCTCCAGCCGGCGGTCGTCGAGCCCGGCGACGTCGTGCAACGTCGCGCGGCGCAACGACGGCAACCCGAGCGCCTCTGCGGCGGCCTCGCAGTCCTTGCGGCGGGCGCCGTACCCGCCGTCGGTGAGCGCATGCGAGACCCGGGTGTCGACGACCAGCAGCGTGAGGCCGGCCTCGTCCCAGGGAAGAGGGATGTCGCGGGTGGAGCCGTCCTCGAAGTCGATCAGCAGGCCGGCGCCGGGAGCGGAGAGGAGCACCGCGCTCTGGTCCAGGCCGCCGGTCGGGGCTCCGGCCACCTCGCTCTCGGCACGGCGGCAGGCCGTCACCAGCTGGTGGCGCAGGTCTCCGGTCAGCTCGCGGCCGGTCAGCCCGCACATGGCTACCGCGACCGCGCACTCCAGCGCGGCCGAGCTCGAGAGCCCGGCGCCCATCGGCACGGTGCTGCGCACCTCGAGGTCGACGCCGGGCAGCTCCCAGCCGTCCTCCTGCAGGGCCCAGAGCACGCCGACGGCGTACGTCGCCCAACCCTCGGCGACGCCGGGACCGGTGGTGGCGTGCGTGCCGGTCCACGGCTCGTCCTGCGTGTCGCTGCGCACCGTGACCACGTCGTCCTCGCGGGAGGTCGCGGTGACCGTCGTGGCGTAGGGGATGGTCAGGGGCAGGCACAGGCCCTGGTTGTAGTCGGTGTGCTCGCCGATGAGATTGACGCGGCCGGGGGAGCGGCCGACGGACGATGTCATGCCCCGACCCTAGGCTCTGGCTGTGCACTTCCTCCACGAGACCGCCCCGCCCCACGACCTGACCTACGACGACGTCTTCATGGTGCCGCGCCACAGCGGTGTCGCCAGCCGCTACGACGTGGACCTCGCCACCTCCGACGGCACCGGCGCCACGATCCCGCTGGTCGTCTCCAACATGACCGCGATCGCGGGCAAGCGGATGGCCGAGACGGTGGCGCGGCGCGGCGGGCTCGTGGTGATCCCGCAGGACATCCCCTTCGCGGTGGTCGAGCGGGTGGTGGCCGACGTGAAGTCGCGGCACCTGGTCTTCGACACCCCGATCGAACTGACCGAGCACCAGACGGTGGCCGAGGCCCTGTCGCTCATCCCCAAGCGGGCGCACCGGGCCGCGGTCGTCGTCGACGCGCTGGGGCGCCCGCTCGGGGTGGTCTCGGAGTCCGACTGCGCCGAGGTCGACCGGTTCGCGCAGGTCGGCCAGGTGATGAGCCGGCGCCCGGTGCTCATCCCCGACGACACCGACCCGCGCGCGGCCTTCGACGCGATCGACCAAGCGGGGGCGATCCTGGCCGTGGCGGTGCGCCGCGACGGCCGGCTGGCGGGCGTCCTGACCCGCACCGGCGCCCTGCGCGCCACCCTCTACCGCCCGGCCGTCGACGCCACCGGCGGGCTGCGGGTCGCTGCCGCGGTGGGGGTCAACGGCGATGTGGCGGGCAAGGCCTCCGAGCTGCTCGGCGCGGGGGTCGACTGCCTGGTCGTCGACACCGCCCACGGCCACCAGGACCGGATGCTCGACGCACTGCGCGCCGTACGCGCCCTGGATCCGGAGGTGCCTGTCGCCGCCGGCAACGTCGTGTCGGCCGAGGGCACCCGCGCCCTGGTCGAGGCCGGCGCGGACATCGTCAAGGTCGGCGTCGGGCCTGGCGCCATGTGCACGACCCGGATGATGACCGGTGTGGGCCGCCCCCAGTTCTCGGCGGTGCTGGAGTGCGCGGCCGCAGCCCGGGAGCTGGGCAGTCACGTCTGGGCCGATGGCGGCGTGCGCCACCCCCGCGACGTGGCCCTCGCGCTCGCCGCGGGCGCGTCCTCGGTGATGGTCGGCTCGTGGTTCGCCGGGACGCACGAGTCGCCCGGCGACCTGCTCGAGGACTCCCAGGGTCGTGCCTACAAGGTCTCGTTCGGCATGGCGTCGGCCCGCGCCGTCGCCAACCGGACCTCCACTGAGTCGGCCTACGACCGCGCCCGCAAGGGGCTCTACGAGGAGGGCATCTCCTCGTCGCGGATGTACCTGGACCCCGCCCGTCCCGGCGTCGAGGACCTCATCGACGAGATCTGCTCCGGCGTCCGCTCCGCCTGCACCTACGCCGGGGCCGCCACCCTCGCCGAGCTGCACGACCGCGCCGTCGTCGGCGTGCAGTCGGCCGCGGGCTTCCACGAGGGCCGGCCGCTCGCGACGTCCTGGTGAGGACGCGGTTTGGTCACAAACCGCATCTCCGCGGCTCGGCGATCTGCGGTTTGTGACCAAACCACGGGCGGTGCGGGGCCCGTTCGCTAGCGCGAGGACCGCTCGGTGCGGCCGCGGACGATGCCGATGAAGGTCTGGACCCGGTCGTCGTCGTTGTCGACGAGCCACGCGAGGCCCACCTTGGTGGTGGGCAGGTCGGTGACGGGACGGTAGACGACGTCCTTGCGCTGGTGGAGCCGGGCGACCGACTTCGGCACGAGCAGGATCCCGGTGCCTGAGGCGACGACCTCGACGGCGTCCTTGAGGCTCATGTCGGGCCAGTCGAGCTGCTCGGCACTCGGCGTCCAGCCGGACTCGTGGGGGACGACCAGCTGCTCGTCGGCCAGGTCGTCCAGCGTGACCTCGTCGGCGGCGGCCACCAGGTGCTCGAGGCCGGCGACCACGACCGGCACCTCGTCGTACAGCGGGATGCAGTGCAGGCCGTCTCGGTTCACGGGGAGCCTGACCAGCGCCATGTCCAGGCTCCCATCGCGCAGGCCGCGCTCCTGGTCGGCCTGGGTCACCGGGACCAGCTCGAGCGGGGTGCGGGGGTGGCGCAGGCGCCACACGCGGGCCCACTTGTCGGGTGTCGCGCCGGTGACGAAGCCGACGCGGAAGGGGCGGGTGTCCACCGCCCGAGTATGGGGTAGTGGGACGCACTGGCGAGCGTCGAGGGCCTCGCCGGGCGCAGCGACGGAGGGATGGGACATGCGGGTGCTGGTGACGGGCGCGACGGGGTACGTCGGGTCGCGGCTGGTGCCGTCGCTGCTCGCCGCGGGGCACGACGTGGTCGCCGGGGCGCGTGACCTGGACGCTCTCGACCGCTTCGCCTGGTCGGACCGTGTGGAGCGCCGCTACCTCGACGTCGAGGACACCGTGTCGGTCCACCTCGCCGTCCGTGAGGTCGACGCACTGTTCTACCTGGTGCACTCGATGGCATCGGGGGAGTTCCTCAAGCGGGACCGGGAGGCCGCCCAGTACGTCGCCGACGCGTGCGAGTACGCCGAGGTGGGGCGCATCGTCTACCTATCCGGCCTGGTGCCGCCCGGCCGTCTGTCCGAGCACCTTCGCTCGCGCCTGGAAGTGGAGGACATCCTGCTGGGCTGCGCCGTACCTACCACCGTGCTGCGCGCGGCCATGGTCATCGGTGCCGGCTCGACGTCCTTCGAGCTGATGCGCCGGGTCAGTGAGCGTCTCGCCGTGACGCCCGTGCCGGCGTGGATGCAGCGCGACATCCAGCCGGTCGCCGTCGAGGACGTTGTCTACCTGCTGGTGCGAGCGCTCGACGCGGACCCGGCCAACCGGGCCTACGACATCGGCGGGGACGAGGTTCTCACCTACCGAGAGCTGCTGGACCGGTTCGCCACGCTCGCCGACCTGGAGCGGCCGCAGCTGGTCCTGCCCATCGCGCCGGAGCGTCTGGTCGGGGAGGCCGTCGCGCTGGTGTCGGGGCTGCCACGCGCCACCGTCCGCGCGCTGGTGCGGAGCCTGGCCCACGACATGGTCTGCACCGAGGACGACGTACGACGTGACCTGGCCCCCGGCCACAGCTTCCTGTCGGTCGACGAGGCCATCGTCCGCTCACTGGCCGGCCAGACCCAGGCCACCGAGTCCGATGGCGACATCCAGGGACAGGCGGACAGCGACCCTGCCTGGGTCGGCACCACCCTGCGCTGACGCCGCCCGCGGTGTGCTCGACGACCGCGGTCGGCTACCGGCTGGTACGCGCGGTTTGTGACCAAACCACACGTTCTACCCGCCGGTACGCGGGGTTTGTGACCAAACCGCGGGCCGAATCGGGGGCTCGGCTAGTTCAGGATGCGCATGTCGGCGGGCACCCCGCCACCGGCGTGGACGTCCTCGACCAGCTTTGCGAGGGCGGTGAGGGCGACGTTCTGCGACATCGGGCCGTAGGAGACGCGGGCGACGCCGAGCTCCTCCAGGCGGCTCAAGGGCGGGATGCCGGGGATGCCGATGAGGGTCAGGCGCTGGGGGCCGAGGGCGTCCACGAGCGCGACGACCTGCTCCTCGTTCAGTCGGCCAGGCACGAACACCACCGGGGCGCCGGCGTCGAGAAACGCGCGCCCGCGAGCGATCGCGTCGGCGAGGACGTCGGCCGGGTCGCGGTCGCCGGCCTTGAGGAAGGCATCGGTGCGGGCGTTGAGCACGAAGCCCGCGACGCCCTCCGCGGCGGCGGCCTTCATGACCGCCTCGACCTGCGCGGCCGCCTCGGACAGCGGCTTCATCTGGTCCTCCAGGTTGGCGCCGACGACGCCGACGCCGATCGCCTTGCGGATGGTCTCCGGCGCGTCGCCGTACCCGCCCTCCAGGTCGGCCGAGACCGGCAACGAGGTTGCGGCGACGATGCGCGCGACCTCGGCGATCATCTCGTCGACCGGGATGTTCTCGCCGTCCTCGTAGCCGCGGGAGGCGGCGATCGAGTGGCTGGCGGTGGCGAGGGCGGTGGTGCCCTCGACGGCGCTCACGACCTTGGCCGTGATCACGTCCCAGACGTTGACGACGGTGAGGAGGCTCGGGTCCTGGTGAAGGCGCAGGAGCTCGCTGGCGCGGTGCTGGCGGTCGGTCATGCGCCCATCTTGCACCCACCCGGTGACAGCCGTGAGGGGGTACGAGGCGACTCACCGCCTCGACCCCGCGCTCACGACGCGACAAGGCCAGCGTCAGGCCGGACCCCTTCTCACACCTCCGGCTCGGCGAGACCCACCACTGCCACCGAGCAGGCGCTGGCCTCCACGACCTGAGGTGCGACGGAGCCGTAGACGAGCTCCCCGAGCAAGGGCTTGCGCTGGTGGCCCAGCACGACGAGGCCGGTGTGACGGCTCGCCTCCAGCAGCCGGGCGTCGACGAAGCCGCGGGCGAGCTGCAGGTGCACGGGCACTGACGGGTACGCCGCCTGCGACGCCTCGACCAGCTTGCTCATCTGCGCGCGCAGGTCATCCAGGCCCGGCTCGTCGTCGGCCACGTCGGCGGAGCCGCTCGAGACCTGGCTGGCGTCCCAGAAGCAGTGCAGCACGGTGAGCGACTGCCCGCGGACGGAGGCGACCCGGAAGGCCAGGTCCAGCACGGGGCCGTCGGTCCCGTCGAGGGCTACCGCGACGAGGACGTCCCCGCGAGCCTCGGTCGCCTGGTTCGGCCGGACGACGATCACCGGGCCCGACGCGTGCTTGGTCAGGGCCAGACTGACCGAGCCGAGCAGCAGGCTGCGGACGGGGCCCATGCCGCGCGAGCCCACGACCACGAGGCGGTCCTTGCCCGCCAGCGACAGCAGCGTCTCGCGGGGGTCGGCGATCCGCGCCATCTGGTGCACCTCGAGGTCCGGGCGCCCGGCGGTCGCACGCTTTCGTGCCCGCTCGAGCAGCGCCTCGGCATCGGCCAGGATGTCCTCACGCAGGCGCAGGGTGTCGATGCCGAGCGAGCCGAGAGACGCGGCGGCTCCCGAGCTGAGCGGCGCCACCGCATGGACCAGCACGAGGGACCGGCCCTCCAGCGACGCCTGCTCGGCGGCCCACTCGAGCGCCGCCTCGGACGGTGCCGAGCCGTCGAAGCCGACGAAGATGCTGTCGAGGGGGGTCTGCGGGGCGTCGGTCATGGTTCTCCTCGGGGCGGGGCGGGGCGGGGCGGGTCGGGGGCGACAGGTGGAAGGGAGGCGGAGGAGTCAGGGCGCGGGGGGTGTGAGCCGGCGACCGGTCACCTGCTGAGTCTCCACGCGCACGTGGGCGGTGCGGCTGCCCGGCGCCCAGGTGTCCAGCAGGTGCACGCCCCGGGGGACCTCGTCGCCGTCGACGATCTCGGCGATGCCGGTGACGACCACGCTCCAGCCGGCGCGTCGTGTCGGATCCAGGTTGTCGATCTCGACGGCGACGCGGCCGCCCCGGCAGTGGTTGACGAGGGTGGAGTACGGCGCCGTGCGGAACCACAGTGCCCCGTCGGCGACCGTGACGTTGACCGGCACCACCGCCGGCCCGTCGAGGGTGCACCAGGCCACTCTCCCGACCTCGACCTCCTCGAGTAGAGACCAGCAGTCGTACGGCGTGAGCTCGGCGAGCCGTCCTACGCTCCGGTTGGCGTCCACGTGGGTCACCTCCTCGTCCAGCCAGTCTCACCCTTCAGGGGCGGAACGGCGAGGGACCAGCGGACCCACTGAACCGGGACCTTGGTCCCGTGCGCGCTGCACGCATATGAGGTCCGAGACGTACCCCAGGCTCGTGGAGCGGGTCCGGATCCCACGTGGACGGGGGAGGCGCCTCAGACGTAACGCCGCCGGCCCTCCGAGGTGAGCTCCACGATCACGGACTCGCCGTCGCGGTAGTGCCTCGCGATGCCCGCGGCCTGGAGCTCGGCGAGCGCGACCAGAGGCGGCTCCTCATCGGGGAGGTACCACTCGATGCCCTCCTCCTGGTCGGGCTCGTCGTGGGCGATGTCGACGAGCTGGTCGACGATCCCGATGGCCTCGGGCGACAGCTTGCGGTAGCGCTCCTCGAGGGACACGTCTCCTCCAGGGGGGTGAGGGTCGAACTGCGGGCAGCCCGCCGGGCTCGCTTCGGTGCCGGAGAGTCTGGCACGAGGTCGGAGCCACCGGGAGGTTCCAGATACCTGTGAGCGCGGCTTCGGGCGGCCGACAAGTCATGACGTCGCCACTACGCCGACGCAGGTCGAGGCTCGACGCATCTTCGCCTGTACCCGACGATGGAACAGCGCGAGCACGACGCGCCGCACGACCTCCAGTCGCCGTGGCTGGAGTCCTGCCGCCTCAGGAGTCGCCATGGCCGAGGAGTCCGTTCCGCCGCCGGACGAGCGGGACGGTGCCGGTCGTGCTCGCGGCGTCGCGCGCTGGCAGCACCCGGCCTGGGCGTCCGCCGGTGTGCTCGTCGCCTACTTCGCCTTCCCCGTCGAGTGGGCCGGATCCACCGCCGGCGTCGTGGCCAGCCTGCTGCTGACGGTGGCCGGCCTCGCCGTGGTCGGGGGAGCGATGGCGCTCGAGCTGCGCCACGTCCGCCGCGGCGCCGAGATGCGGTCCGGCGGCGTGCTGATGATCATGGAGGTGGCACTCGTCGCGGCGTTCTCGTTGGCGTTCTACCTCGTCGAGCTGCTCGCTCCTCGCCAGTTCGACGGCCTGAGCACCCGCACCGACGCGCTCTACTTCACCCTCAGCACCATGGCCACGGTCGGCTATGGGGACGTGCACGCCGAGGGGCAGCTGGCCCGCGCGTTGGTGTGCGGGCTGATCGTGTTCAGCGTCGTCGTCGTCACGTCGCTGGTGCGGAGCGCCGCCGGCAGACCGGGACGCTGATCACCCGACGACCCGGGATCCACATGAGGACCGTGGTCCCGGGTCCTCGGTGAGAGAGTCTGCTCCGGCGAGGTGAGCACGTCGGTGGCACGATCGCGGACGACCGCGTGATCTGCCTCAGGCTGCCAGGGCGGCGAGGATCTGTTCGTACCGCGTGCCCGGAGCGAGCGTGAGCCCGGACTTCACGAACCTCGCCCAGTCGTCGCCGAGCACTTCCTGGGCACCCGATTCGATAGCGTCGAGGCCGGCGCTGGCCAGGTCCGCCGATGCGACCTTCGGCCCCTGGATGTCTCGGACCATGTCGGTGTCGACCATCCCCATGTGCACTCCCACGACGTGGGTGCCCTGGGCTGCGAGTTCCAGCCGCGTGCTGTCGGTCAACATCCAGGCCGCGGCCTTCGACGCGGCGTAGGCACCGGCACCCGGTGCCGTGAACCACGAGAGCGCGGAGATCACATTGAGGATCGCGCCACCTCCGTTGGAGGCCAGGACCGGGGCGAACGCACGAGTCATCAACAGTGGTCCGTAGAAGTTCGTGTCCAGCTCGCGCCGGATGTTGGCTTCAGCTCCGGTCACCAACGCCGTGCCCGTCGAGATCCCTGCGTTGTTGATGAGCACCTGGACGTCGCCGGCCGCGCGGGCCGCGGCGTCGATGTGGCGGGCGTCGGTGACGTCGAGCTCGAGCGGGTGCACGCCCTGAGCCTCCAGGGCCTCGATGTCTCGCGCTCCGGCGTAGATCTTGCGTGCACCGCGCTGCTTGAGCTGGTCGACGAACGCAGCTCCGATGCCGCGATTTGCGCCGGTGACCAGCACCACTGCCCCCTCGAGATTCATGACGGTCCTCATTCTGTAGTGATCACTATGGATTGGCTGGGGAGCGTAGCACATACCGTAGCGATCACTACGGTATGCTTCTCCTCATGGCTGGACGACCGCGAAGCTTCGACCGAGACGCCGCTCTGGCGGTGGCGGTAGAGCAGTTCTGGCGCGCCGGCTACGACGAGACGTCCGTCGCGACGCTGACCGCGGCGATGGGAGTGACGCCACCGAGCCTGTACGCCGCATTCGGCGATAAGCACCGCCTGTTCGAGGAGGCCTCCGCCGCCTACTTCCAGCGCACGTGTGAGGCCGTCGATCGCGCAGCCACCCTGGCGACGGCGCGCGACGCGATCGCCCAGATCCTGGACGACGCCGCTCGCGCCCACACCGAGTCCGCGACCCCGCCGGGGTGTCTCATGCTGACCGAGCCGCGGCTCGGTGCACAGCGGGAGGCTCTCCGCAAGCGTCTTGAGGACCGCCTCGAGCAGGGGGTGCGGGACGGCGATCTCCCGGCGACGACGGACACCGGCCGCTTGGCGGTGTTCCTCGTGGCCGTGCTGCGTGGCATGTCCGGCTGCGCCCGCGACGGCGGAAGCGCCGAGGACGTCCTGGCCATCGCCGAGGTCGCACTGGCGGCCTTGCCCCCACGCCCCGGGTCGACCCACGGCACTGCACCATCGCACCACTCTCAGGAGGAAGACCGACCATGAGCACGTTCGGCATCCTCGGCTCCGGCCAGGCAGGCAGCGTCATGGCCCGCGTAGCGGTGGAAGCGGGCTACGACATCATCATCGCCAACTTGCGAGGGCCTGAGACCCTGAAGGACCTGGTGCGCGAGCTCGGTCCTCGGGCCCGAGCTGCCACCAGCTCGCAAGCAGCCGCGGAGTCGGACTTCACCATCCTCGCCTTCCCGTACGCGCCCGGTGCCACGCTGCCGGTGGACGAGCTGGCGGGCAAGGTCGTGATCGACAACAACAACTACATGGTGTGGCGGGACGGCAACTACCCTGAGGTGGACTCGGGGCGCAGGACCGTCCACGAGCTCCGACAGGAGCAGCTGCCGACCTCCCAGGTCGTCAAGGCGTTCACGCACGTCCAGTTCCACGAGCGGCTCCCGATGCGCGGTCCTGAGGACGCCTTGCCGGGCCTCGTCCGACTGTCGAGGCCCCGCGGGCACCCCGACCGGAAGGCGCTCGTCGTCTCGAGCGACCACCGCGAGGCTGTCGAGCTGGTGACTCGGCTCTGCGACGACCTGGGCTTCGACGCCGTCGACAACAGCCCTCTGAGCGAGTCGTGGCGCAGCGGCCCCGGGACGCCGATGTGGCGCCACCACGTCGACGGGCAGAGCTCAGCAGAGCTCATCGGCAACCTGCGGCGGGCCGAGCGCATCCCCGGCTGAGGACGCAGGCGTCCGGCTCGCCGGCCGCGTGTGCTGGTCGGGCGGGTGAGCCCGGCCCGGTGGGTCGTCGCGAGGCCCGAAATGAACAGAAGGCCCCGTGGAGCCGGGGCCTTCTGAGTGTCCGAGGGGGGACTTGAACCCCCACGCCCTAATACGGGCACTAGCACCTCAAGCTAGCGCGTCTGCCAATTCCGCCACCCGGACGAGTGCTGTGGAACAGTAGCAAAGGCGGCGCCCCGGCCCCGCATCGGGTGGCCCGCCCGCAGTGCTTTGATGGGGTCATGACCACCCAGGGCGAGACCACGGCCTACGACCCCACCGGCGAGGTCGTCGAGCTGTGTCGCGAGCTGATCCGGATCGACACGAGCAACTATGGCGACCAGGACGGCCCGGGGGAGCGCAAGGCAGCCGAGTACGTCGCCGGACTGCTCGACGAGGTCGGCATCGAGTCGCGTCTGTACGAGGCGGCACCGGGGCGCACCTCCGTCGTCGCGCACTGGGGCGGTCCGGCGGACGGCAGCGTCCCCGAGCGGGGCGCGCTGCTGCTGCACGCCCACCTGGACGTGGTCCCGGCCGCCGCCGAGGACTGGCAGGTCCACCCGTTCTCCGGCGAGGTCCAGGACGGCTACGTGTGGGGCCGGGGCGCCGTCGACATGAAGGACTTCGACGCGATGCTGCTCTCGGTGGTGCGCGCGCGGGCCCGGGCCGGCGTCGTCCCGGAGCGGCCCGTCGTACTCGCCTTCACGGCCGACGAGGAGGCAGGCGGGCACCTCGGGGCTCAGGTGCTCGTCGAGAGCCATGCCGAGGAGTTCGAGGGCTGCACCGAGGCCGTGGGCGAGGTCGGCGGCTTCAGCACCACGGTCCGCGGGCGGCGGCTGTACCTGATCGAGGCCGCCGAGAAGGGCATGGCCTGGATGCGCCTGACGGCCCGCGGTCGCGCCGGTCACGGCTCGATGATGAACGCCGAGAACGCCGTCACCGACCTGGCCGCGGCCGTGGCGCGCATCGGCGCCTACGAGTGGCCGGTCCGGTTGACCCCGACCATGCAGACCCTGCTCGCGGCCGTCGCGGAGCTGGTCGGCACGGAGGCGACGCCGGACAATGCCGAGAGCCTGATCGAGGAGTTCGGCAGTGCCGCCCGAATGCTGGGAGCGGTCATCCGCAACACCACCAACCCCACCATGCTGGGCGCGGGCTACAAGGTCAACGTCATCCCGACCGAGGCGACCGGGCACGTCGACGGGCGCTTCCTGCCCGGCTACGAGGACGAGTTCTTCGCGACGCTGGCCGAGCTGTGTGGCGAGCACGTGTCGATCGACTACCTCTCCAGGCAGCAGCCGTGGGAGATGCCCTACGAGGGCGCGATCGTGGACACGATGACCCGCGCCCTCCTGACGGAGGACCCCGACGCGATCGTGGCGCCGTACCTGATGAGCGGCGGCACCGACGCCAAACACTTCAACAAGCTCGGCATGACCTCCTACGGCTTCGCGCCGCTGCGGCTGCCTGCCGACCTGGACTTCACCGCGCTCTTCCACGGCGTCGACGAGCGGGTGCCCGTCGACGCGCTGGAGTTCGGGGCTCGGGTGTTCGACCGGTTCCTCGGCGAGGCGTGAGCCATGACGACGACTCCCTGGGAGCACCTCTTCGTCCAGGCGCTGGGTGCCAGCGAGGCCGGCGACGCCGAGCAGGCCTATCGCACGTTCCTCAGCGTGCTCGCCCTCGACGACGTCCCGGCGTACGCCAGGTCACTGGCGAGCACGAACATCGCGACGATGCATCTCAGGTCGCAGCGCGTCGATGAGGCCATGGAGTGGTACGAGCGGGCGGTGCAGCTCGACCCGGACGGCGAGTCCGCGGCGGTGGCGCTCGGCGCGATGGGAATCTCCCTGGAGCGCCTCGAGCGTCGCCAGGAGGCCATCGAGACCTTCGAGCGGCTGCTCGCGCTGCCCACGCTCCCGGAGGCGTCGCGGCTCACCGCGGAGGAGAACCTCCGGGCGTTGCGCGGCGAGTGACTGCGCGCCAGCCGCACGGTTTGGTCACAAACCGCAGGTCTCCCGGCCGCCGGCACGCGGTTTGTGACCAAACCGCAGCCGCCCGGTGGCACGGTAGGCGTCCCTGCGGGCTCAGGCGGTGCGAACTGCCCGGATGATCTTGCGGCGCAGCACGACCCGCCGAGTCCCGTCGGGGGTCATGCGGACCCGGTCGAGCTCCCAGCCGCCGTGTTCGGCGCGCTCGACGAGCAGCTTGGTGACGACGTTGCGCGGGAACTCCCGGGGGAAGGTCACCCGGTCGAACTCCCACTCCACCCCGCGCCCCGGCGCCCGGCGTTCGTGCCGGCTCATGTCGACTCCGAGACGTCATCGAGGGCGGCGACGATCTCGGGCGGGAGCTCCTTGTCCTCGAGGGCGAGCGCTCCGCGGAGCTGGGCGGCGGTGCGGGCACCGACGATGGGGGAGGAGACGCCGGGACGGTCACGCACCCACACGAGGGCCACCTCGAGCGGTGTCCAGCCGAGCCCCTCCGCGGCGCGGGCCACCGCCTCCACGATGCGCCCGCTGCGCTCGTCGAGATAGGCGCCGACGAAGCCGGAGAACACCGGTGAGGCGCCTCGCGAGTCCGAGGGGGTGCCGGTGCGGTACTTGCCGGTGAGGACGCCGCGGCCCAGCGGCGACCACGGCAGTACCCCGAGGCCGAGCGCCCGCGCGGCCGGGAGCACCTCTCGCTCGACACCGCGGTTGAGCAGGGAGTACTCGACCTGGGTGGACGCCAGGCACACCCGCCCGGGGACCGCGCGCTGCCACGTGGCGGCCTGGGCGGTCTGCCACCCGGTGTAGTTGGAGATGCCGACGTACGACGCCCGGCCGGAGGTCACCGCCAGGTCGAGGGCAGTGAGGGTCTCCTCGAGCGGGGTCTCGTCGGACCAGATGTGGACTTGCCAGAGGTCCACATGCTCGACTCCCAGGCGCCGCAGGGACGCGTCGAGCGTGGTGAGCAGACTGCCGCGGGAGGTGTTGGTGGCGCGCTCCCCGGAGCGCCGCGAGATGCCGGCCTTGGTGGCCAGGACGATCTCGTCGCGTGCCACAACGTCGCCGATGAGGCGACCGATGAGAGACTCCGAGTCGCCGTCGGTGTAGCCGGCGGCCGTGTCGACCAGCGTGCCACCCGCCTCGGCGAACGCGATGAGCTGGTCGCGGGCCTCGTGCTCGTCGGTGTCGCGGCCCCACGTCATGGTGCCCAGGCCCACGCGCGACACCTTGAGGCCGGTGTGGCCCACTGACCGCTGCTGCATGGCGACAAAACTAGTGGGCACACCCTGGGGGCGGCGCGGCGGCTCGCCCGGGTGCCCCTAGGCTTCCTGCTCGTGTGGGACTACCTCCAGGCCGTTGTCCTCGGCGTCATCCAGGGCCTCACGGAGTTCCTTCCGATCTCCAGCAGCGCGCACCTGCGCATCTACCCGGAGCTGTTCGGGTGGGGTGACCCTGGGGCGGCGTTCACCGCGGTCGTCCAGATCGGCACCGAGCTGGCCGTGCTCATCTACTTCCGTGAGGACATCTGGCGCATCGCCTCGATGTGGACCAAGTCGCTCTTCCGGGCGGAGTATCGCGGGCACCTGGATGCGCGGATGGGCTGGTTCATCATCATCGGCTCGCTGCCGATCGTGGTGCTCGGCGTGCTGCTCAAGGACGTCATCGAGCGCGACTTCCGCAACCTGTGGATCATCGGGACGACCCTGATCGTCCTCGGCCTCGTCCTGGGCCTGGCCGACCGGTTCGGAGGCACTTCGAAGCGCATCAAGCAGATCACCCTGCGCGACGCCGTCCTGATGGGCGCCGCTCAGGCGGTGGCGCTGGTCCCCGGCGTCTCCCGCTCCGGCGCCACACTCTCCATGGGCCGGCTGCTCGGCTACGACCGGGAGGCGGCCACCCGCTACGCCTTCCTGCTGGCCATCCCCGCCGTCGTCGGCGCCGGCCTGTACGAGCTCAAGGAGATCCCGCACGGCGACAACACCTACAGCTGGGGCCCGACGATCGTGGCCACCGTCATCTCGTTCGCCGTCGGGTACGCCGCCATCGCCTGGCTGCTGCGCTACGTCTCCACCCGCTCCTACACGCCGTTCGTGCTCTACCGCGTCGCCCTCGGCACGGCGGTCCTGGTGCTGCTCGCCACCGGCGTCCTCAGCGCCTGAGCGCTCGCCGGGGCCTTGCGGTTTGGTGGCAAAACCCCCGGTGTGGGGGGGGGGGCCAGCGGGTTTTGGACAAAAACCGCAGGTTCTCGGGGTCGTGACCTGCGGTTTGTGACCAAACCACGGGCCTACAGCCACCCGGACTTCTTGAAGAACACCCACAGCACGCCCGACGACAGCGCCATGAGCAGCAGCGTGATGGGGTATCCGAGGGACCAGTCCAGGCCGGCCATGTGCTCGAAGTTCATGCCGTAGATCCCCGCGATCAAGGTGGGGGCCGCGACCAGGCCGACGCCGGCGGAGATCTTGCGCATGTCGTCGTTCTGCTGGACCGAGATCCGGGCGATATAGGCGTCGAAGGCGGTGGACAGCAGGGAGTCCAGGCCGTCGATGGTCTCGGCGTCCCGAGCGAGGTGGTCGGCCACGTCGCGGAAGAACGGCGCCGCCCCCTCATCCATCCCCGGGACCGTGCCGCTGGCGAAGCGGCGCATCGGCTCGCGCAGGGGCAGCACGGCACGCCGAACCTCGGCGATCTCTCGCTTGAGCGTGTAGATCCGCACCGCGTCGTCGCTTCGTGTGGGGGAGAAGACCGACTCCTCCACTTCGTCGACGTCCTCCTGGAGCGCCTCGATGACCTGGGCGTAGGCGTCGACCACCGAGTCGCAGACCGCGTAGACGACGGCCGAGGGGCCATGGGTGAGCACCTGGCTGCGCTGCTCCAGGTGGTGACGCGCCGAGTGCAGCGCCCCGCCCTCCCCGTGCCGCACGGTGATGACGAAGTCGGAGCCGACGAACATGCTGATCTCGCCGGTCTCGACGGCGTCCTGCTCATCGATGTACCAGAGCGTTTTGAGGATGAGGAACAGGTGATCGCCGTAGCGCTCCAGCTTGGGTCGTTGGTGCGCGGCGACCGCGTCGTCCACCGCCAGCCGGTGCAGGCCGAAGGCGTCGGCTACCCGCTTGAGCTCGGCCTCGCCCGGCTCGTGGAGTCCCACCCACACGAAGTCCCCGTGCTCCTTGGCCTGGGCGCGCAGCGTCGCGTAGTCCTGCGGCGGGCAGTCGACCGGCAGCCGGGCGCCGTGGCGGTACACCGCACTGTCGATGATCACGTGAGTCACGGTAGCCCCACTACAGTCCCGGGCATGGCAACTGTGATCCTGGTCCGACACGGCCGGACTAGCGCGAACGCCAGCGGCACCCTCGCGGGGCGCACGCCAGGCGTCAAGCTCGACGAGACCGGGACGGCACAGGCGCGGCGTGCGGCCGAGCGGTTGGGCGTGGTCCCGCTCTCCGCCGTGGTCACGAGTCCCCTGGAGCGCTGCCGCCAGACGGCGAAGATCATCACCGCCGGCCATCCCGCCGCCCCCCGGACCGTCAGCGAGCGCGGCATCACCGAGTGCGACTACGGCGAGTGGCAGGGCCGACTGCTCAAGGACCTCGCCAAGGAGAAGATCTGGGGCGTCGTGCAGACCCAGCCGTCCGCGGCGACATTCCCCGGCGGGGAGTCGCTCCAGGCGATGCAGGCCCGCTCGGTCGAGGCCGTACGGCGCCATGATGCGGCGATCGAGGCCGAGCACGGGTCCGGGGCGGTCTGGGTGGCCGTGAGCCACGGCGACATCATCAAGTCGGTCCTGGCCGACGCCCTCGGTATGCACCTCGACCTGTTCCAGCGCCTGCACGTCGACCCGGCCTCGGTGTCGATCGTGCGCTACACCGGCACTCGCCCCTACGTCCTCGCCACCAACACCCACGACGGCGACCTGTCCTGGCTTGCGGCTCCGCCGGCCAAGCGGACTCGTCGCCGCAAGGCCGCGGAGGACGCACCCGTTGGCGGTGGCGCGGGCCCTTCGGCCCGGTCATAGGGTGGTCGGCATGGCACCGATCATGCACGGATTCGACCCGCCCGAGCGCTTCGTCGCGGGCACGGTCGGGCCCCCCGGATCGCGCACCTTCTTCCTCCAGGCGCGCAGCGGCGTCCGACTCACCAGCATCGCGCTGGAGAAGCAGCAGGTCGCCGCCCTCGCCGAGCGCGTCGACGAGCTGCTCGACGAGGTGATGGCCAGTAACACGGCCGCGGGCGTCATTCCGGCCGTGGCTCCGTTGGGCCTCGAGGACACCCACCCCCTCGAGCAGCCGATCGAGGAGGAGTTCCGCGCCGGCACCATGACCCTGTCCTGGGACCCCTCCGACCAGAAGATCGTGATCGAGGTGTTCCCCTTCTCCGAGGCCGCCGTCGTGACCCCGGACCAGGCGGAGGAGGACGTGGACTTCGAGGAGCCCGAGCCGGAGGAGGTCTTCGTCGTGCGGATCGACGCCGGTCACGCCCGGGCGTTCGTCAAGCGGGCCGCTCAGGTGCTCGACGCCGGGCGCCCGAGCTGCCCCTTCTGCGGCAACCCGATGGACCCCGACGGCCACCTGTGCGTGCGCGCCAACGGCTTCCGCAGGCGGGACCCGTGACCCAGCCCGTGCCCGACCCGGCTCCCAGGCCGGCGTTCGAGCCCGGCGGTGAGCTCACTCTGCAGGGCCGGATCATGCCGGCCTCCAACGCCACCTTCCTCGGTCAGATCGGCGAGACCACCGTCGTCTACAAGCCCATCGCGGGGGAGCGGCCCCTGTGGGACTTCCCCGACGGCCACCTGGCCGGCCGCGAGGTGGCGGCGTACCTGGTCTCCGAGGCCACCGGCTGGGACGTCGTGCCGCACACCTGGCTGCGCGAGGGGCCGCACGGTCTCGGCATGTGCCAGCTCTGGCAGGAGCCGGACGAGGAGCAGGAGGCGGTCACCCTGGTCCCGGAAGGTCAGGTGCCGGACGGCTGGCTCCACGTCTTCGACGGGCTCGACGGGCGTGAGCAGGGGGTCTCGCTGATCCACGAGGACACCGCGGCGCTACGGCGCATGGCGGTGTTCGACGTCGTGATCAACAACGCCGACCGCAAGGGCGGCCACGTGCTGGCGATGAGCGACGGGCACCGCTACGGCGTGGACCACGGCATCGCCTTCCATCACGAGCACAAGCTCCGCACCGTCCTGTGGGGATGGCAGGGCGAGACGTTGACCGACGAGGAGGACCGGGTCGTGCGCCGGCTGCGCGCCGAGCTCCGCAGCGGTCTTGGTGAGGCGCTGGCGCAGCACCTGACCGACCAGGAGATCGAGGCCTTCGACCGCCGGTGCCGGCGCCTGGTCAACACCGGGCACCTCCCGCTGTCGAGCAGCGACTGGCCGGCCATCCCGTGGCCGCCCTTCTGACCAGCCCTACTAGGCTGGCCGCCATGCGAGCCTGGAGCGCCCCCGAGGTCCCGACCCTGCCCGAGGTGGGTCCGCCCGTGGCACTGCACGACACCGCCACGGGGGCCCGGGTCACGACCACCCCGGAGGGGCAGGCCCGTCTCTATGTCTGCGGCATCACGCCGTACGACGCCACCCACCTGGGCCACGCGGCGACGTACGTGGCGTTCGACCTGCTCAACCGCGCCTGGCGCAACGCCGGCCACGAGGTCAGCTTCGTCGAGAACGTCACAGACGTCGACGACCCGCTCCTGGAGCGGGCTACGAAGGTCGGCGTCGACTGGGTCGAGCTCGCCGAGCGCGAGACCGAGCTGTTCCGCCAGGACATGACCGCCCTGCGCGTCCTCCCGCCCGACCACCTGGTGGGGGCGGTGGAGTCGATCCCCCTGGCGGTGGAGCTCATCGAGCGCCTCGAGGCCGCCGGGGCGACGTACCGCGTCGACACCGACGTCTACTTCTCCGTGACCGCCGACCCGGCCTTCGGCCTGGAGTCGGGCTACGACCGCGAGACCATGCTTCGCATCTTCGGCGAGCGGGGTGGTGACCCCGAGCGAGCGGGCAAGCGCGACCCCCTCGACTGCGTCGTCTGGCGCGGGGAGCGGCCCGGTGAGCCCAAGTGGGAGAGCCCCTTCGGGCCGGGGCGTCCTGGCTGGCACATCGAGTGCGCCGCGATCGCCATGCACCACCTCGGCGGTGCGTTCGACGTCCAGGGCGGCGGTTCCGACCTGGTCTTCCCGCACCACGAGATGTGCGCCGGCCACGCTCAGGTCGCCGTGCCCGGCACGCCCTTCGCGCAGGTCTACGCCCACGCCGGGATGGTCGCCTACGACGGCGAGAAGATGTCCAAGTCGCTCGGCAACCTGGTCTTCGTGTCCGCGCTGCGCAACAGCGACGTCGACCCGATGGGCATCCGCCTCGCGCTGCTGCGCCACCACTACCGCTCCGACTGGGAGTGGACCGACGCGGAGCTCTGGGACTCCGTCGACACGGTCACGTCCTGGCGCAAGGCGATCTCGCTCGGCGCCGGGGCCCCCGCCGGTCCGGTCGTGACCGAGGTCCTGGCGGCGCTCGCCGACGACCTCGACGCGCCCCGTGCCGCCGCCGCGGTCGACGCTTGGGCCGCCGCCACCCTCGGCACCGACGGCCTGGCCGACACCAGCGACCCGGGCGCCGCCATGACCATGCTGGCGCTGCTCGACGCCGCGCTCGGTCTGTCGCTCTGAGGGGCCGCGCCGGCGGTCGCCGATGCCGCGGTTTGGTCACAAACCGCAGATCCGGGCGCCGAGAACCTGCGGTTTGTGACCAAACCGCAGGTGCGACACGCGGCCGGCGCGATCAGGCAGGACCGGCGTCGTCACCACCGCGGCGCTTGAGGTAGCGCTCGAACTCGCGGGCGATGGCCTCGCCGGACGCCTCGGGCAGGTCGGCGGTGTCGCGGGTCTCCTCGAGGCTGCGGACGTAGTCGGCGACGTCCTCGTCCTCCTCGGCGAGCTCGTCTACGCCGCGCTCCCAGGCGCGGGCGTCCTCCGGCAGGTCCCCGAGCGGGATGCTGATCTCGAGCAGGTCCTCGAGCTGGCCGAGCAGGGCCAGCGTGGCCTTCGGGCACGGCGGCTGGGCGACGTAGTGGGGGACGGCCGCCCAGTACGACACCGCGGGGACGTCGAGCTTGGCGCAGGCGTCCTGGAAGACGCCGACGATCCCGGTCGGGCCCTCGTAGGTCGACTGCTCCAACTTGAGCCGGTCGACCAGCTCGGGCTCGGTGGCGGTCCCGGAGACGGGGATCGGTCGGGTGTGGGGCGAGTCCGCGAGGAGGGCGCCGAGGGTGACGACGAGCTCGCCGCCGAGCTCGTCGACCGCGGCCAGGAGCTCGGCGCAGAACTGACGCCAGCGCATGCTGGGCTCGATGCCACGGATGAGGATCACGTCGCGGTCGAGGTCGGGCGGGGAGGCAACGGCGATCTGGGTGCTGGGCCAGGTCAGGCGCCGGTAGCCGTGCTCGTCGGTGCCGACCTGCGGGCGGTTGACCTGGAAGTCGTAGAAGTCCTCCGGGTCGACGGCCCCCACCACCCGCGCGTGCCACACGGACATCAGGTGGTCCACCACCCCGGACGCGGCGTCCGCCGCGTCGTTCCAACCCTCGAAGGCGGCGATCACAATGGGGTCCACCAGCTCGGGGGCGTCCTCGATCTCGATCACTCCGAAAGCCTAGTCGCCGGGCGCGAGGCGCTCCGGCCGACCAGCACTCCCGAGCGAGATGCCCGCTGAGCGACCTGCGCTGGGACCGACGAGGATTTCACCGCGCTCCACGCCCGGTGTCACCATTCGGAAACCCAATCCAGCCGGTGGACACGCTTCCTACCCTGGAGAAGCGGTGCCGCCTGGGCGCCGCACGAGCCCGAGAGGAGTCCCGTGTCCCGACCTCAGGACCTGCGACCCGATGCCACTGACCTCCTCACCGCGACGCTGCGGGAGCGGATCATGGTCATCGACGGCGCGATGGGGACGGCGATCCAGCGGGACCGCCCGGACGAGGCCGGCTACCGGGGCGAGCGGTTCGCGGACTGGCCCAGCGACCTCCAGGGCAACAACGACCTCCTCACGCTGACCCAGCCGGACATCATCGCCGGCATCCACCGCGAGTACCTCGAGGCCGGCGCGGACCTGGTCGAGACCAACACGTTCAACTCCAACGCCATCTCCCTGGGCGACTACGGCATGCAGGAGCTCGCCTACGAGCTCAACTACGAGTCCGCCCGGCTGGCCCGCCGCGAGGCCGACGCCATGACCGCGCGGACGCCGGATCGACCCAGGTACGTCGCCGGCGCGTACGGTCCGACCACCCGCACGGCCTCCATCTCGCCCGACGTCAACGACCCCGGCGCCCGCAACGTCAGCTACGACCAGCTGGTCGAGGCCTACCTGGAGGCCGGCCGTGGACTGCTCGACGGCGGCTCGGACCTGCTCTTCATCGAGACCATCTTCGACACCCTCAACGCCAAGGCCGCGATCTTCGCGGTCGAGACGCTGTTCGAGGAGTACGGCCGCCGTTGGCCCGTCATCGTCTCCGGCACGATCACCGACGCCTCGGGGCGCACCCTCTCCGGCCAGGTGACCGAGGCGTTCTGGGACTCGATCCGGCACGCCCGCCCGCTGGCGGTCGGTCTCAACTGCGCGCTCGGGGCCAAGGAGATGCGGCCCTACATCGCCGAGATGTCCCGCCTGGCCGACAGCTTCGTGTCGTGCTACCCCAACGCCGGCCTGCCCAACGCGTTCGGCGAGTACGACGAGGCGCCGGAGGAGACCGCCGCGATCGTCGAGGAGTTCGCCGAGAGCGGCTTCGTCAACCTGGTCGGCGGCTGCTGCGGCACCACCCCGGCGCACATCGCGGCCATCGCGCAGGCCGTCGAGGGCAAGCCGCGGCGCGAGCCGGTCCAGGTCAGTCCGGCCATGCGCCTGTCCGGCCTGGAGCCGTTCACGATCGACGAGGACAGCCTCTTCGTCAACGTCGGCGAGCGCACCAACATCACCGGCTCGGCACGGTTCCGCAACCTCATCAAGGACGGCGACTACGACGCTGCCCTTGCCGTGGCCCTGCAGCAGGTCGAGAACGGCGCCCAGGTCATCGACGTCAACATGGACGAGGGGATGATCGACGGGGTCGCGGCGATGGACCGCTTCCTGAAGCTGATCGCCTCGGAGCCCGACATCAGCCGGGTCCCGATCATGGTCGACTCCTCCAAGTGGGAGGTGATCGAGGCCGGGCTCAAGTGTGTGCAGGGCAAGCCGATCGTCAACTCGATCTCCATGAAGGAGGGCGAGGACCGGTTCCGCGAGCACGCCCGCCTGTGCAAGAAGTACGGCGCGGCCGCGGTCGTCATGGCCTTCGACGAGGACGGCCAGGCCGACAACCTGGAGCGGCGCAAGCAGATCTGCGAGCGCGCCTACCGGATCCTGGTCGACGAGGTCGACTTCCCGCCCGAGGACATCATCTTCGACCCGAACGTCTTCGCCGTCGCCACGGGCATCGAGGAGCATGCGTCCTACGGCCTGGACTTCATCGAGGCCACCCGCTGGATCAAGCAGAACCTGCCGGGTGCCAAGGTCTCCGGCGGCATCTCCAACGTCTCCTTCTCCTTCCGCGGCAACAACCCGGTGCGCGAGGCGATCCACGCCGTCTTCCTGTACCACGCGATCGAGGCCGGTCTCGACATGGGCATCGTCAACGCCGGTGCCCTGGTCGTCTACGACCAGGTGGAGCCGGAGCTGCGTGAGCGCATCGAGGACGTCGTGCTCAACCGCCGACCGGACGCCGCGGAGCGGCTGCTCGAGATCGCGGAGGCGCACAACAAGGCGGGGGAGAAGGAGGAGACCGCGGCCCAGGAGTGGCGCTCTCTGCCCGTCGGCGAACGGATCACCCATGCGCTCGTGAAGGGCATCGACGCCTACGCCGAGTCCGACACCGAGGAGCTCCGCCAGCTCATCGCGGACCGCGGCGGCCGGCCGATCGAGGTCATCGAGGGCCCGCTGATGGACGGCATGAACGTCGTCGGCGACCTGTTCGGGGCGGGCAAGATGTTCCTGCCCCAGGTCGTGAAGTCGGCGCGGGTGATGAAGAAGGCCGTGGCCTACCTGATCCCGTTCATCGAGCAGGAGAAGCTCGACAACCCCGAGTACGCCACCGCCAAGGAGACCAACGGCACCATCGTCATGGCCACGGTCAAGGGCGACGTGCACGACATCGGCAAGAACATCGTCGGCGTCGTCCTGCAGTGCAACAACTACGAGGTCATCGACCTCGGCGTGATGGTCCCCCCGCAGAAGATCCTCGACGCGGCCAAGGAGCACGACGCCGACATCATCGGGCTGTCGGGCCTGATCACCCCCTCGCTCGACGAGATGGTGACGCTCGCGACCGAGATGCAGCGCCAGGGGCTCACCATCCCGCTGCTCATCGGCGGCGCCACGACCTCGCGCGCCCACACGGCCGTGAAGGTCGACCCCAAGTACGACGGTCCCGTCGTCTGGGTCAAGGACGCGTCCCGCTCAGTGCCCACCGCCGCCGCGCTCCTGCACGACGACCGCCGCACGGCCCTGATGGCCGACGTCAAGGAGGACTACGACGCGCTGCGCGCCCGCCACGCGGGCAAGAGCGAGCGCAAGCTGCTCTCCTACGCGGACGCCAAGGCGAACGCGACGCCCATCGACTGGGAGGGCTACGTCCCTCCGTCCCCGAAGCAGAGCGGCGTCCACGTCCTCGACGACTACGACATCGCCGAGCTCCGCGAGTACATCGACTGGCAGCCGTTCTTCAACGCCTGGGAGATGAAGGGCAAGTTCCCCGACATCCTCAACAACCCCACCTCGGGGGAGGCGGCGCGCAAGCTCTACGACGACGCCAACGAGATGCTGGACCGGATCATCGCGGAGAGGTGGATCACCGCCCGCGGCGTCTACGGCTTCCTGCCGGCCAACGCCGACGGCGACGACGTCATCACCTACACCGACGACTCGCGCGAGCAGCGCCGGACGGTGCTGCACCACCTGCGCCAGCAGGGTGACCACCGCGAGGGAGTGCCCAACCGCTCGCTCGCCGACTACGTCGCCCCCGTCGACACCGGTCTGCCCGACCACATCGGCGGCTTCGCGGTCACGGCGGGGATCGGGCTGCCGGAGCGGGTCAAGGCGTTCCGCGACGATCTCGACGACTACAACGCCATCCTGGTGGAGGCCCTGGCGGACCGCCTCGCGGAAGCGTTCGCCGAGCGCCTGCACCAGCGCGTGCGCACCGAGTTCTGGGGACACGTCGCCGACGAGCAGCTCTCCAACCAGGACCTGATTGCCGAGAAGTACGACGGCATCCGGCCCGCGCCCGGCTACCCCGCGTGCCCTGACCACACCGAGAAGCCCCTGCTGTGGGAGCTCCTCGACGTCGAGGCCAGCACCGGCATCACGCTGACGGAGTCCATGGCGATGTGGCCGGGCGCCTCGGTCTCCGGCTGGTACTTCAGCCACCCGCAGTCCCAGTACTTCGTGGTGGGCCGGCTCGGCCGCGACCAGGTCGCGGACTACGCCGCGCGCAAGGGCTGGACCCTGGCGGAGGCCGAGCGTTGGCTCTCTCCGAACCTCGGCTACGACCCCGAGGACTGAGCCAGCTCTCTACGGTGCGCGATGTCGCCGGACAGGGGCGAAGGACCCTTCTCACGGTGTCGGCGCAGGTGAAGACTTCGAGCGTCGCCATCTCGAGGAGGCTCGATGTCTGTCGCCACGGCTCCCACCGACCCGGAGACTGCGTCGCGGCCGGTCGCCCTCACCGGGCGTGCCCGGACCATGGCGTTCGCGACCATCGGCATGGGGATGCTGCTGGCCGCCCTGGACGGGACGATCGTCTCCACGGCCCTGCCGACGATCGTCGGTGACCTCGGCGGGGGGAACCACGTCTCCTGGGTGGTGACGTCCTACCTGCTGGCGCAGACCGCGGTGACGGCGGTTGTCGGCAAGTTCGGCGACCAGTTCGGGCGCAAGCTCCTGTTCCAGCTCAGCGTCACCGTGTTCATCCTCGGCTCCGCGCTCTGTGGGCTCTCGGAGGGCATGGTCTGGCTCATCGCGTCTCGCGCGGTCCAGGGCATCGGGGCCGGAGGGCTCACCGTCACCGCCACCGCCCTGATCGCCGACATCATCCCCCTTCGTGAGCGCGGCAAGTTCCAGGGAGCCCTCGGCGCGGTCTTCGGGGTCGCCACGGTCATCGGCCCGCTTCTGGGCGGGGTGCTCACCGACAGCGCCAGCTGGCGCTGGTGCTTCTACGTCAATGTGCCGCTCGCCGCGGTCGTCATCGTCGCGGCCCGCTTCACCATTCCCCACATCCCCGGCGGAGCCCGGCATCGCATCGACTACGCGGGCATGGCCACCGTCGCGCTCGGCGCCTCGATGCTCGTGCTGGCGACCAGCCTCGGCGGCACCACCTACGGCTGGGGGTCATGGCAGATCGTGGGCCTGCTCGTCGGCGGCGTCGCGGTGCTCGCAGTGTTCGTGCTCATCGAGAGACGCGCGACGGAGCCCATTTTGCCCATGCGGCTGTTCCGGTCGCGGGTGTTCGCCGACTGTTGCGCCCTGAGCTTCGTCGTCGGCTTCACGATGCTCGGCGCGATGACGTTCCTGCCGACGTTCTTCCAGTACGTCGAGGGCGTCTCGGCCACCGACTCCGGGATGCGGATGCTGCCCTTGGTGCTCGGTCTGCTCCTCACGGCGATCATCAGTGGCAACATCGTGAGCAAGACCGGGCGCTACAAGGTCTTCCCGGTGGTGGGCAGCCTGGTCATGGCGCTCGGGCTGGCCCTGCTCTCGCGCATGGATGCGTCGACCCCGCTGGCGCTGTCGTCGCTCTACCTGTTCGTCCTCGGGTTGGGCATCGGGTTGAGCATGCAGGTGCTCACGATCATCGTGCAGGGCTCGGTGTCCTACGCCCAGCTCGGGGTCGCGACGTCGGGCGTCACCTTCTTCCGCACCATGGGCAGTGCCTTCGGCGCCGCCATCTTCGGGACTCTCTACGCCAACTTCCTCAGTGACCGGCTTCCCGCAGCCATCGCCAAGAGCCCCGGCGTCACCTCCGCCGACCTGGCCACCCCGAGCGCGCTCCACAGGCTCAAGGACAGCGTCATCGCCCCGATCGTCGACGCGTACGCCGACGCGCTCAGCCAGGTGTTCCTGTGGGCCGCCCCCGTGGCGATGGTCGCGTTCGTCCTCGCACTGCTGCTTCCGCAGGTGCATCTGGTCGACAGCCTGGCGCACGGGGCGAGCGACCTCGGGGCGGGCTTCGGCGCGCCGGAGGCACCGCCAAGCCAAGAGGTCCTGTCCCGTCGGATCGGGAACCTGCTCTACGGTCGCGAGGGCGATCGGGTGCTCGAGGTGCTCGAGGCCGGCACGCCGGACCTCGACGCGGCGGGCATCTGGGCCCTGGTCCAGGTCTACGGGCTGACCGCCTCGGGCCACACCGCCGACGTCGCCCGGATAAGTGCGTCGCGGAGCCTCCCGCCCGCGGTCCTGGAGCCGGTCTTCCGTCGGGTGGCCGATCGGGGGCTCATCGAGGGCGACATGGACGACCTCGTGCTGAGTGCCCACGGCCTCCGGGCCGTCGCCCGGCTGCGAGACGACCTGGCGGAGTGGATCCTGGCGCATCTCGAGGGCATGGACGACCAGACGCCGGAGGGGGTCCGGCTCACCGTCGCGTCGGTGGCCCGGAGGATCGTGGTGGAGCGTGCCGAGACCCCGCCGGGTCCGCCGAGCGCGGCGGCTGCCGCTGACCACCGAGCCGGCGGACGAGCCGGATCGCCGCGGAGAGGCCACCAGTAGCGCCTCGCGGCCAGGGCCGCTTGCCGCTTCGAGGTCAGCGCGCGCGCCGATGTGCGACCACGCGCCGCAGGGCGGATACTGGAGACCGACGTCGACCAGCAGTCACCGAATGGGGAGAGCATTCTGAGCACCGTGGAACAGCCCGTCGCAGCGGATGCGGCCCCCGAGGTCACCGGCTGGCTTCCCCAGGCCGTGCTGTGGGACATGGACGGGACGCTGGTCGACACCGAGCCGTACTGGATCGACGCGGAGTACGCGCTCGCCGCAGAGTTCGGGGCGACCTGGAGCCACGAGCACGCGATGCGGCTCGTGGGCAACGACCTGCTGTCGTCGGGGCGCTACATGCGCGAGGAGCTCGGCCTGCCGCTCACCGCGGAGGAGATCGTGGAGCGGTTGCTCGACGGGGTCGTGGACCGGGTCCGCGGTGAGGTGCCGTGGCGTCCCGGTGCGCGCGAGCTCCTCGCCGAGCTGCGTGCCGAGGCCGTGCCCTGCGCCCTCGTCACGATGTCCTACACGCGATTCGTCGAGCCCATCCTCGACCAGCTGCCGGCCGACACGTTCGATGTCGTGGTCACGGGCGACCAGGTCGGACACGGCAAGCCCCACCCCGAGCCCTACCTGACGGCGGCCGCGGCGCTCGGCGTCGAGGCCGAGGACTGTCTGGCCGTCGAGGACTCCGCCACCGGGGCCACGTCCGCCGAGGCGGCCGGCTGCACGGTGCTGGTCGTCCCCCACCACGTGGCGGTGCCGCCTGGGCCAGCCCGGGTATTCCTGTCGTCGCTGGTCGACCTGGTCGGCCGTCCGTCGCACGAGTGGCGTCTGGCGGGCTCAGCACACCGGTAGCCTCCCGCCACCTACGACCCACGAGAGCCCATCGACTCGAGGTCGTGGTGGCGTAAGGCTGCCCGCGAGAGGGTGTCTCGCGTTCAGATCGTTGCCAGATCGCGACCATCGGCCGCGGGATGTCCGGTAGCCACGGGCCCGGCGGCCGAGTATGTTCCCTGCGTTCGCTCTACGAGCACGGCAGCATCCGGGGCTCTGCGAGAACGTGTCGACCATGAGGTGAATCGTGCGGACCAAGAGGAATCGTCTACGAGCCGGCGCTCTCGCCGGCCTGGTTGCGGGGTCACTCGTCCTCGCCGGATGCGCGGAGAGCGACCGCGACAACGGGGACGGGGGTGGCGGCGACAGCGAGGCCGGGGGCACGTTCGTGTTCGCCGGGTCGGCCGAGCCGGTGGCGCTCGACCCGTTCTTCGTCTCCGACGGCGAGAGCTTCCGCGTGGCGCGGCAGATCTTCGAGGGTCTGGTCGGCACCGTGCCCGGCACGGCCGACCCCGCCCCGCTGCTCGCCAAGAGCTGGGAGGTGTCCGACGACGGTCTCTCCTACACCTTCGATCTCGAGACCGGCGTGAAGTTCCACGACGGCACCGACTTCAACGCCGAGGCGGTGTGCGCCAACTTCGACCGTTGGTACAACATGCCCGAGACAGCGCAGACCGAGGACCTCACCTACTACTACGGGGCACTGTTCCGCGGCTTCGCCACCGGTGAGAACTCCAAGGCCGCGGTCTACGACTCGTGCACCGCCGACGGCGACGCGACGGCGACGATCGTCCTGAAGAAGCCCTTCGCCGGCTTCATCGCGGCCCTGTCGCTCCCTGCCTTCTCGATGCAGAGCCCCTCGGCCCTCGAGGAGTTCCAAGACGACGCCGCCGAGAACCCGCGCAACACCGAGTACTCCACCGCGCACCCGACCGGCACCGGCCCGTTCGTCTTCGAGGCCTGGAACCGCGAGGAGAACGTCACCCTCGCGCGCAACGACGACTACTGGGGCGAGAAGGCCAAGATCGACAAGGCGGTCGTGGTCGCGATCGACGACCCGAAGGCCCGCGCGGACGCGCTGACCAACGAGGAGATCGACGGCTTCGACCTCGTCGGCCCCGCCGACCTTGGCCCCCTCGAGGATGCGGGCATGCAGATCGAGAACCGGCCCGCCTTCAACGTGCTCTACCTGGGCATGAACCAGAAGCAGAAGCCGCTGGACGACCTGCGGGTGCGCCAGGCGATCGCCCACGCGATCAACCTCGAGGAGGTCATCAGCACCTCGATGCCCGAGGGCACCGAGGCGGCCACGCAGTTCATCCCCGAGGTCGTCAACGGCTACGCCAGCGACGTGACCACCTACGACTACGACCCGGCCAAGGCCAAGTCCCTCCTGGAGGACGCCGGCGCCGCCGGCGCCACCATCGAGTTCAACTACCCGACCGGAGTCTCGCGCCCGTACATGCCCGACCCGGAGGGCACCTTCAACATCATCCGGACCCAGCTCCAGGCCGTCGGCCTGAAGATCACGCCCACCGCGGACCAGTGGGACCCGGACTACCTGGAGAAGATCCAGGGCACCGACAAGCACGGCATCCACCTGCTCGGCTGGACCGGTGACTACAACGACACCGACAACTTCCTCGGCGTCTTCTTCGGTCAGGAGTCCAACGAGTGGGGCTTCAAGAACGCCGAGATCTTCCAGGGCCTCGACGAGGCCCGCGGGATCCCGACGGTCGAGGAGCAGACCCCGCTCTACGAGGAGATCAACCGCCAGGTCATGGAGTACCTGCCCGGCGTGCCGATCGCGCACCCGGTGCCGTCGCTCGGGTTCGCGCCCGGTGTCGAGGGCTACGAGCCGAGTCCGGTGCAGGACGAGGTCTGGAACCTGATCACCGTCTCGAACGAGTGATCGGGTCCCACCGGGCGTCAGCGTCCGGGCGGCGGTAGGGAGATGCTTCGTCTCACCCTCCGCCGCCTGGCGCAGATGGTGCCGGTCCTGGCAGGGCTCTCGATCCTCCTCTTCGTGTGGGTGAGGGCCCTGCCGGGCGACCCGGCCCGGGCGCTGCTCGGCGAGCGCGCCAACGAGGACAGCCTGCGTCGCGTCACCGAGGCCTACGGCTTCGACGAGCCGGTGCTGCAGCAGTACCTGACGTACCTCAAGAGCCTCCTGCAGGGCGACTTCCTGAACTCCATCCAGACCGGCCAGCCGGTGCTGGACAGCTTCCTGAGCCGCTTCCCCGCGACGATCGAGCTGGCCCTCGCGGCCTTGCTCTTCGCCGTGGTCCTGGGCATCCCGCTCGGCTACCTCGCCGCGCGCCACCAGGGCCGCCTGCTCGACACCTTCGTCGTCTCCGGCTCCCTGCTCGGGGTCACGACCCCGGTCTTCTTCCTGGCGATCCTGCTCAAGCTGGTCTTCGCGGACTGGCTGGGTTGGTTCCCGACCGCGCTGCGACAGGACCCGCGCATGGACTCCACCGACGTGACCGGCTTCGCGGTGCTCGACGGACTCCTGACCCAGGAGTGGGACGCCTCGTGGGACGCCGTGATCCACCTGGTGCTGCCGGCCGTCGCGCTGGGCACCATCCCGCTGGCGATCATCGTGCGCATCACCCGCGCCTCCGTCGCCGACGTCATGCAGGAGGACTACGTGCGCACCGCCGAGAGCAAGGGCCTGGCCCGCAGCGTCATCTCGCGCCGTCACGTCCTGCCCAACGCGATGCTGCCGGTGGCGACCACGATCGGCCTCCAGACCGGGCTGCTGTTCTCCGGTGCCGTGCTCACCGAGACCGTCTTCAGCTTCAACGGCATCGGCTCCTACCTGTTCCAGGCGATCACCAACCGTGACTACCCGGTCCTGCAGGGCTACATCATCTTCATCGCGATCATCTACTCGCTGATCAACCTCGCCGTCGATCTTCTCTACGGCGTCATCGACCCGAGGCTGAGGGTCGCATGAGCATCCCGCTGATGCCGGCCGCGCCGGGTCCGGCGGGCATGGACCCGGCTACGGGCGGCGCCCCGGAGGAGCACGGGGTGAGCCTGTGGCGCGGGGCGATGCGTCGACTGCGCCGCAACCCCTCGGCCATCCTCGGCGCCCTGATCGTGCTGGCGTTCGTGGTCATCGCGATCATCGCGCCGCTGCTGACGTCCTACGAGCCGGCGTCGCCGGAGTGGGCCGGCCAGATCACCCCCAGCAAGGTGCCTGGCCCCAGCGAGGATCACTTCCTGGGCCTGGACTCCTTCGGCTCGGACATGTGGACCCAGATGCTCTACGGGGCCCGGCAGTCGCTCATCTACGGCATCGTCTCCACCGCCATCGGCCTCGCCGTGGGCGCCACGCTCGGGCTCCTGGCCGGCGGTTTCGGCAGCGTCGGCGGCCGGTTCGGCCGCTGGGTGGACACGGCCATCATGCGGCTGGTCGACATCATGCTCTCGATCCCGAGCCTGCTCCTGGCCGTCAGCATCGCGGCGATCCTCGGCAAGAACGCCTACGCGATCATGATCGCCATCGGCGTCGTGCAGGTGCCGATCTTCGCGCGGCTGCTGCGCGGGTCGATGTTGTCGCAGGGCCGCTCTGACTACGTGCTGGCCGCCTCGTCCCTGGGCCTGCGCAAGCGGCGCATCGTGATGAGCCACATCCTGCCCAACTCGCTGGGACCCACGATCGTCCAGGCCACCCTCAACCTCGCCACGGCCATCATCGAGGTCGCTGCCCTGTCCTTCCTCGGGCTGGGCGAGGCCGATCCGGCGGTGGCGGAGTGGGGACGCATGCTCGTCGCGGCCCAGGACCGCTTCCAGGCCGACCCGCGACTCGCCATCTACCCGGGCGTCGCCATCGCCATCACCGCACTCGGCTTCACGCTCTTCGGTGAAGCGCTGCGCGAGGCCCTCGACCCCCGATCTCGAAGGTGACGGCATGACCATGTCCCTGCACGACGCCGTCAGCGTCCACCCGGGCCGCCAGCCACTGCTCACCGTGCGCGACCTCCGGGTGGAGTTCGGGCTGCGGGGACAACGCCGTACCAGCGCGGTGGACGGGGTGTCCTTCGACATCCGGCCCGGCGAGCACGTCGGCCTGGTGGGGGAGTCGGGCAGCGGCAAGTCGGTGACCTCGCTCGCGATCATGGGACTGCTCCCGCGGCGCGGAGTCCGCACGTCGGGGGAGATCCGCTACGGCGACGTCGACCTGATGTCCCTGTCCCGCAACGAGATGAGCCAGCTGCGCGGGCGCGACATCGCGATGGTCTTCCAGGACCCGATGACCTCGCTCAACCCGGTGGTCACGGTCGGCGTCCAGATCGCCGAGGTGATCAGCCGCCACAACGACGTCACCCGCAAGGAGGCCCGGGACCGCGCCGGCGACCTCCTGCGCAAGGTCGGGATCCCCGACCCCGTGCGCCGGCTCAAGGAGTACCCCCACCAGCTCTCGGGGGGCATGCGCCAGCGGGTGCTGATCGCGATCGCGCTCGCGTGCCAACCCCGGCTCCTGATCGCCGACGAGCCGACCACGGCCCTCGACGTCACGATCCAGGCCCAGGTGCTGGAGGTGCTGAAGGAGCTCGTGGCCGACACCGGCGCGGCGCTGCTGATGATCACCCACGACCTCGGCGTCGTCGCCGGCCTGTGCGACCGGGTCAACGTGATGTACGCCGGCCGCATCGTCGAGTCGACCACCCGCGACGTGCTCTTCGAGGAGCCGCGTCATCCCTACACCGGGGGCCTGCTCGGCAGCATCCCGCGACTGGACTCGCCGCGCGGGGAGCCGCTGACCGCCATCCCAGGCTCGCCGACCAACGTCCTGCCGTGGCCGCAGGGCTGTGCGTTCGCTCCGCGCTGCCAGAACGTCCTCGAGGTGTGCACCACGCAGACCCCCGAGCTGACCGACGAGGGCGTGCGCCACGTGCGCTGCCACAACCCCCTGGACACATCCCGCCCGGCGAGAGGTGAGACGCGATGAGCGAGAGCCCCAGCGCGGTGGCGCAGGAGATGCCCGAGGACCTGCCGCCAGCCGAGCGGCCCGAGCCGCTGGTGCGCATCGAAGGACTCAAGGTCCACTTCCCGATCCGCAGTGGCGCCCTGCTGGGCCGCCGGGTGGGAGCCGTCAAGGCCGTGGACGGCGTCGACCTCTCGATCCCCGCCGGCCGGACGCTGGGTCTGGTCGGTGAGTCGGGCTGCGGCAAGTCGACGCTGGGCAAGGCGGTGCTCAGACTGGCGCCCGTGACCGAGGGCCGGGTCATCTACGACGGCACCGACGTCGCGGCCCTGCCCCGGGAGAGCCTGCGCCGCATGCGCCAGCACATGCAGATGGTCTTCCAGGACCCGCTGGCCAGCCTCAACCCCCGCCAGAGCGTCGAGACCATCCTCACCGAGCCCCTGCGCGCGCACGGGATCGCCTACGACCGCCGCGACCGGGTCCGCGAGCTGCTGGACCAGGTGGGCCTGCCTGCCTCGGCGGCGCTGAAGTACCCCCACGAGTTCTCCGGCGGGCAGCGGCAGCGCATCGGCATCGCCCGAGCGATCGCCCTCGAGCCCCGCTTCGTGATCGCCGACGAGCCGGTCTCCGCGCTCGACGTCTCGATCCAGGCGCAGGTGCTCAACCTGCTCGACGAGCTGCAGGAGCGGCTCAACCTGACCTACCTGGTCATCGCCCACGACCTCGCCGTCGTCCGACACGTCTCCGACGAGGTCGCGGTGATGTACCTCGGCGGCATCGTGGAGCAGGCCTCGAGCGACGACCTGTACGCCGAGCCGCTGCATCCCTACACCAAGGCCCTGATGTCGGCCGTCCCCGTGCCCGACCCGAAGGTCGAGGCAGGCCGCGAGCGGATCGTCCTGGCCGGTGACCTGCCGTCTCCGGCCGCGCCGCCCCCGGGCTGCCGCTTCCACACCCGCTGCCCGTTTCGCCAGGAGACCCGCTGCGACACCGAGCGGCCCCCGCTGCGGCTGTTGGGCGGGGCGGACCACCTGGTGGCCTGCCACTACGCCGAGGACATCCGGGACGGTCGGATCAAGCCGCACGAGGTCACGGCCGAGTCCGTCGAGGCGGCCGAGGCCGAGCTGCCCGCCTAGCGCGCGTCCTCGCCGTCGTCGGGGGTGGGCAGCGGCGGGGGAGTGCCGCCCCACTCGGGGCAGATGGCCTGGTGGGCGCACCAGTCGCACAGCCGGCTGCGGCGCGCCTGCCAGTCGCGGCTCTCGGTGGCGTGGCGGATCGCCTGCCACACGGCCTCGACCTTGCGCTCGGTGGCGAGCAGGTCCCGCTCGTCGGGCACGTAGCGCAGGATCTCGCCGTTGCCCAGGTAGATCAGCTGAAGCATGGCGGGCACGACCCCGCGGGTGCGCCAGATGACGAGGGCGTAGAACTTCATCTGGAACAGGGCCTTGGCCTCGAACCCCTCGGTCGGCGAGCGCCCCGTCTTGTAGTCCACCACCCGGATCGCGCCGTCGGGGGCGACGTCGATCCGGTCCACGAAGCCGCGCAGCAGCAGCTTGGAGTCCAGCAGCGCCTCGACGTACAGCTCTCGCTCGGCGGGCTCGATGCGCTGGGGGTCCTCGAGGGAGAAGTAGCGGTCGAGGACGGTGCGGCACGAGGTCAGCCACGCGGCCACGTCGGGGCCCTCGGTGCCGAACATCTCGGCCACGCCGGGCTCGGCGTCGAGCAGCTCGTCCCAGGCCGGCATGAGCAGTCCGCGCGCGCGCTCCGGGGTGCGCTCGCGCGCCGGCAGGTCGAAGAGGTTCTCCAGGACCCGATGGACCACCGTGCCGCGCACGGCGTCAGCCGAGTAGGGCTCGGGGAGCCGATCGATGGTGCGGTAGCGGTAGAGCAGCGGACAGGTCAGGAAGTCGCCGGCGCGGCTGGGGGAGAGCGCGCCGAGCACGTCCACCCCGTCCACGGGGGTGGAGACCCGCTCCGCCGGGGAGGCGCCCGCCGCTGCCTGGACCGTCATCGTGACCTCACGAGCTCGACCCTAGGCGAGGGCGCCGACAGCCCGCGGGAAGGCGACGCCGCACGCCGACGGCGAACGAGGGTCGGCTAGGTTCGAGGTGTGTCCGACCCCGTCCCGCGCCCTGCTCCCCGGCCCCCCGGGACCTTCAAGCTGGGCACGATCGCGGGCAGCGAGGTCCTCGTGTCCTCGTCGTGGTTCCTCATCGCCGGACTGATCGCCATCTTGATGGCCCCCCAGGTCGAGCTGGTGGAACCGGGCCTGGGCGCCGGGAAGTACGTCGCCGGCCTCGCGTTCGCGGTGATCCTCTACGGGTCGGTCCTGCTCCACGAGGCCTCGCACGCGCTCATGGCGCGCCGCTACGGCTTCACGGTGCAGTCGATCACACTGCACTTCCTCGGCGGCATGACCTCGATCGAGGGGGAGGCACGCACGCCGCGCCAGGAGTTCTGGATCGCCGTCGTGGGGCCGTTGACCTCGCTGGCGGTCGGTGCCGTCGGGGTGGGCCTGTGGTTCGTCACCCCCGACGGGCTGCTGCTGATGGCCGTGCAGGGCCTCGCCGGCGCGAACCTTCTGGTCGGGATCCTCAACCTGGTGCCGGGACTGCCGCTCGACGGAGGTCGGGTGCTGAAGGCCGCCGTGTGGCGCGCCACCGGAAACGTGCACCGTGGCACCCTCGCGGCAGGCTGGGGCGGCCGGATCACGGCCGGGCTGGTCCTGCTGTGGCCGCTCTTCCAGGAAGAGGTTCTCGGGCGGCCCCCCGACGTCATCGACTTCGTGCTCGCGATCGTCATCGCTTCCTTCCTGTGGTCGGGTGCCACCGCCGCGATGGCCTCGGCCCGGTTGCGCGCGCGACTGCCCGCGCTGCGCGCCCGCGAGCTCGCCCGCCGTACCCTCGCCGTGCCCGACGACCTTCCGCTGGCCGAGGCCGTCCGCCGTGCCCAGGAGGCAGAGGCGGGCAGCATCGTCACCGTCACCACCGGGGGGCGCCCTGTCGGCGTGGTCAACGAGGCCGCGCTGCTGGCCACTCCGCCGGAGCGGCGCCCGTGGGTCGCGGTGTCCACCGTCGCCCGCACCCTCGACGAGGGTCTACAGCTTCCGGTCGGCATCGACGGCGAGGAGCTGGTCATGGCGATCAACCGCACTCCGGCGGCGGAGTACGTGCTCGTCGAGGAGGACGGGAGCGTCTACGGCGTGCTGTCCACCGCCGACGTCGACCGAGCGTTTCGCCAGTGAGTGCCCGGCCCCAGTAAGGTTCCGCGGTGTCCTCGACCCAACCGCACGACGACGATGTCGCCCCCCAGGCCTGGTCCGGTGTCCACCGCGGGCCCCTGCGCGAGGGCGAGTGGGTGCGACTGGTCGACGCCAAGGGGCGCAAGCACAACATCTGCCTCGAGGCCGGTAAGACCTTCCACACCAATCGCGGCGGGATGTCCCACGACGACCTGATCGGGCGGGAGGAGGGCTTCACGATCACCTCGACGTCGGGCGGCGAGTACCTCGTCTTCCGGCCGTTGCTCTCGGAGTTCGTGGTGTCGATGCCTCGCGGGGCGGCGGTCGTCTACCCCAAGGACGCCGCCCAGATCGTGGCCATGGCCGACATCTTCCCCGGGGCCGACGTGGTCGAGGCCGGGGTCGGCTCCGGCGCCCTCACCTGCTCGTTGCTGCGGGCGGTCGGCCCGTTCGGGCGCGTGACGTCGTACGAGCGTCGTGAGGAGTTCGCCGAGGTCGCGCGCAAGAACGTCACCCAGTTCTTCGGGGCGCCCGACGGCGAGACCCACCCGGCCTGGTCGCTGCGGCTGGGCGACCTCGCCGAGGAGCTGCCGGCGAGCGGGGAGCGCTACGACCGAGTCATCCTCGACATGCTCGCGCCCTGGGAGTGCCTCGACGCCACCGCCGACGCGCTGCGGCCCGGCGGCATCGTGTGCGCGTACGTCGCCACCACCACGCAGCTGTCGCGCTTCATGGAGACCGTGCGGCTACATGGCGGCTTCACCGAGCCGCAGGCGTGGGAGTCGCTGGTGCGCGACTGGCACGTCGAGGGGCTCGCCGTACGGCCCGGGCACAAGATGATCGGGCACACGGCCTTCCTGGTGACCGCCCGTCGCATGGCGCCCGGCCAGAGGGCTCCGCTCAAGCGCCGCCGTCCCGCCCCTGGCGCCTACGGTCCCGACTACACCGGGCCGCGCGCCGAGGTCGTCGAGGACGTGTCCGGTGAGGCGGTCGGGGAGGCCGAGAGCGAGTGAGGCCGTTCCTGCTCCTGTCCATCCGCGCCGAGGAGGCGGCGGCGCGGGAGGAGTACGACGCATTCTGCCGATTCCTAGAGGTCTCGCCGGCCGAGCTGCACACCCGGTCCCTGGCTTCCGGCCCCCTGGGGGACGTGGCGCTCGATGACTGGTCCGGCATCCTGCTCGGCGGCGGCGCGTTCACCGTGTCGGACCCCCAGCCGCTGAAGTCGGAGGCCCAGCGCCGCACCGAGGACGAGCTCGCCGTACTGCTCGACGCGGTCGTCGCGGCCGACTTCCCCTTCCTGGGCGCCTGCTACGGAATCGGCACGCTGGGCAGCCACCAGGGCGGGGTGGTCGACACCAACCACCCCGAGCCCGTGGGCCCGCTGTCGGTGACGCTCACGGACGCCGGTCTCGCGGACCCGCTGTTCGCCGACGTCCCGCGCCACTTCACGGCGTACGGCGGTCACAAGGAGGCGCTGTCGCTCCTGCCCGCCCACGCCACGTTGCTGGCGACGTCCGGGGCCTGCCCGGTCCAGGCCTTCCGGGTGGGTGAGCACGTCTACGCCACCCAGTTCCACCCCGAGCTCGACCTGCCCGGCTTGCTGACCCGCATCTCGGTCTACGCGACGCACGGCTACTTCGACCCCGCCGACGCCGACCGCCTGCGCGACGCCGCCCGCGCCGTCACCGTCTCCCATCCCGGCACCCTCCTGCGCAACTTCGCCCGCCGCTACGCCCGCTGACCCCCCCGCGGGCGGACGTCGTCCACCCGTGGTGTGGGGGGGAAACCCCCAACGCCCCCCCCCCCCCCCCGCGGGGGGTGGGGAACCCCCCGGGGGGGACGCGGCCCCCCGGTGGTTGGGACACAACCCGCAACCCGCCGCCCCTCCGACGTGCGGTTTGTGACCAAACCACGGGCCCTCCGGGGGACCGACCCTGTCCCAAATCGTGACCAACACCGTGGCTCAGAGACTTCCGTTGGTGTGATGCCCGGGTAGGGTCGCACGTACAGGAGGTGGGCCTCATGTCGATGTCAGATGGTGTGTCCAGCAGCGGTAGCGGTCGGAGTCCCGACGAGCTCGAGAGCCAGGTGCGCTTCCTCGAGTCCGAGGTGACCGACCTGCGCCGCCGGCTCAACGAGGTGCCGACGCACTCGCATGGGGTGGAGATGCGGCTGGCAGACGCACAGCGCTCGCTGTCGGCTGTCACGTCTCAGAACGAGCGACTCGCGGAGACGCTGCGCGAGGCGCGCGACCAGATCATGAAGCTGAAGGAAGAGGTCGACCGGCTCGCCCAGCCACCCGCCGGCTTCGGAACCTTCCTGGCTCGCAACGAGGACGACTCCGTGGACGTCTTCACCGGGGGGCGCAAGCTGCGGGTCAACGTCAGCCCGTCGGTGCAGCTCGACGACCTGCGTCGCGGCCAGGAGGTCATGCTCAACGAGGCCCTGAACGTCGTTGCCGCCTTCGACTACGAGAAGGTCGGGGAGGTGGTGATGTTCAAGGAGCTGCTTGCCGACAGCGAGCGCGCCCTGGTGATCGCCAATGCCGACGAGGAGCGCGTCGTGCGCCTGGCGCAGCCGCTGCTCAGCGACACCATCCGGGCCGGCGACTCCCTCCTGCTCGACTCGCGCGCGGGCTATGTCTACGAGAAGGTGCCCAAGTCCGAGGTCGAGGAGCTCGTCCTCGAAGAGGTACCGGACATCGACTATGAGTCCATCGGAGGCCTGTTCGGGCAGATCGAGCAGATCCGCGACGCAGTGGAGCTGCCTTACCTGCACCCCGAGCTGTTCCTCGAGCACGAGTTGAAACCCCCCAAGGGGGTCCTGCTGTACGGGCCTCCCGGATGCGGCAAGACCCTGATCGCCAAGGCCGTGGCCAACTCGCTGGCCAAGAAGGTCGCCGCCAAGACCGGCCAGGAGGGGAAGTCGTACTTCCTCAACATCAAGGGCCCCGAGCTCCTCAACAAGTACGTCGGCGAGACCGAGCGGCACATCCGCCTGGTGTTCCAGCGTGCGCGGGAGAAGGCCAGCGAAGGCACCCCCGTCATCGTCTTCTTCGACGAGATGGACTCGCTCTTCCGGACCCGTGGCTCCGGCGTCTCCTCCGACGTCGAGAACACGATCGTGCCGCAGCTGCTCAGTGAGATCGACGGTGTCGAACTGCTCGAGAACGTGCTGGTCATCGGAGCGTCCAACCGCGAGGACATGATCGATCCCGCGATCCTGCGCCCCGGCCGGCTGGACGTGAAGATCAAGATCGAGCGCCCCGACGCCGAGGCGGCTCGCGACATCTTCTCGAAGTACCTCACGCCGAGTCTGCCGCTTCACGCGGATGACCTGGAGGAGTTCGGCGGCAACCGGAACGCCTGCGTCGCCGGGATGATCCGCGCCACGGTGGAGCGGATGTACACCGAGACCGAGGAGAACCGCTTCCTCGAGGTCACCTATGCCAACGGAGACAAGGAGGTCCTGTACTTCAAGGACTTCAACTCCGGCGCCATGATCCAGAACATCGTCGACCGGGCCAAGAAGATGGCGATCAAGGACCTCCTCGACCACCAGCAGCGCGGTCTGCGCGTCTCGCACCTGCTGCAGGCGTGCGTCGACGAGTTCAAGGAGAACGAGGACCTCCCCAACACCACGAACCCCGACGACTGGGCGCGCATCTCCGGCAAGAAGGGCGAGCGGATCGTCTTCATCCGCACCCTCATCACCGGCAAGCAGGGCACCGAGCCCGGACGTTCGATCGACACCGTCGCCAACACGGGGCAGTACCTGTAGCCCGGTCCATTGGCGCGCGGTTTGGTCACAAACCGTGGAAGCACGCGCCCGGAACGCGCGGTTTGTGACCAAACCGCGCAGTGAAACCCCCGCACTTAGCCGGTACGGACGACGGCCCGGCCGGCGGAGCAGTACGTGAACGGCCGAGTCAAACGCGGTCCGGGCAGGTAGCCCTGCTCGAGGTCGGTGATGTCGAAGTCGGCGGCCGTCACCAGGTCCGGCAGGTCCCGGGTGAGGTGGCAGCCGCCGGCGACGCGGCGCTGGACGGGCTCGCACCGGCGCTGCCACCTCCGCACCGTCGCCGTGGGCGCCAAACCGTGCTCGAGGAAGAACAGGGCACCCCCCGGACGAAGCACTCGCCGCACCTCGCTCAAGGCGCGCATGGGGTCGGGGATCGTGCAGAACGTGAACGTCGAGAGCACCGCGTCGTAGGTCGCGTCGTCGGCGTCGACCCGCTGGCCGTCGAGACCCACGCGCGTGACCGGCACAGAGGTGGCCGCGCGCCGGTCCTGAGAGAGCCGCCAGGCCAGGTCGGAGGGCTCCACGGCGTCGATCCGGACGATGCCGGGCGGGCAGTGGGCCAGATTGAGACCACTGCCGAAGCCCAGCTCCAGCACCGCGCCGCTCAGTTGGGCACAGGCACGGTCGCGGTGGGGGGCCAGCTCCTCCCCACGCAGCGACGCCTGGACGAGCCTGGGGACGACGCGCTCCTCCCACCACCTCATCTCGACGGCCCCACCGGCGCGTCGGAGCCGCACAGCGCGGCCCGCGGTGTGCTAGTCATGGCTTCTGCGTCGTCCACCGCGGACGGCCCGCACCCCCGGAGCCACTCATGATCAAGATCCTCGTCATCATCGTCGTCGTCCTCGTCATCGTCTACCTCGCTCAAATGGTGCTCCGCAAGCGCTGAAGAACGGGCGCTGGCCGGCCGCGTAGGCTCGTTCCATGAGCGTACGGCGGGTCATGGGGACGGAGGTCGAGTACGGCATCTCGGTCCAGGGGCAGCCCCTGGCCAATCCGATGGTGGCGTCCTCGCAGGTGGTGAACGCCTACGCGTCGGCGACCGTACGGGCCAGGCGCGCTCGCTGGGACTTCGAGGAGGAGTCCCCGCTGCGCGACGCGCGCGGGTTCGACATGGCGCGCCAGGTCGCCGACCCCTCGCAGCTGACCGATGAGGACATGGGGTTGGCGAACGTCATCCTCACCAACGGGGCCCGGCTGTACGTCGACCACGCCCACCCGGAGTACTCCACGCCCGAGGTGACCAACCCCCTCGACATCGTGCGTTGGGACAAGGCGGGGGAGCAGGTGATGCTCGACGCCCAGCGGCGGGCCGGGGCCCTGCCCAACGGCGTCCCCATTGCGCTGTACAAGAACAACACCGACAACAAGGGCGCCTCCTACGGTGCCCACGAGAACTACCTGATGCGGCGCTCGACGCCCTTCGGCGACATCGTGCGCCACCTCACGCCGTTCTTCGTCAGCCGGCAGGTGGTGTGCGGCGCCGGCAGGGTGGGCATCGGCCAGGACGGGCGTGAGCACGGCTTCCAGGTGAGCCAGCGCGCCGACTTCTTCGAGGTCGAAGTGGGCCTCGAGACCACGCTGAAGCGACCGATCATCAACACCCGCGACGAGCCGCACGCGGACCCGGAGAAGTACCGACGCCTGCACGTCATCATCGGCGACGCGAACCTCTCCGAGGTGTCGACCTACCTCAAGGTCGGCACCACCTCGCTGGTCCTGGCGATGATCGAGGACCGCTTCATCGGCCCCGACCTCACCGTGGACGGCGCCGTTGCCGCGCTGCGCTCGGTCTCCCACGACCCCACGCTCCGCCAGACGCTGACGCTCACCGACGGCCGCACCATCACGGCCGTGCAGCTGCAGCTGGAGTATCTGGACCTGGCCAAGAAGTACGTCGAAGACCGTCTGGGAGCCGACGCGGACCCACAGACGCTCGACGTACTCGCCCGCTGGGAGTCGGTGCTCGACCGGCTGGAGCGGGACCCGATGCTATGCGCCACCGAGCTGGACTGGGTCGCCAAGCTCAAGCTGCTCGAGCAGTACCGCGAGCGCGACGGGCTGGACTGGGACGACGCCAAGCTGGCGTTGATCGACCTGCAGTACTCCGACATCCGACCGGACAAGGGGCTCTACAACCGCCTGGCCGCCTCGGGCCGGATGGAGCGCCTTCTGGACGAGAAGACCATCGTCCGAGCCATGCACGACCCGCCCGAGGACACGCGGGCCTACTTTCGCGGTCGGTGCCTGGAGCAGTACGCCGACCATGTGGCTGCGGCGTCTTGGGATTCCGTCATCTTCGACCTTCCCGGCCGGGAGTCCCTCCAGCGCGTGCCCACCATCGACCCGCTCCGGGGCAGCCGCGCCCACGTCGGGGAGCTCCTGGACCGGTGTGAGACCGCCGAGCAGCTGTTCGCTGTGCTCACGCGCTGAGTCGGCGGGATGTGGTTTGGTCACAAACCGCGTCAGCGAACCGCCGGAGCCTGCGGTTTGTGACCAAACCACGAAGTCGCTGGCGCTACTGGATAAGGTCGAGTCATGGCCCAGGAGCAGAAGCAACCGCGCAAGTCATCGGAGACCGAGGAGGCGACGGAGGTCGCCCCGGAGACCGACGTGGCCGAACGCAAGGAAGCGCTCGACGACGACGTGGACGCCATCCTCGACGAGATCGACGAGGTGCTGGAGTCCAACGCCGAGGACTTCGTGAAGTCGTTCATCCAGAAGGGTGGCCAGTGAACGATCCGCGCCTGCCGGCCTCGTACCTCCAGCCCGGTATCTCATCTTTCAGCGACTTCCTCGCGGCGGAGTCGCCCGAGCTGCTGCCGAGCCGCCGTGCGCTACCCCAGGGGCAGGCCGGTGAGCTGGCTCCTCACGGGACCACCATCGTCGCCGCGACGTTCCCTGGAGGCGTAGTCATGGCTGGGGACCGCCGCGCCACGATGGGCAACATCATCGCCCAGCGCGACATCGAGAAGGTCTTCCCGGCTGACGAGTTCTCCGCCGTGGGAATCGCTGGGACCGCCGGTCTCGCGGTCGAGATGGTGCGCCTGTTCCAGACCGAGCTCGAGCACTACGAGAAGATCGAGGGCACCACGCTGTCGATGGACGGCAAGGCCAACCGTCTCGCTGCCCTGATCCGGGCCAACCTCGGGATGGCCATGCAGGGGTTGGCCGTCGTACCCCTGTTCGCCGGGTTCGACCTGCGGCACAGCCAGGGCCGGATCTTCAGCTACGACGTGACCGGTGGGCGCTACGAGGAGACCGCGTTCTACTCGGTGGGCTCGGGCTCACTGTTCGCCAAGGGGTCGCTGAAGAAGCTCTACCGCGAGGACCTCGACGAGACGGAGTGCGTGACCGCGGTGATCCAGGCCCTGTACGACGCCGCCGACGACGACTCCGCCACCGGCGGCCCCGACATGGCGCGGAGGATCTTCCCTGTGGTCCGGGTGATCACCGCTGACGGCGGTCGCCGCCTGCTAGACGACGACGTGGCCCAGATCGCCGACCGTGTCATCGCCGGCCGCATGATCCGACCCGATGGACCGGGCGCCCCGTTGACCGGCGGTACGACGGGGGGCCAGCGATGAGCATGCCCTTCTACGTCTCGCCCGAGCAGCTGATGAAGGACCGGGCGGACTTCGCCCGCAAGGGCATCGCCCGCGGGCGCTCCGTCGTGACCGTGCAGTACGCCGAGGGCATCCTGTTCGCCTCCGAGAACCCCTCGCAGGCACTGCACAAGGTCTCGGAGATCTATGACCGCATCGCGTTCGCCGCGGTAGGTCGCTACAACGAGTTCGAGAACCTGCGCATCGCCGGCGTCCGCCTGGCGGACATGCGCGGGTATGCCTACGACCGTCGTGACGTCACCGGTCGCGGCCTCGCCAACGCCTACGCCCAGACCCTCGGGACGATCTTCTCCAGCGGCGGCGAGAAGCCCTACGAGGTGGAGATCTTCGTCGCCGAGGTCGGCGACACAGCCGCCGACGACCAGATCTTCCGGCTCACCTATGACGGACAGGTCGCCGACGAGCAGGGCTTCGCCGTCATGGGCGGGGCCTCCGACGTGGTCGCGGCCTACATCCGGGAGCACTACGTCACCGACTCGAGCCTGCAGGACGTCGTTCGGCTGGCCGTCGCTGCCCTGGGACACACGGCCGACCAGGACCGGGTCATCGACGTCGAGGACCTCGAAGTCGCGATCTTGGACCGCACCCGAACGCAGCCCCGCAAGTTCGTGCGGCTCGCTCCAGGGCGCCTCCAGGGGCTCCTCGGCGAGCGCGGACCCTCCTCTCCCGGGGCCCCCTCCCCAGAGGACACCCAGGCGGGGCCGGCATCGAACGACGCCAGCCCCGACGACCCCGCCGACCCCACCGACCAGTCGAGCGGTCACGTCGCTCCGCTGGAGGATCCGCTCACCGGTGAGCCGGCCAGTGGAGGAGGGGCCGACCAAGACCCCGAGCCGCCCGTCGCGCCACCCGCTCCGGGGCCCAACTCGCCGCTCTGACCTCGCCGTGGCCGCGCCCCACGGTTTGGTCACCAACCGCAGCTGCGGGCGCCTCTCTCAAGGGGTTTGTGACCAAACCGCGAGGGGGTGCGTCGCGCCGTCACCCGCTCAGGCGCTCGTCCACAGGCGGGGCGGCGCGAGTTTCAGACCGACTCGAGCGACCCAGGCTGGAGGGTATGTCGGAGAAGCAGGCGAACGGCGCGGCGGTGGAGCAGGTGGCGGCGGCGGCCATCAAGGCCGCAGGTGCGTCGAGGGGCGAGGTGCGACTTGCCGGGATGCGCCGGGTCAGCCACGGCCTGCAGCGACCGAGCACCGACAGCGACGCCTGGACGGAGCTCTTGCTCGACCTGGCTGCCTGGCTGCTGGTGCTGCCCGCAGGAGCGGTCCTCACGCACCTGACGGGGGCCATGCTCCGGGGGTGGGCACTGCCGCGACTGCCCGACGACCTGCCCGTGTTCGCCGCGGTGCGCACGGGGCAACGCCGCCCTCGACGACCGGGACTCCTGTGCGCACGGCTGGTGGGTGACTCGCCGGCCGAGGTGAGGCACGGGCTCCCTGTGGAGGGCGCGGAGGAGATCCTGCTCCGGGCCGCCCGCGACCTGGGCGTCCTGGACCTGGTCATCATGATCAACTCGGCCTTGCGCCTCGCCGACATAGACCCGGACCGCATGGAGGCCCTTCTCCGCAGCCGTCGCCCGGGGGTGCGCCAGTTGCGCACGGCCTGGTTGCTGGCCGACCGCAGGGCGGAGTCGGCAGGGGAGACGATCCTTCAGCTCTTCCACCGGGCGATCGGGGTGCCCGTCGAGCCGCAGGTCCGGATCATCGACGAGTCGGGCCGATTCCTGGGGCGCGTCGACCTGCTCGTCTCGGGCACGCGCCTGGTGCACGAGTACGACGGGGAGCACCACCGCGGCCAGGTGCAGCAGCGCACCGATCTGAGGCGCGAACGCGGCCTCGCGCCGACGTACACGCGCCGAGGCTTCACCCTGGACGACCTGCTGAATCACCCGGCGGCAACCATGCACGAGATCGACCGCACCCTGGGACGCGGACACCAGAGCTCACGGTTGACCAGGTGGCGCGTCCTGGTCGAGAACTCGATGTACTTTGCGTCGTGTCGAAGGCGGCTGCTCCTGCGCTGGCAGCGCGCGACCGGCGTGATCGACTGGTCCCGGGTCGCCTGAGGGCGTCGCCGAGATCGTGGTTTGGTCACAAACCGCGGCCGCGCCGCACCGGAGACGTGCGGACGTCTGCGCAGGGGCACCGTAGGGTTTAGGTGTGGACCGGCGGATCTTCGGCATCGAGAACGAGTACGGCGTCACGTGCACGTTCAAGGGTCAACGACGCCTCAGCCCGGACGAGGTCGCCCGGTACCTGTTCCGCAAGGTCGTGAGCTGGGGCCGCTCGAGCAACGTCTTCCTGCGCAACGGGGCGCGGCTGTACCTCGATGTCGGGAGTCACCCGGAGTACGCGACACCGGAGTGCGACGACATCGCCGAGCTCGTGACCCACGACAAGGCGGGGGAACGGGTCCTGGAGGGCCTGCTGTTGGACGCCGAGCAGCGGCTGCACGACGAGGGCATCCAGGGCGAGATCTACCTGTTCAAGAACAACACCGACTCCGCCGGCAACTCCTACGGCTGCCACGAGAACTACCTGGTCGGGCGCGCCGGTGAGTTCAGCCGACTGGCCGACATCCTGATCCCCTTCCTGGTGACCAGGCAGATCATCGTCGGGGCGGGCAAGATCACCCAGACGCCGCGCGGCGCGTCGTACTCGATCTCCCAGCGTGCCGAGCACATCTGGGAGGGCGTCAGCAGCGCCACCACCCGGAGCCGTCCCATCATCAACACCCGGGACGAGCCGCACGCGGACGCCGAGAAGTACCGGCGGCTGCACGTCATCGTCGGCGACTCCAACATGAGCGAGACCACGACGATGCTGAAGGTCGCCACCTGTGACCTCGTCCTGCGCATGATCGAGGAGGGCGTGGTCATGCGGGACCTCACGATGGAGAACCCGATCCGCGCCATCCGTGAGATCTCCCATGACGTGACGGGTCGCCGGAAGGTCCGCCTCGCCAACGGTCGGGAGGCGAGCGCCCTGGAAATCCAGGGTGAGTACCTCTCCAAGGCGCGCGACTTCGTGGATCGTCGTCAGATCAGCACCCCCTTGATCGAACGCGCCCTCGACCTGTGGGAGCGGGGTCTCAAGGCTGTCGAGTCCGACGACCTGGGGCTGGTCGACCGGGAGATCGACTGGGTCATCAAGTGGAAGCTCATCGAGCGCTACCGCGCCAAGCACGGGCTCCCGCTCGGCCACCCCAGGATCGCCCAGCTGGACCTGGCCTACCACGACATCCATCGCGGCCGCGGGCTCTACTACCTGCTGGAGAAGCGCGGCGCCGTCGCCCGGGTCTCCACCGACCTGCGCATCTTCGAGGCCAAGTCGCTCCCGCCGCAGACCACCCGCGCCCGGCTGCGCGGCGACTTCATCCGCAAGGCCCAGGAGCGTCGGCGTGACTTCACCGTCGACTGGGTGCACCTCAAGCTCAACGACCAGGCCCAGCGCACCGTGCTGTGCAAGGACCCCTTCCGCGCCTACGACGAGCGGGTGCAGCGGCTGATCGACGGCATGTGAGCCGTCCGCGCGGCCGCGGTTTGGTCACAAACCGCGCCATGTGGTGGCCGGGGCCTGCGGTTTGTGACCAAACCGCGTACCCGTGCGACCCCGGGGCTTGGGGTTCTCTCAGCCGCGGCTTGTAGGGTGACCGCGCTGTCATGCTCCGCTCCAGAAGGTGAATCTCTTGCTCTCACGTCGTCGTCGTGCCGCGACCCTGGCCGTCTCCGCGCTCCTGCTGTCCGTCCTCGCCGCGTGTGGTGATGACTCCGCGGAGGATGCTGACGGGCTCGAGGGGCTCGCCGCGGTGGAGATCTCCGGCGAGTACGGCGAGGAGCCCGAGGTGACCTGGAAGGACAAGCTGGTCGCCGACGAGGTCGAGATGGAGGTCCTCAGCGAGGGCGACGGCGCCGAGGTCGCCGAGGGCGACGAGGTGTCGGTCAACTACTGGGTCGGCAACGGCTTCACCCAGCAGAAGACGTACAGCACCTACGACAGCGGCGCGCCGGAGACGGTGCCGGTGTCCGACGAGGTCACCGCCGCGTTCAAGGACGCTCTCCTCGGCCAGACCATCGGCTCCCGCGTGGCCGTGACGTCGTCGGCGAAGGACGCCTTCGGCGAGATGGGCAACCCCGGCCTGGGCATCGGCAACAAGGACACCGTGCTGCTCATCCTCGACCTGATGAAGCCGCCGCGGACGCCGCAGCTCAAGGACGTCTCGGCGGCCCGCCAGCCCGCGCTGGTCGAGAAGGACGGGCAGCCGACCGGGTTCGACTTCTCCGGCATCGACAAGCCGTCCGTCGACGGCAACCTGCTGCGCACCATCGTCAAGCAGGGCACCGGCAAGCCGGTCACCAAGGACATGGAGCTCACCGTCGACTACCTGGGCTCGGTCTACGAGGGCGCCAAGCCCTTCGACGAGAGCTTCTCCAAGGAGCCCGCGACGTTCAAGCTGACCGAGGTCATCGGCGGCTGGACCCAGGGCCTGGACGGGGTGAAGGTCGGCAGCCGCGTGCTGCTCGCGATCCCCCCGAGCCTCGGGTACGGCCCTCAGGAGCAGGCCAACATCCCGGCCAACAGCACCCTGTACTTCGTGGTCGACATCATCTCGGCCAAGTAGCCTGCCCGTCGTGAACGAGCGCAAGAGCGAGCGACTGCTGAACCTGCTCATCATGCTGCTCGTCCAGCGTCACTTCGTGCCCAAGGAGCGCATCCGCAGCCTGCTCTACCCGGACTCCAGCACGGACGCGTTCGAGAAGATGTTCGAGCGCGACAAGGAGGAGCTGCGCAGCCTGGGGGTGCCGATCGAGGTCGGCCAGATGGACGCCTTCTTCGCCGACGAGCCCGGCTACCGCATCCGTCCCGACGAGTTCGCGCTGCCCGACATCGCCCTCGAGCCCGACGAGGCCGCGATCATCGGCCTGGCCACCAAGGTGTGGGAGCACGCTCGACTCGCCGAGGCGACCACGGAGGTCGTGCGCAAGCTCACCGCCCTGGGCGTGCCGCTCGACGTCTCCGCGCTCGACATCGTCCAGCCTCGGCTCAGCGCGGACGAGCCGTCGTTCGACGTGTTCTTCGAGGCCGTGCAGGAGCGCAGCGCCGTCGAGTTCGACTACGTCCGGTCCGGCCAGAGCGAGGTCTCCCGGCGACGCCTGCACCCCTGGGGCGTCGCGCGCTACGCCGGTCGCTGGTACGTCGTCGGGCACGACCTCGACCGGGACGCCGAGCGCCTGTTCCGGCTCTCCCGGGTGCGCGGCCGCGCTCGCAAGGTCGGTCCCGCCATCGCCTACGAGGTCCCGCCCGGCACCGACGTCAGCGAGGTCGCGCGCCGACTGGCCCCGGCACCGCGCCACGAGCGCGCTGTGGTCCTCGCGCGTGCCGGCGCCGGCCTGCCGCTGCGGCGGGAGGCCGACGAGGTGACCCCCGGCGTCACCGGACCCGACGACCGCACGTCGTGGGACCGCCTGGTCCTCACCCGCACCGCGACCGGGCTGGCCGACGAGCTGCTCGGCTACGGTGCCGACGTGTACGTCGAGGAGCCGGCCGAGCTGCGCGACGCGGTCGTGTCGCGCCTGAGCGCAGTCGGGGGTGCCGCATGAGCATCAGCCCGTCCGGCGCCAAGGACCAGGTCGCCCGGCTGCTCACGCTGGTGCCGTTCCTGCACACCCACGGTCAGGTCCGCATCGACACCGCCGCGGCGGCGCTCGGGGTCCCCGAGGAGCAGCTGGTCAAGGACCTGAAGGTGCTGCTCATGTGCGGGCTGCCGGGCGGCTACCCCGACGACCTCATCGACGTCGACCTCGACGCCCTCGAGGCGGGGGTCATCCGGGTCTCCAACGCCGACTACCTCGCCCGCCCGCTTCGCCTCACCCCCACCGAGGCGAGCGCGATCATCGTGGCGCTGCGCGCCCTGCGCAGCGGCGCCAAGGACGACACCCGGGAGGTCGTCGACCGCGCGCTGGCCAAGCTGGAGGCGGCCGCCGCCGAGGCCTCCGCGTCCCTGCAGATCGACCCCGGCGTCAACGCCGCCGACGCCGACCAGGCGCTGCTCGCCGTACGGCTGCGCGCCGCGGCCGACCTCGGTCGTCAGGTCCGCCTGACCTACTACGTGCCGGCCCGCGACGAGGAGTCCGTGCGCGTGGTCGACCCGCACGGCGTCATCACCCACCGCGGCCTCGCCTACCTCGACGCCTGGTGCCACAGCGCGGAGGCCCCGCGCCTGTTCCGTCTGGACCGGATCGCTCAGGCGGAGACCCTCGAGACGCCCGTCTCCCGCCCGGACACCGAGCCACGCGACCTCGGTGACGGGCTGTTCACCTCCTCCTCCGACACCACGCCGGTGACGCTGCGACTGCGGCCCGAGGCGCACTGGGTGACCGAGTACTACCCGATGGAGGCGGTGCGTCCCCAGGACGACGGCGGCCTCGAGGTGGACCTCCAGGTGGCCGACGAGCGCTGGTTGACCCGGTTGCTGCTGCGCCTGGCCCCGCACGCGGAGGTCGTCGCCCCCGCGGCCTACGGCGAGGCGTTCCGGGCGGAGGCCAGCGACGCCCTCCGCCTGTACCTGCCACCCCCGGCGTAGGCTAGTGACGCACGCCCCCGACGAATGAGGTCCCGATGTCCTACCCGCTGATTGGCATGCCGGCTGGAGCCGAGTGGCTCATCATCCTGGCCATCGTCATCCTGGTCTTCGGTGCGGCCAAGCTCCCCGCTCTGGCCCGGAGCACCGGCCAGTCGCTGCGCATCTTCAAGGCCGAGACCAAGGGGCTGCGCGAGGACGACGCGCAGGACCCGACCACGCCGCCGGTGACCCCGTCGGCCGAGCTGCCTCCCGTCCCGCCCCCCGCCGGCCCCCAGGTCTCTCAGCCGCAGCCGCCCAGCACCGAGCAGTCCGACACCCGCAACGTCTGAGCGCGCGGCGGCCTGAGAGCATCACCGCGTGTCCATCTCCGGCGTCGTCCAGTGGTTCGTGGGCAAACCGGTCCACCCGGTCGGCCCCGACGGCCGGATGGCCCTGTCCGACCACCTGCGGGAGCTGCGTGCGCGGATCCTAAAGATGACGCTGGTCGTCCTGCTCGGACTCGCGGTCGCCCTGGTCTACTTCGACCCGCTGTTCGAGCTGGTCTACGACCCCTACCTGCAGGCGCAGAAGTCGCTGCCCAACGGAGCCACCGAGGCCACGACCAACGGCGCGGGCGGTGGCCTGATGCTCTACCTCAAGCTCTGCGGGCTCGCAGCCGTCGTCGCCACCAGCCCGTTCTGGCTGTACCAGATCTGGGCGTTCATCCTGCCCGGGCTGCACGACAAGGAGAAGCGCTGGTCGCGTATCTTCGCGGCCATTGCCGGGCCGCTGTTCATCGCCGGCGTGCTGCTCGGCTACGTCACGCTGCCGAAGGGCCTGGAGATCCTGATCGGCTTCACCCCGGACGGGCTGACCAACCTGGTCGAGTTCAACGAGTACCTCACGTTCTTCAGCCGGACCCTGCTGGTCTTCGGCATCGCCTTCGAGATCCCGCTGTTCGTGGTGCTGCTCAACCTCGCCGGCGTCGTGACTGGCAAGGGGCTGGGTGCTCACCGGCCCTGGATCATCGTCGGGGTGTTCGTGTTCGCGGCGGTGGCCACCCCCTCGGCCGACCCCTTCACGATGACGTTCATGGCCGTCCCGATGGTGCTCCTGTTTCTCCTCGCCGAGCAGATTGCCCGCTACAACGACCGCCGCCGGGCCAGGAGCGACCCCAACGCCGGGCTGTCACCCGACGAGGCGTCGGTCCTGTGAGCGCGGCCGTCACGGTCCTCGACGTCGACCCCTTCGACCTGCCGGACTGGCTGGGGGAGGGGGAGGTCACCTGGTCCTCCGACGTCGGACTGCGCACGGGCCACCTCGTCGCCGGGCGCCTCACCGGCAGCGGCCCCGAGGCGGCGCCCGTGCTCCCCTGCGACCTGCTGGCGGTCGACGAGGCCTACCCACAGCCGGTCACCGAGACCCCGTTGCGCTCGCGAGCCCACCAGAGCTGGCGCCACGGGCAGCTGCACCTGGCGACGTACGACGGTCGCCTCACCCTGCTGGTCCCCGGCACCTCCTTCGACGCCGACCTCGTCCTGGAGGCGCTGGCCCGCCTGGCGATGGCGGTCGGGGCACCGCCGGAGCGCTACGCCGTGCACCTGCGGATCGGCCACCGTTAGCCGTGCGCACGCACTAGGCTCCCGAGGGTGGCCGGCACCCGGGTGATCGCGCTCCTCACCAACCCCACGTCCGGCAGGGGCAAGGGCGCACGCCACAGCGCCGCGGCCCTCGAACGGCTTCGCCGCCGTGGCCACGACGTCCGGGCCGCGCAGGGGCGCGACGCCGACGAAACCCTCGACCTGGCCCACGCGATGGTCGCCGAGGGCGTCGACGCGCTGGTGGTGGTGGGCGGGGACGGCATGGCGAATCTCGGGATCCAGGCGGTCGCCGGCACCGGCACCCCGCTGGGGATCATCCCGGCGGGGACCGGCAACGACGTCGCCCGCTACGGCGACCTGCCCGCCGACCCCGTCGCGGCGGCCGACCGCGTCGTGACCGGCCGGACCATGACGATGGACCTCGCGCAGTGCCAGGGGCGCTACTACGTCACCGTCATGGCCGCGGGGTTCGACGCCGTGGTCAACGAGCGAGCCAACCGCATGACCTGGCCCCGGGGGCAGATGCGCTACAACGTGGCCACCCTCGCGGAGCTGCGTACCTTTCGGCCGCTCGACTACACCCTCGACCTGGACGGCACGGTCCTGCGGCTGCCCGCCATGCTGGTCGCGATCGGCAACGGCCCGTCGTTCGGCGGCGGCCTGCGGATCGCGGAGGGCGCGCTGCTCGACGACGACCTGCTCGACGTGATCGTCATCAAGCCGATCAGCCGGCTGGAGCTGGTCCGCACGTACCCGAGACTGTTCACCGGCACTCACACGAGCCACCCGCAGTACGAGCGGCACCGGGCCCGCCGGGTCACGGTTGCGGCACCTGGCATCGTGGGGTACGCCGACGGGGAGCGGTTCGGTCCGCTGCCCCTCACCATCGAAAGCGTCCCAGGAGCCCTGAGCCTGCTGTCATGACCACCTCCGATCACTCGCGCACCCAGCCCGCGGCCGAGTCCGGCCCGGCGGAGCGCTACGCGGCCCAGCGCAAGGACCGCCGGCACCCCGTGCTGCGCGACTTCGCCGCGCACTACGACTTCCCGCTGGACGACTTCCAGGACCGCGCCTGTCGCGAGATCGAGGACGGTCGCGGCGTCCTGGTCGCCGCGCCGACCGGGTCGGGCAAGACGATCGTCGGCGAGTTTGCGATCCACCTGGCCCTGGCCACGGGCCGCAAGGCGTTCTACACCACCCCGATCAAGGCGCTGTCGAACCAGAAGTATCACGACCTGGTGGCGCGCTACGGCACCGAGCAGGTCGGCCTACTCACCGGCGACAACACCGTCAACGGCGAGGCGCCGATCGTCGTGATGACCACCGAGGTCCTGCGCAACATGCTGTACGCCGGCTCCCGGACGCTGCTGGGCCTCGGTTTCGTGGTGATGGACGAGGTCCACTACCTCGCCGACCGCGCCCGCGGCGCCGTCTGGGAGGAGGTGATCATCCACCTGCCGGAGTCGGTGGCGCTGGTCTCCCTGTCCGCGACGGTGTCCAACGCGGAGGAGTTCGGCGAGTGGCTCGCGACCGTGCGCGGGGAGACGACCACGATCGTCGAGGAGCGGCGCCCCGTGCCGCTGTACCAGCACGTCATGGTCGGCCGGCGGCTGCTCGACCTGTTCGCCTCCTCCGACGTCGACGCGGCAGCCGGGTTCGTCAAGGAGGGGGCGCCGGTCAACGACGAGCTCAACCGGATCGCCCGTGACGACTGGGCGTCGGCGCGGATGAAGGACCGCCGTACGCCACGGGGCCGCGGCGGCCGCACCGGCGGGCCTCGGCAGGTCGGCAACGGGCGCCGCGTGTGGATCCCCAGCCGCCCCGACGTCATCGACCGGCTCGACCGCGAGGGGCTGCTCCCGGCCATCGTGTTCATCTTCAGCCGGGTGGGCTGTGACGCCGCGGTGACCCAGTGCCTGAACGCGGGGGTGCGCCTGACCACTAGCGAGGAGCGCGACGAGATCTTCGCCTTCGTCGAGGCGAGCTGCCGCGACCTTCCCGAGGACGACCTGCACGTCCTGGGCTACCACGACTTCCTCGACGGACTCACGCGTGGCGTCGCCGCCCACCACGCCGGGATGCTGCCGGCGTTCAAGCAGTGCGTCGAGGAGCTCTACGTCCGCGGGCTGTGCAAGGTGGTCTTCGCGACCGAGACCCTCGCGCTGGGCATCAACATGCCCGCGCGCACCGTCGTGATCGAGAAGCTCTCGAAGTGGAACGGCGAGACGCACGCCGACATCACGCCGGGGGAGTACACCCAGCTCACCGGTCGCGCCGGCCGCCGCGGCCTGGACGTCGAGGGGCACGGCGTCGTGCTGTGGCAGCCGGGGATGAACCCGCGCGAGGTCGCCGGCCTGGCGTCGACCCGGACCTACCCGCTGCGGTCCTCGTTCCGACCGTCGTACAACATGGCGGTCAACCTGGTCCACCAGTTCGGCCGCGAGCGCAGCCGGGAGCTGTTGGAGCAGTCGTTCGCGCAGTTCCAGGCCGACAAGGCCGTCGTCGGGCTGGCCCGGCAGCTGCGCAAGGCCGAGGAGGCGCTGGACGGGTACGTCGAGGCGGCCACCTGCCACCTGGGCGACTTCATGGAGTACGCCGGGCTGCGTCGCGCCATCAGCGACGCCGAGAAGAACGCCAGCCGGGCCCGGCGCTCGGACCGGCGCGAGGAGGCGCTGGCCTCGCTCGCGGAGCTCAAGGTGGGCGACGTCATCCAGGTGCCGGCCGGCAAGTTCGCCGGCTTCGCGGTCGTCGTCGACCCCGGCTACTCGCCCGACGGCCCGCGTCCGTACGTCGTGACCGCCGACCGCCAGGCCCGCCGGCTGGCGATGATCGACTTCCCGGTCCCGGTGTCGGCGCTGACCCGGCTCAAGGTGCCGAAGAGCTTCAACCCCCGCAACCCGCAGATGCGCCGCGACCTGGCCTCGGCGCTGCGATCGCGCACCCACGACCTGACCGCGCCGCCGCCGTCCGCGACCGGACGGCGCGCCGGGGGCGGACTGCCGCCGGCGGTGGTCGACGAGATCGACACGCTGCGGGCCGAGCTCAAGGCGCACCCCTGCCACGCCTGTCCCGAGCGCGAGGACCACGCCCGGTGGGCTGAGCGGTGGTTCAAGCTGCACCGCGACGCCGCCACGCTGCGCCGGCGCGTCGAGCAGCGCACCAACACCGTCGCGCGCCAGTTCGACCGGGTGTGCGAGGTGCTCACGTCGCTCGGCTACCTCGAGGGGGACGACGTGACGCCCCGCGGCCGGCACCTGCGTCGCCTGTACTCCGACATGGACCTGGTCGCCGCCGAGGCGCTGCGGCGCGGCCTCTGGGACGACCTCTCGCCGTCCCAGCTGGCGGCGGTGCTCTCGACCCTGGTGTTCGAGGCTCGTCGGCCCGACGACGCCAGCGCGCCCCGGCTGCCTGGTGGGGTGGTCAAGGACGTGGTCGCGGAGATGGTGCGGCTGTGGGCCGAGCTCGACGAGCTCGAGCGCGCCCACAAGCTCGACTTCCTGCGCCAGCCCGACCTCGGCTTCGCCTGGATCGCCTACCGGTGGGCCGAGGGCGACGACCTCGACGAGGTCCTCGGCGGCTCCGAGCTCGCTGCCGGCGACTTCGTGCGGTGGATGAAGCAGCTGCTCGACCTGGCCGGTCAGGTCGCCGACGCCGCCGGTGACTCCCCGCTCCGCGCCACCTCCCGCGACCTGGTTCGGGCCCTCCGTCGCGGTGTCGTCGCCTACTCCGGCCTCGCCGAGTGAGGTCGGCCCGCCCGTAGGCGTGCGGTTTGGTCACAAACCGCAGGCGCGGGCCTCCGAAGGGCGCGGTTTGTGACCAAACCGCGTCTGCACGCCCGACCACGCTAGGTCGGCTACCGGCGTGCGGATTGGTCACCAACCGCAGGCGACGAGCACCCCGGTCTGCGGTTTGTGACCAAACCGCGACCCGACGGGTCAGCGGGTGGCGGCGGCGAGGGCGTCGTGGACGGGCGTGGAGCCGTTGACGAGCTCCCACTGGTGTCCGATGGAGGCGTCGTGGTCGAGCACGGCCGCGATGACGGCGGCGACGTCGGCGCGGGTGACGTCACCGCGGGGGACCTCGGGGCCGAGGGCGACCAGGCCGGTGGCCGGGTCGTCGGTGAGGCGTCCGGGGCGCAGGATGGTCCACGCCAGCCCGCTGTCGCGCAGCGCTGCGTCGGCGTCGCGCTTGGCGACGACGTACGCCGCCCAGACCTCGGCGGTGTCGGCGGGGAGCGGCTCGTCGACGCCGATGGCGGAGACCTGCACGAACCGGGAGATGCCGGCCTGCTTCGCGCCCTGGATCGACTTCAGCGACCCCTCGAGGTCGACGGTGCGCTTGCGCTCGACGTTGCCGTCCGGGCCGCCACCCGCTGCGAAGACCACCGCGTCACACCCCTCGAAGGCCTCCGCGAACGCCTCGGCGCCCTGCTGCTCGATGTCGAGCAGGTGCACCTCGGCGCCGCGGCCCTCGAGCTCCTCGCGGTACTCCTCGCGGCGCACGAGCGCTACCGGTGTGTGCTCGGCACGACGCAGGACGGTCAGCAGGTGTCGGGCCACGGCTCCGTGGCCCCCGACGATGGCGATGCGGGACATGTCCCCACCGTACGGCGGCGAGCCAGCGCGGCTCTCAGCCGGCCAGGACCGCCAGCAGCCGCTGAGTGGGGCTCTCCAGCCCGTACCGGGCCGCCAGGGCGGCCACCCGCTCCGGGTCGGCGGCGCTTGCGGGGAGCGCCCAGCCGCCTCGCTCGAGGTGCAGGTCCCGGGCGACGGCGACCACCTGAGGCGCGACCGCGAGGTACTCCGCGGCCGCCTTGATCTTGCCGCGCGGACCGGGACCCATGTCGCTGGTGGGGTCCTGGGCGGCCGCGATGATGCCGTCCATGTCGCCGAACCGGCCGAGCAGGGTCGCGGCCGTCTTCTCGCCGACCCCGGGGACCCCCGGCAGCCCGTCGGAGGCGTCGCCACGCATGGTCGCGAAGTCGGCGTACTGGCGGGCGTCGACGCCGTACTTCGAGCGCACCCAGTCGTTGGTGACCCGCTCGTGGTTGCCCACGCCGCGGGCGATGTAGAGCACCCGCACGTCCGCGTCGTCGTCGACCAGCTGGAAGAGGTCCCGGTCGCCGGTCACGATGTCCACCGGCTGCCCGGCAGCCGTCGCAAGGGTGCCGATGACGTCGTCGGCCTCGTAGCCGTCGGCACCGATCACCCGGATCCCGAACGCCTCGAGGACCTCCAAGATGATCGGCACCTGCACCTGGAGAGGGTCGGGCACCTCCTCGACGTCCGGAGCCGTGGCTACCTCCTCCACGACGCGGTGCCCCTTGTACGACGGCAGCAGGTCCACCCGCCACTGCGGGCGCCAGTCGTTGTCCCAGCAGCAGACCAGGTCGGTGGGGCGGTACTGGTCCACGAGCCGGGAGATGAAGTCCATCAGTCCGCGCACGGCGTTGACCGGCGTCCCGTCGGGCCCGGTGATCTCCGGGACGCCGTAGAAGGCCCGGAAGTACATCGAGGCGGTGTCGAGGAGCATCAAACGGCCGTTCTGCTGGCTGGTCACGTCGCGCATCCTGCCACGGCGCTGGGTCTAGTCTGTGCCGCGTGGCAGCGACCGACCTCGAGGCAACCGACCGCAAGATCCTCGAACTCCTGGCCCGCGACGGGCGGATGTCCTTCACCGACCTCGGGAAGGCGACGGGTCTCTCGACGTCCGCGGTGCACCAGCGCGTCAAACGGCTGGAGCAGCGCCGACTGATCCTCGGCTACGGCGCGACCATCAACTACGACGAGATCGGCCTGCCGCTGACGGCGTTCATCTCGATCCGGCCGATCGACCCCTCCCAGCCCGACGACTCGCCGGAGCGGCTGCGCGACATCCCGGAGATCGAGTGCTGCTGGTCGGTCGCGGGGGAGGAGTCCTACATCCTCAAGATCCGGGTTCCCACACCGGCCGATCTGGAGGACCTGCTCGCGCGCGTCCGCGCGGCCGCCAACGTCTCCACCCGGACCACGATCGTGCTGTCCACGCCGTACGACAACCGGCCTGTCACCGGCTGAGTCCCGCGCGGCGGGGGCCGCGGTTTGGTCACAAACCGCAGGTCCTACTCGCCGGTTCGCGCGGTTTGTGACCAAACCGCGGGGTCGGCGACCCGGCAGCGCCCGGGGACGGCCGGCCTCAGTGCGCCTGGAGGGCGGCCAGGCGGCGGGAGGCCTCGGCGACCTCGGCGGCCTTGAGCGCGGAGGAGTCGAGCTCGGCGTGCTGGGCCCACCAGGCCTGGCCCTCGGCGGGAAGGGTGTGGATGGGGTCGTAGTACTCGTAGGTCCGCGACAGGGCCTCGGCCTGGGTGGCCTCGATGGAGGTCCGGTAGTTCTTGGTCCAGTGCGAGATGCCCCGGACCTCGTCGTACGACGCCAGCTGGTGCACCCAGCGCTTGCCGACGAACGGCACGTCGCAGACGATCCGTGGCGTGGCGAAGCCGGGCAGGTAGCCCATGATGTGGTGCTGCAGCCGCTGGGCGTCGGCGACCGAGACCCGCCAGTGCTCCGAGTACGGGATCATGTCGCACATGTAGAAGTAGTAGGGCATGATCTGCGCCCCGTCGAGCAACCGGAAGCACAGGTCGAGCAGCGCGTGCGGGTCGGCGTTGACGCCGTTGAGCAGCACACCCTGGTTGCGCACGTCGCGCACCCCGGCCTCGAGCATCGCGCGCGAGGCCTCGGCCACCAGCGGGGTGATCGAGTTGGCGTGGTTGGCGTGGGTGTGGATCGCGATCGACACCCCCCGCGAGCGCGCGAGGCCCGCGACGCGCTCGACGCCGGCGCGCACCTCGTCCTGCAGCCAGTGCTGGGGCAGGCCGACCAGGGCCTTGGTGGCGAGCCGGATGTCGCGGATGTTGTCGATCTCGAGCAGCCGCGTGAGGAAGTCCTCCAAGCGCGGCCACGGCATGTTGGCCACGTCGCCGCCGGAGACCACGACGTCGCGCACCGACGGGGTACGCCGCAGGTAGTCCATCATCGCGTCCAGCCGGTCCACCGGCTTGGCCGTGAACTTCAGCTTCTCGATCACCGGCGTGGAGTTGCCGACCAGGTCCATGCGGGTGCAGTGGCCGCAGTACTGCGGGCACGTCGGCAGCAGCTCGGCGAGCACCTTGGTCGGGTAGCGGTGGGTGAGGCCCTCGGCGACCCACATGTCGTGCTCGTGCAGCGAGTCGCGCGTCGCGTGCGGGTGCGAGGACCAGTCGGTACGGCGGTCGGAGAACACGGGGATCATGTAGTGGCGCACCGGGTCGGCGTACAGCTCCTCGGTGAGCGATCCCGGGCCGGCCGGCACGGCGTGGGGCAGCATCGTGTTCATCATCTGCGGCGGCACCAGCATCGACATGGTCGCGCGCTCGCCCTGGTCGCGCTCCAGGTCGGCGTAGAACCGCTCGTCGACCAGGTCGCCCATGAGCTCGCGCAGCTGGCGGACGTTCTTGACGCAGTGGGCCCGCTGCCACTGCACCGAGGCCCACTCCATCGGGGTGACCTCGTGCCACCCCGGGAAGCGGGTCCAGTCGGGCTCCACCAGCTCCACCCGCTGGTAGGGGTAGGGCTGGCCCGACTCCAGGTCGATGGCGGTCTCGATGCTCATGGGTGCTCCCGGGGGTCGTCGGCGGCGAGTCGGGGTGGGCCACGCCACACTCCTGCGTAGACTACGTGGAGATCATCCCGTTCGCACACCGCCGCGCCGGATGATTTCCTGCAGTTGCCCAGTGAAGACGGAGGACAGCCCGAATGACGGTCCGTGACGCCGACCCGACCGGCCTGCACCGGGTCCTCGACGACGTCGTCGTCCTCCCACAGGCGGCGCAGCGCCTCGACACCCGTCGTGAGCTCTGGCCCGACGAGGTCCGGGTACGCGTCCAGCGGCTCAACCTCGACGCCGCGTCGTACCGCCAGCTCGAGCGCGCCCACGCCGGCGACGGCAACGCCGTCCGCGCCGCCGTCCTCGACATCGTGCGGAGCCGCGGCAAGATGCAGAACCCCGACACCGGCTCCGGTGGGATGCTCGTCGGCGTCGTCGAGGAGGTGGGCCCGGCCTCCCCCCTGGGCCTGGCGGTCGGCGACCGGGTCGCCACGCTCGTCTCCCTGACCCTGACCCCGCTCGTCATCGAGGACGGCCTGGCCGACTGGGACGGCCGCGGCGAGCAGGTCCCGTGCGAGGGCTACGCGATCCTCTTCGGGCGCTCCATCGCCGCGGTCCTGCCCGACGACCTGCCCACCGCCCTGAGCCTGTCGGTGATGGACGTCTGCGGGGCACCGGCCTTGACCGCGAGGGTCGTCGCCGGGTACGCCGATGCCACGGTCGTCGTGATCGGCGGCGGCGGCAAGTCCGGGTCGCTGAGCCTCGCCGCGGCCCGCGCGGCCGGCGGCCGTCACCTGGTCGGCGTCGTCCCCCACGAGGCCGAGGCGCAGCGCCTGCGGGCGGCAGGGCTGGCCGACGAGGTCGTCGTCGCCGACGCCCGCGACCCGGTCGCGCTGCGTGAGGCCGTCGAGAAGGCCGGGGGACCGGCCGACGTCACGGTCGTGTGCGTGGACGTCCCCGGCTGCGAGGGCGGCGCGATCCTCGCCACCGCCGAGGGGGGCACGGTCGTGTTCTTCTCCATGGCCACCTCCTTCTCCGCCGCGGCGCTCGGCGCCGAGGGCCTGGCTGCCGACGTGACCATGCTCGTCGGCAACGGCTACGTGCCCGGCCACGCCGCCTACGCCCTGCAGCTGCTGCGCGAGCACGACGGCGTACGCGCCCTCTTCGAGAGCAGGCTCGGATGAGCCCCCGGCCTCGCGGCAAGCTCGACCTGGATCCCGCCACCGTCCGACAGGCCCGGTCGCTGGCCCGCAAGGTCGGGCGGCCGATCGTCACCACCGCCAAGAAGCACACGACCGTCGCCGTCGAGCGCGCCACGCTGAGGCTGGCCGGGCTCGAGGGGGCCGACGCCGAGGGCACCCCCTGGGTCAACCGGCTCATGGACGTCGTGCGCGCCGACACCGGGCTGGAGCACGGCGTCGCCCTGCCCGTCTGGGACGCGCTGGTCCGTGGCGAGGCCGACGACCTCCCCACGCTGGCGCAGAAGGCGTCGGTCGGGTCGGTCACCTTCCGCCTCCCCGAGGGCAAGGACGCCCAGCGCGCGCGTACGGCGAGCCGGCGCCAGGTCGCGCGCGGCATCAAGCGGATCGACCAGCGTCGGGCGGAGCGGGAGCGGATGATCCGACGCCAGGGCGACGCGCCACGCACGCCGTGGATCTACCTGATCGTGGCGACCGGGGACATCTACGAGGACATCCCGCAGGCCCAGCAGGCCGCCCGCGAGGGCGCCGACGTCATCGCGGTGATCCGCTCGACCGGGCAGAGCCTGCTCGACTACGTGCCCGAGGGTGCGACCCGCGAGGGCTTCGCCGGCACCTACGCGACCCAGGAGAACTTCCGCCTGATGCGCGCCGCGCTCGACGAGTCCGGCAAGGAGCTCGGGCGCTACATCCGGCTGACCAACTACGCCTCGGGCCTGTGCATGCCCGAGATCGCGGCGCTGGCCGGCATGGAGCGGCTCGACATGATGCTCAACGACTCGATGTACGGGATCCTGTTTCGCGACATCAACCCGGTGCGCACCTTCGTCGACCAGCGCTTCAGCCGCCAGGTCCACGCGCGCGCCGGCATCATCATCAACACCGGCGAGGACAACTACCTCACCACCGCCGACGCGGTCGAGGCCGCGCACACGGTCACGACCAGCCAGCTGCTCAACGAGTACTTCGCCAAGGAGGCCGGTCTCGAGGACTGGCAGCTGGGGCTGGGCCACGCCTTCGAGATCGACCCGGAGACCCCCGACTCCTTCCGCATGGAGCTGGCCCACGCGCTGCTCGCACGGGAGCTGTTCCCCGACGCGCCGCTGAAGTGGATGCCGCCGACGCGCCACATGACCGGCGACGTGTTCCGCGGCTACCTGCTCGACGGGTTCTTCAACCTGGTGGGCGCGCTGACCGGTCAGGGCATCCTGCTGGTCGGCATGATGACCGAGGCCGTGGTCACCCCTTGGCTCTCCGACCGCGATCTGGCCCTGCAGAACGTCCGCTACGTGATGAACGCCGCCGGCGAGCTCCACCGCGACTTCCGTCCCGAGCCCGACGGCTTCATCGTGCAGCGCGCGCGCCAGGTCCTGGGGGAGTCGATCGAGCTGATGGACCGCATCCTCGAGCACGACCACGGGCTCCTGGACGCGATCGCCGACGGCACGTTCGGGCTCATGAAGCGCCCCGCCGACGCCGGGCGAGGGCTGGACGGCGTGGCGCCGAAGTCGGGCGGCTACTACAACCCCGCATCCGAGATCCTGGAGGAAGCGTGAGCGAGCAGACCCCGCACCTCGTGCGCCCGTACGGCGACACGACCGGCGACGGGATGGTGCAGCTCAGCTTCACCCTCCCGCTCGCCCACTCCAAGGTGGCCGAGGGCGCCGCGGCGCAGCTGGCCCAGAAGATGGGCATGGACCCCGCGCTCGTCGTGCACGCCAAGCCGATGGGGCCGGACTTCACGTTCTTCGTCGTCTACGGGCGGGTCAACCACCTCGTCGACACCAGCCAGGTCGTGGTGGTGGAGCGGGACTACCCGCTGCTCACCCCCAAGGAGGCCAACGCGGCGATCAAGCGTGCGCTCCGGCGCCGCCTCACCGTCGTCGGGGCCTGCATCGGCACCGACGCCCACACGGTGGGCATCGACGCGATCCTCAACATCAAGGGCTTCGCCGGTGAGAAGGGCCTGGAGTACTACCGGGAGCTGAGGGTGCTCAACCTCGGCGCCCAGGTCTCCGTGCCGCAGCTGGTCGAGCGCGCCCGGGCCGAGCGGGCCGACGCCGTCCTGGTCTCCCAGGTCGTCACCCAGCGCGACGCGCACCTGCTCAACACCCGCGAGATGTCCGCGGCGTTCCGGGAGTCCTACCCCTCGGACCGGCGGCCGCTGCTGATCGTGGGCGGCCCGCGCTTCGACGAGGCGATGGCCGGGGAGCTCGGCGTCGACCGGGTGTTCGGCCGCGGAACGACGCCCGGCGAGGTGGCGTCGTACCTCGTCCACCAGCTCACGCAGAGGAAGGCCTCCTGATGACCGGTCCCCACGACGGGCTCGTCGGCACCCGGGTGGTGCACCGGCGCTACGTGCCCTACGCGCACGCGCACTACGCCGGCAACCTCGTCGACGGGAGCTACAGCCTGGGGCTCTTCGGCGACGTCGCCACCGAGATGTGCATCCGCACCGACGGCGACGAGGGCCTGTTCGCCTCCTACTCCGACGTGCAGTTCCGAGCGCCGGTGCGCGCCGGCGACGTGCTCGAGGTGACCTGCGAGCTCGTCGGTGCGGGGACCCGATCGCGGGTGATGGAGTTCGCCGTCCTCGTCGTAGCCCGCGGCGCGGCCACCCCCGATCGCCCCGGCGCCGCGGCCCTGCTGGAACCCCCGGTACTCGCGACCACCGCCACGGGCACCGTGGTCGTCCCCTGAGTCACGGGCGCGGCCCGATCCGGTCCGGCGTGCCGCCGGGCGACACGCCGCGACGGCCGGGAATTTGCCAATAATTTTCCTCGAGCGAGTCGCGGTCCTGACCTGCGCTTTCACGCGTTTGCGCAGGTCAACAGCCAGTTGACAGTCCCGGGCCTGGGGACGAAGGTCGGGCCGTCCGCTCACGCAGATCGTGGCCGGCGTACCGACGTCCGAGTGGCCGGGTCGGAGGGTGAAGGCGCCACTCACCTGTCCGACGTGGTTCGCGGAGGTCGGTCCGCCCTCACGAGAGCGGACCCGGAAGGGCCCCTTGCCCCCTAGACAACTTCCCGACCTCGGCAGCCTGTCGTGACCCGGGATGGCCGACGGGGCCTGGGGCCCTCCCGGACCTGCGGATCGTGGCCGGTCGACGGCACCCGGTAGTTTTCATGGTGTGCTGCAGCGGATCCTTCTCGCGCTGGCCGCCGGCCTGCTGCTCTCCGCAGCGTTCGAGCCCGTGGCCTGGCCAGTCGTGCTCCCCGTGGCGGTGGCCGGGTTCGTCCTCAGCACCCGCGGGCTGCGGGCCCGCTCGGGCTGGGTGCCCGGACTGGCCTTCGGCGTCGCTTTCTACTTCACCCACATCTGGTGGATGCGCGACTCGGTCGGGGTCGACGCCTGGGGCGCCCTGGCCGGCATCGAGGCGGCGTTCTACGGCCTCCTCGGCTCGGTGACCGCCGCCCTCCACCGCCGCCGGCTGTGGCCGCTGTGGACGGCCACGGCGTGGGTGACGATGGAGGTCGTGCGCAGCGGCTGGCCGTTCAGCGGGATGCCGTGGGGTCGGCTCTCCTTCGCGGTCGTCGACACGCCGGTGGCGCCCGCCCTGGCCTACGTGGGCGCCGTCGGCGTCAGCCTGCTGCTCGCCGGCCTCGGGAGCCTGCTGGCGTGGGTGGTGGTGGCCAGTGCTCGTCAGCGTCTCGTCGCCGCCGGGGTCGCGGTCGGTCTGCTAGCCCTCACGCTGCTGCCGGCCCTGATGCCGTACTCCCTGGAGGAGACCGGCACAGTGACGGTGGCCGCAGTGCAAGGAGACGTGCCCGGCCCGGGCAACGACATCCTCTACGACGCCGAGCAGGTCACCCGCAACCACGTCGATGCCACGGTGGACCTCGCGGCCGAGGTGGAGGCTGGCACCGCGCCGCGCCCCGACTTCGTGCTCTGGCCGGAGAACTCCACGGCGAGCGACCCGTTCACCGACCCGAGCGTCAATGCCGGGATCCGGGAGGCCGTGGCGGCGATCGGAGTGCCGGTGCTCGTGGGCGGGATCGTCGACTCCGGGCCCGACCACGTCCTCAACCAGGGCATCGTGTGGGACCCCGTGACCGGCGCGGGGGAGCGCTACACCAAGCGCCACCCGGTGCCGTACGGCGAGTACATCCCGTTCCGCAAGTACCTCTCGGGCACCTTCGGCAAGCTCGCGCTCATCCCGCGCGACATGCTCAGCGGAACCCGACAGACCCCGCTGCGGGTCGCCGGCGTGGAGATCGCCGACTCGATCTGCTTCGACATCGCCTACGACGACGGCATCTACGACCAGGTCACGCGGGGAGCCGAGCTCCTGACCGTGCAGACCAGCAACGCCAGCTTCATCTTCACCGATCAGATCGACCAGCAGTTCGCGATGACCCGGCTGCGCGCGGTCGAGACCGGCAAGTGGCTGGTGGTCGCCTCGACCAACGGCATCTCCGGGGTCATCTCGCCCGACGGCGAGGTCGTGGCGACCGCCGATCCCCGCACCCGCGCGGTACTCGTCGAGGAGGTCGCGCTGAGGGGCGGGGTGACGCCCGGCGTCCGTCTCGCACCGTGGATCGGTCGGGGCAGCGCGGTGGCCACCGCGGCGGTGCTGGTGCTGGGTGCCCTCGCGTATCGTCGGAGGCCCAGGACCGGGGGCCACGAGCCGGCACCGGCCGAGCCCGCGCGTGACGAGGTACTGACATGAGCATCGCCGACGTCGGGCGCGTGGTGATGGTCGTGCCCACGTACAACGAGGCGGCCAACCTGCCCTGGATCGTGCAGCGGCTGCGCCGTGCTCAGCCGGCGGTCGACATCCTCGTGGTGGACGACGCGTCCCCCGACGGGACCGGCGCCCTCGCCGACGAACTCGCCGCCGAGGACCCCCAGGTGCGGGTGCTGCACCGCCGGGCGAAGGCGGGGCTCGGCGCGGCGTACGTCGAGGGGTTCCGCTGGGCACTGCAGGAGGGCTACGACGTCATCGGGGAGATGGACGCCGACGGCTCCCACCAGCCCGAGGAGCTCGGCAGGCTCCTGGACGCGATCGTCGGGGCGGACCTGGTGATCGGGTCCCGGTGGATCCCCGGCGGCTCGGTGGTCAACTGGCCACGCTCGCGCCAGGCCCTGTCTCGCGGCGGCAACCTCTACGTGCGCGTGCTGCTCGGGATCGACGTACACGACGCGACCTCCGGCTTCCGGCTCTTCCGCAGCAGCGCCCTGGAGAAGATCGACCTCGGCCAGGTCCGCTCGACCGGCTACGTCTTCCAGACCGACCTGGTGTTCCGGACCCTGCACGCGGGACTGACGGTGCGCGAGGTGCCGATCGAGTTCGTGGAGCGGGTGCGCGGCGACTCCAAGATGACCCCGGAGGTCGCGCGGGAGTCGCTCGTGCGCATCACCCGGTGGGGTTTGGACGAGCGCGCCCAGCAGGTACGCCACGCGGTGCGGCGGCGCGGAGGGGCGCCGCGATGAGCCCCCGACGCAGCCGCCTGGGCTGGGTGCTGGTGCTGGCCCTGGTCGTCGTCCCGCTCCTGGAGCTCTACGTGCTGATCCAGGTGGGTCAGGTGATCGGAGCCTGGTGGACGATCCTGCTGTTAGTGGCCGCCAGCATCCTCGGCGGCTGGCTGATCCGGCGCGAGGGAGCGCGGGCCTGGCGTGCGCTCAACGGCGCCATCGGCACCGGCACGATGCCCACCCGGGAGCTGGCGGACGGGGCGCTGATCCTCATCGGCGGCACGCTGATGCTCAGCCCGGGATTCGTCACCGACGCGTTCGGCATCCTGCTGATCCTGCCCGTCACCAGGCCGGTCTTCCGGCGCCTGCTGACGGCGTTCGTCGCCCGGCGGGTCTTGGTCGTCTCCACGCGCCGTCCGCCGGGTGGCACCGCTCCGCGAGGCCCGGGGAGCGCGGGCGGCGGCCCGGGCGGTTCCGGCGGTCCGGGTGACGTCGTCCAGGGCGACGTCATCGATCCACCCCCGCGCTGAGCGGCTCCGCCTTCCGGGACAACGAGAACGCCCCGACCCGGCGAGACCGGATCGGGGCGTGGTGGTGCGGGTGCGCTCAGGCCGTGGCCTTGCGCTTCTTCGCGTTGGCGCGGTGCAGGTGGGCGGGGCCGATCTCGCCACCTCGGAGCAGGTCGAGGCGCTCCTTGAGGATGTCCTCGAGCTCCTTCTCCGAGCGCCGCTCCAGGAGCATGTCCCAGTGGGTGCGCGCCGGCTTCTCGGCCTTCTCCACCTTCTCGATTCCGTCGGTGCTGAGCCCCTCGGCACCGCAGCGCGGGCACTCCCAGATCGCCGGGACGTCCGCCTCGACCGACATCGTGATCTCGAACGTGTGGCCCTGCGGGCAGCGGTAGCCCACCTGCTGCCGGGCCGCGAACTCGATCCCGCGCTCGTCCTCGAAGCTCTGGCCTCCGAGCCGTGCGCCACGCAATGTGCGCTCCGCCATTGAGGCACCTCCAAACTAGTGTTTCCCCGTGGGATTCAGTCAGGGGAGCAGTACCCCGATCGGCACCTGACCAAAACCGGTCTGGACCGATGGGAGCTGGGACCCCCGTACTCGTTCAACGTTAGCGAGCCGCTCAAAGATTCCGGCAATCACGGGTTCGTCGCAAAGATCGATGCGCGATCCCTCACGCCGCCGAGGCGACGTCAGTAGACGCCCGGGAGGTCGTTGCCGGCCTCCCGGATGCCGCGCGCGGTGTCGACACGCATCAGCAGTAGCCCGCCGACGATGAAGAACAGGATGAGGGCGAAGATGGCGGGTCGGTAGGAGCCGGTGAACGTGTAGACGAGCCCGAAGACGAGCGTGCCGAACCATGACGTACCCCGCTCCATGGCGTGGTAGAAGCTGAAGTACTCCGCCTCCTTGCCCCGGGGGATCAGCAGCGAGAAGTACGAGCGCGCCAGCGCCTGGGTCCCGCCGAGCACCAGGCCGATGGCCGCCCCGAGGCCCAGGAGCGGGAGGAGGGACTCATCCGGCATCACCAGGCCGGCGGTGACGATCAGCATCCAGATCACCAGGCCGCCCAGGATCGTGTTCTTCGCACCTCTCGTGGCGGCGATGCGACCGAACAGCAGCGCCCCGCCGACCGCGACGAACTGCACGAGCAGGTAGACCCCGAGCATCGTCCCCTGCTCGAAGCCGAGCTCCTCCACGCCGTAGACGGAGGCCTGGCTGATGACCGTCTGGATGCCGTCGTTGAAGAACAGGTAGGCCAACAGGAACGTGAGCGCGACGGGGTAGTTGCGCATGTCCTTGAGCGTGAGCCAGAGCTGCCCGAAGCTGCGCTGCAGGACGCCGCCCTCGACATGCTCGACATCGGCGGGCGGGTGGTTGCGCAGACCTCGCCACGGGATGAATGTGAACGCCGCCCACCACACGGCGGCCGAGAGCAGCGAGATCCGGACGGCCATGCCCTCGGTCAGACCGAAGGTGTCGTGGAAGCTGACCAGCACGAAGTTCAGCGCGAGCAGCAGCCCGCCGCCGGCGTAGCCGTAGGCCCAGCCGCGGGAGGAGACCCGGTCGCGCTCGGACTCGTCGGAGATCAACGGCAGGATGGAGTCGTTGACCACCGCGGAGGCACCGAAGCACAGGTTGGCGATGACGAAGGTGATGGCGCCGAACTGCCAGTTGTCGCCGGTCATGAAGAAGAGCAGTGCGGCGAAGAAGGCACCGGCCCAGGCGAAGCCGGCGAGCAGGTCCTTCTTGCGCGAGGTGCGGTCGGCCACCGCTCCCAGCAGCGGCAGGAGGATCGCCGAGATGAGCGTCGAGGCCGTGATGACGTAGGCGGGCAGGGCTCCGGGGTCCACCGAGATGCCCAGCAGCGAGACGCGGTCGTCGACCGCGGCCTCCTCGGCGATCGCGATCAGGTAGGGCCCGAAGAGCACTCCGGCCACCGTGGTGGCGAACGCGCTGTTGGCCCAGTCGTAGAAGTACCAGGCCTTCTGCTCCCGGGCCCTGTTGAGCGGTCCGAGATCGGCGACACCGCTGGGCTGGGTCGTCATGTGGTCTCCCTCCATTGTCCGCGCCGCTGGAGCACGGTCTTGAGCACGTCGGTGCGATCGGTGAACAGGCCGTCGACACCGCGGTCGAGCAGCTCGTCCATCTCCTCGGGGTCGTCGATGGTCCACGCGTGGACGTGGTGGCCGGCCGCGTGGGCTCGGCGTACGAGGCCGCGGGTGGCGACGACCAGCCGGCCGCGCCGGTGCGGGATCTGCAGGGCGGCGAGGCGCCCACGCGTCAGGAGTCGCGCCAGGCGGCCGCTGGGCAGCAACCGGTACGCCGCGACCTCGAGCGGGTGGGCGGAGGTCGCGACCCGACCTCGGGTCAGCGCCCGGAACCGCCTCAGCCGACGTACCTTGAACGACCCGACCAGCACCCGGTCCCAGGCGTCGCGCGCGGCGAGGAAGTCGGCCAGGGCGGTGACCGCCCCGTCGGACTTGAGATCGATGTTGAATCGGGCGGAGGGGAACTCGTCGAAGAGCATCTCCAGGGTGGGCACCTGCTCGCGGCCGCCGACCCGCGCCCGCCGTACCTCCTCGTACGTCGAGGTCGCCAGGCTGCCGGTCCGGTCCGTGACCCGGTCCAGCACGTCGTCGTGGAAGGCCAGCAGCACGCCGTCGCTGGTGACGTGGACGTCGGTCTCGAGGTACTCGTAGCCGAGCTGCACCGCGTGCCGGAAGGCCGCGACCGTGTTCTCGAGACCCTCGATCTCCGGGTGGTAGGCGCCGCCGCGGTGCGCGAACGCCAGCACGGACCCCGGCTGCGCCTGAGGCTCGTCGAGGTAGGCGAACCCCGTCAGCGGTGACGTCACGGGGTGCAGTATCCACCCCGCGACCCCGATCCACCGCGCCCCGTGCCGCACCGACCCCGCCACGCCGTACGCCGAGCCCGACCGCTCCGCCCCGGCCCCGCGGGGAGGTGGGTGTCGGGACCAGCTGGCAGTATCTCGGCGCGCGTCCGCCACCCATGCCGGCGCAGGTCTACCGTCGGAGCATGGAGACCTTGAGCTGTCCTCGCTGCGGTGCGGAGATGGTGTCGCGAGGGCTCGGTGACGGCGAGGTGAGCCAGTGCCCCGACGGGCACGGCGTCTTCCTCTCGCGTGCCGACCTCGGCGCCCTGACCGAGTCCGAGCTCGACTGGCACCGGCACGCCGGCCAGCACACCGCCCCGCTGCCGCGGATCACGGCGGACATGGCGCAGGCGCCCGTCTCCTCCCGCCCGCCGGCCCGCGCGTGGGTCGAGACGCTGTTCGACTGAGTCGGTGCGCGCGTCGCGCCCGTGGTTTGGTCACAAACCGCAGGCTGCGACGGCTCGGATCTGCGGTTTGTGACCAAACCGCGACTCAGCCGGCCGCACGGCGTCACGCGCCCCGAGGTACGTGGTTTGGTCACAAACCGCGGTCCGGACCGGCCGGGATCTGCGGTTTGTGACCAAACCGCAGACCGTCGCGGCAGAGGCCTCAGATGTCGCGGAAGGTGTCGATGGAGGCGCCGAGCTGGTTGAGGCGCTCGGCGAGGTCCTCGTAGCCGCGGTGGATGACGTAGGTGCCGCGCAGGACAGAGGTGCCGCGGGAGGCGAGCATCGCCAGGAGCACCACGACGGCGGGCCGGAGGGCCGGAGGGCACATGAGCTCGGCACCGGTCCAGTGCGTCGGGCCCTCGATCATGACCCGGTGCGGGTCGAGCAGCTGGACGTGGCCGCCCAGCTTGTTGAGGTCGGTGAGGTAGATGGCGCGGTTGTCGTAGACCCAGTCGTGCAGGTAGGTCTGACCCTCGGCGGTGGCCGCGATGACCGCGAAGAACGGCAGGTTGTCGATGTTGAGGCCCGGGAAGGGCATCGGGTGGATCTTGTCGAGCGGGGCGTGCAGCTCAGAGGGCCGGGTCGTGAGGTCGACCAGCCGGGTGGCGCCGTTGGCCGCGACGTACTCCTCGGTCCGCTCGTAGCTGAACCCCATCTCCTCGAGCAGGGCCAGCTCGATCTCGAGGAACTCGATCGGGACGCGGCGGATCGTGATCGACGACTTCGTGACGATCGCGGCGGCCAGGAGCGACATCGCCTCGATCGGGTCCTCGCTGGGGGAGTAGTCGACGTCGACGTCGATGACGGACTTGCCGGTGACGGTGAGGGTCGTGGTGCCGATGCCCTCGACCTCGACGCCGAGACGCTGCAGGTAGAAGCACAGGTCCTGGACCATGTAGTTGGACGAGGCGTTGCGGATGATCGTGGTCCCGGGGTGCAGCGCGGCGGCCATGAGCGCGTTCTCGGTGACGGTGTCACCACGCTCGGTGAGGACGATCGGTCGCCCCGGCTCGATGGCGCGGTTGACCTGGGCGTGGTACGAGCCCTCGGTCGCCTTGACCTCGAGGCCGAAGGGCCGCAGCGCCGACATGTGCGGCTCGACGGTGCGGGTGCCGAGGTTGCAGCCGCCGGCGTACGGCAGGTCGAAGGCGTCGGAGCGGTGCAGCAGCGGGCCGAGGAACATGATGATCGAGCGGGTACGGCGGGCCGCCTCCTCGTCGATGTGACCGAGGTCGAGCTCCTTGGGCGGGATGATCTCGAGGTCGTTCTGGTCGTTGAGCCACTTGGTCTGCACGCCCAGGCTGTTGAGCACCTCGAGCAGCCGGTTCACCTCCTCGATGCGCGCTACCTTGCGCAGCGTGGTGCGGCCACGGTTGAGCAGCGTGGCGCACAGGAGCGCGACGCCGGCGTTCTTCGAGGTCTTGACGTCGATGCTGCCCGACAGGGTGGTCGGGCCCGTCACGCGCAGGTGCGTCGGTCCGGCGCCGAGCGCCACGATCTCGGAGTCCAGGGCCTCGCCGATGCGGGCCAGCATCTCCAGGGAGAGGTTCTGGTGGCCCTTCTCGATCCGGTTGATCGCGCTCTGGCTCGTGTTGAGCAGCGCGGCCAGCTGGTGCTGGGTGAGGCCGCGGTGCTTGCGTGCGTCGCGGATCAGATGACCGATCCGGCCCTTGTAGTCCAATGCCATGTTTTCCAAGGTAACTCACATGTGAGATAACGCAAACCACCGGCGCGACGGCGGGTCGTGGGGCCGGCCCGGGCCAGTGCGAGGATGGCACACATGCGCGCCACCACCATCCACGGACCCGGTGACATCCGTGTCTCGCAGGTCCCCGACCCGGTCCTCACCAGCCCCACCGACGCCATCGTCAAGGTCACCGCGGGCTGCATCTGCGGCTCGGACCTGTGGCCCTACCGCGGCGAGAACGACATCACGCCCGGCGCCACCATCGGCCACGAGTGCATCGGCGTGGTGGAGGAGGTGGGCTCGGAGGTGGCGTCCTTCCGTCCGGGCGACTTCGTCATCGTCCCGTTCTGCCACTGTGACAACACCTGCGCTCACTGCGAGGCCGGCGTGCAGTCGGCCTGCAGCAACCTGAGCATGACCACGAGCGGCCAGGGGGAGTACGCGCTGGTCGGCCAGGCGGAGGGCAGCCTGGTCAAGCTCGACGGCGAGCCCGACCCGGCCCTCGTGCCGTCCCTGCTGGCGCTCTCCGACGTGATGCCCACCGGGTGGCACGCGGCCGTCGCCGCCGGTGTCCCCGAGGGCGGCACGGTCGTCGTCGTGGGGGACGGCGCCGTCGGGCTGTGCGGCGTCCTGGCCGCGTCGGTCATGGGGGCCGAGAGGGTCATCGCCATGTCGCGCCACGAGTCGCGCCAGCAGATCGCCACGGCCTTCGGCGCCACCCACCTGGTCGCCGCGCGCGGCAGGGAGGGCGCGGCGGAGGTCAAGGAGATCACCAGCGGGATCGGGGCCGACGCGGTGCTGGAGTGCGTCGGCACCGACGACGCGATGGGCACTGCCTTCGCCGTGGCCCGCCCGGGCGCGACGGTGGGCTTCGTCGGCGTCCCGCACGGCGTGGAGCTGCCCGTGCGCCGGATGTTCCAGAAGAACGTTGGTCTGCGCGGCGGCATGGCGCCGGTGCGGCGCTACCTCCCCGAGATGCTCGACCACGTGCTGGCCGGCCGGATGGAGCCCGGGCTGGTCTTCGACCTCACCCTGCCGCTCGCGCAGGCGGCCGACGGCTACCGCGCGATGGACGAGCGTCGCGCCGTCAAGGTGCTGCTGGAGCCCTGAGCGGCCCCGGCCGGGCCTCGGCTCAAGGGTTCAGGCTCGGGCGAGCGCGCGCGCGGGCGGCGCGGCGAGCGGCGCGCACTCGCAGGAGTCGCTGCACGCGAGGAAGGTGTGCCTCGCGTGCCCGCACCGAGCGCACGGCATGTCGTGGCTGAGCTGGTGAGTGCTGCTCGGAACGGTGTCCCACATGATGTCGTCGCCCCCGTGAAGTCGTTGCCCACGACGCTACGTGCTGACGGCCGGGGCCTGGGGCCGATTCGCGCGGGCTAGTCCGAAATGACTAGGGGAAATGGCCCGTCGGCATGGCGGGGGCGAGGCGGCCGTGGGACTAGCGTCCAACCACACCCAAGGGATTCGGCTCGGGGGGCGTCGGTCCTGTCATGTCTCGGAAGGACCCCCCATGAAGCGTCTCCTGCTGACCACTCTGGCCGCCCTCACCTGCCTGGCCGGCGCGTGGCCGCCCGCGCCCGTCCAGGCAGCCGGCCCGGCCCCCGCCGCGGCGTACACCCAGTCCCAGCTGCGCGCCCGCGCCAACACGCTGATGTTCGACATGACGCTGGCGCAGTTCATGCGCGTCAAGAACACCGCCAAGTCGGGCATCGACACGCAGTTCGACTGGACCGACGACGGCTGCAGCGGGCCGCCCAACCCGTTCTCCGACAACTTCCGGCGCTCCTGCGTGCGCCACGACTTCGGCTTCCGCAACTACGGCAACGGCCTGCAGCTGCGGCCCTCGGAGCAGATGCGACTGCGGATCAACACCGCCTTCCGCGCCGACATGGACCGCCAATGCGACAACCAGGGCGACCCCAACGGCTGCGGCGCTGCGGTCGCGACGTACTTCCACTTCGTCAACGATCTCAACAACGGCGCGGCGGCGTTCTACGACGACACCTGCGACGTCGGCTACTTCTGCATGTACGACGACGACGATCGCGGCGGCTGGCGCGTCCAGCTCGCCCGGCGCTCGGCGGACTTCCACGACTTCGCCGGCGGCGACCTCAACGACAACGTGAAGTCGGTCTGGAACCGCGAGCCCGGCGCCTGGCGCGTCTACGAGGACCCGGGCTACGGCGGCAGCACTCGCTGCGTGGCTGCCGGCGCCGTCGAGGACTTCGGCAGCTTCGACGGGCTCAACGACGAGCTGAGCGCGGCCAGGCCGGGCTGCTGAGCCGCCCGCCCGTCACGCGACCCCGGCGGCGCGTCGGCGTCGTGCGCGGCGCCGCCGGAGCGTGGCGGGCAGGGTGAGCACCAGGGCGACCACGATCCCGATCAGCCCGCCCAGGGTGTTGGCGATCAGGTCGCGGTCGTCGGAGACTCGGCCGGGGATCTGCTGCTGCACCGTCTCGATGAACGACGTCAGCAGGAACGCGCCGATGGCGGCCAGCCACCACTGCCCGGCGCCGAACAGGAGCAGCAGGAACATCCCGATCGGCACGAACAGGGCGATGTTGGCCAGGAACTCCAGCCGGTTGTAGTCGATCGACTCGGCGTAGCCGCGCCGGTGCAGCGCCTCGAGGGCCCGGATGATCAGATCCTGGTCGTCGGGGCCGATCGGCTGCGGCGTCAGGGTGAGCCAGGCGACGAAGACCAGGTAGCCACCGGTCAGCAGGCTCAGGAAGGGGTGTCGGTGCAGCACCCCGCCAGTGTGCCGGTGATGAGCGAACACCGCCGTCCGACGTACGGCGCGAGAGCGTGCGATGTCACACACTCTCGCCTGGCCGCGTCAGCGATGAGGACGACCGGGGTCACCGGTCAGCCCTAGTCTGGGCGCCGCGCCCGAGCCGGCACGACCGAGGGAGAACCCATGAGCACCCACCCCGCCGACCGTCACGACCTCATCCGCGTGGAGGGCGCGCGGGTCAACAACCTGCGTGACCTCAGCGTGGAGCTCCCCAAGCGCCGACTGACGGTGTTCACCGGTGTCTCCGGCTCCGGCAAGAGCTCGCTGGTGTTCGCGACCATCGCGGCCGAGTCCCAGCGGATGATCAACGAGACCTACAGCGCGTTCCTGCAGGGCTTCATGCCGACGCTGACCCGCCCGGAGGTCGACCTGCTCGAGGGCCTGACGACGGCGATCATCGTCGACCAGGAGCGCATGGGTGCCAACCCCCGCTCCACCGTCGGCACCGCGACCGACGCCAACGCCATGCTGCGCATCCTTTTCAGCCGCCTGGGCAGGCCGTACGTCGGTCCGCCGACGGCGTACTCGTTCAACGTGCCGACCCGCAAGGCCAGCGGGGTGATGAGCACGGACAAGGGCGGACGGGTGGAGAAGAGCGTCGTCAAGGACGAGGTCTACCTCGGCGGCATGTGCCCTCGGTGCGAGGGCATGGGCCACGTCAGCGACATCGACCTCACCGCGCTCTACGACGAGTCCCAGTCGCTGAGTCAGGGGGCACTGACGATCCCCGGCTACTCGATGGACGGGTGGTACGGGCGCCTCTTCGAGGGCGCCGGGCTGCCGATGGACAAGCCGATCGTGAAGTTCACCAAGAAGCAGCTCGACACGTTGCTCTACGCCGAGCCGACCAAGATCAAGGTCGAGGGCGTCAACCTGACCCACGAGGGGATCATCCCCAGGATCCAGAAGTCGATGCTGTCCAAGGACCCCGAGGCCATGCAGCCGCACGTGCGGCGCTTCGTCGAGCGGGCCGTCACGTTCCAGACCTGCCCCGAGTGCGAGGGCACGCGGCTGACCAAGGAGGTGTTGCGGTCCAAGATCCAGGGCAAGAGCATCGCGGACCTCTGCCGGATGCAGATCAGCGACCTGGCCCCCTGGGTAAGCGCGCTCGACGAGCCGTCGGTCGCACCGCTGCTGAAGGGGCTGCGCCACCTGCTCGACTCGTTCACCGAGATCGGGCTGGGCTACCTCTCGCTCGACCGGCCCGCCGGCACGCTGTCGGGGGGAGAGGCCCAGCGCACCAAGATGATCCGGCACCTCGGGTCGTCCCTCACCGACGTCACCTACGTCTTCGACGAGCCGACCATCGGTCTGCACCCCCACGACATCGAGCGGATGAACCAGCTGCTGCTCCAGCTGCGCGACAAGGGCAACACCGTGCTCGTGGTCGAGCACAAGCCGGAGACGATCGCCATCGCCGACCACGTCGTCGACCTGGGACCGGGAGCAGGCTCCGGCGGCGGCGAGGTGTGCTTCGAAGGGAGCGTGGAGGGACTGCGGACCAGTGACACCGTCACCGGCCGGCACCTGGACGACCGGGCAGTGCTCAAGGAGGGGGTGCGTGAGCCCACCGGGGCCCTGGAGGTCCGGGGTGCCGCCACCCACAACCTGCGCGACGTCGACGTCGACGTGCCGCTCGGCGTGCTGTGCGTGGTCACGGGCGTCGCCGGGTCGGGCAAGAGCTCGCTGATCCACGGCTCGGTCGCGCAGCGCGAGGGCGTCGTGGTGATCGACCAGGGCGCGATCAAGGGCTCACGTCGCAGCAACCCGGCGACGTACACCGGACTGCTGGAGCCGATCCGCAAGGCCTTCGCGAAGGCGAACGGCGTCAAGCCCGCCCTCTTCAGCTCCAACTCCGAGGGCGCCTGCCAGACCTGCAACGGCGCCGGCGTGATCTTCACCGAGCTCGGCGTCATGGCGACCGTCGAGTCGCCATGCGAGGAGTGCGAGGGCAGACGCTTCCAGGCCGCCGTGCTCGAGTACACGCTGGGCGGGAGGAACATCGCCGACGTCCTGGCGATGTCGGTGGCCGAGGCCGAGGAATTCTTCGCCGACGGCGAGGCCAAGACCCCGGCGGCCCACAAGGTCCTGGAGCGGCTCGAGGACGTCGGCCTGGGCTATCTCAAACTCGGGCAGCCGCTCACGACCCTCTCCGGCGGCGAGCGGCAACGTCTGAAGCTGGCCACGCAGATGGCCGAGAGGGGCGATGTCTACGTCCTCGACGAGCCCACCACCGGCCTGCACCTCGCCGACGTCGCGAACCTGCTCGGCCTGCTCGACCGGCTCGTCGACTCCGGCAAGTCGGTGATCGTGATCGAGCACCACCAGGCCGTGATGGCGCACGCAGACTGGATCATCGACCTGGGACCCGGCGCGGGCCACGACGGGGGCACGGTCGTCTTCGAGGGCGCCCCGGTGGACCTGGTCGCCGGGCGCTCGACGCTCACCGGCGAGCACCTGGCGGCGTACGTCGGGGCCTAGGCCGGCGGGCCAAGCACCGTCTCGACGAGCCGGGGGGCCGCGTGGCGGCCAGCGGCCGGTCGATCATCACCCGGCGGTAGACGACCGCGCCCGGGCTCGGGCAGCGCCACGAGGGTGCCGCGACACCGTTCGGCGTAACCGGACCTTCGGGAACGTGCGGTTTGGTCACAAACCACAGGTTCGACGGGTGCCAGCCTGCGGTTTGTGACCAAACCGCAGGCTTTCGTGGCCCTGCGGCGCCGCGCCGCAGGCGGACGCCTCGACGGCACCTCCGCGGCCTGTCAGCGCGGCGCCTTGACGCAGAACTCGTTGCCGTCGGGATCGGCCATCACCACCCAGTCGACGTCTCCCTGCCCTATGTCGATGCGGGTGGCACCCAGCGAGAGCAGCCGGTCGACGGCCGCGTGCTGGTCACCGCCGGGAGGCGGGACCAGGTCGAAGTGCAGCCGGTTCTTGCCGGGCCTCGGGTCGATGGGGGGACCGCCCCAGGTGATCTTGGGGCCGCCCCGGGGTGAGCGGATGGCGGTCTCCTGGTCCTGGTCCCAGACCAGCGGCCAGTCCAGCGCCCGGCTCCAGAAGTAGCCGACCTCCTGGGTGCCGTCGCTGGCGAGCGCGCCGATGAACCCGCCGTCGGCGAGGAAGCTGTTGCCCGGCTCGATCACGTCGAACTCGTTGCCCTCGGGGTCGCCGAGCACCACATGCGTGGCATCGGGGCCCTGCCCGATGTCGAGGCGGCGGGCGCCGAGGGCGAGGGCGCGCGCCACGGTGCGGTCCTGGTCCTCGAGCGACGTGCTGGTCAGGTCGAAGTGCATCTGGTTGGGGACGGACTTGGGCCGGTCGGCCGGCTGGAAGCGGAGGCGGAAGCCGGTGTCGTCGTCGGGCAGCAACGCGAGCGCCTCGGGGTCGTCGGGATCGTTGGTGGTCTCCCATCCGAGGAATGCGGCCCAGAAGGTGGCCAGCGCCGCCGGGTCGTCGGCGTCGAAGGTGAGCGCATGCAACTCTGGCGTCATCTCGTGGACGCTAGGCGGCCCAGGCGGGCGGCACAAGCCGATTTCCCGTGGGGGCAAAGCCTCCCCGTCCACCCTTGACCGGCCCGTCCTAAACCGGTTTAGTGACGTGCGTGACACCTCGTCCCACCATCAACGACGTCGCCCGCAAGGCCGGCGTGTCGAAGGGCGCGGTGTCGTTCGCGTTCAACGACCGCCCCGGGATCGCTCCGGAGACCCGGGAGCGGATCCTGGAGACCGCTCGTGCGATGGGCTGGACGCCGAGCTCGCGGGCGAGGGCGCTCTCGGTGTCCCGGGCGCTCGCGGTGGGGATGGTGATCGCCCGGCCCCCGGAGACGCTGCGCGCGGACCCGTTCTTCCCCTCCTTCATCGCCGGGGTGGAGAGCGTGCTGGCCGAGAGCGGCTACGCGCTGCTGCTGCAGCTGGTCCCCGAGGACGACGAGGGCCACGCCTCCTACCGGCGCCTCGCCGAGCAGGGGCGCGTCGACGGCGTCCTGCTCACCGACCTCCACGTCGACGACACCCGCCCGGCGCTGCTCGCCGAGGTGGATCTTCCGGCGGTGGTCGTCGGCCCCGACCTGGGGGAGGGGCTGTGGCCCGCGGTCGGGGTCGACGACGGCCCCGGAATCGCAGCGGTCGTGGAGCACCTGGTGTCGCTGGGCCACACGCACATCGCCCACGTCGGCGGACCCGCGGTCATGGTCCACGGCCGGTCCCGCCGCGACGCGTGGGCGGCCGCCCTCGCAGACGCCGGCCTGGCTCCGGGGCCGTTCGTCGAGTCGGACTTCTCCGCCGAGGGCGGCGCCGCCGCGACGACGTCCCTGCTGGACCTCGCCGAGCCGCCCACCGCGGTGGTCTACGCCAACGACCTGATGGCGATGGCCGGCCTGGCCGTGGCGGTCGCCCGCGGCATCGACGTGCCCGGACGGCTCTCGATCGCCGGGTACGACGACACCGAGCTCGCCGCCTACCTGCAACCGCCCCTCACGACCGTCACGACCGACGTCACCGGCTGGGGCCGCGCGGCCGCCACCCGGCTGCTCGACCTGGTCGAGCAGCGCCGGCCCACCGAGCCCGTCCTCAGCACACCCCGCCTGGTGGTGCGGGGCTCCACCGGACCGGCGCCGCACGACGTACCCGACAGCTCGACCAAGGAGAGACCATGAAGACGAAGACGATGGCGGCGACGCTCGGTGCGCTGGCGCTCACGGTGGCGGCGTGCGGGGGAGACGGGGAGGGGTCCTCGGGCAACGACGACCGCGGCCCGATCAAGGTCTGGCTCTCGAACAACCCCGAGGAGATCGCCTGGGGCGAGGCGATGGTGAAGGCCTGGAACGACGCGCACCCCGACGAGGAGATCGAGGCCCAGGAGGTCCCTGCCGGCCAGAGCTCCGAGGAGGTCATCGGCGCCGCGATCACCGCCGGCAACGCGCCGTGCCTGGTCTTCAACACCTCGCCCGCGGCCGTGCCGCAGTTCCAGAAGCAGGGCGGGCTGGTGGCACTCGATGCCTTCGACGGCGGAGCCGACTACGTCGAGGAGCGGTCGGGGGAGGTCGCCGAGCAGTACCAGTCGCCGGACGGGCAGTTCTACCAGATCCCGTGGAAGGCCAACCCGGTCATGATCTTCTACAACAAGGCCCTGATGAAGAAGGCGGGCGTCGACCCGGAGGACCCGCCGCTCGCGACCTACGACGAGTTCCTCGCCACCAGCAGGAAGATCGTCGAAAGCGGCGCCGCCCAGGCGGCCATCTGGCCGGCACCCACGAGCGAGTTCTTCCAGTCGTGGTTCGACTTCTACCCGCTCTACGCCGCCGAGACCGGCGGCGCGCAGCTGGTCGAGGACGACCAGGCCACCTTCGAGTCCGAGGAGGGTCAGGCCGTGGCCGACTTCTGGGCCACGATGTACGAGGACGGGCTGGCCCAGCAGGAGGTCTACAACGGCGACGCTTTCGCGGACGGCAAGGCCGCGATGTCCATCGTCGGGCCGTGGGCCATCGCGGTCTACGGGGAGTCGGTGGACTGGGGCGCCGTGCCCGTCCCGACCTCCCAGGGCACACCCGCCGAGGAGACCTACACGTTCTCCGACGCCAAGAACATCGCCCTGTACTCGGCCTGCGAGAACCAGGGCACCGCCTACGACGTGCTCGAGTTCGCGACCAGCGAGGAGCAGGACGGGGCGCTCCTGGAGACGACCGGACAGATGCCGATGCGCGAGGACCTGGCCGGCACCTACCCGGAGTACTTCGCGGAGCACCCCGAGTACGAGGCCTTCGCCGACCAGGCATCCCGCACCGTCGAGGTGCCGAACGTGCCCAACTCCATTGAGATCTGGCAGGCCTTCCGAGACGCCTACAGCTCGTCGGTGATCTTCGCCGAGGAGCCGGTCGACGACGCACTGGGCGGAGCCGCCGGCGAGGTCACGGACCTGGCCGGACAGGGCTAGGCGAGCCGCGTGAGCACGCTGCAGGCGCCGCCCGAGGCACCGCCCCCGTCGAGGGCGACGCGTCCGTCGAAGGCGGCGCCCTCCTGGGTCGCCAGCCTCGTGGGGCGCCACCCCGTGGGGATCGTGCTGGCGGCGCCGTACGCCGTGTTCCTCGCCCTCGTCTTCGCCTGGCCGCTGTGCCTCGCGGTGTGGATCAGCTTCCACGACTACTTCTTCGCCGCGCCGGGGGCCGAGGTGGAGCGGCCGTTCGTCGGTCTCGACAACTACCGCACGGTGCTCTCCGACCCGGACGTGCGCGAGTCGCTGGTCAACGTCGGCGTCTTCCTGGTCATCAACGTGCCGCTGACGGTGGTGCTGGCGCTGGTCCTCGCCACCGCGCTCAACGGCGCGATCCGGGGGCGCACGTTCCTGCGGGTGGCCTACTACGTCCCCTACGTCGCCGCCAGCGTGGCGCTGGTGGCGGTCTGGCTCTTCCTGTTCAGCAGCGACGGGATGGTCAACCAGATTCTGGGGCCGCTGGCTCCGGACCCCTCCTGGCTGGTCAACAGCACGCTGGCGATGCCGGTCATCGCGCTCTTCGTCACCTGGAAGCAGCTGGGGTTCTTCATCCTGCTCTACCTCGCCGCGCTGCAGAACGTCCCGAAGGAGCTCTACGAGTCGGCGTCCACCGACGGCGCGTCGAGGTTCCGCTCGTTCCTGCACGTCACCGTGCCGGGGGTGCGGCCGGCCACGCTGCTGGTGGTGATCCTGGCGACGATCACCGGCGCCAACCTCTTCACCGAGCCCTACCTGCTCACCAACGGCGGCGGACCCAACGGGGCGTCCACCTCCCCGGTGCTGCTGATGTACCAGCGCGGGATCGAGCAGGGCAACCCGGACACGGCGGCCGCGATCGGCGTGATCCTGGTGATCCTCGTGCTGGTGATCTCGCTCGTGAACCGCCGCCTGCTGGAGAGGGACTGACGTGGCCCACGCAGACGTACCGTCCGCAACTCGAGCCACCGGGGCGACCGGCGAGCGGAGCCGGGGGAGGAGGGTCCTACGCCACCTGGTCCTCTACGCCGGCGCGCTGGTCTTCCTCTTCCCCTTCTACTACATGGTGGTCGGGTCCCTGCAGAAGGAGCCCGACACCTCGCTCGGGGGCGCGTTCCCCACCGGGGGCTTCACCCTGGACAACTACACCCAGATCAACGAGCGGGTCGACCTCGTGCAGTCGCTGGTCAACTCCGGCATCTTCACCGGCGGGGTGCTGCTCGGCACGGTCGTGTTCGGCGTCCTGGCCGGCTACGCCCTGGCCCGCCTCGAGTTCCGCGGGCAGGGCACGCTGTTCGCGACGATGCTCATGGTGCAGATCATCCCGTTCCAGCTGCTGATCATCCCGATCTACGTGATGATCGTGCGCAACTACGGGCTGGCCGACAGCTACCTGGGGATGATCCTGCCGTTCGCGATCAACTCCACCGCGGTGTTCATCTTCCGCCAGTTCTTCCGCCAACTGCCCGAGGACCTGTTCTCCGCGGCACGCCTGGACGGCGCCAGCGAGCTGCGCATCCTATGGTCGGTCGCCCTCCCGCTGGTCCGGCCCGCCCTGGTCACGGCGGTCCTGCTCACCTTCATCGGCCCCTGGAACGAGTTCCTGTGGCCGTTCCTGGTCACCAAGGACACCGGCATGCAGCCGCTGGCGGTGTCCCTGGCCAACTACATCAGCAACGTCGCCGGCCGCGCGGCCAACCCCTACGGCGCGATCCTCGCCGGCTCCGTCGTGTTGGCGGCACCCGCGGTCGCCCTGTTCGTCGCCTTCCAGAAGCGGTTCACCTCCTCCGACCTCGGGTCGGGGGTCAAGGGGTGAGCCCCGACGCACGACCGACCCGCGAGGAGTCACGATGACCACACCGACGAAGGCCTCCGCGGCCCTGGCGGCGATCGCCACGCTGGCCACCCTCGCTGCGGTGCCGCCGGCCTCGGCCGAGGCGGCACCCGTCGCCCGGCCTGCGGCGACGCGGCTGACCAACCTCGACCACCTCGACTGGCTGAGCGTGAAGGTGGCGCCGCCCGCCCAGCCGCGACACACGACGTACCGCCTCGCAAAGGAGCCGGAGGTCGGCGTCCTGTGGACCTACGCCGAGCCCAACGGCGACGGCGGCTACCGCCACGTCGGCGGCGGTGACTACGACGCGGCCACCGACACCTGGGGGCAGGGCGCGTTCAACGCCGACGATGTCAGCCGCGCAGCGGTCGTCTACCTGCGCCACTGGCGACAGACCGGCGACGACGACAGCCGCGACCGTGCCTACGCGATGCTGCGCGGCCTCACCTACCTGCAGACCGCCAGCGGCCCCGACGCCGGCAACGTCGTCTTGTGGATGCAGCCCGACGGCACCCTCAACCCGAGCGCCGAGCCGGTCGAGCTCCCGGACCCCTCCGACAGCGACGCGTCGTACTGGGTGGCCCGGACGATCTGGGCGCTGGGGGAGGGGTACGCCGCCTTCGCCGGCGAGGACCGTGCGTTCGCGGCGTTCCTGCGCCGACGACTGCTGCTCTCGGTCGACGCAGTGCGGCGTCAGGTGCTCGACCGCTACGGCGACCGCCTGGTCGTCGACGGGCAGCGCGCCCCGGCCTGGCTGATCGCCGACGGAGCCGACGCCAGCGCCGAGGCCGTGCTCGGGCTCGCGGCGTACGTCGAGGCGGTGGGACGCGCCCGAGCGGGCCGCGCCCGCGCCGCCCTGGCCAAGCTCGCCGAGGGGGTCGCCATGCTGCGCGGGGGAGACGCCCGGACCTGGCCGTTCGGCGGCGTCCGCCCCTGGGCGCTGTCCCGCTCGCTCTGGCACGCCTGGGGCTCCCAGATGCCGGCCGCCCTGGCCCGTGCCTCTCGGGCGCTGGAAGACCCGAGGCTCGCCAGGGTCGCGGCCTCCGACTCGTTCGGCTTCGACCCCTGGCTGCTCACCTCCGGCGGCCCCGACAACGGGCGGATGCCCACCCGCGGCGACGCCTCCCAGATCGCCTACGGAGCAGACTCGCGACTGCAGTCGCTGCTCGCGACGCGCGACGCCACCGGACGGCGAGCCGCGGGCGACCTGGCCGGCGTCGTCGCGGCCTGGTACTTCGGGGCCAACCCGGCGGGTGAGCGGATGTACGACCCGGCCACGGGGCGCACCTTCGACGGCATCTCGGCCACCGGCGAGATCAACCGCAACTCCGGGGCCGAGTCCACGATCCACGGCCTGCTGTCGATGATCGCGCTCGACGCGCACCCGCGGATCCGGGCGGCCGCCCGGGTCGCGACGATCACCGGGCGACGCGGGACTCGCACGCTGGAGGCGGAGGACGCGTCACTGACGGGGGACGCGACGGTGCGGACCCCCGAGTCACTGTGGACCGGGGAGTCGCTCTACGGTGGCACGGGCTACGCCGCGCTCGGCGACGGCGGCACGGCACGCTTCGACGTACGGCGTCTCGGCCGGTCGCTGGTGCTGCCGGTGCTCGACCTGCGGCGCGGTAGCGACGCGGTGACCACGCTTCGCGCCGGCCGGACGGTGCTCGGCAAGGCCCACTCCGGCCGGGTCGGACGCCAGGGCGCCTCACCGGCCCCCGGCGCGCTCCTGCCGGTGACCATGCCGCGCCTGCTGTCCGCCGGCGCTACCCGGCTGACCGCCAGGACGGCGACCGACGGCGCCCCCGCCAGGCTGGACGCCGTCATGGTCGTGCCGGTCGTGTCCAGGCTGGTGCTGCGCAGCCGGGCCCACGGCACCGCCCTGTTGTCCAGCGTCTCGCGCCGCCCTGAGCGCGTCGTGGTCCGCGTGGCGGGTCGCGGCCGTGCGGTGGTGCGCTCCTACGACCGCCGCGGCGGGCTCGTGGCCCTGCGGTGGACCCGGGCGCGGGCGGTGCGGGTCGTCGTACCGGCCGGGGGATTCGCCCTGGTCGTGCGCTGAGCCCTCCGCCGGACCGCCGTACCGTCGACCTGCGAGGTGAGACATGAGCACGCACTTCCCGCTCGGCCCGTTCACGCCGTACGAGCGCAACCCGATCCTGCGTCCCCAGGGGGACGGCTGGGAGTCCGCCAGCGTCTACAACCCCGCGGCGGTGGTGCGCGACGGCCGGGTCGCGCTGCTCTACCGCGCCCACGCCGAGGACATCGTCTCCCACGTCGGCCTGGCGACCAGCGACGACGGCCTCCACTTCGAGCGGCACCCCGAGCCCGTGCTCTCGCCGAGCGAGGACTACGACCGCTACGGCGCCGAGGATCCGCGCGTCACCGAGGTGGACGGCACCTACTACCTCACCTACACCGGATGGGACCGGATCAACGCCCGGTTATGCCTGGCGACGTCGACGGACCTGGTGACCTGGACCAAGCACGGCGCGATGTTCGCCGACTTCAACACCTTCCTGCCACAGGGCAACGGCGTGCCCGGTCCGTGGAGCAAGGCCGGCGGGATCCTGGCCGAGCCGGTGGACGGGCGCTACCTCATGTACTTCGGGGAGGGGTCGATCTACTACGCCTGGTCCGAGGACCTGCTGCACTGGGAGCCGTGCTCTCAGGACGAGCCGGTGATGGTCCCCACGCCGGCCGGGACGTTCGGAGACTTCCTCGTGGAGGTGGGGCCCCCGCCGATCGTGACCGACAACGGCCTGATCCTGCTGATCCACAACGCGGCGGTGGCGTTCGACGACGGCACCGTGCGCTACACCGCCGGCCAGCTGCTGCTCGATCCGGCCGATCCCGGGACGATCCTCGCCGAGATGAAGCGTCCCTGGCTGGAGCCCTCGACGTACGAGGACCGGCACGGCCTGGTCTCCAACGTGACGTTCGTCGAGGGACTCGTCCACTTCAAGGACACGTGGTTCGCCTACTACGGCCAGAGCGACTCCACGCTGGGCGTGGCGACCTACCGCGTGGGGGATCGGTACTCAGCTGTCGGCCCCTGACCCTCCTGATCCCTGACCCGCCCGAGCGCCGCTAGTTCTGCTCCAGGATCTGCTGCCCGGTCACCAGCGGATACGTCGCGAGGGCGTCGGAGTCGAGGTCGATGCGGTGCATGTCGATCGCCGTGACTTGGCTGTTCTCGTAGGTCTTGTAGTAATAGACGCCCTTGTCGGTGTTGCAGCACGAGGAGTAGATGGTGATCTCGTACTTGTCCCCGAGCGCCACGCAGCCCCGCTGCTGCTCGACCGAGCCGAGGATGTGGAAGAACTGGCTGATGGCCTCGGACTCGGTCTCACCGGACACCGAGTTCATCGCCGTGAACGCCGCCTTGACGAACCGAGACATCGAGGAGAGGTCACCGGGCAGACCGACCGCCCCCAGGCCTCGGCTGTAGGTGTCGAAGTGCAGCTCCTTGGAGAAGTGGTTCTCCGGCTCGGTGGTTGACATGCTCACGTAGTTGTTGAGGTTGAACAGCTGGATGTCGAAGGTCGGGTTGTTGGTCAACAGGTTCACCGGGTTGTCGTAGACCCGTAGCCCGTCCTTGACCGATTCGACCGTGATCGACTCCTCGCGGTCGGAGATGATCCAGTGCAGGGGGGAGAGCGGGAACTCCGGGCTGAAGGGGATGTCGACCAGCACCATCTCGTCCAGAGCCTCTCTGGCCTGGGCGACCGTCTCGAACTGCCCGAGGATCCACGGGATGAACTCGAACGGCGTGACGTTGTTCTTCCCCGGCGTCTCGGGCTTGTAGTCGGCGTTGCCGGGGAAGTTCAGCCCCGCCATGCTCAGCCCCTTCTCGTTGGTCGCGTCGTAGTACAGGGGATAGCCGTCGGAGACGGTCGTCATCCCGATGATGGCGTGATGGGTCGTCAGGTCGTCGACCTGACGGAACGGGAACTCGTAGTTGCGCGGAGTGATGGTGACCGACTCGTGGTAGGAGAACTCCAGGTCGAGGTTGCGCCCGAAGTAGTGGTCCTTGGCGGTGTAGTTCGTTGCAGTGCACACGGTGCGGCCTCCACGCTGTCGTCCGGCTCGGCTGGTCCTGCCCACGACGGAATGCGGCGTGGGCGTACGTCGACGCTAGGACGCGCACCTCGGCACGGACAGGGGAGTTCGGCCCTGACGAGCAGGGCCATCTGCGCCGAATGGCCCGGGTCCTCGGGGCCAGGATGGTCGGCGGCGTACGGACGCGCGAGGTGGCGGTCGCCTCGCTCGTCGCAGTCGGCTCGCTCGGCGGCGACGGCGTCGCTGCGGTGGACGTCTTCAGCGCGCACACCGGAAGGTGCTCGGACAGCCTGACGGCTAAGGTGCGTCTGTGGGACTGACCGTTGCCCTCGACGAGGGTCGCACCGCCTGCACAGAGTCCATCAAGGCGTTCGTGCGGGCGGTCGACGCGTTCAGCGAGTACGACCTCCTCGACGTCTCTCGATGTCACGGGCGGACCCGCCTGGACGTGGCGGTGCACGTGCTGGCCGGATGGCAGGAGATGCTCGGTGGACTGGTCTCAGTGGGTGAATCAGAGCCAACTGTCGACGCCGCGACCTACTGGTCCGCCTTCGCGACCCAGTACGCAACGGACGACCCGGTGCCAACGCTGATGTCCCAGCGCCGACGAAGCGCGGCGTACGCGCGACCGTCCTTGGCGACCGCCCAGCTGCATGACGTGCCAAGACAGGCGATACCTATGGCAAGGGCAGGTGTTCACGGCCGGCGACTTCCTCACGGTCTGGGCCGTCGAAGTCGTCGTGCATCAGCTCGACCTCCTCTCCGACGGGCCTGTGCCTGCCAGCGCTCTGAGGCTGGCTCGGGCGACGGTCGAGGCGCTGGCTGACCAGCCTGTGCCGACCACGTGGACCGACCCTGATGCCGCCCTCATCGGCACGGGGCGGGCACCAGTGCCGCCGGGATCGGGCGTCATCACGGGTCGGCTTCCCGCTTTCGGGTGACACGGACGTTTCCACACGGGGTGCTGGTGACGCGGTACGAGACCACACGAATTTTGGCGACCGACCTGAGCGTGAATCGGGTGCGGGCTCTAAAGCGCGGCCGGTCCGCTCACGTGCCGGTATTCCGACGGGAGGTCCGATTGGCGCAGGTCACCGATGCGCTTCCTAACTGGCGAGAACGTGGAATAGCGCCTCAGGTGGCCCCGCTCAGGCAGCGGATGCGAACGAACCTCGCCTCAGAGTCGGATGGGTGTGGTTCTGTGTGTGTCATGAGTACCGGTGTCACCGAGATGTCGTCCTACGAGGCGAGGGCCTGGGCCGACCTGCAGAAGTACTGGGCGAAGAAGTCCGAGCGGCGCGAACTCCCGCCCAAGGCGAAGAAGGCCTTGGAGAGGACCTCGGCCAAGGTCAAGAACGCTGCCTCCGCCACCGGCGACTTCGTCAGTGATGTGACACCCCAGCCCGTCAAGGACGCGGGTGGTGTTGTGCTGGACCGTGCGCTGGAACCGACGGTGAAGGCGGTGGTCGGCCTTCTCGAACTCGTCACCGACTGGGTCCAGGAGGCCAACAACGTCGAGAGTGTCTTCGGGTATCACCGTTCCAAGGGACACGAAGTCGGGTGCCTCGAAGACCTCCGCCGGATCGACATGAAGGAACTGGACCGCTACACCCGCACGCTGGCGCTACGGTGGCGGACCGTCGGGGCCGTCGAGGGCGGTGCCATGGGTGCGCTCACGTTCATCCCCGTCGCAGGATCGGTCGCCGCCATCCCCGCTGACCTGGTCGTCATGCACGCGTTGTCGACCGCGATTGCGACCAAGGCAGCCCACGCGTACGGGATTGACCCGACGAGCGACGAGGAGCGTCATCACCTCGACCGGATGCTACGAAAGGCGTGGCTGACGCAGGCCCCCAAGTCGGGAACCATCAACAGCGCACACAACGCCTTCCGAGAGGGCGCTGGACGGGTGCGATGGAGCCAGAAGTTCCGTCAGGACCATCGGATCGCGGCGGCGTTGGAGAACCTGATGAAGCAGGTCGGCGGCGGCAAGCACGTTCCGATCGACAAGGTCGTGTCGAAATTGCCTGGGCTCGCTGTCGTCACGGCCGCAGGGATCAACAGCACGGTGCTGGGCTCACTGGCGAAAACCTCGCTTCGGTACAGCCAGACGGTGTACTTGTCGGAGAAGTACGGCCTCCCGATGCCCGGCAACCTGGTGCAGGCGTCTGAGGAGACGATCTGATGGCGAAGCGTGGCACTGACCACTGGAGTGAGACCTACTGCGACCGCCGGTTCCACCCGCCGCACCTGACCGGCCAGCCGTACTGGTTCTTCTGTCGCCGCGAACCCGGCCATGACGGACCCTGCGACTGTGAAGCGGCCCACGAGGCGACGAACACCAAGGACTGAGTGCCTCGGTTGGGCGGGGTCGCCGTGGTCTGCGTTGCGTCTCGGGCCGCCGAGCCGCCGAGCGCCTGTGTGCGAATCGGCCAGCGCGCCACGCCCCTCTCCACTCCACCCGAGATACCGCCGATAACTGACATTATGTCAAGTAGAGCGAAGAAGAGGGCTCTGACGGCTCACACGTCCACTCCTCCATCGCCTGGCTCGACCAGGCCGGTCTGGTACGCGATCACGACCAGCTGCGCCCGGTCCCGCGCACCGAGCTTGCCCATCGCGTGGCTGACATGCGTACGGGCGGTGGCAGGGCTCAGGAACAGGGCGGCGCCGATCTCCTCGTTGGTCAACCCCCGACCCACCAGCGCCAGCACCTCGCACTCGCGGTGGGTCAGCACCGCGAGCCGCTCCTCGGCCCGCGCCGCCGAGGTGCGCTGCGTCGCGAACTGCGCGATCAGTCGACGCGTGATCCGCGGCGCGAGCAGCGCCTCCCCCACGGCGATCACCCGAATCGCGTGGAGCAGCTCGGCCGGGCCCGTGTCCTTGAGCAGGAACCCACTGGCCCCGGCCTGCAGGGCGTCGAACACGTAGGAATCGGTGTCGTAGGTCGTCAAGATCAGCACTCGGACGTGCTGCAGCCCCGGTGTTGAGGCGATCTCACGGGTCGCTTGGATCCCGTCGAGCCTCGGCATCCGGATGTCCATGAGGACGACGTCGGGCCGCGTCGCGCGGGCCCGCTCCACCGCCTCCTCGCCGTTGGTCGCCTCGCCGACGACCTCGATGTCCTCCTCGAGCTCGAGCAGCAGCCGGAACCCGGAACGGACCAGCGCCTCGTCGTCGACGAGCAGGACCCGGACCGGGCCCGGTGACGGTGGCGGCGCGAGGCTCATGCCGGGGCCGGCTCGCCGTGGCTCAGGGGCAGCCACGCCGCCACCTCGAAGCCGGTCGTCGTCCTCGACGCAGTCAGGTCGCCCCCGAGGAGCTGACAGCGCTCACGCATGCCCACCAAGCCGCGGCCGGGGACGGACGCAGCACCGGCGCGCGACACTGCCCGCTCCTCCATCGGGCCCTCGTCACTCACTCGGACCGCGACGCCGTCCGCATCGAAGGCAACCTCGACGCTCACCCGGGTCGGCCCGACGTGGCGGATCACGTTGGTGATCGACTCCTGGACGATCCGGTAGACGGCACCGCCGACCGCACTGGGCACCTCGAGCGCCGAAGCTGCGGTGTGGACGGCGACGTCGAGCCCCGCGTCCCGAGCCCGCGCTGCGAGATCGCCGAGCTGCTCGAGCCCCGGCTGGGGCGTCCGCCCGCCGTCTTCGCGCAGCACGCCGAGGATGGTGCGCATCTCCTCCAGGGCGCTTGAGCTGGTGCGCTCGATCGCCTCGAGCGTCGCGCGTGCCTGCTCCGGGCGCCGATCCAGGACGTAGGCGGTCACGCCGGCCTGCACGTTGATCACCGCGATCGCGTGCGCCACAGTGTCGTGGACGTCGCGCGCGATCCGCAGCCTCTCCTCGCCCACCCGCGCCCGGGCCTCCTCCTCACGGGTCTGCTCGGCCAGCTCGGCCCGCTCGAGCGCCTCCGCCGCGATCACCCGGCGCGACCGCACCGATTCCCCCAGCGCCGCGCTCATCCCGAGCGCCCCGATCCGGAAGAACACCCAGCCGATGGTCGCTCGCGGCTCGACGTCGGCGGCCGCCACCAGCCACACCGGTGCCAGCACCGTGGCACCGACACCGGCCAGGACCAGGGACCGGCTCCCGTCACCACGCTCGGTGAGCGTGTAGGTCGCGACGAACAGCGCCAGCCAGCCCGGTCCGTCGGGGAAGTCGAGGACGTAGTAGCCCAGGCTGGCCAGCGCGGTGCCGACGAACACCGGGACCGGCCAGCGGCGCCGTACGACGAGGGCGACGCCGCTCGCCACGAGCAGCACGTAGCCGAGGCCGCCCAGGTCGCTCAGCGAGCGCAGGACCGGCTCCCCGTCGTTGCGCACGACCGTCCCTTGTACCTGCATGACGGTGACGAACGCGGCGAGGAGCAGGTCACCGACTCGTGGCGGCAGGCGGAGCCCGCTGGTGCCCGGCATGAGCCGACTCTAGAGGGCCCCGGCCGATCGCGGCTCCGCCCAGGAGCGTGGCCGGCTACGTCGAGGAGCGTAGGCCGCCAGCGCGGCAAGGCCGCTCCGCGCCGTGCCGCCGGCCGACTCTCGGCCGACGACACCGTCGCCGAGCCGCGGCGACGATCGATGATCTCGACGACCGACGAAAGGCATCCCCATGTCCGACCGGCCCATCACCGCCGACCGCCCCTCCCCCAGCGCAATGGAGCGGTTGGCGAGCTTCGCCCAACGCCACCGCTGGAGCGCGCTGCTCGTCTGGGTCGCCGTGCTGGGGGCGACCACGTTCGCCGGGCAGGCGGTCGGCTCGAGCTACGACAACGACTTCACCCTGCCCGGCACCCAGTCCCAGGAGATGGCCGAGCTGCTGGAGGAGAACGCACCTGCCCGTTCCGGCGACGCCGTCACCGTCGTGGTGCACGACCGACGGGGGTGGGACGCGGGTCTCGACCAGGCTGCGCTGACCGGGGACCTCAGCGCCGTCGACCACGTCGAGGAGGTCACCGGCCCGGAGGCCGGGCTGGGCACCGTCTCCGAGGACGGCACCACCGCGCTGGTGGAGGTCGCACTGGAGGGGGCGCAGGGCGACACCCCGCGGACGACCTTCGAGGACCTCATCGACGTCGCCGAGACCCATCGTGGCGAACAGACCCTGGTGGAGCTCTCGGGCAACGGCATCCGCCAGGTGGAGAGCGGAGGCGGCGGCATGGCGGAGGGCGTCGGGCTGCTGGCGGCGCTGGTGATCCTGGTCCTCATGTTCGGCTCGGTCCTCGCCGCCTGCCTCCCGCTCATCACGGCGCTGCTCGCGGTCGGGTCGATGTTCGGCGTGGCGGCGCTGCTCTCGCACGTGCTGACGATCCCGGACTTCTCCACCGCAATGCTGGCCCTGGTCGGTCTGGGTGTGGGCATCGACTACGCACTGCTGATCTTCACCCGCTACCGCAGTGAGCTGCTGAGCGGCGCCGACCCGGCGCAGGCCACGCGTACGGCACTGGACACCGCCGGTCGCTCGGTGCTGTTCGCGGGAGCCAGCGTGATGATCGCGCTCGGCGGTCTGTTCACCCTGGGCGTGGACGCCTACGAGGGCTCGGTGACCGCTGTCGCCCTGACCGTGCTGACGACGATGCTCGCCTCGCTGACGCTCTTGCCGGCGCTGCTCGGGCTGTTCGGGGCGCGGATCGAGAGGCGCATCCGAAAGCACGCAGTGAAGGGCAAGCGCGAGTCCGGCAGGTCCTGGCGGCGGTGGGCCGCACTGGTCCAGCGCCGACCGTGGCTGGCGCTCGCGTCGGCGGTCTCCGCCCTGGCGGCGCTCGCGGTCCCCGCCGTGGGCATGCAACTCGGGTTCAGCGACGCCGGAACCGACGAGGAAGGCACGACCTCACGCGCGGCGTACGAGCTGATCAGCAAGGAGTTCGGGCCAGGCGCCAACGGACGGATGCTCGTCCTGACCGAAGGGACGCAGGCGCGGGCGCAGGCGACTGCCGAGGCGCTGCGCCGCGCGCCCGGTATCGTCGCCGACCGGGTCAGCCCGCCCGCCCCCGTCGGCGACGGGCTGTTCCTGACTTGGGCGGAGCCGACCACCGGGCCACAGGACGAGGCGACTGCCGAGCTGGTCACGACCCTGCGCGACGACCTCGGGGACGGGCGCCTGGTCGGTGGAGCGACCGCGACGTACGTGGACTTCTCGGCGGAGATGGCCGAGCGGTTCCCGATCTTCGTCGGTGTCGTGATCGTGCTGTCCGGGCTGCTGCTGGTCCTGGTCTTCCGCTCGGTCTGGATCCCGGTCAAGGCGGCCGTGTTCAACGTGCTCTCGATCGGGGCCGCGTTCGGCGTGCTCAAGCTCGTCTTCCAGGACGGCAGCCTCGGTGCTCAGCCCGGGCCGATCGAGGCGTTCCTCCCGGTCTTCGTCTTCGCGATCGTGTTCGGGTTGTCGATGGACTACGAGGTCTTCCTGATCTCGCGGATGCGCGAGGAGTGGCTGCGCACCGGTGACGCCCGCGCGGCGGTCCGAGAGGGGATCGCGCACACCGGAGGGGTGATCACGGCGGCTGCGGCGATCATGGTCATGGTGTTCGGGTCGTTCGTCCTGTCTCCCGACCGGATGCTGCAAGAGATGGGGCTGGCCATGGCCGTCGCCGTGCTGCTCGACGCCCTCGTGATCCGCTGCCTGGCTGTCCCGGCCGCCATGCGCCTGCTCGGCGCGCGGGCATGGTGGCTGCCGCGGTGGCTCGAGCGGGCACTCCCGCGGCTGGACGTCGAGGGTGCTGCCGAGTCCACACCCAGCCCAGGCCCGGTGCCGGCCGGCCACGGCTGAACCGGGGCCGGCGACCTACCCGGTGCGGCGGCCCTCACCCAGCATCGGGGCGGCGCGGGTGGTCGGTCACAGGCGACCGGTGGCCAGGCTCCACATCAGCCCGGCCGCCGTGCACACCGCCAGCGTCGGCAGCACCGACCACCTGCGGCCGATCACCAGGACGCAGCCGAGCGCCGCGATGGCCACCGCGGACCACTGAAGCGACGCGAGGACGGGCAGGTCGAGGGCCAACGGACCGGAGGTCTCGCGTCGTGTGTCCGCGAACAGCGTGTGGACCGCGAAGTAGACCGCCAGGCTGGCGATCACGCCGACCACGGCGGCGGTGATGCCGGTCAGTGCCGAGGAGAGCGACCTGTTGCCGCGCAGCCGCTCGACGTACGGAGCGCCAAGCAGGATGAAGACGAAGCACGGCACGAACGTCACCCACGTGGTGAGCAGCGACGCCAGCACGGCCGCCGCCCACGGGTCCACCCCGCCGGGGTCGCGGTAGGCACCCACGAAGGCGACGAACTGCACGACCATGATCAGCGGGCCCGGCGTGGTCTCGGCCAGCGCCAGGCCCTTGACCATCTCGCCGGGGGCCAGCCAGCCGTGGACGCTCACGGCCTGCTGGGCGACGTAGGCCAGGACCGCGTAGGCGCCGCCGAAGGTCACGACGGCGGCGCCGGAGAAGAAGAGCCCCTGGTCGACGTAGACGCTCTCGCGACCCGCCAGGAGCCCGGCCACGAGGACCGGCAGCGTCCACAGGACCACACCTGCGGTGAGCACGGCCGCGGACCGCCGACCGGAGGGGCGCTCGGTGTGCAGTGCGTCGTCGCTGATGAGCGGTGCCGGCCCCTCGTCGGCGGCGACCGGCCTGGGCGTGCCGACCCCGGGCACGACGCGTCCCAGGACCCAGCCGATGACCGCGCCGGCGAGCACGACCAGCGGGAACGGCACGCCGAAGACCGTCAGGGCCACGAAGGCCAGCACCGCCACGGCCGCGAGCGCCGGGTGGGTGAGCCCCTTGGAGCCGAGCCGGAAGACCGCCTGCAGCACGATGGCGACGACGGCGGGCGCCAGCCCGAGGAACACCGCCTCCACGACCGAGGTGTCGCCGTAGGCCACGTAGATGGCCGAGAGGCCCAACAGCGCGACGACGCCCGGCAGCACGAACAGGGCCCCGGCGACCAGGGCCCCGCGGACGCCGTTGAGCAGCCAGCCGACGTACGTCGCGAGCTGCTGGGCCTCGGGGCCGGGCAGCAGGGTGCAGTAGGACAGTGCGAACAGGAACCGCTGCTGGCCGATCCACCGGCGCTCCTCCACCAGCGTGCGCTGCATCACCGCGATCTGGCCGGCCGGGCCGCCGAAGGTCTGCAGCGAGATCAGGAACCAGGCGCGGGTCGCCTCGCGCAGCGGGACGACGTCGCCGGGGCGCGGGGCCATGCGCGGCACGTTAGCGCCACTCGCTCACCCCGGGCGGCGGCTCTGCACCAGGACGCCGATCTTGTCGATGCGGTGCTCGGGGTTGTCGAACTCGTCGGCCCAGTAGTTCCCCACGGCGTGGTCCTCCTGCGTCGCGCAGGTCGACAGCGTGATCATCGCCCGGGTCGCGGTGAGGCCCGGGCGCCCCGGCACGGCGGCGCGCTGCTCGCGCAGCGACCTCGGCGAGCGGAACGACGTCTCCCGGGTGCCGGTGATCCGGTAGACGTAGTCGACCCCTCCGGCGCGGACGACCACGCGGTCGCCGCGGCGGACCTCGGGCAGGCGCTCGAAGGCCCGGGTGGACGAGGTGCGGTGCGCGGTGACCTGGTAGTTGCCGACGCCGCCCGGTCCCACTCCCCCGCGCGGGCCGAACGGGCTGGCGGCGTGTCCGCGGTTCTGGATCTCGGTGCCGGGCGCGTCGTCGGTGGCGCCGCGGTAGGGCACCACGCGGAGCTGGCGCAGTCCCAGTGCGGGGATGGTCATCGTCGCCCGCCGGGGGCGCCCGTCGCTGACCTGGTACGGCGGCTCGGGCTCGTCCGCGGACGTGGTGGGGGTGGGCGTGGCGCTGCTCGTGGGAGGGGCGGGCGAGCCCCCTGGGCTGCTGGTGCGGCGCGGCTGCGAACCCTCGGCGCCGCGCGAGCCGTCACACCCGCTCACCACCAGGGCGGCGAGCAGCAGCGCGCCACCGAGGCTCAGCCGGTGCGACGGCATGGCTCAGAGCTCGGCCAGCCGGGGAAGGACCCGCTCGCAGACCTCGCTGGTCCAGGCGACCGGGTCGTCGGCGGCCGGGACCATGGTGACCAGGCTGATCCCGAGGGCGGCGTACTCCTCCATGGCGGCGAGGAAGTCGTCGGTCTCGCCGGCCGGGTCGGCGGTGGCGACCATCGTCTTCTCGATCGCGTCGTAGTCGCGGCCGGCATCGTCACAGTGGCGGCGCAGGACGTCCAGCTTGTGGCGCACGACCTCCGGCGGCTCCCCGAACAGGTTGCACGCGTCGGCGTACCGCGCGACCAGGCGGAGGGTCTTGCGCTCCCCCGAGCCTCCGATCAGCACCGGCACGCCCGAGGGGCGCACCGGCGGCGGGACGCACACGGTCTCCGCGAGGCGGTAGTGGGTGCCGTCGTAGGCCCCGTCGTCGTCGCCCCACATCTGGCGGCAGATCTGCAGGGTCTCCTCAAGGCGCTCGAACCGCTCCCCCGTGCTGGGGAACGGCACGCCGAGGCCGTCGTGCTCGCGCTGGTACCAGGCGGCGCCGATGCCGAGCACGGCCCGGCCGCGCGAGAGCCGGTCGAGCGTGGTGACGGTCTTGGCCAGCAGGCCCGGGTGCCGGTAGGTGACCCCGGTGACCAGCAGGCTCAGCCGGATCCGCTCGGTCACGGCGGCGAGGTAGCCGAGCGTGGTGTAGCCCTCGAGCATCGGCTCGGGCGGGCCGCCCAGCTGCTCCATCTGGAACCAGTGGTCCATCACGGTGAACAGCGAGACCCCGCCCTGGTCGGCCACGCGGGCGGTCTCGGTGAGCCGGTCCTCGAGCCGGTGCTCCCAGTCGGGGTGGCTGAAGTTGGCGTAGTGCACTCCCAGCTGCATGCCCACAACCTAGGCCGGGATGCCAACGAACGGGGGAGATCGCGGCGCCGGACCCCTCCCCTACGATCGTGCCCATGCTCACGCGACCCCTCGCTGCCCTCGCGGCCGCAGTCCTGATGGCCGGCCTCGCCGGATGCGGTGACGACACGGGGAACGAGAACGCCTCCGACTCCCCGACGCAGCCGACCAATGCCGACGGCACGCCGTGCACCTACGAGCCTGCCCCCGGCGCGTCGTCCTCCGTCGACCTGCCGGCCGACGAGGCGGCGTACGACGGGGAGGTCGAGACGACGATCGTCACCTCGGCCGGGGACCTGCACGTGACCCTCGACGCGAAGCGGGCGCCGTGCACGGTCAACTCGTTCACCTCGCTGGCGGCGCAGGGCTACTACGACGGCACGTCCTGTCACCGGCTGACCGTCGGGGACGCCGTGGCCGTCGAGGTGCTGCAGTGCGGCGACCCGACCGGCACCGGCAGCGGCGGGCCGGGATACAGCTTCGCGGACGAGCTGAGCGGCGACGAGGAGTACCCGCCCGGCACGATGGCGATGGCCAACGCCGGAGCCGACACCAACGGGTCGCAGTTCTTCTTCGTCCACGGCCGCTGGGCCATCCCCAGCGACTACACGGTCTTCGGCCAAGTGGACGAGGACGACCTCGACATCCTCACCGACATCGCCGAGAAGGGGGTGGCGGGCGGCGCCCCCGAAGGCCAGCCCGTCGTCCCCGTCGTCATCGAGGACATCACCGTCGAGTGATGCGCGTCTGATCGTGCGGGGCGTCGGCCTCCGCGGCCCGGCGGTCTGCCGTGCGGTTTGGTCACAAACCGCGGGTCCTGCCCGCCCGGACATGCGGTTTGTGACCAAACCACGGGGTCAGGCCAGCGGGAAGGTGACCCCGCTGAGCGACTCGGAGACCTCCCAGAGGGCCTTGGCGAGGTCGGGGTCGGTGGCGCTGCGGCTGCGCCCGACGCTGACCGGCCAACCGCTCATCTCCCGGAGCCGGTGCGGGCCGAGGTAGGTGTTGCCGGGGACGTCCATGGCGGCGGCGTAGAGGACCGGCAGCGCTCCCCGCCAGGGCGGCATGCCGACCAGGCCGTGACCCCATGAGCCGACCCAGGTCGTGAGCCGGTTGCCGGTGCTGGCGGTGATGGCGGTGGCGCTCGACCCGGGGTGGGCGCCGGTCGCCCGCCGCGTCGAGCCGGCAGCCGTCAGCCGGCGCTGGAGCTCGGCGAGGAACAGCAGGTTGGCGAGCTTGGACTGCGCGTACGCGGCGTACGGCGCGTAGCCGCGACGCTGCCAGTCCAGGTCCTCGAGGTCCAGCACCCCGGAGCGGTGCGAGAGGGAGCCCACCACCACGACCCGGTCGCTCAGCCGGGGAAGCAGCAGGTTGGCCAGCGCGAAGTGGCCGAGGTGGTTGGTCGCGAGGTGCAGCTCGACGCCGTCGGGGCTCAGCCCGAAGGGGACGCCGAGGATGCCGGCGTTGTTGACCAGCACGTCCACCTCGCCGAGGTCGGCGGCGAACGCACGCACCGAGCCCAGGTCGGAGACGTCGAGGTCGCGGACCTCGACGTCGCCCGTCATGCGCGCGGCGGCCCCCATCCCCTTCGCCCGATCGCGCACGGCGAGGACGACGCTGGCGCCCCGCGCGGCCAGGGCCTTGGCGGTCTCGAAGCCGATGCCGCTGTTGGCCCCGGTGACGACGAAGCGCCTGCCGTCCTGGCGGGGCACCTGGGTCCAGGGAGGGACCCGGGGAGCTGCCATCAGCCGTGAGGCTCGGCGAGGGTGTACGCCACCGGCGTACCCAGCTCCACGGTGCGAGAGACGGTGCAGATGCGCTCGTGCGTCTGTCGCACGGCCACCGGCAGGAAGGCACGTGCCGCATCGCCGGCCTCCCCCTCCGGGAACGTGACGTCGAAGGTGACCTTGAGTCCCACGAGGTGCTGGCCGTCGTCGTCACGGACCTTGTGGCCCTCAGCGGTCATGTCGAAGGACAGCGGCTGGGCGCGACGACTGGTGACCTCGTCGACGGTGACGGCCGCGCACCCGGCGAGAGCGGCCAGGAGCAGCTCCACCGGGGTGAAGTCGGGATCGTCGCCGCCGCTGCCGATCGGCACCAGTCCCCCACGGGCGTTGGTGGCCTTGTAGCGTCCCTCGCCGATGCGGGTGAGCTCGACCCCCCGCCGGGTGTCGGGGCCGGTCTCCGGGGTGGGCTGCGTCGTCATGACGCCCACCCTGCCAGAACCCCGCGGCGCTGGGGCCGCGGCCGGCCTCAACGTCGCCGAGCGGCGCTCCACGTCGCGCGGCCTCGGTCACGGCCAGGGACCCAGGCCTGTCCCTACACCGTAGGCAGGCCGCGGGACCGCGACGCCGTGCGCGCCCGCGGCATCCCCGCCACCAGCCGGGGCCTGCGCCGCCCTGGCAGGATCGAGTCCATGCCCACGCACACCCGTGAGATCCACCTGTCGGCCCGCCCCTCCGGACTTCCGGGGCCTGAGCACTTCACCATCGTGGAGGTCGACCTGCCGGACCCCGGGGAGGGCGAGGTGCTGGTGCGCAACACGTTCCTCTCCGTCGACCCCTACATGCGCGGTCGCATGAACGACGTGAAGTCCTACACCCCACCCTTCGCGCTGGACGCCCCGCTCGAGGGCGGCGCCGTCGGCGTGGTCGAGCAGTCGAGCTCGGAGCGGCTCCACCCCGGTGACACCGTCCTGCACATGGCCGGCTGGCGCGAGCACGCCGTCCTGCCCGCCGCCCACGCCCGACGCCTGGACACCGAGCGGGTCCCTGCGTCGGCGTACCTCGGTGTCCTCGGCATGCCCGGCCTCACGGCGTACGTCGGGCTCACCCGGATCGCCGAGATGCGCGAGGGCGACACCGTCTTCGTCTCCGGTGCGGCCGGAGCCGTCGGCTCGGTGGCGGGGCAGGTCGCGCGCCTGCTCGGCGCCGGGAAGGTGGTCGGGTCGGCGGGGACCCCGGAGAAGGTCGCCTGGCTGGTCGACGAGCTCGGGTTCGACGCGGCGTTCGACTACCACGACGGACCGGTGGCCAAGCAGCTGGCGCAGCACGCGCCGATCGACGTCTACTTCGACAACGTCGGTGGCGAGCACCTCGAGGGTGCGATCTTCCACATGGCCGACTTCGGCAGGATCGCGGCGTGCGGGGCGATCGCCGGCTACAACGCCGAGGCTCCCGAGCCGGGTCCCCGCAACCTGATGATGGTCGTCGCCAAGCGCCTCACCCTGCGCGGCTTCATCGTCTCGGACCACCAGGAGGCCGCCTCGGACTTCTACCGCGACGCCGGAGGCTGGCTGGCCGCCGGCGATCTCGTCTACCGCGAGACGTTCCTCGACGGGCTGGACTCGATGATCGACGCCTTCCGCGGCCTGTACTCCGGTGAGAACGTCGGCAAGATGCTCGTGCGGCTGTAGTCCCCGGGTCCGAGCCCGCGCGGTTTGGTCACAAACCGCAGGTTCTACTGCCCAGTACCGCGGGTTTGTGACCAAACCGCAGGCTCCACTGCCCCGCGCATGCGGTTTGTGACCAAACCTCGCGCGCCCGGACCCACCGAACGGCGGGCCCGGGCGCGGCGGGTCAGGCGCGCTGTGTCAGCGCACGATCACCCGCACCTGCCGGAAGCCCTCGACCACCAGGTCGACCGGCCCGAGCACGTGCGAGCGCTCGATCCCGGGGCCGCGGCCGGCCAGGCCCAGGGCGGCCTTCACCTCGTCGTTGCGCACCGCGCCCTTGAGCTCTTTCAGCAGCCCCGGCAGCGACTCGGCGGAGACGCCCTCGGAGTAGGTCGAGCCTCCACCCTCGAACATCACCACCCCGCGCATCCCGCCGGCGCGCTTGGGCACGATGAAGGTGCTGCGCACCAGCTTCTGGCCGGCGGGCCCGGACAGCACCGCCCGCAGGTACAGCTTGCGACCGGCCTTGGCGAGAGCCGGCTCCTTGCGGCCCAAGGGCACCCAGGTGCCCTTGCGCAGCTGCTGCACGCCCCGGAGCCGGTACGTCGCCGTGCTGGTCGTGACCACACCGGTGGAGGTGACCGCGTCCACGGTCACGTCGGGCAGCGTGGTGAACGCGTAGACGAGGTCGGCCAGCGCGACGCTGGACTCGTAGGTGATGTCCTCGCGCGAGGTGAAGCGCTCGCCGACCGTGATGCCGAACGGCTTGCCGGAGGCGTCGCGGCCGGTGATCCTCCACGACTGGGTCTCGGTGCCCGCGACGATCCCGTCGACGACCCGGTCGTGGTTGCCGACCAGCTGGTAGAAGGTCGCCTCCGCCGCCGCGCGCCGCTCGGTCACCTCGGTCGACCCCACGCGGTGGCGAGCACCCATGGTGAGGTCCGAGGTGACCGTCGTCGCCTCGGGAAGGACCTCGTAGGTGCCGGTGATGCCGGTCAGCCGGTCGTCGGTGATCGTGCCCGCCGGCGCGGACAGGTTGGCGACCTTGAAGGGCGCGCCCAGGGAGTCGGGCTGCACGTAGATCGCCTCGGCCGGGTGCATGCTCATCGAGGCCGGGCCACTGAAGTACATCGGGTGCCCGAAGCCGACCACGCGGCCATCGCATACCTGGGTCGCGGTGCCGACACCGGCGAGGGTGACGTCGCCGTGGGCGACCGAGGCCGCGATGTTGCCACCGGCGACGATGTCGGCGGGCACGGCGGCCGAGCTCGCGCGTCCGGCGACGTAGGCGTCCTTGGTGACGTAAGGCAGCTGCTTCGCCGCGGCGAGCCGTTGCGCGCTCACGCCGGAGACGCCGAGCGGCATCGGCAGGTGGCGCGCGCCCTGCGCGGCCTGTCGGGCGGTGACGTCGCTGTGCTGAGCGATCCGCTTCGCCATCGCCGGGCCGATCCGCACCCGACCGGGTGCCTGGGCCTGCGCGGCCAGGTAGTCGTCCATGTCCTCGAAGGGGGTGATCCCGGCGATCGGCGAGGGGCCGTAGGAGAGGCCGTAGGCGACGGCGCCGATGAGGCGGCCGTCCGCAGCGTCGTAGACGGGTGAGCCGGACATGCCCTGCCAGATGCCGCCCGCGCGGTCGATCGCCGGCGAGTCGAGGCTCATCATGATCATGTCCACGCCGGCGCCGATGCCGTCGTCGAGGACGCCCAGCACCTCGCCGTCGAACGGCTCGGGGGTGACGCCGGCCTCGACGGTGAGCCCTCGCACGACCTGGCCGGCCGCGACCTCGTCGAGCGGGAACGCCGCGGTGCAGTCGCCGGCAGGCGGCACCGAGGCCGCCGGGGACGTCGTGAGCGGGGCGGCCAGGAGCAGCCCGAGGGTGGACGCGAAGGCGACCAGGGTGGCCCCTCGACGCTGGACGGTGGGTAGTGACATGGCGGGGCCTTCCTCCCGAGGACGGCACGCACACGCGCGCCTGTCTCTAAGACGCCTCCGCGCGGCCCCCGGTTGCCCTCCGAGGGCTGGAAAGTGGGACATAGGCTGTCGAGATGACGAGCCAGAGCCGCAGCCTGCAGCGCACCGAGGCCCAGGAGCGGCGGGCTCTGCTCTCCGTGACCTCCTACGACATCCGCCTCGACCTCGCCTCCGAGGAGGAGACGTTCGGTTCGGTGACGACGGTGCGCTTCACCAGCCACGGCGGGCCGACGTTCGTGGACCTGAAGCCGGTCCGGGTCAAGGCCGTGACCCTGGACGGGCGCCGGGTCGACCCGGCGCTGCTCGACCGGGGCCGTCTGCCCCTCGACACCGAGGATGGAGAGCATGAGCTGGTCGTCGACGCGGTGATGCCCTTCCGCAACGACGGCGAGGGCCTGCACCGCAGCGTCGACCCGGCCGACGGACGCCACTACGTCTACGGCATGTCCTTCATGGACGCCGCGCCCAGCATCTTCGCCTGCTTCGACCAGCCGGACCTGAAGGCGCCCTACACCTTCCACGTGCGGGCGCCGCACGACTGGGTCGTCCTCGGCAACGCCCCGGCGACCAACCCCGAGCCCGGGGTCTGGGAGCTGGCGACCACGCCGCCGCTGTCGACGTACTTCGTCACCCTCGTCGCCGGCCCCTACCACCTGCTCCGCGACGAGCACGACGGCATCCCGCTCGGTCTCAGCGCCCGCGCGAGCCTCGCCGCCGACCTCGACAAGGACGCCGACGAGCTCTTCACGATGACCCGGCAGTGCTTCGACGAGTTCCACCGGCTGTTCGGGATCCGCTACCCCTTCGGCGACTACCACCAGGCGTTCGTGCCGGAGTTCAACGCCGGGGCCATGGAGAACCCCGGCTGCGTCACCCTGCGCGACCAGCTGGTCTTCACCTCCCGCGTCACCCGCGGCGCGCGCGTCCTGCGCGCGACGACGGTGGCCCACGAGATGGCGCACCAGTGGTTCGGAAACATCGTGACCCCCCAGTGGTGGGACGACCTGTGGCTCAACGAGTCCTTCGCCGAGTACATGGGCAACCGGGTCACCGCCGACGTCACCCAGTACGACGACGCCTGGGTGCACCAGGCCTGGGCTCGGCGGCAGTGGGGGCTGGTCGCCGACCAGCGCCCGAGCACCCACCCCGTCGCCGGCAACGGCGCCGTCGACGCGGTCGCGGCGCTCCAGGACTTCGACGGGATCTCCTACGCCAAGGGCTCCAGCGTGCTCAAGCAGCTCAACGCCCGGCTCGGCGACCGGGTGTTCTTCGACGGCGTCATCGACCACCTCGACCGGCACCGGTTCGACAACGCCACGATGCAGGACCTCTTCTCCAGCTGGGAGAAGGCGGGCGCACCGGACCTCGGCTCCTTCACGACCGGGTGGCTGCGCACCGCCGGCCCGGACACGGTCGCGCTCGACCGGCCCGCCGCGACCCTGCGCCGTACCTCGCCGCCGGAGCACCCCGCCGACCGCGCCCACGTGCTGCGCGTGGCCCGCGCCGACAAGGGCACGTGGCGGACCACCGAGGTCCGCATCGAAGGTCCGGAGACGCCGTTCGACGCCGGCGACCACCCGGTGATCATCGACCCCTACGAGGACAGCTGGGGCGTCTTCCCGCCCGACCGGCTGACCGTCGGAGCGCTCAAGACCCTGCTCCCCTCGATCGCCGACGGCGCCCTGCTCGCGGGCGTGTGGAACGCCGTGCGCAGCGCGCTCCACACCGCGGCGATCGACCCCGCCGACGTCATGGACCTGGTGGAGGCTCGGCTCCCGGTCGAGGACACCGAGCTCACCGCGCGCCACACGCTGCCCTGGGTGCTCTCGACCGTGGTGCCGCTGGCCGGCGGCGACGCGCTCGCCCGTGTCCACGCGGCAGCTCTGCGCCGTCTCGAGACCTCACCGGCGGGCTCGGAGATCCAGCTCGCCGCCTTGCGTACGGCGGTCGCCTCCGGATCCGACCCCCAGCGGCTGGAGACCTGGCTCGCCGGCAGCCTGCCCGAGGGGATCGAGCCGGACCTCGACCTGCGGTGGCGGGTGCTGGTGCGCCTGGCCGCCCTCGGAGCGACCGACGCCGCCACCCTGGACGCCGCCCTCGCCGACGAGCCGACGACGGTGTCGCGCGTCGAGCACACCCGGGCGCGGGCCTCCCTGCCGACCGCGGAGGCCAAGGAGTACGCCTGGTCGCGCTTCACCGGCGAGGTCGACGTCCCCAACTACGAGCTCGAGGCTGCCGGGCTGGGTATGTGGCGCGCGGGCCAGGAGCAGCTCACGGCGCCCTACGTCGCGCGCTACTTCGACGACCTTCCCGGCACGGTCGCGGTGCGCGCCGGCTGGGTCCTCGCCCAGGCCGGCGACGCGTTCTTCCCCGAGGGCGCCCTGGACGAGGACACCCTCGCCCGCACCGAGGCGCTGCTCTCGCGCGCCGACCTGGACCTGTCCCTGCGGCGGCGCCTGAGCGACCGGGCCGACCAGCTGCGCCGGATGCTCGCCGTCCGGGCGGCGTACCCGAGGAGCTGACGTGTCCGAGCTCGCCCGGCGTCCCGGCCCCACCACCCGCACCCGCGTGGAGGAGCTGAGCGCCGACGCCGTACGCCGCCGCGAGGACCGCCTCGCCACCGAGGAGCCCCTCGAGATCCGGCTCGCCTGGCCGGGGGCTCCGGCGCGCCGGGTGTGGGTGACCATGAGGACCCCCGGCCACGACTTCGAGCTCGCGGCGGGTTGGCTGCTGCACGAGGGGCTCGCGGGGCCGGGCCAGGTGGCCGGGGTCGCCTACTGCACCGACACCGACCTCACCGCCGAGCAGGAGTTCAACGTCGTCACGGTCACCCTGTCGAGCCCTCCGTCCACGGACCCGGGTCACCGCCACGACGCGCGCTCGGCCGGCTCGTCGGCCTGCGGGGTCTGCGGAAAGGACAGCGTCAGCGAGGCGCTGGCGGTGACCGCGGGGCGGCCGTGGGACGGCGAGCTGCCCTCCCCCGACGTCGTACGCCGCCTGCCCGGCCTGCTGCGCGACCACCAGCCGCTCTTCGACCGCACCGGCGGGGTGCACGCGGCCGGTCTCTTCACCGCGGACGGCCAGGCGCTGGTCGTGCGCGAGGACGTCGGGCGGCACAACGCCGTCGACAAGGCCGCCGGCGCCCGGCTCCTGTCGGGCTCCTCCCCCTCCGCCGCGTGTCTTGTGGTGAGCGGGCGGGCGGGATTCGAGCTGGTACAGAAGGCGGTCAGCGCGGGGGTCGGGTCGCTGGTCTCGGTCGGCGCGCCCACCAGCCTGTCGGTCGCCCTGGCGCGGCGCGCGGGACTGCTCCTGTACGGCTTCACCAGCGAGAGGCGGGCGGTGCGCTACACCGGGTGAGACCGGGCTCTCGCGCCCGCTGCGGCGTGGGGCGGCCGAGGTGTCGGCGACGCCGCCTAGGTTCGTCGTGTGCGCCTCCTCCACACCTCCGACTGGCACCTCGGCCGGTCGTTCCACCGCGAGGGGATGCTCGCGCACCAGGCCGGCTTCGTCGACCACCTGCTCGAGGTCGTCGAGTCCGAGCGGGTCGACGTGGTCGTCGTCTCCGGCGACGTCTACGACCGCGCGCTGCCCGGTGTCGATGCCGTCCTGCTGGCCGACGACGCGCTGGTCCGGCTGGCCGCCTCTCGCGCCCACGTCGTCCTCACCAGCGGCAACCACGACTCGGCACGGCGGCTCGGGTTCAGCTCGCGCCTGATCGCCGCCGCCGGGGTTCACATCCGCACCGACGCGGCCAGGTGCGCCGCCCCGGTGCTGCTGGGCGACGCGCACGGTCCGGTCGCGGTCTACGGCCTGCCCTACCTCGACCCGACGGCGCTGATGGAGCCATGGGGCCTGCCACGACGCTCCCACGAGGCGGCGCTGGGCCATGCCATGGCGCGGGTGCGAGCCGACCTCTCCACGCGGCCGGCGGGGACGCGGTCGGTGGTGCTGGCCCACGCGTTCGTCGCCGGGGCCCCCCCGAGCGACTCCGAGCGCGACATCTCGGTCGGTGGGGTGTCCCTGGTGCCCACCAGCGTCTTCGACGGCGTCGACTACGCGGCGCTGGGCCACCTGCACGGCGCGCACAGCCTCACCGACTCGGTCCGCTACAGCGGCTCGCCCCTCGCCTACTCGTTCTCGGAGGCCGCCCACCGCAAGGGATCATGGCTGGTCGAGCTCGACGCGCAGGGTCTCGCCGGCGCCCACTTCCTGGAGGCCCCGGTGCCGCGGCGGGTCACGCGGCTGCGAGGCGACCTCGAGACCCTCCTGGCCGACCCGCGGCTGGCCGAGCACGAGCACGCCTGGATCGAGGCCACGCTCACCGACAACGCGCGCCCCAGCCGGGCGATGGAGCGCCTGCAGCGACGCTTCCCGCACACGCTCGTGCTGCGCTTCGACGCCGCGACCCCCGCCCTGGGAGCGCTGCCCGCCCTGGCCACCCATGCCCGCACCGACCGCGACATCGCGCTGGAGTTCATGGTCGACATGCGCGGAGGCCCACCCGACCCGGCCGAGGCGGCACTGCTCTCCCAGGCGGTCGACGCCTGCTGCGAGGACTCCGACGTCGACGCCCTGCTGCGCGAGGACGGTGCGGGCTGATGCGGCTGCACCACCTCAGCGCCACCGCCTTCGGCCCCTTCGCCGGCACCGTCTCGGTCGACTTCGACAGCCTCTCCGAGGCGGGCCTGTTCCTGCTCTCGGGAGCCACCGGCGCCGGCAAGACCAGCGTCCTCGACGCGGTCTGCTTCGCGCTCTACGGCGACGTCCCGGGCGAGCGCAACGCTGCGCGCCGGCTCCGCTCCGACCAGGCCGACCCCGGGGTGGCCCCGGAGGTCACGCTCGAGGCGACCCTGTCCGGCCGGCGCTTCCGGATCGTCCGCTCGCCGGCGTGGGAGCGCCCCAAGAAGCGCGGCACCGGCACCACCACCGAGCAGTCCCGCGTCGCCCTCTTCGAGCGGGTCGGGGGCGAGTGGCGTCACCTGTCCGGGCGTCTCGACGAGACCGGCCACCTCGTGGGCCGCCTGGTGGGCATGAACGTCACCCAGTTCACCCAGGTCGCGATGCTCCCGCAAGGTCGCTTCCAGACCTTCCTGCGCGCGCGCTCCGAGGAGCGCCACGCGGTCCTGCAGCAGCTCTTCCGCACCGGCCGGTTCGCCGACGCGGAGCGCTGGCTGCGCGAGCGACGCGTGGCGCTGCGACGGGCCTGCGACGAGGCCCACCAGGGGGTCGCGGACCTCGTGAGCCGGATCAGCGAGACCGCGGGGACCCCGTTGCCCGAGGCCTGGGACATCCGCGACCTCACCGACTCCGCGGCCGAGGGGGCGCTGCCGGACTGGGCCGACGGCCTCCTGAGCGAGGCGAGGCGCGCGGCGGTGGAGGCCGCCGCCGAGGCGGACGCCGCGACGGCTGCCGAGGCCGACGGACGGCGTGCGGTCGAGGCGGCCCGGGCGGCCCATGAACGGCTCACCCGCCACCGGGCGGCCCGCGAGGAGTGCGCTGCGCTGCAGGCGCGGGCCGAGGAGGTGGCCGAGGCGCGGGTGCGTCTGGACGCCGCACGCCGGGCCGCCGCGGTCGCGCCGCTGGTGCGGCTGGCGGCCCAGGCGCGCACGCAGCGCGACCGGGCCGCGGAGTCCGCGGCCCGGCTCGAGGTGCGCGACCCCGACGAGGCGGCGCGGCGCCTCCACGCGGCCGTCGAGTCGGTGGCCCGGGTGCGGGCATTGGAGCCTGCCTCGCTGCGCCTGCGCGCCGCGGCCCGTGAGGCCGCGCGCCTGGAGCCGCACGCCGCGGCGCTGCGCCGCGAGCTGGGGCTCGTCGACGCGCGCCTCCGGCTAGCCGACGTGAGCGCCCGGATCGCGGTCCACGAGGAGCTGGCCACCGTGTCCGCGCAGCTCCTGGTCGCTCACGAGGCGTGGAACGCCGCCCGCGAGACCGCTCTGGGCCTGCAGGAGCGGCTGCTCGCCCTGCGCGAGGCGCGGCTGGAGAGCATGGCCGGCGAGATCGCGGGCGCCCTGGCCGTCGGCGCCTGCTGTCCGGTGTGCGGGTCGGCCGAGCACCCTCTGAAGGCGGCACCGCTTCCCGGAGCACCCGATGCGGCCGCGGAGAAGGCCGCGCTGCGCGAGGTCGACGACGCCAAGGCCACCGAGCACCTGCGCGACGTAGAGCTGCGTGACCTGTCGACCCGGCGGGCCGCGCTCGAGGCGCGGACCGGCGACCGGGCGCTCCCGGACCTGCGCGCGGACCGCGCCGTCGTGCTGGCCGAGCTCGACGGCGCCGGCGCGGCCCGGCCGGGCACCGACCTGGAGGAGCACCGACGCCGGCTGGAGGCCGAGCTGGCCGACGCGCGCGCCCGCCTCGACCAGCTGGTCCGCGAGACCGACGAGCTCCGCGACGCCCTGGACCTGGTCCTGGCCGGCAGCGGCTGCGCCGACCTCGAGGCGCTGCTGGCCGCGGAGACCGCGCGCGCCGAGCAGGAGAGACGGGCGCTGGCCACGCTGGAAGCGCTGCACCGGGCCGAGTGCGCCTTCAGCGAGGCGCAGCGCGCGGTCGACGAGGCTGCGCAAGACGCCGGCTTCGCCTCCCCTGCGGACGCGGCCGCCGCCTTCCTGGACCCCTCTCGCGTCGACGCGCTCGCAGCGTCGCTGGCCGCTCACGACCGGCGTCTCGCCGCCGTGGCCGAGGTGCTGGCCGCTCCGGGAGCCGACGAGCTCGAGACGCTCGAGGCGCCGGACCTGGGGCCGCTCGCCGCCGCGCACGCCGACGCACTGGCGAGGCTGGCGCGCGGCCGGGCGCGACTCGACCAGTGGTCGCGCCGTCGCGAGCGCCTCACGGCCCTGCGCGCCGATCTGGAGGTGGCGCTCGACCGATGGACGCCGCTGCGCGCGGAGCACGAGCTGACCTCGCGGTTGGCGGCGTTCGTCGAGGGGAAGTCCCCCGACAACCGGTTGCGCATGCGGCTGTCGGCCTACGTCCTGGCCTACCGGCTCGGCCAGGTGGTCGCCGCCGCCAACGAGCGGCTGTCGAGGATGAGCGACCAGCGCTACTCCCTGGTCCACACCGGCGACCGCGGCGCCGGTGAGACCCGCGGCGGCCTGAGCCTGCTGGTGCGCGACGACTGGTCCGGGGAGAGCCGCGACCCGGCGACCCTCTCGGGGGGCGAGACCTTCGTGGTGTCGCTTGCCCTGGCGCTCGGTCTGGCGGACGTGATCACCCAGGAGGCCGGAGGCGCGGCGCTGGACACCCTCTTCGTCGACGAGGGCTTCGGCTCCCTCGACGCCGACACCCTCGACGACGTGATGGACACCCTCGACTCCCTGCGCGACGGCGGCCGGGTCGTCGGCGTCGTCAGCCACGTGGCCGAGCTCCGCGACCGCATCCCGACCCAGCTCGTCGTCAGCAAGTCGCGCCTCGGCTCCACGCTCGCGCTGCGAAAGTGATCAGGTCCTGACCGTCGCGTGGTCGGCGTCGAAAGCCATGGCGATCGGGATGTCGTCGGTCAGCTCGACCAGGCGCCGCTGGTCACCGTCCTCGGTCATGGATCTCCTCAGGCGGTGGGAGCGGCCGGTACCCCACCACTGCGCGCGAAAACCGGTCGCGCGGTCGGATAGGTTCGCTCCATGAGTGGCACCAGCGGCATCGCAGACGCCGGCGACACCGGCCGCCTCGACCCGACCTTCAGCTCCCTGCCCTATCGCAGTCTCGGCGATGCGGCGCTCAGCCGCGCACGCGAGCTGGGGGTCGCGCACGCCGACTTCCGCTTCGAGCGCGTGCGCTACCAGCGCATCGGCGTGCGCGACGGGGCCTTGCAGGGCGCGAGCGACACCGAGGACCTCGGCTTCGCGGTCCGCGTGATCCATCAGGGGGCGTGGGGCTTCGCCTCCGGTGTCGACCTGACGCCGGCGGGGGCCGCGGCCGTCGCCGAGACCGCGGTCGCCGTGGCCCGCGTGGCCGCGGCGATGACCGCCGCGCCGGTCGAGATGGCGCCCGAGCCCGTGTACGACGACGTCACCTGGGTGTCCTCCTACGTCACCAACCCTCTCGACGTGCCGGTGGCGGAGAAGGCAGCACTGCTCGTCGACTGGACCGAGCGCCTGCGCACGGGCGCCGCGGTGGACCACGCGTCGGCGTACCTGCTGCAGGTCCAGGAGAACAAGTACTACGCCGACCTGGCCGGCACCCGTACCACGCAGCAGCGGATCCGGCTGCAGCCGGGCTTCGAGGCGATGGGCGCTGGTGCGGACACCTTCGACTCGATGGCCTCGATCGCCCCGCCGGTGGGGCGCGGCTACGAGTACCTCACCGACGGCAGCCACGACTGGGACGCCGAGATCGAGCAGGTGCCCGAGCTGCTGGCGGAGAAGCTCAAGGCGCCCAGCGTCGAGGCGGGCACCTACGACCTGGTCATCCATCCGTCCAACCTGTGGCTGACCATCCACGAGTCGATCGGTCACGCGACCGAGCTCGACCGGGCCCTGGGGTACGAGGCCAACTACGCCGGCACCTCGTTCGCGACCTACGACCAGCTCGGCACCCTGCGCTACGGGTCCCCGGTCATGCACGTCACGGGCGACCGCACCGTGGAGCACGGTCTCTCGACCATCGGCTACGACGACGAGGGCGTGCAGACCCGGTCCTGGGACCTGGTCCGCGACGGTGTGCTCGTGGGCTACCAGCTCGACCGCGCCATGGCGCGCATGAAGCCGGAGCTCGCCGGCCCCGATCATCCCGGCGGCCGGTCCAACGGCTGCGCCTACGCCGACTCCCCCGGCCACATCCCGATCCAACGCATGGCCAACGTGTCCCTGCAGCCCGCGGCCGACGGCCCGTCGACCGAGGAGCTGATCGGCCGCGTCGAGCGGGGTCTGTACGTCGTCGGCGACAAGTCCTGGTCGATCGACATGCAGCGCTTCAACTTCCAGTTCACCGGGCAGCGCTTCTACCGGATCGCCGACGGCGAGCTGGTGGGCCAGGTGCGCGACGTGGCCTACCAGGCCACGACCACCGACTTCTGGGGCTCCATGGAGGCGGTGGGCGGTCCCCAGACCTGGGAGCTGCACGGCGCGTTCAACTGCGGCAAGGCCCAGCCCGGGCAGGTGGCGGCGGTGAGCCACGGCTGCCCCACGTCGCTGTTCCGCGGCGTCCGGATCCTCAACACCAACGACGAGGCAGGCCACTGATGACCACGCTCGCCACCCCCCAGTCCCTGGTCGAGCAGGCACTCGCGGTCACCACCGCCGACGACTGCGTCGTCATCGTCCGCGACGCGACCAGCGCCAACCTGCGCTGGGCCAACAACACGCTCACCACCAACGGCGTGATGCATGGCATCACCGCCACCGTGGTGTCGTTCATCCGCACCCCGGATGGCGTGGCGACGGCGTCGGTCAGCGGGGCGGCCAGCACCCAGGCCCAGGTCACGGCGCTGGTCGAGAAGGCCGACGCCGCCGCGCGCGCGTCGTCACCCGCGGAGGACGCCGCCGACCTGGTCCGCGGGGCCGCCTCCCCCGACTGGGAGGACGCGCCGGTACCGACCGACGTCCACGTCTACGACACCTTTGCCCCCGCCCTCGGCGAGGCCTTCGGGCGGGCGACCGCGGCGGGTCGCGTGCTGTACGGGTTCGTCAACCACGAGCTGACGACGACGTACCTCGGCTCCACCACCGGCCTGCGCCTGCGCCACGTGCAGCCGACCGGCCACTACGGGTGCACAGGCAAGAACGCCGCGCTCACCGAGAGCGCCTGGGTCGGCGGCGCCACGCGGGACTTCGCCGGCGTGGACGCGCTCGCGATCGACGCCGAGCTCGAGCGCCGGCTGGCCTGGGGCTCGCGCCGGGTGGACCTGCCGGCCGGCCGCTACGACACGATCCTGCCGCCCACGGCCGTGGCCGACCTGATGATCGACGCCTACTGGTCCGCCGGAGCCCGGGTCGCGTGGGAGGGCCAGTCGGTCTTCAGCAGGCGCGGTGGCGGCACCCGCATCGGCGAGCGCCTCACCTCCCCCGGCGTGCACCTCTACTCCGACCCGGCGTACGGCGGTCTGGAGTGCGCGCCGTTCGTGGTGGCCTCCTCCTCGGGCAACGAGACGTCGGTCTTCGACAACGGCCTGCCCCTCGCGCGCACCGACTGGCTGCGCGACGGCGAGCTCACCTCCCTGCTCCAGACCCGCCACAGCGCCGGCATGACCCACCAGCCCGTCACACCGATCGTCGACAACCTGGTGCTCGATGTGGAGGGCGGCCGGGGGTCGGTGGCGGACCTGGTGGCCGGCACGGAGCGCGGCCTGCTGCTGACCTGCCTGTGGTACATCCGCGAGGTCGACCCGCAGAGCCTGCTGCTCACCGGCCTGACCCGCGACGGGGTCTACCTGGTGGAGGGGGGCGAGATCACCGGCTCGGTGAACAACTTCCGCTTCAACGAGAGCCCGGTCGACCTGCTGCGGCGCTTCACCGCGGCCTCCGCGACCGTCCCGAGCTTCAGCAGGGAGTGGGGCGACGACTACTTCTCCCGCACCGCCACGCCCGCCCTGCGGGTCCCGGACTTCAACATGTCGAGCGTCTCCCAGGCGATGTAGGTCGTCCGATCGCGTCGTCCCCCCGGCCGCCGCGTGCCGAGCGGCTCTGGGACGCTCACCGCTGAGCCGGCACGTTTGAGGAGCGGCGGGAGACGGCACCATGCAGGACATGTCCGACTCCCGGCCTCCCGGCCCGCCGCCCGCCGGCTCTCCGCCACCCCCGCCTTCCGGGCCGCCGACGGCCGGGCCACCGCCGGCCGGTCCCCCACCGTCGTCGCCTTCGCGGCTCGGCTGGTACGTCGCCGGCGGCGTGCTCGTGCTGATGCTGGGCATCGGCGGTGCGGTCTTCGCCTTCACCGGCGGCGAGGCATCGAGCGTCCAGGAAGTCGCCGACCAGGCGGTCGAGGCCGCCGAGGACCTCGATGTAGGCGCCGGCATCGACCTGCTCTGCAAGGCCCCGACCAAGAATCAGCGCGCCCAGCTCGAGTTCCTGATCGCCGAGGGCCAGCAGGAGGCCGGCACAGAAGACCCCGACATGGACTACGTGATCAGCCATGTCGAAGGCGACGCGACCGGCAGCTTCCGGGTGCGAGCCACCAGCGATGAGGAGGCGCTGCAGGGCAGGACGCTCGACCTGGTCCTGCTCGTCGAGCAGGATGACGGCCGCTCCTGCATCGCCGGGGTCAAGGACGGCCAGATGGTCGGCGAGGACGGCGATTGATCTTCCGGCTGAGCGCCGCGGCCTTCGTGGCGATCGCCGCGCTGACGGCGTACGCGCTCCTCGACAGCGGAGCCGACGTGGTCGAGCTGGCGCAGTGGCTGCGCCGCCACGGCCACCCCGGCTACGCGGCCTGGCTGGCCTGGGTCCCGCTCTCGCCCGTCGTGCTCGCCGCGACCGCACTGGCCGTCGGCCGAACCCCGTGGCCGTGGGTGGTCGCCGTGACGGTGCAGCTGGCCAGTCTGGTCGGCGCCCAGGCCCGCGCCGGCCACCTCGTGGACCGCTGGTCGTGGGTGCTGGTCGCGCTCGCCCTCGTCCTCGGCCTGGCCTCGGTCGTCGCCGCCCTCGGGGACCGGTCTCGACCGCCGCCACCGAAGGGACTCCGATCCTCCTGAGGGTCTCGCTTCTTGCCCCTCGGGTCAGTCGGTCGGCGTACTGGCGTGGGAGAACTCCTCAGCCGGACCGGGCGCCCGGGATCGGGGCCTGCGGGTCGTAGGGGGTGCGGGTGTAGACGAACGTCGCGCACACAAGATGGCAGACGGACCCGTCCGGACGCCGCACCACCTCGACGGTCTCCCCGCGGTGGTAGCCGGCGACGCCGACGATCCGGTCGTCGCGGACCTCGAACACGTCGGTGAGCTCGCCGGCGGCCAGGCTGCGCAGGTGCAGGGTGTCGTTGTGCCAGCGCAGCTCCTGGGCGCTGTTGCCCCAGAACCACAGGCCGAGCAGCTCCCCGACCACGTCGGGTACGGCTCTCGAGGGCACCCACCGCGCTGCGTCGGGCAGCGGATCCTCACCGAGCAGCAGGTGCGGGAGCCGGCGCGCGTCGAGCCCGGTCGTCGAGGACGACAGCGCCACGACTCCGTCCCCGGTAGCCGGGTCCACGAACAGACCGGCCTGGAAGCCGGGCATGGACCCGGGGTGCCCGACCCAGCGACGCCCGTCCTGGTCGGCCAGCCACAGCCCCAGGCCGTAGGTCTGGCTGGTGGGCTCGGCCATCTCGCGCAGCGTGACAGGGGCCAGCACGTCGGGGTGGCCGGCGGCGAGGAAGGCGCCGAGCGCGGCGAGATCCGCGACCGTGCTCCAGAGCTGGCCGGCCGGCGCCATCGCCACCGTGTCGTGGTGCGGCTCGGGCGTCAGGGTGCCGGCGAAGTGGTCCACGCTCCAGCCCTGCGCGGCGGGCACCTCGTCGGCGTACGTCGTGTCGGTCATGCCCAGCGGCGCCAGGACCCGCTGCGACACCACGTCCCACCAGGGCTCGCCACGCAGCCGGGCGACCGCCTCGCCGAGCAGGCCGTAGCCGAGGTTGGAGTAGTGGAACTCCCCAGGCGGCAGCACGGCGCCCGAACCGTCGTTGGCGGCGACCAGGGTCGCGAAGTCCACCCCGGGTGAGCGCTCCCACCAGGAGCCCACCGGCTCGCTCTGCATGCCCGACGTGTGCGCCAGGAGCTCGCGCACCGTCGCGGCGGCGTACCCGGTCTCGGGGATCACGGCCCCGATCGGGTCGTCGAGGGACAGCAGCCCCTCGTCGCGCAGCTGGAGGACCGCCACCGCGGTGAGGGTCTTGGTGACCGACCCGATCCGGTAGCGATCGGCGAGCGACCCGCCGACCGTCCCGGTCCAGGCGAGCTCGCCCTCCCGGAGCACCCCGGCCACGACCGTGGGCAGGCGGCCGGCCGCCTGCACGGCGGCCAGCCGGGCCTGCCGGTCGGCACTCACTCGGCGAAGGCCTCCAGCGGCGGGCAGGAGCACTGCAGGTTGCGGTCGCCGTAGGCCTGGTCGATGCGGGCCACCGGCGGCCAGTACTTGTCCGGGTCGATGCCGGTGGGGAAGACCGCGAGCTCGCGGGAGTACGGGCGCTCCCAGTCGCCGACGAGGGCACGCGAGGTGTGCGGTGCTCCTCGCAGCGGCGACTCCTCGGGGGACCACTCCCCCGCTCCCACCCGGTCGATCTCGCCCTTGATGGCGATCATCGCCTCGCAGAACCGGTCGATCTCGGCGAGGTCCTCGGACTCGGTGGGCTCGACCATCAGCGTGCCGGCGACGGGGAACGACATCGTCGGGGCGTGGAAGCCGTAGTCGACCAGGCGCTTGGCGACGTCGTCGACGCTGACCCCGGTCTGCTTGGTCAGGCCGCGCACGTCGAGGATGCACTCGTGGGCGACCAGCCCGCCGTGGCCGCGGTAGAGCACCGGGAAGTGCTCGCCCAGCCGCGCCGCGACGTAGTTGGCCGACAGCACCGCGCTGGCGGTGGCACGGGTGAGCCCGGCGCCGCCCATGAGCCGGATGTAGGCCCACGAGATGGGCAGGATGCCCGCCGAGCCGTACGGCGCCGCGCTGATCGGGCCGATGCCGCTGCGCTTGTCCTCCTCGGGGTGCATCGCGTGGGAGGGCAGGTACGGCGCGAGATGCGCGCGCACCGCGACCGGGCCGACGCCCGGGCCGCCGCCGCCGTGCGGGATGCAGAAGGTCTTGTGCAGGTTGAGGTGGGAGACGTCGCCGCCGAACTCGCCGGGCTTGGCGTAGCCCAGGAGCGCGTTGAGGTTGGCGCCGTCGACGTACACCTGTCCGCCGTGAGCGTGCACGATCTCGCAGAGCTCGGTGATCGTGTCCTCGTAGGCGCCGTGGGTCGAGGGGTAGGTGACCATGATCGCGGCGAGATCGGCGGCATGCCGCTCGCACTGTGCGCGCAGGTCGTCGAGGTCGACGGTGCCGTCGTCCGCGGCCTTGACCACGACGACCCGCATGCCGGCCATCACCGCGGAGGCGGCGTTGGTGCCGTGGGCCGACGACGGGATGAGGCAGACGTCGCGGGCCGCCTCACCGTGGGCGCGGTGGTAGCCGCGGATGGCGAGTAGGCCGGCGAGCTCGCCCTGGGAGCCGGCGTTGGGCTGGATCGAGACCCGGTCGTAGCCCGTGACCTCGGCGAGGTAGCCCTCGAGCTGGTCGACCAGCTTGCGGTAGCCCAGCGCGTCCTCGGCCGGCACGAACGGGTGCAGGTCGGCGAAGCCGGGCAACGAGATCGGCTCCATCTCGGCGGTGGCGTTGAGCTTCATCGTGCACGAGCCCAGCGGGATCATGCCGCGGTCCAGCGCGTAGTCGCGTGCCGAGAGCCTGCGCAGGTAGCGCAGCATCTGGGTCTCGCTGTGGTGGCTCGAGAACACCTCGTGCGTGAGGTACGGCGTCGTACGCCGCAGCGCCTCGGGCAGCGCGTCACCGGTGGCCTGGTCGACCGCGTCGATGTCGACGGCGAGCCCGAAGGCCCGGAGCAGGCTGCCGATCGTGGAGCCCGTGGTGCACTCGGAGGTGGAGATGCCGACCGTGTCCTCGTCGACCAGGCGGACGTAGATGCCCAGCGCGCGGGCGGCGGCCTGGACCTCGGCGGCGCGCCTCGGCACGACGACGGTCACGGTGTCGAAGAACTCCTGGTGGCCCACCGTGAGGCCGCCCTGACGCAGCGCCGCAGCCAGCACCGCGGCGTAGCGGTGGGCGCGGGTCGCGATGGCGCGCAGGCCCTCGGGGCCGTGGTAGACGGCGTACATCGATGCGACGACGGCCAGCAGCACCTGGGCGGTGCAGATGTTGGAGGTCGCCTTGTCGCGGCGGATGTGCTGCTCGCGGGTCTGCAGGGCGAGGCGGTAGGCGGGGCGGCCCTCGGCGTCGACCGACACCCCGACCAGCCGGCCGGGCAGGTGCCGCTCCAGGCCCTGGCCGACGGCCATGAAGCCGGCGTGCGGACCGCCGTAGAAGAGCGGGACGCCGAAGCGCTGGGAGGAGCCGACGACCACGTCGGCGCCCATCGCGCCCGGCGCCTCGAGCAGCGTGAGCGCGAGGAGGTCGGCGGCCACGACGGCCAGCGCGCCGCGCTCGTGCGCGGCCTCGATCAGGGGTCTGGGGTCGAGGATCCGTCCGGAGGCGCCTGGGTACTGGACCAGGACCCCGCTGAGCTCGCCCTCGGGCAGCCCGCCGGTGAGGTCGGCGACGACGACCTCGATGCCCATGCCCTCGGCGCGGGTGCGGACCACGTCGATGGTCTGCGGCAGGGCGTCGGCGTCGACCACGAACGGGCCGGCCGCCTTGCGGTTGCCGCGTCGTACCAGCGTCATGGCCTCGGCGGCGGCGGTGCCCTCGTCGAGCAGGCTGGCGTTGGCCGTCGGCAGGCCGGTGAGGTCGCCCACGACGGTCTGGAAGTTGAGCAGCGCTTCGAGCCGCCCCTGCGAGATCTCCGGCTGGTACGGCGTGTAGGCGGTGTACCAGCTCGGGTCCTCGAGCACGTTGCGCCGGACCACCGGCGGGGTGATCGTGGCGTGGTAGCCCAGGCCGATCATCGCCTCGCCGGGCCGGTTGGCGGCGGCGATCTTGCGCAGCTCCTTGCCCACCGCCTCCTCGCTCAGCGCCGCAGGCAGATCCAGCTCGGCGGCCGCGCGGATCCCGCCCGGCACCGCCGCCTCCATCAGCTCCTCGAGGGAGCCGAACCCGAGGCGGTCGAGCATCGCCCGCTCGTCGGCGGGGCGCAGGCCGATGTGCCGCTCCACGAACGGCAGGGCGCCGTCGAGGTCGGTGAGGCTGGGGTGGTCGGACACGGGGTCTCCTCAGGCAGCGGGGTCGAGGTCGTCATGCACCTGCGCCCTCCCCCTCTGTCGGGACGGCGTCGCCCTTCAGAGTTGCCTGCTCCGCACGGTCCTGGCGCCTGAGAGGTTCCGGGGAGGAATTGCCCCTTCGGCGCTCCGTTCCCGACGGCCGTCGTACGACGGTGCTGGTGGTGCCTGGGTGACGCGGTGGTGCCTGGCCGGCGAGCGAAGACTCTCCCGTGCGGGATCAGTCAGCTGGACCAGCCTACCAACCCGGCCCTCCCCACCTGGACTTCTCGTCTCGTGTGCTGGGAGCGCGAGGTGGGGTCCGGCCCGTGGTTTGGTCACAATCCGCACGTCCTACTCGCCGGTTCGCGCGGTTTGTGACCAAACCGCAGGCCGACCGGCCGGCGAACGCGCGTGAAATGACGACGGACCCGCCACCTCGAGGGTGGCGAGTCCGCCGGAGCTGGGACGGAGGAGTCAGCCGGTCTGACGGGCGGCGCGGCGGGCGGCGAGCTCGTCGTTGGCCGACGGCGTGGCGCCCGCGTCGTCGGCGGCGCGCTCGCTGGGGAGCTCGGCGAGGGTGCCCTCGATCTCGCGCCAGACCCCGCCGATGGCGATGCCGAAGACGCCCTGGCCACCCTGAAGCAGGTCGATGACCTCGTCGTTGCTGGTGCACTCGTAGACCGAGGCGCCGTCGCTCATGAGCGTGACGCGGGTCAGGTCGTCGGTGCCGCGCTCGCGCAGGTGCGAGACCGCGGTGCGGATCTGCTGCAGCGAGATGCCGGCGTCGAGCAGGCGCTTGATGACCTTGAGGATCAGGATGTCGCGGAAGGAGTAGAGCCGCTGCGAGCCGGAGCCGGTGGCACCGCGCACGGTGGGCTCGATCAGGCCGGTGCGGGCCCAGTAGTCGAGCTGGCGATAGGTGATGCCGGCGGCGTTGCACGCGGTCGGACCGCGATAGCCCAGGTCGCTGGGCAGCGGCGAGACGTCGTCGGTGAAGAGGAGGCCTTGCTCCTCGGCGGCCTCGACGGCCTCGACTACGTCCGCGCTCGTGCCGGCTTCAGGCTGGTGCTCGTTCACACGGTCCTCCGTGGGTCTACTCCGTTGAACGTAGCTCCGGGGAAGGACGGGCCGACCCGGGAGGGCACAACCACAACGGTGGAGTTACAACAGAGACATCCCAAGGTAAGCCCGAACGCCGGGCCGGTCAAAGACAACCGCGGCGTGTCGCAACCCTCAACCTCTACTTGAGACTTACTGTTCCGGCGTGGACTCGAAGTCCTCAGGCGTGACTTGGTCCAGGAACTCGCGGAACTTCTCGACCTCGTCCTCCTGCTCGGCCGGGACGGCGAGGCCGGCCTCGTCGAGCACCTCCTCGGCGCACACGATCTTGGTGCCGGTGCGCAGGGCGAGGGCGATCGAGTCGGAGGGACGGGCACTGACCTCGGTGCCGGTGGCGAAGACCAGCGTCGCGAAGAAGACGCCGTCCTTGACGTCGGTGATGCGGACCTCGGTCAGCTCGGTGCCGATGGCCTCGAGCACGTTCTTCATCAGGTCGTGCGTCAGCGGTCGTGGAGGTACGACGCCCTGCTGGGCGAACGCGATCGCCGTGGCCTCGACGGCCCCGATCCAGATCGGCAGGTAGCGCTCCCCCGAGACCTCCCGCAGCAGGACGATCGGCTGGTTGGAGGGCATCTCCACCCGGACTCCCATGACATCGACTTCCCGCATACGACCACCCTACTCCCGCCCCGGACAGGCCGGAACGCCCAGCACCGGCAGGGGTACGGCGCTCAGGTCGAGCGCAGGCCGGCCTTGACCAGCGTCGCGTGCAGCCGCACGGAGAGGGCCGCGATCTCGGAGACGGCGTCGTCTGCCCGGGCGCGCGCGGCGGCGTCGCGGCCGTTCTTGAGGGGAGCCACGACCTGCTCGACGAGCCCGACCTCGCGGTCGGCGGAGGTCTTGAACGCGCGCAGGTGTCGGGGCTCGAAGCCGAACTCGGCCAGCTCGCGGGCGGTCTGGGCGATGACCAGCGCGTCGGTGTCGAAGTGTCCCGTGCCGGTGCGCGGACTCACCAGGCCGAACTGCTCCAGCTGCACCAGCAGCTCGTCGGTGATGCCCGCGATCTTGACCAGCTCACGGCGCGAGAGGCGCAGTGAGTCCCGGCGGGCGAACGACTCCGCGCTGGGCAGGCCGTCGGCCGCGAGCGCGACCGTGGGCACCGTCGGGACGACCGCCTCGATCGGCGGCGGCTCCAGCCCGCGGTCGATGGCGTCGAGGTGCTCGCCGATGACCTTCAGCGGCAGGTAGTGGTCGCGCTGCATGCGCAGCACGTAGCGCAGCCGCTCGACGTCGTCGGCGGAGAACTTCCGGTAGCCCGAGGGGGTGCGCTCGGGCTTGATCAACCCCTTGTCCTCCAGGAAGCGGATCTTGGGGATGGTGATCCCGGGGTAGTCGGCGCGGAGCTGGTCGAGCACCTGCCCGATGTTCATGCGCGCGCGCGAGCCACCGGCCGCGCTGCCCGGCGCCGAGGAGGCAGACACGCTCAGGCGTCCTCGTGCCCGGAGAAGAAGACCAGCCGGTACTTGCCGATCTGCACCTCGTCGCCGTCCTTGAGCTGGACCTTCTCGATCCGGTCGCGGTTGACGTAGGTGCCGTTGAGGCTGCCGACGTCGCTGACCGTGAAGCCCTCGGAGGTCCGGTCGAAGACGGCGTGCTGGCGCGAGACCGTGACGTCGTCCAGGAAGATCTCGCTGTCCGGGTGCCGGCCGGCGTGTGTCACGTCGGCGTCCAGGAGGAAGCGGCTGCCCGACCCCGGGCCCTTCTGCACGACGAGCAGCGCGTGGCCGGTCGGCAGCGCGTCGACCGCGGCGGCGTCGACGGGGTTCAGCTGGCGGTCGGAGGTCTCGGCACGCTCGCCTGCGGTGCCGATCTGGATGGTGGCGGTGGAGTCCCCCACCGACTCGCCGGGCCCCGGGAAGGAGTCGGTGGACACGCCGCTGCTGTCCACGCTCACCAGCCTGGTGCCGCACTGCGCGCAGAAGCGGGCGTCGTCCGGGTTCTGCCTGCCACACGCGGTGCAGAACGGCATCGAATCATCCTCCGGTCGGCGTCGTACCCAGATAACCCTCAAGGCAGGGCTGAGGTTGACGGTTGGTCAACGAACCTATCAGTCGGCGAGCGCGGATCAAGTCGATCCGTCCCGGTCCGCGGATCAGCCGTCGAGGGTCGCGACGTACGCGTCGACCTCGAGCAGGTCGTCGAGCTGCGCGGGGTCCGAGGGGACCACCTCGAACAGCCAGCCGCCGGCGTACGGATCGCTGTTGACCAGCTCGGGGGTCGCGTCGAGCGACTCGTTGCGCGCGACGACCTCGCCCGTGACGGGGGCGTAGATGTCGCTGACCGACTTGGTCGACTCCAGCTCACCGCAGGTGGTGCCGGACTCGATGGTGTCGCCGACGTCGGGCAGCGAGACGTAGACGATGTCGCCCAGGGCGTCCTGCGCGAAGTCGGTGATGCCGATCCGCACCGAGCCCTCGTGCTCGCCGGGAGACCGGACCCACTCGTGCTCGACGGTGTACTTCAGGTCATCGGGGTACAAAGCGGGATCTCCTCCGGTCGAGGCCCGAGCCCTCGGGCGCGGAAACAGCCTGGGTGGTCGTGCTGCAGGTTACTGCCCGTTGCCGGGTTCGGCGTACTCCGGTTGCACCGGCTCCACCACCGACTCGATGTCCAGCGAGGTCAGCTTCTCGACCTCCGGCTCGGCGCCGTCGGCCTTGAGCTTGGCGCGGGGCCCGAGAGGGAACGTGATCGCGCCGGCGAGCACGTCGGGATCGCCGATGACGTCGACGACGTAGGGCGACTCCACGGTCACGCCGTCGATGGCGATGCCGCCGGACACGTCGGTGAAGGACGACTGCGCGATGAGCCGCACCTCGCCGTTGACCTGCATCGCCTCGGCACCGACGGTGCGCAGCTCCTGGATCGTGTCGATCAGCGAGGCCACCTGCACCTGCCCGTCGACCTCGGTGATGGTGATCCGGATGCCGGGCCCGGTGACCGGGACCCGCCCGGCGAGGATGGAGAGCGTGTCCACCTCGGACTCGGCCTGCTCCAGCGCGGCCTGTCGCCGGCTGGTCGCCGACTGCAGGTCCTCGCGCGTCGCCTCCAGCCGGGCGATCTGGGCCTCACCGCGCTGGGTCGTGCCGGCGAGGCTGTTGAGGAGGTCGATCAGCTCCTGCTGACGCAGCGCGGAGTAGGAGTCGTCCACGCCCCTGCTCTGCACCTGCGTGACCGCGCCGAAGCCCACCAGGCCGAGCAGCACCGCGACCACGACCTGGCGGCGCGACGCGGTGGTCAGCGCCTGCCACAGCCGCTGACGCCCCGGCGAGGTGTCCGGCTCAGGCATGGAAGAGGTGCCTTCGGATGGCCGCGACGTTCGAGAAGATCCGGATGCCGAGGACCACGATCACACCGGTCGAGAGCTGGCCACCGACGCCCAGCTGGTCGCCGACGTAGACGATCCCCGCGGCGATCACCACGTTGCTGACGAACGAGACGACGAACACCTTGTCGTCGAAGATGCCGTCGAGATAGGCGCGCAGCCCCCCGAAGACCGCATCGAGCGCCGCCACCACCGCGATCGGCAGGTACTGCTCGAAGCCCAGCGGCACGTCGATCTTGAGGTAGATGCCGAGGAGGATGCCCACGGCCAGGCCGAGCACGGCGATCACGAGGGTGACTCCTTCGGCTGGGGGCGGTCCTGGCCCGTGTCCTCGGCCGCCGAGCGGAGCAGCAGGAAGGAGCGGGGACCGGGGGCCAGGGACATGTCCTCCTCATTCTGCAGGTCGTAGGTGAACCCGAAGCGTCGCGACAGGCTGTCGAACGCGATCCCGCTGCTGGTCTCGAGCAGCGTGGCCTGCAGGCTGCCGCGGTCTCCGATCGCCAGGACGGTGTACGGAGAGGCGATGCCCACCCCGTTGACCTCGATCGGCACGCCCGAGGTGCGGATGGCGCTGAGCGCGGTCAGCCGCTGTCCGTTGATCGCGATGGCCTCGGCGCCGGCCGCCCAGAGTCCGTCGGCCAGGAGGGCGAGGTCCTCGTCGCGCACCGTGCCGTCGAGGTCGCCGGTCTCGGCGTCCTCGACGGTGACCCGGATGCCCTCCCCCTGCGTGGGGGTGAAGCCGGTGCGTACGCCGAGGCGGCGCAGCCGTGGCGTGAGTGCCTGCTCGCGCTCGGCGAGGCGGCGCAGCTCGTCCTCGGTGTCGGCGTTCTCCTCGCGCAGGTCCGCGATGCGCACCTGCATGCGCGAGACCCGCTCGTTCTGGTCCTCGATCCGCGCGACCAGGCTGGCGCGCCCCTCGTCGCGTACGCCGGCGTTGCGCTGGGTCTGTACCGCCGCGGTCGCGGCCATGATCCCGAACACGGCCACGGCGACGGCGGCCACGCGGCGCGGCCCCGGCGCTCGGGTGGCTCCGGTCGTCGCGGGGGACCCGGCGCCGCCCTCGGCGGGCCGGCCCTCCTCAGCCTGGGCGACGCGCCGCTCGGCCGCGAGCAGGTAGTCCTCGTCCAGTGCCTGGCGCTGGATGAGGTCCAGCAGCGGGAGGGTCACGCGCGGCGGCAGCTCGGAGGGCTCAGACATCGTGGACCGCCTCACGACGCTCGGTCGTGAGCAGCAGCTTCCTCACCTGCCATGCGTAGAGGACGCCGGCCCACCAGTAGAGGCCGATGCCCCACAAGGCGAACGCCCACCCACACACCTGGGCCAGGACGGCGACGGTCCCCTCCCCGTCGCCGAGCAGGAGCAGCGGGAACGCGTAGAGGAGGTTGAAGGTGGCCGCCTTGCCGAGGAAGTGCACGGGCAGGGCGCTGTAGCCGCGGGTCCGCAGCAACGGCACCAGCCCCCACATGAGGAGGTCGCGCAGCGGCAGCGAGATGGCCATCCACCACGGGATCACGTCGCGCAGCGCGAGGCCGACGACGACGGCGAGGATGTAGAGGCGGTCGGCCACCGGGTCGAGGATCTGGCCGACCAGCGACTGCTGGTTGAGCCGTCGCGCCAGCCAGCCGTCGAGGAAGTCGGTGAGGCCGGAGACCATCAGCAGGGCCAAGGCCCAGCCGTCCTCCTCCGGGCCGAGGACCAGCCACAGGAAGACCGGCACCCCCGCCAGCCGCATGGCGCTGAGCAGGTTGGGAACCGTCCAGACGCGGCCTTCGCGCGCCGAGTCGTCCGCCACTGGTGCCTGCATTCCTGTCGAGGTGCTTGAGTAAGCCTGGTGGCCGACACTTTAGCCGCCGGACCCGCCCTCCCCGTCGAGGGCTGGGCCCGGACGTGACGCCGGTCTAGCCGGCCGTCTCCTGAGGCGCGTCGTGGTGCGCCGCGTCCCGGATCTCGCCGACCAGCTCCTCGATCACGTCCTCGAGCGTGGCCAGGCCGAGGGTCGTGCCCTCGGCGTCGACCACCCGTGCCATGTGGGCGCCGCGACGCTGCAGCGTCTCGAGCGCGTCCTGCAGCTGGTCGTCGGCCGTGACCGGAGCGAACGGCCGGATCCACTTGTCCTCGATCGGCACCTCGCGCCGTGCCTCGTCGGGCTCCAGCACGTCCTTGATGTGCAGGTAGCCGATCAGCTCACCGGCCTCGCTCGCCACCGGGAACCGGCTGAAGCCGGTGCTGGCGCACAGCGCCTCCACGTCGGCCGGGGTGGACCCGCGCAGCACGGTGGTCAGCGTGTCGGGAGACAGTACGACCGTGGCGACCGTCTTCTCGGTGAAGCCCAGCGCGCCGGACAGCCGGTCGTACTCCCCCTCAGCGAGCAGTCCCTCCCCGCGCGACTCCTCGACGAGGGCGGCCACCTCCTCCCGCGTGAAAGTCGAGGTCACCTCGTCGCGCGGCTCCACGTGGATCAGCCGCAGCGTCGTGTTGGCGATCCAGTTGAGGCCGACGATGAGCGGGCGCAGGACCGTGACGATGCCGACCAGCGGCGGACCGAGTACCAGCGCCGCCCGGTCGGGGCCGGCCAGCGCGATGTTCTTCGGGACCATCTCGCCGAGGACGACGTGCAGGAACACCACGATCAGGAGCGCCAGGACGAACGCGACCGGGTGCAGCAGGTCGTGCGGGACGCCGAGGGCCTCGAACGCCGGCTCCAGCAGGTGCGCCACCGCAGGCTCGCCGATGGCACCGAGGCCGAGCGAGCAGATCGTGATGCCGAGCTGGGCGCCGGCCATCATGAGCGAGACGTTCTCCATGGCGCGCAGGGTCGTGCGGGCCATGCGGGACCCCGCGTGGGCGCGCGGCTCGATCTGCGTGCGGCGAGCGGAGATGATGGCGAACTCGGCGCCGACGAAGAACGCGTTGGCGGCGAGCAGCAGGACGGCGACCAGCAGGGCCGCGGTGTCGCTCATGACTCGTCCTCGCCCTCGAGCACGCGCAGCCCGACCCGGTCGATCCGCAGGCCGTCCATGTGCTCCACGGTCAGCACCGCGAGCTGCTCGCGCGGCTCGTCTGGATCGCCCAGGTCCGGGACGGGCACCTCGGCGATGTCGCCGTTCTCCGGCACTCGGCCCACGACCTTGAGCACCAGGCCGGCGATCGTGTCGTAGTCCTCGTCCGAGGGCAGCGCGACGCCGGTGAGGTCCTCCACCTCGTCGGGGCGCAGCAGCCCCGAGAGCGACCAGCTGCCGTCGCGACGCTGCCGGGCACGAGCGCCCAGGCGGTCGTGCTCGTCGGCGATGTCGCCCACGATCTCCTCGACCACGTCCTCCAGGGTCACGATCCCGGCGTGGCCGCCGTATTCGTCCAGGACCACGGCCATCTGGAAGCCGTCCTCGCGCAGCAGCGCCAGCAGTGGGTCCAGGCGCAGCGAGTCGGGCACGACGATGGGCTTGGCCATCAGGTGCTTGACCTTGGTGGTGGCCCGCTCGTGCAGTGGTAGGGCGACAGCGTTCTTGACGTGGACGGTGCCGACGACGGCGTCGTCGGCGTCGAGCACGGGGAACCGGCTGTGCCCGGTCTGACGGGTCAGCTCGATCACCGCGCTCGCCCGGTCGTTGGCCTCCAGGCTGCGGGTGCGCACGCGAGGGGTCATGATCTCGCCCGCGGTGCGGGTCCCGAACTCCACCGAGCGCTCCATCAGCTCGGCGGTGTCGGCGTCGAGGGTCCCGATGTCGGCGGAGCGCTGGATCAGCGAGGCGAGCTCGGTGGAGCTCCGCGCCGAGCGCAGCTCCTCCTGAGGCTCCATGCCCAAGCGGCGCACGACGGCGTTCGCCGAGCCGTTGAGGAGCCTGATCGGGTAGTGGTTGACCGCCGTCCACCAGCGCATCGGCCGCTGGGTGGCCCGGGCGGTGGCCAGGGGCATCGCGATGGCCAGGTTCTTGGGCACCAGCTCCCCGAAGATCATGGTCAGGACGGTGCCGGTCACCAGGCCGATGCCGATCGCGACCGGGCTCACCGCGCCGTCGGGGACGCCGACGTCGTGCAGCGGACCGTCGATGAGGTCGGCGATGGCCGGCTCGGCGAGGAAGCCGACGCCGAGGTTGGTCACGGTGATGCCCACCTGAGCGCCCGAGAGCTGGGTGGAGAGCGACCGCAACCCGCTGAGCAGGCCTTGGGCGCTCGCGTCGCCCTCGGCGGCCAGCCGCTCGACCTGGCCACGATCGACGGTCACGAAGGCGAACTCGGCGGCGACGAAGATGCCGCACATCACGATCAGCAGCAGGGCGATCGCGAGCAGGAGCAGGGGGGTCACGGGCGCTCTCCGTGGGAGGAGAGCGAGCTACTTTGAGAGCCGTCCATGGCGGGAGCTCAGGGTCCTTAGGGGTCGAGGGCCGGGGAGCGCATAATCCTAGACGCAGGACGGGCGCGCGTGCGCGTCGGCGCTGCTGCCCGGGGCGACTTCGCCGTGTCGGCGCGCCGTGGTCGCCTCTCTGCCTATCCTGAGCCGGTCCCCGCACTCGGTTCGGGGCAGCCAGGAGAGTCGATGAGCTCGTTGCCCGCCCCGACCCGCCGCAGCCTGCTCGGCGGTGCCGGTGCGCTGGGCGTCGCGGGAGCGCTCGGCGGCGCCGTGGCCGCTCCGGCGCACGCCGGGCCCTGGACTCCCGCGCGCTTCAAGGGGGCCAAGCTCCTCGCCGCCCCCGACCGGCACCTGGTCGGCCGCTTCTCCTACGGGCTGACCCCGGCACTCGCGGCACAGGTGCGGCGCCGGGGCGGTGCGCGCCGATGGTTCGAGTGGCAGCTGGCGCCCGGGCGAATCCCGGACCCGGCCGTCGGCTCGCTGCGCACGTGGTGGTCGGGCCTGGACCGCGGCGCCCAGGAGCTGTGGTCGCGCCAGACGAGCGAGATCGAGTACGGCTGGGCGGTCATGGAGGACTACCAGCGATACGTGCTGCTGCGCCGGACCCGCGGCCAACACCAGGTGCTGGAGGTGATGACGGAGTTCTGGGAGAACCACCTCCATGTGCCGGTCAACGGCGACGCCCAGTTCACCCACCGGGTGCCGTACGGCGACCTGGTGCGACGCCACGCGCTGGGCACCTACGAGGACCTTCTGCGCGAGACGATCACCCACCCGGCCATGCTCGTCTACCTCAACCAGGCCGTGTCGACGAAGCGGCGGCCCAACGAGAACCTCGCCCGCGAGCTGCTCGAGCTGCACACCGTCGGTCGCGGCAGGTTCACCGAGGACGACGTGAAGTCCTCGGCGCGCATCCTCACGGGCTGGAGTGTCGACCTGTGGCGCACCTGGAGGGCGTCGTACCAGCCCGAGCAGCACTGGACGGGCCCCGTCCGGGTCATGGGGTTCCACGATGCCAACGCCGCCGCTGACGGTCGCGAGCTCACCCACCGCTACCTGCGCTACCTCGCGCGCCACCCCGCGACCGCCCAACGGATCGCGCGCAAGCTGGCCTGCAAGTTCGTGCGCGACGACCCGCCCCAGTCGCTGGTCGACCACCTGGCCGGGGTCTATCTCGCCCACGACACCGCCATCAAGCCGGTCCTGCGCGCGCTGGTCGCCCACCGCGCGTTCCGCGCGTCGGCCGGGCTCAAGGTGAAGGACCCCGGTGAGGACGCCGTCTCCACCTACCGCGCCCTGCGGGTCGCGATCGCCCGGCCGCCTGAGGGCGAGCGCGGGGAGCAGTACGCCGCCAACGCGATCCTGTGGCAGACCGCAGCCCTCGGGACGACACCGTTCGAGTGGCCCCGCGCCGACGGCCAGCCCGTCGACAGCGCCTCGTGGTCCTCGCCCTCGCGCATGATCGCCTCGTTCGAGCTGCACTACACGATGAGCGGCGGCTGGTGGCCCACGGCCGGCACCGGCTACCGGCGGCCCGGCCAGTGGCTGCCCCGTCGGCGGATCCGCTTCGACGTGCTGGTCGACCACCTCTGCCAGCAGCTGCTCGGCCGCCGCTCCACCGCCACCCTGCTCAAGGCCTGCAGCGAGGCCGTGGGGGTCGGCCGCCGGGAGGTCATCACCCGCGAGCACGACCTGGTGAGGTGGAGCATGCCGCGACTGCTGACGACCCTGCTCGACTCGCCCTACCACCTCAGGAAGTGACGAGGCCATGACCGAACCGAGCGACGCCTGCTGCGAGGAGTTCCGGGCGGTCTCGCGCCGGGGGCTCTTCTCCGGCGCGATCGCGCTCGCGGGCGCCTCGACCGCCATCGGCTCCGCGGTCGTGACGGCCGCCCCGGCGGCCGCGGCCACCGCCTCCTCGGTGCTCGTGGTGCTCTCGCTGCGCGGTGCCGCCGACGGCCTCTCCCTCGTCGTCCCCCACGGCGACCCGGTCTACTACCAGGCCCGTCCTCGTCTGGCGATCCCCAAGGCGCAGCTGCTCGCCGCCGACGAGATGTTCGGGCTGCACCCCGGGCTGGCCCCACTGGTGCCGCTGTGGACCTCCGGTCGGCTCGCGGCCGTCCAGGCCACCGGGCTGCCCGCGCCCAACCGCTCGCACTTCGCGGCCATGGAGGAGGTGGAGGACGCCGATCCCGGCTGCACCAAGCGAGTCGGCTGGCTCAACCGGCTGATCGGCACCCGTCCGGGCTCCTCGCCGCTGCAGGGGTTCAGCATCGGCACCGGGGTGGTTCCGGCCTCGCTGTTCGGCGGCGAGCCGGTGATGTCGAGCGACTCGGTCAAGGACATGGTGCTCCCCGGCGACGACGAATGGGTCGTCCGCGACGGGCGCAAGCGCTCCCTGCACACCATGTGGGACGCCGATCGCAGCCCGCTGGGCACCGCGATGCGCTCGACGTTCTCGGCGCTGGGCGCCTTCCAGCCCGTGGTGCGCGCCGCGGACAACAGCGCGTCGTACCCCCGCAGCGACCTGGGTCGCGCGCTCGCGTCGGTCGCCCGGATCATCCGGGGCGACGTCGGGGTCGAGGTGCTGACGGTCGACCAGGGCGACTGGGACATGCACAGCGACCTCGGGACGCTGGACTGGGGCCGGATGATCGACAACACCGACGACCTGGCCCGCTCCGTCGCGGCGTTCCTGGCCGACCTGGGCAGCCAGGCGGCCAAGGTGACGCTCGTGGTGCTCAGCGAGTTCGGGCGCCGGACCGTCGAGAACGACAACTACGGCCTCGACCACGGCTACGGCAACGTGATGTTCGTGGCCGGCGCCGGGGTCAAGGGCGGCAAGGTCTACGGCACCTGGCCCGGTCTCACCCGCGACGACGACGCCGACCTGCGGGTCACGACCGACTACCGCAGCGTGCTCAGCGAGGTCGTCTCCAGCCGCTTCGGCTCGTCGACCACGACCGTCTTCCCGGGCTTCACCCCGACCGCGGTCGGGCTGATGACCTCGACCTAGCCGGAGCTAGCCGCTGCGCCCCGGCGGCTGGTAGGTCGCCGCGCGGATGCGCTGGAAGTTGCGCCCGCCGCGGCGGAAGGTGTGGGCCACGGACGCCGGCACCCGGTGCTCCTCCCACGGCTCGGGGTCCCAGTCGCAGGGCCGGACGTGGGGCAGGTCCAGCGTCGCCGCCGCCGGGCGGACGTCGTAGCTCCAGGGACCGGTGAGCCAGCCCCGGTGGAAGGGGCCGGCGGGCCGACGGGTCCAGACCTGCGCCTCGTCGGGGGCGGCCGCGAAGCGCTCCAGCCGGCGTGCCACCCGCTCGCCGTACGCCGCGTCGACGGCGACGAGCGCGTCCGCCAGGGTGGCCGGCCTCTGGCCGAGAACGCCGCCGACACCGCAGATCCCGAGCGTCAAGGCGTGGTCCACGGCCAAGGCGTGGTCGACGTCGTCGCGTCGTGAGCGCAGCGGGGCGCGGAAGACGCCGGGGTCCTGCATCGTCGAAGCCTAGGTGGCGCCGGACGGGAGCCTGTTGTAGACATGCCCGCATGGTGGCCTCCAACGAAGACATCCGCTCGATGGTGCGGCGCTACGTCGACCTGGTGGCGACGGGCACGCCGTCCGAGATCCTGGCCCTGTACGCCGAGGACGCCACCGTGGAGGACCCGGTCGGGTCGCCGGTGCGGCGCGGGCACGAGGAGATCGGCTCCCTCTACGCCAGCCTCGAGGGACTCGACCTCACGACCGAGCTCGTGACGCTGCGCGCGTGCGCCGGACAGGCGGCGTTCCACTTCGAGATCGTCACCCAGCTCGGCCAGCAGCGCCACCACCTGGCACCCCTGGAGGTCATGACCTTCGACGACGATGGCAGGATCCTCAGCATGCGCGCCTTCTGGTCCGACGAGGACGTCGTCGTCGAGGAGTGAGCACCGACGACGTACGACCCCTCACCCAGGACGACCTCGACTGGGCGGTCGAGCTCACCCGTGCCCGCCGGGCGCGTCTGGCTCCGCACGCCCCTCGGTTCTGGCGGCCCGCCGCCGACGCGGTCGAGCGCCACCGCGCCTTCCTCTCCCATCTGATCGACGATGCCGCCACGCTGACCCTGCGCAGCGATCACGGCTTCCTGGTGGCGCTGCACCCAGGACCTCACCTGATGGTCGACGACATGGTGGTCGACCCGGTCGAGCGCTGGGCGACGGAGGGGGTGGCCCTCCTGCGCGCGGCGACCGCCCTGGCGCCCGTGCGCTTCGTCGTGCCGGCCATGGAGAGCGAGCGCCTCGACGCCGCGCTCGATCTGGGCCTGGAGCCGGCCGAGATGTGGTGGCACCGCGACCTGGAGCCCGGCACCGGGCTCAACGTGGTCTCGGAGGACCCGCGCCTGTCCATCTCAGGCGCCGAGGCCCAGCTGGTGCCCGCTCCCCCGGTCCACGATCCCGGTGGCCCGGTGCTGCTGATCACCGCCGTGGCCGGCGCGGACGCACTGCGCGACGCCGAGCAGTCCGCAGCCCGCCGGGGCGCGACCGTCTCGGTGGTGACCCAGAGGCCGACCGACCAGCCGCTCGCCGAGCTGCTGAGCGCCGCGGGCTACGCGCTGACGACGTACTTCTTCGTGACGCCGCCGGGCGGCTAGTCCGTCTCGGCGGCGGCCTCGGCCTGGTGACCGGGCGTGGCCTGCGGGTCGTCGGGCGTCTGGGTCGACTCGTGGCGGGTCTCCTCGGGAGCGTTGGTGCGCTCGTCGGACTCGGCCAGGATCGCCTCGGCCTGGGCGTGCGGGTCGTCGCTGCCGGCGTCCTGCTCCTCCGGGAGCAGCGTCGCGCGCCGGTCGATGCGGGTCTCGTCGGCGGACTCGTCCGCGGAGGGCTCACTCATGCGAGGAACCTACTCCGCGACCCGGACGGCGAGGCGCGCGGCCAGCTCCTCGCGGCCGATGCCGAACGTCTCGCGCACCCGGACGCCGTCCGCGGTGAGGTCGAAGACCGCCAGGTCGGTGTAGACGCGGTCGACGCAGCGCAGGCCGGTGAGCGGGTAGGTGCACTCGGACACGAGCTTGGGGGTGCCGTCCTTGGCGAACAGCGTCATCATCACGAGCACCTGCTTCGCGCCGACGGCGAGATCCATGGCGCCACCCACCGCCGGGATGGCGTCCGGCGCGCCGGTGTGCCAGTTGGCGAGGTCGCCGGCCGCCGACACCTGGAAGGCACCCAGCACGCAGACGTCGAGGTGACCTCCGCGCATCATCGCGAAGGAGTCGGCCTGGTCGAAGTACGCGGCGCCGGGCAGCTCGGTCACCGGGAGCTTGCCGGCGTTGGTGAGGTCGGGGTCGACGTCGTCGCCCGTCGCCCCGGGACCCATGCCGAGCATGCCGTTCTCGGTGTGCAGCACCACTCCGGAGTCCGGGGCGAGGTGGTCGGCGACCATGGTGGGCTGGCCGATGCCGAGGTTGACGAACGAGCCCGGCGCGATGTCGCGGGCCACGACCTGCGCCATCTCGCGCTTGCTGAGACTCATCGCACGACCACCCGGTCCACGTAGATGCCGGGAGTGACGACGGACTCCGGGTCGAGGGCGCCCGTCGGCACCACGCCGGAGACCTGCGCCACCACCGTGGTGGCGGCGGTCGCCATGACCGGCCCGAAGTTGCGGGCCGTCTTGCGGTAGACCAGGTTGCCGGCGCGGTCGGCGCGGTGGGCGCCGACGAGGGCGACGTCGCCCTTGATCGGGTACTCCAGCACGTGGGTGCGCCCGCCGATCTCGCGCGTCTCCTTGCCCTCCGCGAGCGGCGTACCGGCCCCGGTCGGGCAGAAGAAGGCGCCGATCCCAGCACCCGCTGCACGCAGGCGCTCGGCGAGGTTGCCCTGGGGCACGAGCTCGAGCTCGATGCGGCCGGAGCGGTAGAGGCCGTCGAAGACCCAGGAGTCGTGCTGCCGCGGGAACGAGCAGACCACCTTGCGCACCCGACCCCGGGCGAGCAGCGCGGCCAACCCGGTGTCGCCGTTGCCCGCGTTGTTGGAGACGACGGTCAGATCGGTGGCGCCCTGACGGATCAGCGCGTCCACGAGGTCGACGGGCATGCCGGCCATCCCGAACCCGCCGATCAGGACCGTCGCGCCGTCCGCCACGTCCGCGACCGCCTCGTCGGCGCCCGCCTGGCCCGCGAAGAGCAGCGTCATGCCTGGCTCTCCAGGACCACCGCGAGCGCCTGGCCGACACCGATGCAGATGGCGGCCACGCCCCAGCGGTCGCCCGTCTCGCGCAGCCGGTGCGCCAGCGTGCCGAGGATCCGGGCTCCGGAGGCGCCGAGCGGGTGGCCGATCGCGATCGCACCCCCCTTGGCGTTGACGATCTCCGGGTCGATCCCCCATGCGTCGATGCAGGCGAGCGACTGCACGGCGAACGCCTCGTTGAGCTCGACCGCGGCCACGTCCTCCCAGGCGATGCCCGCGCGCGCGAGCGCCTGGTGCGCGGCCTCGACGGGGGCGAAGCCGAAGCCCTGCGGCTCCAGCGCGTGGACGCCCCGTCCGGCGATCCGGGCGAGCGGCGCGGCGCCGATCGTGTCGGCGGCCGCCTCCGAGCCGATGACGAGCGCCGCGGCGCCGTCGTTGAGAGGCGAGGCGTTGCCGGCGGTGATCGTGCCGTCCGGGCGGAACGACGGCGTGAGGGCGGCGAGCCGCTCCGGGGTGGAGCCGGCGCGGATGCTCTCGTCCCGGGCCAGCTCGACCCCGGGCACGGCGAGCGTCAGATCGTCGTAGAAGCCGGCCGTCCAGGCCTCGTCGGCCAGGCGGTGGGAGCGGGCCGCGAACTCGTCCTGCCGGTCGCGGTCGATCCCGAACCGCTCCGCCAGCTGCTCGTTGGCCTCGCCCAGCGAGACGGTCCACTCGGCCGGCATCCGCTCGTTGACGAGGCGCCAGCCCAGCGTGGTCGACACCGCGGTGAGGTTGCCGGCCGGGTAGGCGCGCGACGGCTTGGGCAGCACCCACGGGGCCCGGGTCATCGACTCGACTCCTCCGGCGACCACGACCTCCGCGTCCCCGGACTCGACCTGGCGCGAGGCGATGATCGCGGCGTCGAGCGACGATCCGCACAGCCGGTTGACGGTCGTGGCCGGCACCGAGACCGGCAGCCCGGCGAGCAGCACCGCCATCCTGCCGACGTTGCGATTGTCCTCCCCCGCGCCGTTGGCGTTGCCCCACACCACGTCCGCGATCGCGGCCGGGTCGAGGCCGGGCGTCCTTGCCAGCGCCCCGCGCAGAGCCACCGCGGCCAGGTCGTCGGGCCGCACGTCGGCGAGCGCGCCACCGAAGCGGCCGAACGGCGTACGCGCGGCGGCGTACAGGTACGAGCCGGACATGAGTCTCCCCGGGTTGTTCGACAGGCGAACCCATGTCCGCTTCGCGAACAGAATAGCGGAAGCCGGGTCAGCGGCCGGCGTGGGCGAGGTCGTCGGAGACCGCGCGGGCGGTGTCGACCACCCGGGTGACGTAGGCCTCGGGCAGGGACCCGGAGCGCACCGCCGAGGTGGAGATGTTGAGTGCCGCCACCACGCGACCCGACGCGTCGCGGACCGGCGCGGCCACGGAGCAGAGCCCGGCCTCGAGCTCCTGGTCGACGGCCGCCCAGCCCTGCTCCCGGACCTGGCGCAGCTCGGCGCGCAGCGCGTCGGGCCGGTCCAGGGTCCGCTCGGTCAACGGCACCAGCGGCGTGGCGGCGAGGTAGGCGTCGAGGTCAGCGTCGGGAAGGTCGGCGAGCAGGACCCGGCCCATCGAGGTGGCGTACGCCGGGAAGCGGGTGCCGACCGTGATCCCGACCGTCATGATGCGCCGGGTCGCGACCCGGGCGACGTAGACGATGTCCGGGCCGTCGAGCACGGCCGCCGACGTCGACTCCCCGACCTCGCCGGTCAGCCGCTCCAGGTGTGGCTGCACGACCTGCGGCAGGCCGAGCCCCGAGAGGTACGCCGTCCCGAGCCGCAGCACCTGCGGGGTCAGCGCGAAGTGCGCGCCGTCGAGGCGCACGTAGCCGAGCGCGCGCAGGGTGTGCAGGAAGCGCCGGGCGGCCGCCCGGCTGAGCCCGGTCCGGGCGGCGACCTCGCTGAGCGTCATCGTGGTGTGCTCGGCGTCGAACGCGGTGATGACCTCGAGCCCCCGCGCCAGTGACCGCACGAACATCTCCCCCGCGGGCGGCTGCTCGGTCATGGGCGCGAGCCTAGACCGGCCCCTACGGCTCGTGGCCCTCCCCCAGCAGGACCCGCTGCACGACCCGGAACGCCGCGTCGGCGTCGGGCACGCCGCAGTAGACCGCGGTCTGGACCAGGAGCTCCTCCAGCTCGCCGACGGTGAGCCCGTCACGCAGGGCGCCGCGCACGTGCTCTGCGAGCTGCTCGTGATGCCCGCGCGCCACGAGGGCCGTCAGGGCGATCAGCGAGCGGCTGCGCCGGTCCAGGCCCGGGCGTGCCCAGACGGCGTCCCAGCCGGACTCACCCAGGAGCTCCTGGAAGGCACGCGTGAAGGCGGGCGACGCCGGCGCCTCGCCCAGCGCGTGCTCGCGTACCAGCCGGGCGACCCGCTCCGGTGCCTCGGCGGGCGCCTGGTGGGCGACATCGTCGAGCACCACCAACCGGCCGTCGCGCACGCCCTCCGCCACTTCGCGCAGCAGGGCCGGCGGGGTCGCCGGGTCGGCCGACCCGGCGACGGCGAGGACCGGCACGGCGATCTCGCCCAGCCGGTCGCGCACGTCGTAGGTCGCCAGCGCGCCGCACACCGCGGCGTAGCCCTCGTCCTGGGTCTCGGACAGCGCACGCAGCAGGGCCGAGGCCACCTCGGGGCGGCGGTCCGTGAACCCGGGCGCGAACCAGCGCTCCGTCGACCCGGCGACCAGGACCTGGGTCCCGGACAGCGAGACCTGGGCGGCCCGGCCGCGCCACATCGCGGGCTCCCCCAGCCGGGCGCCAGTGCAGAGCAGCACTGCGTCGCGCACCCGCCCGGGAGCGTCGAGCAGGAGCTGTAGCCCCACGGCCCCGCCGACCGAGTCGCCGGCGTAGGAGAAGCTCGCGCCCACCTCGTCGCGCTGGAGCAGAACCTCGTCGACGACCGACAGCACGCCGGCCGCGAGCGCGGCCAGGTCGAAGGGCTCCTCGGGCACCGGGCGGTTGTGCCCGTGGCCGGGCAGGTCCCAGGCCAGGACGTCGAAGGCGTCGGTGAGGTGGGTGGCCGCCTCGCCCCACAACGTGGCGGCGGTCGTGCCCAGGGAGGGGCCGAGCACGAGCAGCGGCAGCTCGGCGCGGTGCGCGGCGCCGCTCATCCGAACGGCGGTGACGGCGGGGATCATGGGGCCTCCTGGCTGGGGTGCGGACGTCGCCGACCAGCCTGCCCGGGGCACCCCGGGGGCTCCCCGCCGGGGCTGAGTGAGGGGGGCGGGCCCCGGGTACCGGGCCGCGCCGTGGCGCCCACCGGCCTTGTCGGGCGGGGGGAGGCCGCAGCAGACTGCACCCGAGCCGCCCCGTCGGGGCGGCTCGCCACTTCGGACACAGGAGGACGCATGACGACCACCCCGGAAGAGCCGCTCGGCGACGACGACATGACCACCAGCCCCGCGGGCGACCCCACCCCGCCCGGAACCGACGCCGACGGCACCGATGGCGGCGACGCGGACGGCACCGACTCCGACGGCACCGACAGCACCGACTCCGACGGCACGGACGGCGACGCGTCCTGACTGTGACGGCCTCCGCGCTCGACCTGCTCAGCGGTGACGCCCAGACCTTCGTGACGAAGGTCTGGGCGTCCCGGGCGCACCTGCACCGCGCCGATCCCGAGCGGCTGGTCGCCCTGCTGTCGCTCGACGACGTGGACGCCCTGCTCACGTCCTCGGCCATCCGGACCCCGTCGGTCCGGCTGGCGCAGGACGGCGCCGTGCTGCCCGAGTCGTCGTACACGCGAGGCGCGACGCTCGCCGGGCGCCCGCTGACCGGGCTCGTCGACCCGCGCAGGGCGCTCGCACTCTTCGAGGGTGGGGCGACCGTCGTGCTGCAGGGCCTGCATCGCTACTGGGAGCCCATCACGCGCCTGGTCGCCGAGCTCGAGCTGGAGCTCGGGCACCCGTGTCAGGCCAACGCCTACCTGACGCCCCCGGGCGCCCAGGGCTTCGCGGTGCACTCCGACGCCCACGACGTCTTCGTCCTCCAGACCGCCGGGTCCAAGCAGTGGGAGGTCCACGGCCCCGACGGGGTCGAGGACGTGCTGCTCGGGCCGGGGGCGTCGATGTACCTGCCCACGGGGACTCCCCACGCGGCCCGCGCCCAGGAGACCGTCTCACTGCACGTGACCCTCGGCATCAACCAGCTGACGTGGCGCGGACTCGTCGAGCGCAGCCTGGCCTCCCTCGTGGCCGCCGTGCCCGACGAGCACCTGCCCGCCGGCTACCTGGACGACCCGGCCGCGCTGGCCGACGAGCTCGACCACCGGCTGGAGGCCCTGGCCGCCGAGGTCCGCGGGCTCGACGCGTCGAGGGCCGTCGAGGCCGAGGTACGCCGCTTCCTCACCACCCGCAGCCCCCGCCTCGCCGGTGGCCTGCGCGACGTGCTCGCGGCCCGCGACATCTCCGACGAGACCCGACTGCGCCGCCGCCCCGGCCACCCCTGCGTCGTGCTCCCGCGCGGCGACCGGATGGAGGTGCTGCTCGGCGACCGCTCCATCGACATGCCGGCCTGGCTGCGACCGGCCCTCGACGAGCTCCGCGCCCGCCGCGAGCTGATACCCGGCGACCTGCGCGACCTGGACCCGCAGAGCCGGCTCGTGCTCTGCCGACGCCTCGTCCGGGAAGGGCTGCTCGAGGTCGTCTCGTGACCTCACGCGACCCCGCGTTCCGCTGCTCGAGGGCCAGCACGCTCCGCAACGACCCGGCTGCCGGCACCGCCTCCACCGTGCGCGCCTTCCTGCTGATCGAGCACCCGGGCCCCTGGGGCGTCGACGCGCTGCGCGACGCCCGGTTGCCCGACGGGCTCGGCGACTCCGTGGCCCGGGCGGCCGCCGCGGCCCTGGTCCGCCCGCTGCTCGTGCGGCGGCCCGACCGGCGCACCCATCACGACGGGCTGCGGGTCTTCGCCGCCTTCGCGCATCCCACCCGCTCCTTCGTGGAGACGACCATCCTGGCCGACCCGCACCAGCTGCTGGACCTCGACCTGGCGGCCCTGGGCGCGGGCCGGTCCCCCGGCCTCACGCCGCACGACGCCCCGCTCCTGTGCGTCTGCACCCACGGCCGGCACGACGCCTGCTGCGCGGAGCGGGGTCGCCCCGTCGTGGCCGCCCTCGCGGCCGCACACCCCGAGGAGACCTGGGAGGTCTCCCACATCGGCGGCGACCGGTTCGCGGGCAACCTGCTGGTGCTGCCGCAGGGCCTCTACTACGGGCGCCTCGATGCGGTCTCCGCGCTCGCGGTGGCCGACGGGCACGCCGCCGGCCACGTCGACCTGGAGCACCTGCGCGGCAGATCGGCGTACGCGATGCCGGTCCAGTTCGCCGAGATCGCCCTGCGTCGCTCTCTCGGCGAGACCCGCGACGCCGCCGTGCGACTGGTCTCGCGGCAGATAAGGGACGGGATCACCGACGCCGTGTTCGCCGTGGGCGCCGACCATTGGGAGGTCCGGGTGCGCACCGCGCCCGGCGCCGAGCTGCTGCAGCTCACCTGCAAGGCCGCGCGGGACAACCCGGTCCCCCAGCACGAGCTGCTCGGTCTGCGCCGCCTGGACTGATCGCTCCGGGCCGGCGTGGGTACCGGCTGCGGCACAGCGGCGCCACGGCACCGCCAGTGACGAAGGAGTGGCGCCATGGAGATCCTCTCGGTGCGCGGGGTCCTGCCCGAGCACGCCTACCCCCAGCACGAGATCACCGATGCCTTCGCCCGGGTGGTCGCCCACGGGGGCCTCGACGAGCGGCTGCTGCGCCGCTTCCACGCCAACGCCGGTGTCGAGCAGCGCAGCCTGGTCCTGCCGCTGGAGTCGTACGGGGGGCTCACCGGCTTCGGCCAGGCCAACGACCTGTTCCTCGAGCACGCCGTGGAGCTGGGATCCCGGGCCGTCGTGGACGCGCTGAAGGCGGCCGGCCTCACGCCCTCGGACGTCGACCTGATCGTGTCGGCGACGGTGACCGGCCTTGCGGTGCCGAGCCTCGACGCCCGCATCGCCGCGGTCGTGGGCCTACGGCCGGACGTCAAGCGCCTGCCGCTGGTCGGCCTGGGCTGCGTGGCCGGCGCGGCCGGGATCGCGCGCCTGCACGACTACCTGATCGGACACCCTGCCGACGTCGCCGTGCTGGTGGCCGTCGAACTCTGCTCGTTGACGGTGCAGCGCGACGACGTGTCCATGCCGAACCTGGTGGCCAGCGGCCTGTTCGGCGACGGGGGCGCGGCCCTCGTCGCGCGCGGTGGCTCGCGTCGCGGTGGCAGCGCGGAGGTGCTCGGCACCCGCAGCCGGCTCTACCCGGACTCCGAGCGCACGATGGGCTTCGACGTGGGCGACGGCGGGCTGCGCATCGTGCTCGACGCTCAGGTGCCCGACCTCGTGGCGCAGCACCTGCGCGGCGACGTCGACGCCTTCCTCGCCGACCTCGGCCTGAGCCGCGCCGACATGGGCTGGTGGGTATGCCACCCCGGAGGACCGAAGGTGATCGAGGCGCTGGAGGAGGCACTGCAGGTGCCGCGGTCCGCCGTCCAGCTGACCTGGGACTCACTGGCCCGCGTCGGCAACCTGTCGTCGGCCTCGGTGCTGCACGTCCTGGAGGACACCTTGCGCGAGCGCCCGCCGCCGTCGGGGTCGTATGGCATCGTCCTGGCCATGGGCCCCGGCTTCTGCTCCGAGCTGGTGCTGGTGCGAGCGACGGGGGAGGCGGCATGACCACGCTGACAGCGTTCACGGTCCTGGTCGTGCTGGTGGCGCTCGAGCGGGTGGCCGAGCTCGTCGTTTCCCAGCGCAACGCCGCCTGGAGCCTCGAGCGGGGCGGTCGGGAGACGGGCCAGGGTCACTACCCGTTCATGGTGGTGCTCCACAGTGGCTTCCTGGTGGCGATGCTGGTCGAGGCCTGGGTCCGCCGCCCCGAAGTGCCGGCGGCGCTCGCCTGGTCCATGCTCGCGCTCGTCGTGGCCTCCCAGGCGCTGCGCTGGTGGTGCATCGCCACGCTGGGGCGGCGGTGGAACACCCGGGTGATCGTCGTGCCCGGGCTCCCGGCGGTCACCTCGGGGCCCTACCGGATCATGCGGCATCCCAACTACGTGGCGGTCGTCGTCGAGGGGGCGGCCCTCCCCCTGGTGCACGCCTCCTGGATCACCGCCCTGGTGTTCACCCTCGCCAACGCGGCCCTGCTGCGGGTCCGGATCTCCACCGAGAACGCCGCCCTGCGGACCCTGCCGCGGGAGCCGGCCGGTGCGTGACCTCCTGATCGCCGGCGGCGGCCCGGTCGGGCTCGCCACCGCGCTCTACGCGGCCCGGGCCGGCCTTGACGTCGGCGTCGTCGAGCCTCGCGCGGGAGCGATCGACAAGGCCTGCGGCGAGGGGCTCATGCCCGGCGCCGTCGCCGCCCTGAGCGACCTGGGGGTGGCGCTCGACGGCCCCGAGATCACCGGCATCCGCTATCTCGACGGCTCGCGACGCGCGCAGGCGGAGTTCCGCCACGGGCCCGGCCGCGGCGTGCGCCGTACGAGGCTGCACCGTGCGATGTCCGCGGCGGTGCTGGCGGCAGGGGTGAGGACCGACCCCCGGGCCGTCCGCGAGGTCGTCGACTGCGGCGACCACCTGCTCGTCGACGGGGAGCCGACTCGGTACCTCGTGGCCGCCGACGGGCTGCACTCCCCCGTCCGCCGCATGCTCGGCCTGGACTCCCCCGCGCGGCGCCATCGCCGCTACGGCCAGCGCTGCCACGTGGACCTCGCTCCCTGGACCTCGCTGGTCGAGGTGCACTGGTCCGACGCAGCCGAGGCCTATGTGACCCCCGTCGGGCAGGGCCGGGTCGGTGTCGCGGTGCTCTCGGAGGCGCGCCGATCGTTCACCGACCTCCTCGGCGGCTTCCCGGCCCTGACGGAGCGACTGGCCGACGTGCCGCTCGGTCCCGTGCGCGGCGCCGGCCCGCTGCGCCAGCGCGCCCGCCGCCTCGCGGCCGGTCGGGTGCTCCTGGTGGGCGACGCGGCCGGGTACGTCGATGCCCTGACGGGCGAGGGGATCGCGCTGGGCCTGGCGCAGGCCAGGGCCGCCGTGGCCGCCCTCGCCGGCGGGGACCCGACGGCGTACCCGCGTGCCGCCGCCCGCATCGGCCGGCGCCACGAGCTCCTCACGCAGAGCCTGCTCGCGGCCACGCGCCACCGCCGCGTGCGCCGGCACCTGGTGCCCGCGGCAGCCACGTGGCCCCGGGCCTTCGGTGCAGCCGTCGACCAGCTCGCGAGACCCGCATGAGCGCCACCACCGAGGAGCTGGTGGTGCTCCTGGACGAGGCGGGCAACGCGACGGGCACGACCCCCAAGCTCGGCGTCCACCACCGGGAGACCCCCCTGCATCTCGCCTTCTCCTGCTACCTGTTCGACCCCGAGGGCCGGCTCCTGATGACCCGGCGCGCGCTGTCCAAGCCCACCTGGCCCGGGGCCTGGACCAACAGCGTGTGCGGCCACCCGGGACCCGGGGAGCCGGTGGCCGACGCCGTACGCCGCCGGGTGCGCGACGAGGTCGGAGTGCTGGCCCGCGACGTCCGGCTGATGCTGCCCGCCTTCCGCTACCGCGCAGTGATGCCCAACGGGGTCGTGGAGAACGAGATGTGCCCGGTCTTCGTCGCCGCCGCCGACGGTCCGCTGGCCCCCGACCCGGCGGAGGTCGACGACGTGACGTGGGTCGACTGGACCGCCTTCCGGGCGAGCGTGCTCGACGGCAGCCGCGAGATCAGCCCCTGGTGCCGGCAGCAGGTGGCCCTGTTGCCCGCGGACCCGCTCACCGCCGCGCCGGAGCGGGACTCCGCCCTGCCGCCTGCCGCCCGCCGGCCGTGACGGCGCTGGTCCGGGCGGCGCACGCCGGACCGGCCGGTGCCGTCACGCTGCTGGCGGTCCTGCTCGCGGTGGCCGAGCGGCTGGAGCCCGGACGGGTCCTGCTCGTGGGGGCCGCGGTGCTGGCCGGCCAGCTGAGCGTCGGCTGGTCCAACGACCTGATCGACGCCGGTCGGGACCGGGCCGTGGGCCGCACCGACAAGCCGCTCGCGTCGGGCGCGCTCCGGCCGCGGACGGTGCGGATCGCGTGCGCCCTGGCCCTCGCGGCCACGCTGCCGCTCTCGCTGGCGTGCGGCCTCGCCTCGGGGCTCGCCCACCTGGCCCTGGTGGCCTCGGCCTGGACCTACAACCTCGGGCTCAAGGCGACGGCCTGGTCGTGGCTCCCGTACGCCGTGTCGTTCGGCCTGCTGCCCGTGGTGGTCGCGCTCGCGGGAGCGCCGCCGGAGGCGCCCCCGGCCTGGGTGCCCATCGCGGCGGCCCTGCTCGGTGTCGGGGCCCACCTGGTCAACGTGCTCCCGGACCTCGCCGACGACGCCGCGACCGGCGTTCACGGCCTGCCGCACCGGATCGGGACGAGCCGGCTCCCGGCCGCGGCGACCGCGGTCCTGGTCGCCGGCTCAGTGGCGGTGGCGGTCGGCACCCGGTTCACGCTCGCCTCGGTCGTCGCGCTGGGCTGCGTGGCCCTCCTCGCCGGGGTGGCGCTCGTCGGTCGCGGGCGGACCCCCTTCCTCGCCGCCGTCGCGATCGCGGTGGTCGATGCCGTGGCGCTCCTCGCCGCTCGATGAGGCACGCCGATGCAAGACGCAAGGCCCGGCCGGCCCGTCGACCACCCCCAGGGGGGGCGCGATGACCACGAGCGCATTCGGATGACGCTCGGCTTCCGCGACCTGCGTCGTTCGACGAGGTGACCCCGGAGACCGGACCCGGCAACAGCTGGGGCCGCTCCCTGCTGGAGAGCGACCCGACGTGCCCGGTGCGGCACCGCTCAGTAGCCGGTCAGCCGGTCAGAAGCCGTCCACTCGCCTCAGGGCGGGCGGACGGCCGTCCGGGTCGTGCATCACCAGGTACGGCGCGAGGGCCAGCGCCCGCGCGACCGGCCCGAGCCGCGGTGGCGCCAGCCGCCGCAGCCGGCCGGCCGGCTTGGGGCCGACCCGGCCGCCGTCGTACCAGGCATCGAGGCGGGCGGCGCTCTGTGCGAACGCGGCGAACATCCCGGCCGGGTCGGTGCAGTCGTCCATCGGGTCGTCGTCCTCCCGGTCCAGGTGCTCGCGCGCCAGGTCGAGGCGCAGCGTGCGCGCATAGCGGTGCGGGTCATCCGGGTCGGTGTCGATCACCACGGCGGACAGCTCGGAGTCGTGGGTCCACGAGCGGCGGTTGAAGTTGTCGGAGCCGATTGTGGCCCAGGTGTCGTCGATCAGGCAGCACTTGGCGTGTACGTAGATGGGGGTGCCGGCACGGTTCTCCAGCCCGTAGACCGCGACCCGGTCGGGGGCGACGCGCATCATCTCCACCATGGCGCGCCGCCGTCCCAGCAGCTCAGGCACCCGCGAGAGCCCGTCCAGGTCGGGGACGCGTGGGAGCACCGCGACGACGTGCAGCTCGGGGCGGGCGCTCAGCGCCTGCACGAACGCGTCGCCGATGTGGTTTCCCCACAGGTACTGGTCCTCGACGTAGACCAGCTGCCGCGCCTTCATCAGCGCCTTGGTGTAGCCACGCGCGACGCTGCGCTCGCCACCCGGGGCGAAGGGGTAGTCGCGGTTGAGGCGCAGGTCGGGGTAGGTGCGCAGCAGCTGCACCGCGTGGGTGCCGCCGTCGGGCGAGGGAGGCGGCGGCGCCTGCTCGGGCAGCGGGTCCGGGCTGAGGTCGAGGCGCAGGATCCGGTCCCGCAGCCAGAAGATCGGGCTGCGGCTGAGCGGCGTCGGGTCCTCCCAGCGCTCCCGGAAGACCGTCTCGACGTCGTACACGGCCGGCCCGCTGATCGCGGCCTGCATGTCGTGCCACGGCGGGGTCTCCCCGTAGTCGTCGGACATGGAGTCCAGCGCCTGCGGGTCGCCCAGGTGCTCGGCGTCGTCGCGCCGGGAGTGGCACAGGTCGATCCCGCCGACGTAGGCGACGTCGCGGGTGGGGTCGTCACCGTGCCGGATGACCAGCATCTTCTGGTGGTGCGAGCCGCCGTGGCGCACGCGCATGTCGAGCAGGGCCTCGGCGCCGCGACGCTGGAGATCCTCACCCAGGCGCAGGTTCTCCCCAGCGGTGAAGCCCAGCAGCGCGCTGTGCGAGCGCCAGACCAGGCCCCGCACGTCGACACCCCGCTCGTCGGCGCGCCCGAGCACCTCGGCCACCTCGCTCCCCGGCTCCCCGGTGAGCCGCTCGTCGGCATCGCCCTGCCAGTCGGTGAAGAAGATCAGGTCGCCCTCCGCCGTGGCCTCGATCCGCTCGAAAAGCTCGGCGAAGTACGTCGCGCCGTGCACGAGCGGCCGCACCCGGTTGCCCAGCGACCAGGCCCGATCGCCGGGGTGCGGCTCGTCGAGACGGGTGCTGGGGTTGCCACGCTCGACCTTGTCGAGGAGCCAGTCGGCGGGACGGACCGTCCGCGAGAGAGCCACGCGACCACCCTGCCACGGTCGTCACCTCCCGGGGAGAGGGGCGGCACGACCCGTTGGGTACCTGGGCGCATGAGCCCACGCACCGTCGGCATGGAGGAGGAGCTCCTCCTCGTCGACCCCGAGACCCGTCTGGCGTCGCCGCGCTCCCAGCAGGTCATCAAGCGCTTCCGCGAGCACGGCAAGGGGCAGCGGACTCTGCCGCGTGCCGCGACCGACGAGCTGGACCAGGAGCTGTTCCGTCACCAGGTCGAGACCCGGACTGATCCCGCCACCGACCTCGCCGACACCCTGCAGCAGCTGCGCCTGGCCCGGCGTACGGCAGGAGAGGCGGCGAGTGATGTGGACCTGGCCGTGGTCGCGACCGGGGTGTCGCCGACTCCGCTGACCGAGCCGCAGGTGACGCGCAACGACCGGTACGAGGACATGGTGCAGACCTTCGGGGAGATCGCCCGCTCGGCCGGCACCTGCGGGATGCACGTCCACGTCGCCATCTCCTCCGACGAGGAGGGCGTCGCGGTCATCGACCGGCTCGCCCCGTGGCTGCCGCTGGTGCTGGCCGTGAGCGCGAACTCCCCGATCGCCCACGGTCGCGATACCGGCTACGCGTCCTGGCGCTCCCGGATGTGGTCGAGCTGGCCCAGCGCCGGGGTGACCGAGGCCTTCGGCGACCTCGAGACCTACCGCGAGGTGTCGCGCGCCCTCATCGAGTCCGGTGCCGCCCGCGACCCGGGGATGCTCTACTTCGACGCCCGCCTGGCCGCCGAGCACCCGACGGTGGAGGTCCGGGTCGCCGACGTCTGCACCGACCCGGCCGACGGGGTGCTGGTCGCAGCCCTGGTGCGAGCCCTGGTCGAGACCGGTGCCCGGTCCTGGTCGCGTGGAGAGGAGCGCGCTCCCTGGCGGGCCGAGCTGCTGCGGGCCGCGCACTGGCGCGCCGCCCGCTACGGCCTGAGCGGCACCCTGATGCATCCGGTGGAGCGCCACCTCACCAAGGCCGAGGACGTCCTGCGCGACACCGTCGACCACCTCAGCGGGGTGCTCGACGAGTCCGGCGACCTGGACCTGGTCCGCGAGGGGGTGGACCGGGTCCTCCAGGGCGGCGGTGCCGCCCGCCAGCGCACGGCGTACGAGCGGTCGGGCAGCGTGGAGGGCGTGGTGGACGACCTCGTCGTCCGGACCGAGCGGACCTGGCAGGAGTAGCGTCCCCACATGACGTTCCCCGCGCCGGCCTACCCGCCCCAGACCTACCTGGGCGAGGGGGGCGAGGTCACCGCCCGGTTCCGCTCGGTCGACACCCCGCCGGAGCTGCCACGAGGCAGCGGCGCCGCGCACTACCTCGCCACCGGGGCGACCACCGACGGCCGGTTCGGGCTGTACCGCTGGGACATGGGAGCCGAGCCCGCCGGCGCCCAGCCGCACTTCCACCGGACGATCAGCGAGTCGTTCTTCGTGCTGTCCGGCGCCTTGCAGCTCTTCGACGGCCGCGACTGGCGCGACGCGGCGCCCGGCGACTTCGCCTATGTGCCGGAGGGTGGCGTGCACGGCTTCCGCAACGTGTCGGGGGTCCCGGCGTCGCTGCTCATCCTGTTCGCTCCCGGCGCCCCGCGCGAGGCCTACTTCGAGGGGCTCGTCGCCATGGCGGAGGGCCGGTGGGAGCCCACCCACGAGGAGCTGCAGGCGTTCCTGGAGGCACACGACAACCTCTACGTCTGAGAGCTCGGGTGTGACCGGGCTAATACCGGGGTACTTACTCGTCGGTACGGCCAGCCGGCCGTCGTCTCACCATGCCCTGGAGGCCTCCATGACCATTGCTCGTCCCCGTCGACTCCGATCGGCGCTGGCGGCCGCGACCGCCCTCGCGCTCACGGCGCTCGTCGCCCCCGGCACAGCGGCTCCCGCCGGCGCCGGCGCTCCGAGCGAGGTGGTCACCGGGGACGAGCCGATCGACTACGTCGCACTGGGCGACTCCTACAGCGCCGGCCCGCTCATCCCGGCTCAGCGCGCCGACCCGCTCGGCTGCCTGCGCTCGACCAACAACTACCCGGCCTACCTCGCCGGCTACTTCGGGGTGCGCACCTACCGCGACGTGACCTGCTCGGGCGCCGAGACCGACGACCTCGACCGACGGCGTCAGACCACGATCCTGCCCGGGCCGAAGCCGGCCCCTCAGCTCAACGCCCTCAGCGACGAGACGGACCTGGTCACGGTGGGCATCGGCGGCAACGACTACACCTTGTTCGGCTCGATGATCGAGGTGTGCGAGACCGTCGCCGACCTCGCTCCCCGGGGTGCGCCCTGCCGTCGCCACTTCACCAACGCCAAGGGCGTCGACACCAAGATGCGCGATGCGACGCGGATCCAGAAGAGCGTCGGGCGGGTCCTGCGCGCCGTCGCCCGCCGCGCCCCCGGTGCCGAGGTGTACGTCGTGGGCTACCCGCGCCTGCTCCCCGAGCGCGGCACCTGCAAGGCCGTGAAGTTCGCCGCCGGCGACTACCGCTGGGGCGACCGCGTCGAGCGTCGGCTGAACCGCTCCCTGCGCCTGGCGGCGGCCAACAACGGGGCGACGTACGTCAACCTGTACCCGGCCTCGCGCGGCCACGACGCCTGTGCCGGCAGCGAGGCCTGGATCAACGGCAGCACGCTGAAGCCGGTGCGCGCCGCCAACTTCCACCCGTTCCGCCGCGGGATGCGTGCGGCCGCCCAGGAGATCTACCGCCAGCTGACCGGAGGCGGCACGGCCCCCGGCCACGCCTTCGCGCAGCCGCCGGTGGGCTCCGGAGCACGTCAGGCCGGTTGACCCGACCGACGACGAGACCACGAGGGCCGGTCCACCTCCGCGGGTGGGCCGGCCCTCGTGCGCGCCGAGGCCCCCGTAGCATTCGCCGGTGACCTCCGGCATCGACCCAGACGAACTTGCGACGACGGTACGGGTCCTGGGCCGGCTACACGAGCTGCCGGACGACGACCCCGACCTCACGACGGTCAAGCGCGCGGCCTCGCACATGTACAAGGCCCTCAAGCGCGAGCGGCGGGCGGCGAAGCGCGCGGCCGAGCTGGCCGCCGACCGAGCGGTGACCGAGCTGACCGCGACCGGGTCGGCGATGCGGATCGACGACGAGACCGAGGGCATCGCGCTGGTCTCACGGGCGCTCGGCGCCTTCGCAGGCGAGCTGATCAACCCCCGCGGGTGCTACATCTGCAAGAGCGACTACACCCTGGTCGACGCGTTCTACCACTGGCTCTGCTCCACCTGCGCGGCCTTCTCGCACGGCAAGCGCGACCAGCGCACCGACCTGACGGGGCGCCGCGCGCTGCTCACCGGCGGGCGCGCCAAGATCGGGATGTACATCGCCCTGCGCCTCCTACGCGACGGCGCGCACACGACGATCACGACCCGCTTCCCCAAGGACGCCGTACGCCGGTTCGCGGCGATGCCCGACGCCGCCGACTGGATCGACCGGCTGGTCGTCGTCGGCATCGACCTGCGGGACCCGACCCAGGTCATCTCGCTCGCCGACGAGGTCGCGGCCGCCGGGCCCCTCGACATCCTGATCAACAACGCCTGCCAGACCGTGCGGCGCTCCCCCGGCGCCTACGCCCCGCTCGTCGAGGCCGAGCTCGCGCCGCTCCCGACCGACCTCGCCCTGCCCGAGATGGTCACCTTCGACCGAGTCTCCGAGCTGCACCCCGCCTCCATCGCCGGCACGTTGCGCGACCACCCCGTGGCCCACCACCTGGGAGAGTCGGCCGCCTCGATGACCGCCCTCGCGCTCAGTGCCGGGCACGCCTCGCTCGAGGCCCACCTGGCCGGTACGGCGGTCGACGCCGGCGGGCTGCTCCCGGACCTGCAGACGGTCAACTCATGGACGCAGAAGGTCGATGACGTCGACCCCCTGGAGCTGCTCGAGGTGCAGCTGTGCAACTCCATCGCCCCGTTCCTGCTGATCTCCCGGCTGCGCCCGGCGATGCGGGCGGCGCAGGCGCGGCGGCGCTACGTCGTCAACGTGTCGGCGATGGAGGGCCAGTTCTCCCGGCGCTACAAGGGCGCCGGCCACCCGCACACCAACATGGCCAAGGCCGCACTGAACATGCTCACGCGCACCAGTGCCGGTGAGATGTTCGACACGGACCGCATCCTCATGACGGCGGTCGACACCGGCTGGATCACCGACGAGAGACCCCATCAGGACAAGCTCCGGATCGCCGCGGAGGGCTGGCATGCACCGCTGGATCTGGTCGACGGGGCTGCGCGCGTCTACGACCCGATCGTCCGCGGCGAGGCCGGCGAGGACCTGTACGGCTGCTTCGTCAAGGACTACCGTCCCAGTCCCTGGTGACGGGTTTCTCGACCGTCGGGCCTAAGGTCGAGCATGTGCCCGACTTTGCAGCAGTGACCCGAGACCACGTCCTTGACGCCCTTTCCGAGTACGACGAGCGCGGCAGCGCGGCGTTCCTGAGGACCTACGGGTTCGGCGGGAGCCGGGACTACGTGGTCTGGCACGAGGGCAACAGCTACGACGCCAACGCCGTCCTGGGCGTGGCCCACAAGTACGCCACCGGCAAGGCGGCCTCGCGGGCCCACCTCGCCCGCAGCCTCGACGGCGCGGGCCGCCTGCTCACCCACCTGGGCTTCGACGTGACCCAGGTGGACGCCTCCGGACTCGTCGACCAGCCCATGAGTGGTGAGTGGCGCGACGCCGCCGACCTCGCGCTCGACGAGTCCCGCGACGCGTGGGCGCAGGCCGCGCACGCCGCTCTGCTCGAGGTCGCCGAGCATTACCACCGGGTGCTGACGACCAAGGAGCTCGCCGTGCAGGTGCAGAACCGCACCGGCATCCGCACCCAGCAGCAGACCCACTACTGGCTGGGCGACGTGCTCACCCGCGTCGCCGCCCGCTGCGCCCGCGAGGACGAGCCGATGCTGACCGCCTTCTGCGTCAACGCCGACGGCAGCGTCGGGGCCTCGTACGCTCCCGCCGTCCTGGCCGCGACCGGGACGGCCCCCGAGGACGCCGACGAGCACGCGGCGCAGCAGCGGCTTCTGGCGCACCAGCGCTACGGCGCCGACCTGCCGGCGGGAGGCGGCGTCGCCGCCCTCACGCCCAAGCTCGCCGCGGCGCGCGGCCGGGAGCGCAAGCTCCGCTACCAGGAGCGCGAGATCCCGACCTGCCCGAACTGCTACATGCAGCTGCCCGCGACCGGGGTCTGCGACAACTGCGCGTAGATGCTCAGCCGGCCGGCACCCACCACTCGACGGTGGTCCCCTCGCCGGGCACCGAGCGGATCAGGCACTGCCCGCCGAGACGGTCGGCGCGCTGGCGCATGTTGGACAGTCCGCTCTCCAGCACACCCTCGGGGACACCGCGCCCGTCGTCGCAGATCGTGAGCCGGATGTCGTCGGTCGCGCTCAGCTCGACGTCGACCGCGCTGGCCTGGGCGTGGCGTGCGGCGTTGGACAGCGCCTCTCCCAGCACCGCGAGTACGTCGGGCACGACGGCGGCCGGGATCCTGGTGCGGACGGGGCCGGTGAAGCGCAGGGTCGGGCGGAACTTCATGGTCGCCCCTGCGCGCTCCACGATCCGGGTCACCTCGGCCTGGACATCGGTCGCATCCTCCATCGAGCCGAGCGCGAAGATCGAGCGCCGGATGTCCTTGATGGTCGCGTCGAGGTCGTCCACGGCCTGGCTCAGCCGGTCGCGCACGGCCGGACGGTCGACCTGTCGCGAGACGCTCTCGAGACCGAGCCCGATGGCGAACAGCCGCTGGATCACCAGGTCGTGCAGGTCGCGCCCGATCCGGTCGCGGTCCTCGAACAGCACCAGCCGCTGCTGGTCCTCACGTCCGGCGGCGACCTGCAGCGCCAGGGCGCACTGCTCCGCGAAGCTGGCCGGAAGCGTCGGATCGACGGCATGGAAGGCACCGGCGCGCTCGGGTGCCCATGCCATCACCAGGACCCCCTCGGCCCCCTCGGAGCTGTGCAGCGGCACCGCGAGCGCCGGCCCGACGACCGGCCAGCCGAGGCGGCGACCCATGTCCAGCGCCCTGGGGTCGGTCACGATGTCGGCCACCGCCACGGGCTGACCGGTGCGCAGCACCTCGCTGGACAGCGAGTGCTCGAGGGCGACCTCGGCCATGGCGTGCACGTCGGGCCGGGCACCGGCCACGGCCCGCAGCCGCAGGCTCTCGACGTCGGCGCCGGAGGCCACCCACGCCAGGTCCGCCCCCGATACCTCGCGCGCGCGATCGGCGATGACCTGCATGGCCTCCGCCGTGACCGACGAGCGAGCGACCAGACTGGCCACCTCCGCGGAGGCGGTCAGCCAGCGCTGACGATGGCCGGCCTCCTCGTGCAGGCGGGCGTTCTCCAGGGCCACGCCTGCGGCGGCGGCCAGGGCCACCACGATCGCCTCGTCCTGCTCGGTGAAGTCCTCCCCACCCAGCTTCCCCGTGAGGTAGAGGTTGCCGAAGACGGTGTCTCGGATCCGCACGGGCACGCCGAGGAACGACGACATCGGCGGGTGGTTCGGGGGGAAGCCGAACGACGCCGGGTGCTCCTTGATGTCGTGCAGACGCAGCGGCTCGGGGTGGTCGATGATCAGGCCGAGCAGTCCGTGGCCGGTCGGGAGGTCGCCGATCTCCTGGATCTGGGCCTCCTCCACCCCGTGGGTGACGAACAGCCGCAGCCGCTTGTCCGGGCCGTCGCCGAGCACCCCCAGCGCGGCGTACTGCGCACCCGCCAGGTCGCTCGCGATGCGCACGATCCGGGCCAGGAGCCCGTCCAGGGTGAGATCCGCGGCCATGGTGACGACCGCGTCCAGGAGCAGCTGCCAGCGGGCCTGCTCGTCGAGGACGCCTTGGACCCGCCCCAGCACCTCCCGCAGCAGGTCATCGAAGCCGGTCTCGGCCAGAGCGGCCGCCGGATCCGCCGCGGCTGCGGCGCTCGGATCAGGGGAGGGAGCAGGGCGCTCGAAGTCGCTCATGGCCCGACGCTATCGAGGTGTCCGGTCGCCGGTCAGGGGTGAGGGTGCTTGGTGGCGAAGATCGCCGCCTGGGTGCGGCTGCTCAGGCCCAGCTTGGCCAGCAGGGAGGACACGTAGTTCTTGATCGTCTTCTCGGCCAGGAAGAGCGTCGAGGCGATCTGCCGGTTGGTCATGCCCTCCCCGATCAGCTCGAGGATTCGCTGCTCCTGGGACGTGAGCTGCTGCAGGCTCGGGTCCACCCGGGGGCCGTTGCGCACCCGCTCCAGCACCTGGGCGGTGACGGCCGGGTCGAGCATCGACTGTCCTGCGGCCACCCGGCGGACGGTGTCGATGAGGTCGCCGCCGCGCACCTGCTTGAGGACGTACCCGGCGGCGCCGGCCATGATCGAGGCGAACAGCGCCTCGTCGTCGTCGTAGGACGTCAGGATCAGGGCGTGGATGCTCGGATCGACCGAGCGCACGTCGCGGCACACGTCGATGCCGCTGCCGTCCGGAAGCCGGCCGTCCAGGATCGCCACGTCGGGGTGCAGTGCCGGGATCCGGCTGACGGCCTCGACAGCGGAGCTCGACTCGCCGATGACCACGATGTCCGGCTCGCTCTCGAGCAGCTCCTTGATCCCGCGCCGGACGATCTCGTGGTCGTCGAGGAGGAACACCCTGATCGGCTCGCGCGAGGCAGCGTCGTCGGTCATGTGCCCAGCCTAGAGGTCTTTGCCTTCCTCCACCGGGGGCCCCACCGGGGCCCGCCTGGTCCCGCTTCGACCCCGATGGCCCGCAGGGCTGGGACCTTGGTCCCTGGTGCAACGACGTGCGCTCGCGCAGTCTGGGGCAATGCATCCCCGTCCCCCGCTGCCCGACGGCGCGTCGCGCCGCGTCGTCGAGCTCGCCTGCGGCGCCCCGAGCGTGCACAACACGCAGCCGTGGCTGTGGCGGGTCTCCGGCTCACGCATCGACCTGTACGCCGACCGCAGCCGGCAGCTGCCGTTCTCCGACCCGACGGGGCGCAACCTGACCATCTCGTGCGGCGCGGCGCTGCACTACGCGCGGGTCGCCGCGACCGCCCTCGGGATGCCCGCCGAGGTGGTGCGGATGCCCGACCCGCTCGACGTGGACCACCTGGCGACGCTGCAGCTGCGCCCCGGCCCCCGTCCTCCGGACGCGATCGAGCACCTCAGCGCCCTGGGCCGCCGGGCCACCGACCGTCGCCGCTTCACATCCTGGCCGGTGCCCGAGGAGCGGCTGGCGAGCCTGGCCGCCTCCGTCAAGCGGAGCGGGGTGCGGGTGCTGCCGCTGGTGGAGCCCTCCCTGCGGTTCCGCGTGGAGCTGCTGGTCAACCGCGCGCGCGACAGGCAGCTGGACGACCCCCGCCTGGCCGCCGAGCAGCGGGCGTGGGTGGACCGGAGCCCCCTCGAGGGCATGCCGTCGGCCGCCCTCCCCGAGCTCGCCGCCCAGCAGCCTCCGTCCCGAGGGCACGCCGCCCCCGCCGCCCCCGACCTCGTCGAAGGCCCGGACGGGCTGCTGGCGCTGTGCACCGACACCGATGCCCCGGGCGACTGGCTCCAGGCCGGGGAGGCGCTCAGCGAGCTGTGGCTCGCCGCGACCGTGGAGGGCCTGTCCGTCGTGCCCCTGAGCCAGGTGATCGAGGTCGCCAGCACCCGCTTCTCCCTGGAGACCGAGGTGTTCGGCGGCATGACCGTCCCCCAGATCATCGTGCGGATCGGCTGGCAGGAGATCGGCCGCAGCCAGCTGCCCCGCACCCCTCGCCGTCCGGTCGACGAGGTCCTCCTCACCTGACCCGGGCCGCCCGGCTTCTCGGGACCTTCGTCCCCCAGGGGACAGGACCCGCGACCGTGCCGCAGGGCGAGACGCGTCCGTAGCGTGAGCGTGCCCGCCCCACCATCACAGGAGAGCACGTGGATCTGGACACTCTGGACATCGCTCGTTGGCAGTTCGGCATCACGACCGTCTACCACTTCCTGTTCGTCCCGATCACGATCGGCCTCTCGGCGATGGTGGCCGGCTACGAGACGGCCTGGGTGCGCACGCGCAACCCGCGCTGGCTGCGGCTCACGCGGTTCTTCGGCAAGCTGTTCCTGATCAACTTCGCCATCGGCGTCGTGACCGGCATCGTCCAGGAGTTCCAGTTCGGGATGAACTGGAGCGCCTACTCGCGCTTCGTCGGGGACGTCTTCGGCGCCCCGCTGGCGATCGAGGGGTTGCTGGCCTTCTTCCTGGAGTCGACGTTCCTCGGGTTGTGGATCTTCGGGTGGGACCGGCTCCCGGCCAAGCTGCACGCCGCGTGCATGTGGCTGGTGCACCTGGGCACGCTCTTCTCGGCGTACTTCATCCTCGCCGCCAACTCCTTCATGCAGCACCCGGTCGGCTACAGCTACAACTCCGAGACCGGCCGCGCCGAGATGACCGATTTCGCCGCGGTGATGTTCAACAAGGTCCAGCTGGTCACCTTCCCGCACACGGTGCTGGCGGCCTACATGACCGGTGCCGCCTTCGTGGTCGGTGTCGCGTTCTGGCAGCTCGTACGCAAGGCCCGCGACGAGGAGGACCGGTCGATGTACCGCGCAGCCGTGCGGAGCAGCGCCTGGGTGGTCCTGGTGGCGGGCATCGGGGTCGCCGTCTCGGGTGACATCCAGGGCAAGATCATGACCGAGGTCCAGCCGATGAAGATGGCTGCCGCGGAGGGGCTCTACGAGACCGAGGAACCGGCCGACTTCTCGGTGCTGACCATCGGCAGCTTGGACGGCTCCGAGGAGAAGTTCTCGATCAAGATCCCCAGGCTGCTGTCCTTCCTGGCCACGGGCACCTTCGACGGCGAGGTCGTCGGCATCGACGAGCTGCGCACGCAGTACACCGAGGAGTACGGGTCCGACCCGGGCGCGGAATACTACTCCCCCGGCGACTACACGCCGATCATCCCGCTGACCTACTGGAGCTTCCGCCTGATGATGGGGCTCGGCATGGCCGCCGCCGGGATCGCGGCCTGGATCCTGTGGGCCACGCGCCGAGGGCGCAGTCCCAATAGTGGGCGCTGGCTGCTCGCGTCGGCCGTGGCGCTGCCGCTGCTGCCGCTGTTCGCCAACTCCTTCGGGTGGATCTTCACCGAGATGGGTCGCCAGCCGTGGGTCGTGTTCGGCCTGATGACGACCCAGCACGGGGTGTCGCCGAGCGTCTCCCCGACCGAGGCGCTGATCTCGCTGGTCGTGCTGACCCTGCTCTACGGCGCGCTCATGGTCGTGGAGGTCAAGCTCCTGCTCACCTACGCGCGCCACGGCGCGGACAAGATCGAGGACGACGACCTGCCGCCGGAGCGGCCGGACAACGACCCCGACCGCCCCCTCGCCTTCGCCTACTGAGACCCGGAGAACGTCATGGAGCTCACCACCGTCTGGTTCAGCCTGATCGCGATCCTGTGGATCGGCTACTTCGTCCTCGAGGGCTTCGACTTCGGAGTCGGCATGCTGCTGCCCGTCATCGGCCGCTCGAATGCCGAGCGCCGGGTCCTCATCAACACCATCGGTCCCGTCTGGGACGGCAACGAGGTGTGGCTCCTCGTCGCGGGCGGCGCGACCTTCGCCGCCTTCCCGGAGTGGTACGCGACGCTGTTCAGCGGCTTCTACCTGCCCCTGCTGCTGATCCTGGTAGCGCTGATCGTGCGCGGCGTCGCGTTCGAGTACCGGCACAAGCGCGACGACGCCCAGTGGCAGCGCCGGTGGGACCTCGCGATCATCATCGGCTCGGCGGTGCCCGCGGTGCTGTGGGGCGTCGCCTTCGCCAACATCCTGCGCGGCGTGCCGATCGACGCCGACATGGAGTACACCGGCGGCTTCTTCAACCTGCTCAACCCCTACGCCCTCGTCGGCGGGGCTGCCACCCTGCTGCTGTTCCTCACGCACGGAGCGGTCTTCATCTCGCTGAAGACGTCCGGCCGGGTGCGTGAGCACGCCCGCCGGCTGGCGACCCGGCTGGGCGCGGCCGCCGCGGTCGTGACCGTCGTCTTCCTGGGCTGGACCCAGCTCGACACCGGCACGGTGGCGTCGGCCGTCGCCTTCGCGGCGGCCGCGGTCGCCCTGCTCCTCGGGCTGCTGGCGGTGCTGTCGGGCCGCGACGGGTGGTCCTTCGTGGGCACCTTCCTGGCCATCGGCCTGGGCGTCGGCGGCCTGTTCCTCGCCCTCTTCCCCGACGTGATGCCGACGACGCTCGCCGACGGGACCGGGCTGACCACCACGAACGCGGCCGCGACGGCGTACACGCTCAAGATCATGACCGTCGTCGCGGTGATCTTCACGCCGCTGGTCCTGGCCTACCAGGCATGGACCTACTGGGTGTTCCGCCGGCGCATCTCGGTCGACCACATCCCCGCTCCCCTGCCCACCCCCACCGGCCAGTGAGGCCCACCGACCCGAGGCTGCGGCCGTACCTGGCGCCCGCGAGGCGGCCCCTGATCGGGGTCGTGGCCTCGGGCGTCGTGGGTGCGGTGCTGGTGATCGCCCAGGCCTGGGCGGTCACCGGCCTGGTCGTGGCGGTCGTGCGCGACGAGCCGCTGACACGGTGGACGGTGAGCGTGCTGGCGCTGTTCGCCGCCCGGGCACTGGTCTCCTGGTCCTCCGACGTGCTCTCCGCGCGCGCGGCCGCCCAGGTCGGAGACCACCTGCGCGAGTCGGTCGTCCGCGTCGTGCTCCAGCGCAACGCCGCCATCACCGGCGAGGGGTCCTCGGGCGAGCTCTCCGTGCTCGCCACGCGCGGTGTGGCCGCAGCGGAGCCGTACCTGACGCGCTACCTGCCGGCGGCGGTCCTCGCCATGGTGCTCCCCCTGCTGACCTTGGTCGTGATCGCCACCCAGGACCGGTGGAGCGCCCTGATCGTGGCGCTCACGCTTCCCTTGGTGCCGGTCTTCGGCGCGCTGGTCGGCCTGGCCACCCGCGACCGGGCTCAGGAGCAATGGGCCGCCATGGCCGCGCTGTCAGGCCACTTCGTGGACGTCGTCAAGGGGCTGCCGACCCTGGTCGCTCATCGACGGGCGCGGGCCCAGTCGGCGCGCATCGCCTGGGTCACCGACCGGTACCGGCGCGCCTCGCAGGCGACGCTGCGCCTCGCCTTCGCCTCCTCCGCCGTGCTGGAGCTGGTCGCCACGCTCAGCGTGGCGCTCGTGGCCGTGGTGATCGGGGTGCGGCTCGCGCACGGCGACGTGGGCCTCGAGACGGCCCTGTTCGTGCTGCTGCTCGCCCCCGAGGCGTACTGGCCCCTGCGGCGCGTCGGTGCGGAGTTCCACGCGGCCGCCGAGGGCGTGGCGACCTTCGAGGCGGTGACCGAGCTGCTCGCCTCCGCGCACGACGAGACACCGTCCACGTCGTACGGCGAGGGCGACCTGGTCGTCCGCGACCTCAGCGTCACCTACCCCGGACGCACGCAGCCGGCCCTGACGGGGCTGAGCACGGTCGTGCCCGCGCGCGGCGTCACGGTCGTCACCGGGCCGTCGGGATGCGGCAAGTCCACCCTGCTGGGCGCCGTCGCCGGGCTGGTCACGGCCGACGGCACACTCACGGTCGGCGGGACGCCGGTCGGTCCGGGCTGGCGCGACCAGGTGGCGTGGCTGCCCCAGCGCCCGGTGCTGCTCGCCGGCAGCGTGGCCGACAACCTGCGCCTGGCCGCGCCCGACGCCTCGGACGACGCGCTGTGGGCGGCGCTGGAGCAGGTGGCGCTCGCCGAGCGCGTGCGGCTGCTCCCCGGCGGCCTGGACGCCCCGGTCTCCGAGGACGGCGGCAGCCTCTCCGCGGGCGAGCGCGCCCGCCTCACCCTCGCGCGCGTGGTGCTCGCCGCCCGCCCCTGGGTGCTCCTCGACGAGCCGACGGCCCACCTGGACGAGCTCACCGAGCAGGTCATCGCCGACACCATCGTGGCTCTCGGTCGCACATCGGCGGTCCTCGTGGTGGCGCACCGGCCGGCCGTCGTGTCGCTCGCCGACCACGTGCTGACGCTCGCACGCCCAGTCCCCGCACCCGCGACGGCACCCGCGACGGCCCGGGCCGAGCGACGGCGTCGGCCAGCGCTCGCGCCCGCGGACGACGAGGTCACGCCGGCGCGCCCGGCGGCACTCTGGACGAGCGTCGCGCTCGGCTCGCTCGCCTCGACCTCCGGCGTCGCACTGACGGCGACCGCAGGCTGGCTGATCGTGCAGGCCTCCACGCAACCCCCCGTGCTCACCCTGCTCGTGGCCGTGGTGGGGGTCCGGCTCTTCGGCCTGGCGCGCCCGGTGCTGCGCTACGCCGAGCGCCTGCGCTCCCACGACACCGCGCTGCGGATGCTGGCCGAGCGTCGCGTCCGGGTCTACGACGCGATCGTGCCGCTGGTCCCCGGTCGGCTCGGCCGCCGCCGCGGTGACGTCCTGACGTCCATCGTGGACGACGTCGACAGCGTCGTGGACCGCGAGCTGCGCGTGCGGCTGCCGATCCTGGGCTACGTGGGCGTCGTCGTGCTCACCACGCTGGTCACCGCGATCGTGCTCCCCGCGGCCGTGCCGGTCGTCGTGGTCACGGCGCTCGTGGGCGCCGGCGCCGGGTTCGCGCTGGCCCGGCTCGGCGCCGGCCGGCGGGAGCGGGCCGCCGTCGGCCTGCGCGCGGAGCTCTCCGCCGCGGTCGTCGAGAGCGCCCAGGTCGCCACCGAGCTGGTGATGTGGGGCGCCGCCGAGGCCGCCGTCGACCGAGTCTCGAGCATCGGTGGGCGCCTCACCGGCGCCGGTGTGCGCTCGGCTCGGTGGTTGGGTGCGGCGCGCGGCGCCGTCCTCGTGTCCTCGGGGGCCGGCGTGGCCGCCATGGCCTGGCTCGCCACCCCCGCGGTCGCCGAGGGCCGGCTGTCGGCACCGATGGCCGCCCTCCTGGTGCTCGTCCCCCTGGCGCTCGCCGAGCCCGCCACGATGGTCGCCGACGCGGGGGCACTCTCCGCCCGCACCGACGCCGCGGCGGCCCGGCTGCGGCTCCTGGACCGCCGTACTCCCGCGGTCCGGGACACCGTCGGTCACCGGCTGCCGGAGTCGTCGGCCGTCACGGTCCGCGAGGTGAGCGTCGGCTGGGACGCCGAGCCGTGCGTCGAGGGCCTCTCCTTCGACCTCGCGCCCGGGGACCGGGTCGCCGTGACCGGCCCGAGCGGCTCCGGAAAGAGCACCCTGGCCGCGCTGATGCTGCGCTTCCTCGACCCGTCGAGCGGCGAGGTGGCACTCGGCGGCGAGCCGCTCGACCACCTGGCGCTGGACGACGTACGCCGCCGCGTCGGCCTGGTCGACGACGATCCCCACCTCTTTGCGACGACCCTGGTGGAGAACGTCCGGCTCGCGCGACCGTCGGCCACCGACGACGAGGTCGAGGTGGCGCTGCGCCGAGCCCGGCTCGGCCCCTGGCTGGAGGCCCTTCCCGAGGGGCTCGACACCTGGCTCGGCGACGGACACGCCCAGGTCTCCGGAGGCGAGCGGGCCCGGCTGGCGGTCGCCCGCTCGATCCTGGCCGACCAGCCGGTGCTGGTGCTCGACGAGCCGACGGCCCACCTCGACCACGCCACCGCCGTCGAGCTGGCCGCGGAGGTGCTGGGCGCGCCCGACGGTCGCAGCGTCCTGTGGATCACCCATGAGCCGGTGGGTCTGGACCTGGTCGACCGCACCGTCGAGCTCGGGTCCTTGGTCCCTCCGGGTCGGGTACTCCGCCGCTCCCGCTGACCCGTGCGGGGAGCCAGGGTCGAGGGCATGGACACCAACTCGCTCCCCGCAGGCGCCGTCGTCGTAGGAGTGGACGGCTCCGACCACTCCGACCGGGCGGTCGCCTGGGCCGCCCACGAGGCGCACCTGACCGGGCGGCCGCTCGTGCTCGCCCACGGGACCGGCATCCTCCTCGATGTCGACCCCTACGCCGGCACGGTGATCCACGAGCTCCAGGTCGCCGGTCGGGAGCTCGTCGAGGCCACACGGACCCGGCTGGTGACCCTGCACCCCGACCTCTCGGTGCACACCGCGCTGCGCACGGCCCACCCCCGCCAGGCGATGCTGGACCTCGCCGAGCGCGCCGCCCTGCTCGTCGTGGGCTCGCGCGGCCACGGCCCGGTGCGCAGCGTGCTGCTCGGATCGGTCAGTGTCGGCCTCGCCCGCGAGGCCGCCTGTCCCGTCGTGGTCGTCCGGCCCCACCACCCCGGCCTCGTCCGTAGGGGCGTGCTGGTCGGCGACGACGGGACCGCCGACTCCGCGCCGGTCCTGGAGCAGGCGTTCCGCTTCGCCTCGGGCCACCGCCTGCCGCTGACCGTCCTGCACAGTGTCTGGGACTCGATCGTCGACACCACCCGCTCGCACGCACTCCCGAAGTCGCACCCGGCCGGCGAGGACGCCCGGCTGCGGCTCGCGGAGTCGCTGGCGGGCTTCGCCGAGCGCTACCCGGACGTCCACGTCGAGCAGGTCATCTCCCGCGGCCAGCCCGCGGCGTCCCTGCTCGCCGAGGCCGACCACCTGGACCTCGTCGTCGTGGGCCGACACGACCGATCCCGGATCGGCAACCTGCTGTTGGGCTCGGTCGCCGCCAACGTCGTGGAGCACGCGGCGTGCCCCGTGGCCGTCGTTCCCGTGGCTCCGATCCTCGCTGGGACCAACGTCCCGCGGCACAGATGACCATCGCCTCTCGCGGCGGGACCCCCGGGTCGACCAGGCTGAAGACAACAACAACAGACCACTCAAGGAAAGCAAGAAGGAGCAGTGCCATGACCACCATCCACCGCCCGGCTCACGACCACCAGGTCCTGGCCGAGATCGACGTCGTCCAGACCCCCTTCGCCCGCAAGGCGCTGGCGGCCCTGCGCATCGGCTTCGGCTTCACGTTCCTGTGGGCCTTCTTCGACAAGCTGCTCGCCCTCGGCTTCCACACCGGCTACGACCAGGCCGGACAGCTCGACCGCTTCGGTGACGCGGCGTTCATCAACGGCGGCAGCCCCACCGAGGGCTTCTTGACCTTCGGCGCCGACGGCCCCTTCAAGGGCTTCTACAACTCCATCGCCGGCACCTGGTTCGCCGACTGGGGCTTCATGCTCGGCCTCCTCGGCATCGGCCTCGCCCTCACCCTCGGGATTGGGATGCGCGCCGCCGGCGCGGCCGGCGCCCTGCTCTACGTGATGATGTGGACCGTCGCCCTTCCTCCGGAGACCAACCCCCTCATTGACGAGCACATCCTCGGAGCCATCACCCTGGTCGCCCTGACCGCCCTCGGCGCCGGCACCACCTGGGGACTGGGCAAGGTCTGGAACAAGACCGACATCGTCCAGAAGCACCCCATCCTCCGCTGATCCCCCTCGCCGGCCCGCCACCTCCTCGAGGTGGCGGGCTCTTCTGCGTCCCGACCGTCGCCACTCTCGTTGGTCGAGGTGCGAGGAGCGCCAGCGACGAGCCCGTCCCTTCGGTGGTCGAGGTGCGAGGAGCGCTAGCGACGAGCCTCGAGACCCGGTGAGCCGACAAGCAGCCCCGAGTACCCCGGTCAGGTCGCCAGTCACGTCACCAGGTCTCGAGGCTCAGGCGCCAGGGCGCCTTCGCACCTCGACCACCGAAAGGCCTCGACCACCGAGGTGCCGAATGTTCGCGAATGCCCTGTGCATAAAGGGGATTCTCGACCCTGCCACTGTCGGTGGCGGGTGCTTGAGTAGACCTATGAGCAGCCCCGCCACCCCCACCGCGAGCCACCCCGTGGCCGCCGGAGTGGCACGGCTGCGGGAGCAGGTCGCCGACCTCAACCAGACCCCGGTGTGGTCGATGACCCCCACCGAGACCGCTCAGGCGCTGGCCGACGCGACCCGGCTGCGCGCGCAGGCCGACGAGCTGACGCTGCGCCTGGCCGCACACGCCGACGCCACCCGGGTCGGCGTCGAGACCGGCGCGACCTCGACCGCGGTCTACTGGGCCAACACCACCCGCCAGACCCCACGTGCCACCGCCGCAGCGATGAAGCTCGCCCAAGCCCTCGAGCGCCACGACACCGTCGCCGCCGCGCTCGCGGGAGGGGTGATCCTCACCGACCAGGCCCAGGTCGTCGTCGAGGCCGTCGACGCCCTCCCCGACGATGTGC
>NZ_JAJNRO010000010.1:0-249854 GCF_021083605.1 Nocardioides sp. cx-169
GGCCGAGGGCTTGCCCCACAAACCCTCAACCAAAACCACAACCACCTGCTACTTAACGTATGCACGCGTCCACTACAAGACCACCCCACCCGGTGGCCCCCCACACAGGCGGGGACCAGACCGGGACATGGGGTCATAGAGTTACGGCGGCCATAGCGTCAGGGAAACACCCGGTCCCATCCCGAACCCGGAAGTTAAGCCTGACAGCGCCAATGGTACTGCACCCGAGAGGCTGTGGGAGAGTAGGACGCCGCCGGACAAACACCTCGTAGAGGCCACCGTTATGGTGGCCTCTACGCTATTTCGCACACTTCGCGGCCGTACGGCCGCAGCCGAAGGGATGACATCGTGGCTGAGGATCGTCGAGGCCAACGGCCCGCTCGCAGCACCGGGGGCGCTCGCCCCACCACCGGCCGGGGCGGCAAGCCCGCGTCGGGCAAGCCCGCGTCGGGCAAGCCCGCGTCCGGCAAGCCCGCGTCCGGCAAGCCCGGATCCGGGGGCCGCGGCGCGGGGGACCGGCGTACCGGGGGCAAGCCCGCCGGCGGGCGGCAAGGCTCCGGTCAGGGCCGGCCCGCGCGGTCGGGCGACTTCAAGCGTCCCAAGGACGACCAGACGCCGCGTACGCAGGAGCAGTCGCTCTACGACGGACCCGACCTGCCTGCCGAGATCACCGGTGACGAGCTGGACCGCGCCATCGGTGCCCAGCTCAAGGGCCTGCCCGAGAAGCTGGCCAACCGGATCGCGCGGCACATGGTCGCTGCGGGTCGGGTCATCGACGAGGACCCCGAGACCGCCTACCAGCACACACTGGCAGCCCGAGCCCGCGCGCCTCGGCTCGCGGTCGTGCGTGAGGCGGCCGGCGAGGCCGCCTACGCTGCCGGTCGCTACGCCGAGGCCTTGGCCGAGCTGCGCGCGGCCAAGCGCATGAACGGTGCCACGGCCTACCTGCCCATCATGGCCGACTGCCACCGCGCGCTCGGCAACCCGGAGCAGGCGCTCAAGCTCGCCAAGAGCCCTTCGGTGGCCAACTTCGCGCCGGAGGCCAAGGCGGAGATGACGATCGTGGAGGCCGGCGCTCGTCGCGACATGGGTCAGCTCGATGCCGCGCTGCGCACCCTGGAGCTCGCGCCGCTGACCTCGAAGAGCCGGGCGCCCTGGGTGACCCGCCTGCGCTACGCCTACGCCGACACCCTCGAGGCCGCGGGCCGCGAGACCGACGCCCTGACGTGGTTCCACCGCACGCACGCGGTGGACTCCGAGGAGATGACCGACGCGGCGGAGCGCGCCGAGGCCCTCGAGAAGAGGCTCGGCGTCTGATCCTGTCTGCCCGGGTCAGGAGGCGGGGGCCACGATGCGCACCACGGCGTCGGCCCCGGCCTCGTGGGTGGCCCACTGCAGGCCGTCGCGGTAGCCGAGCTTCACGCGGTCGATGACGGCGAGGGCGGACTCGTCGCCGGTGACCTTCAGCACGATCGAGTCCCCGGCGCCGAACGAGCGTCCCTCCGGGTCCACCAGGTCCTCGCAGAACGTCTGCGGCTCGCTGGTGACGCCGAAGCCACCTCCCTGACAGAGCAGTGGCACGACGTCGACGTCGGTGTTGGCCATCGTGTGCACCTTGACCCCGGACAGGCTCAGCCGGCGGGTGAAGTCGGCCGTGGGCGCGAACACCCCGAGGTAGACCGGTCGACCGGCGGCCGTGGAGGCCGTCACCGTCCGCTCCGAGGTGGGCAACGGCTCCGGGCTGTTCACGTACCAGACGACGATGCCCGCCAGCACCGTGGCCCCGACGCCTGCCACGGCCCAATCCCAGCGGGGGCGCCGGACGACCTGCAGCGGGGTGGGCATAGGCCGAGCGTAGGCCCGGTGACCACTCTCCAACTCGCACCTCTCCCCGTTGATCCTCCAGAAACTCTCTGACATGTCGGCGGTCCCGCTGGTGCTCAGGCGGCTCATAGGCCACAATGGAGACATAACTACACACGTGTCACACGACTGACGTTCATCGATGCGAGACCGCTGGGGAAGGCGTAGCTCGCGCCGACGATGAAGGAGGTCACCGTGACCACACGCACTGCCACCCACGCGGCGACGAGGGGCGTTCTCTACGTCCACTCAGCGCCTTCCGCGTTGTGCCCCCACATCGAGTGGGCGGTCGGGGGCGTACTCGGCGTTGCCGTGAACATGGTCTGGACCCCCCAGCCCGCGCAGGCGGGCGCCTACCGCGCCGAGCTGTCCTGGGCCGGGTCGGTCGGTTCGGCGGCACAGATGGCCTCCGCCCTACGTGGCTGGAACCACCTGCGCTTCGAGGTCACCGAGGAGCCCACCTCGGCCACCGAGGGCACCCGCTTCTCCTACACCCCAGAGCTCGGCGTCTTCCACGCCGTGACCGGGCTGCACGGGGACATCATGATCCCCGAGGACCGGCTCAAGGCCGCGGTGGTCAAGGCCGCACTCGGCGACACCACGCTCCTGGTCGAGATCGACCGCTTGCTCGGCAAGCCGTGGGACGACGAGCTGGAGACCTTCCGGCACGCCGGCGACGGCGCGCCTGTGCGGTGGCTGCACCAGGTGGTCTGAGCAACCCCTGGCCCTCGGCCGGTCCGGCCGAGGGCTCTCAGAGCGGGATGTTGCCGTGCTGGCCGTGCAGTACGCCGTGGGTCTGTACCGCGTCGTCGATGGCGCGGGCGATCGCCGACCGGGTGCGGTCAGGCGTGACGACCTCGTCAACGACGCCGATCTCGACGGCCTTCTCGACGCCACCCGCGATGCGCTCGTGCTCGGCGGCCAGCTCGGCCTCGACCTGCGGGCGGATGTCGGCGGAGACCTCCGCCAGCTTGCGCCGGTGCAGGATGCGCACCGCCGCAACGGCGCCCATGACCGCGACCTCGGCGCCCGGCCAGGCGAACACCTTGGTGGCGCCGAGCGAGCGGGCGTTCATCGCGATGTAGGCGCCGCCGTAGGTCTTGCGGGTCACCAGGGTGACGCGGGGGACCACGCATTCGCCGAAGGCGTGGAGCAGCTTGGCGCCGCGGCGTACGACGCCGTCCCACTCCTGGCCGACTCCGGGGAGGTAGCCGGGGACGTCCACGAGCACGATCAGCGGGACGCCGAAGGCGTCGCACATGCGGACGAACCGGGAGGCCTTCTCGGCCGACAGCGAGTCGAGGCAGCCGCCGAGGCGCAGGGGGTTGTTGGCGACGACGCCGACGGTGCGGCCGCCGAAGCGGCCCAGCGCGGTGACGATGTTGGGCGCCCAGCGTGCGTGCAGCTCCTGGGCGGTGCCCTCGTCGAGCACCGACTCCACGAGCGGGTGCACGTCGTAGGCGCGCTTCTTCGACTCCGGGAGCATGGACTCGAGGTCGCGGTCCTCGACGTCCTCCACGCGCAGGCTGCCCTGGGACCCCAGCAGCGAGGCGACGTCGCGGGCGCGGTCGAGGGCGTCCTGCTCGGTGTCGGCGAGGATGTGGACCACTCCTGAGCGGCGCCCGTGGGGCTCGGGGCCACCGAGCCGCAGCATGTCGACGGCCTCCCCGGTGACCGAGCGGACCACATCGGGACCGGTCACGAAGATCCGGCCCTCGGGTCCGAGGATCACCACGTCGGTCAGCGCCGGCCCGTAGGCGGCGCCCCCGGCGGCGGGGCCGAGCACCACCGAGATCTGCGGGATCTTGCCGGAGGCCTGCGTCATCACGTGGAAGATCCGGCCCACGGCGTGCAGGGAGAGGACGCCCTCGGCGAGACGGGCCCCGCCGGAGTGCCACAGACCGATGATCGGCAGCTGGTCGGTCATGGCCCGGTGGTAGGCGTCCACCACGACGCGGCAGCCGACGTCGCCCATAGCGCCGCCCATGACCGTCGCGTCGGAGCAGAACGCCACCACGCGGGTGCCGTCGACCAGGCCGATGGCCGCGACCATGCCCGAGTCGTCGTCGGGGGTGATCAGCTCGAGGGTGCCCTCGTCCATCAACGCCCTCAGGCGGGTGACCGGGTTGCGGGGATCCTGGTCGCGGGGGAGCTTGGCCGGCTTCGGGACCCGCTCGGCCGTGGGGGCGCTCATCAGGCGCTGCCGAAGGCCACGGCCACGTTGGCGCCGCCGAAGCCGAAGGAGTTGTTCAGCGCGGCGATGTCGCCCACCGGCAGGTCGCGCGGCTTGGTGGCGATGTCGAGCTCCACCTGGGGGTCGAGGTCGTCCAGGTTGATGGTCGGAGGTACGACGCGGTGGTGCAGCGCGAGCACCGTCGCGATCGACTCCAGCGCGCCGGCGCCGCCGAGCAGGTGTCCGGTCATCGACTTGGTGCTGGTGACGACGACGTTGTCGACGTGGTCGCCGAGCGTGGCGTGCAGCATCAGGCCCTCGGCGATGTCGCCCAGCGGCGTCGACGTCGCGTGCGCGTTGACGTGGAAGATATCGCTGGGGGAGATCTCGGCCTCGGCCAGCGCGCGCAGGATCGCCCGCGAGCCGCCGCGCCCCTCGGGGTCCGGCTGGGCGATGTCGTGGGAGTCGGCGGTGATGCCGGCCCCGAGGACCTCGGCGTAGATCGTGGCGCCGCGGGCACGGGCGTGCTCCTCGGACTCAAGCACGAGGACGCCGGCGCCCTCGCCGAGCACGAAGCCGTCGCGGCCGGTGTCCCACGGCCGCGAGACCGTGGTGGGGTCCCCGGGGTTCTTGGACAACGCCATCATGTTGGCGAAGGCGGCCATCGGCAGCGGGTGGATCGCGGCCTCGGTGCCACCTGCGACGACGATGTCGGCCCGGCCGAGTCGGATCTGGTCCAGCGCGAGGGCGATGCCCTCGTTGCCGGAGGCGCAGGCGGAGACCGGCGTGTTGACCGCCGCCCGCGCTCCGACGTACAGGCTGATGTTGGCCGCAGGGGCGTTGGGCATCAGCATCGGCACCGCGAGGGGGGAGACCCGGCGGGGCCCCTTCTCCTTCAAGATGTCGTAGTTGGCCAGCAGCGTGTTGACGCCGCCGATGCCGGAGGCCATCGCCACGCCGACGCGGTCGCCGTCGACGCTCCCGTCCTGGACGGAGCCCTCGAGGCCGGCGTGACGCCAGGCCTCCATGGCGGCGACCATCGCCAGCTGGGACGAGCGGTCCAGGCGGCGCGCTTTGACGCGCTCCAGGACCTCGGTCGGCTCGACGGCCACGCGGCCGGCGATCCGGACCGGCATCTCCGCAGCCCACTCGTCGGTCAGCTCACGGACTCCGGAACGCCCGGCGACGAGGGCCTCCCACGTGCTCTCGACGTCACCGCCGACGGGGCTGGTGGTGCCCAGACCGGTGACCACGACTCGGATGCGGTTGCTCATGATGTGCTCTCTCAGGCCTGGGCGCGCTCGATGAAGGCGACGGCGTCGCCGACGGTCTTGAGGTTCTTGACCTCGTCGTCGGGGATCGAGACGCCGAACTTCTCCTCGGCGGCCACTACCACCTCGACCATGGACAGCGAGTCGACGTCGAGGTCGTCCGTGAAGGACTTGTCCAGCTGGACGTCGTCGGCGTCGATGCCGGCGACCTCGTTGACGATCTCGGCCAGGTCGGAGCGGATCTCTTCAGTGGTTGCCATGAGGGCTTCCTTCATCTCGGTGTGATTGGTTTGGGTGGTGCGGTCAGGGGACGACGACGACCTGGGCCGCGTAGGCCAGGCCGGCGCCGAAGGCGATGAGCAGGGCGGTGTCGCCCGACTTCGCCTGGCCGTCGGCGATCATCCGCTCGAGGGCGAGCGGGACGGAGGCGGCCGAGGTGTTGCCCATCTCGGCGACGTCGCGGGCGATCTCGACGCTGCCGGGGAGCTTCATGGAGCGGGCCAGCGCGTCGATGATGCGCATGTTGGCCTGGTGGGGCACGAAGCAGTCCAGGTCCTCGGGGGCTACCCCCGCCCGATCGAGGGCCTCCTGGCCGACCTTGGCCATGGAGAACGCCGCCCAGCGGAAGACGGCGTTGCCCTGCATCGTGAGATGCGGCATCACCGGGGAGTCGCTGGCGATCACGTCGCGCCAGTCCTCGACCTGCCGGATGTGGTCGAAGTGCTCGCCCTGGGAGCCCCAGACGACCGGTCCGATGCCCGGGGTCGCGCTGGGCCCGATCACGACCGCTCCGGCGCCGTCGGCGAAGATGAACGCGGTGCCGCGGTCGGTGAAGTCGGTGATGTCGGAGAGCCGCTCGACGCCGATGACCAGCACGTGGCGGGCGCTGCCGCCGCGGACGAAGTCGTTGGCCATGCCGACGGCGTGGCAGAAGCCGGCGCAGGCCGCTGAGATGTCGAAGGCTGCCGCGTGCTCGGTGCCGAGCTCGTGGGCGATCGCGGTGGCGATGGCCGGGGTCTGCATCATGTGGCTCACGGTCGCCACGACGACGCAGTCGACCTGGCGCGCGTCGATGCCGGCCCGCTCCAGCGCGACCCGGGAGGCCGCCACCGACATCGACTGGACCGTCTCGTCGGGGCCCGCGATGCGGCGCTCCTTGATGCCGGAGCGCTGCTGGATCCACTCGTCGCTCGACTCGATCGCGTCGACGATCTCGGAGTTGGGGACGACCCGGGTGGGGCGGTAGGCGCCGACGCCCAGGATCGCGGCGTGCGGCGATCCGGTGCTGGTCTGGATGCTCATCAGTAGCTCCCGACCGGGTGGATGCGCACGAGCGGCTGGCCCGGAGACACCAGATCGCCGTCCTCGACCAACCACTCGACGATCTCCCCGCCGTGCGCCGAGGTGATCACGATCCGGTCGCGGGTGCTGGCGACGTCGCCCAGCGTGGCGCCGGCCTCGAGCACGTCGGCCTCGGCGGCCGCGCTGTCGAGGTGGAAGGTGCCCTTGCTGGGGGAGACGACCATGCGCCACGTGGGCGTGGTGTTCATGAGCGAGCCCTCGCCGTGCTTGTCGCAGAACGCCCGGGCATCGTCGAGCTGGTCGGGGGTCTTGAGCGCGAACGTCTCGACGCCCTTGAGGGCGCGCTTCGCGATGCCGGTGAGCGTGCCGGCCGGGGGCATCTCGAGGATGCCGGTGACGCCGAGGTCGGACATGGTGTCCAGGCACAGGTCCCAGCGGACCGGGTTGGCGATCTGGCCGACGATGCGGCGCAGCACCTCGGCGCCGTCATGAATGACGTGGCCGTCCTTGTTGGAGATCACCGGGATGCGGGGGTCGTGCACCGACACCGAGCGCGCCAGCGCGGCGACGTGGCCCACCGCGGGGGCCATGTGCTCGGTGTGGAAGGCACCGGCGACGGGGAGCGGGATGAGCCGCGCCTTGGCGGGGGGATCCTCGGCGAAGGCCGCGAGCTGCTCCATGGTGCCGGCGGCGACGATCTGGCCGGGGCCGTTGTCGTTGGCTGGGGTCAGCCCGTGGCGGGTGATGGCCGCGAGCACCTCCTCACGGTCACCGCCGAGTACGGCGGTCATGCCGGTGGGGGTGGCCGCGGAGGCCTCGGCCATCGCGAGGCCCCGCTCGCGGACGAGGACCATGGCCTGCTCGGCGGTGATGGTGCGGGCGCCGGCGGCCGCGGCGAGCTCGCCGACGCTGTGGCCGGCGACCGCACCCACACGCTCGAAGGCGTCCATCGGGTGCGGGAAGAGCTCCAGGGCGGCGATCAGCCCGGTGGCGACCAGCAGCGGCTGGGCGACCTTGGTGTCGCGGATGGCCTCGGCGTCGGCCTCGGTGCCGTAGTGGGCGAGGTCGAGCCCCGCGACGGCCGAGAGCCAGTGGATGCGCGAGGCGAAGACCGAGTCCTCGAGCCAGGGGGCGAGGAAGCCGGGGGTCTGGGCCCCTTGGCCGGGGGCGACGATGACGAGCACACGTTCACTGTGCCGGTGTCGCGGCCTCGGACGCGGGTCCGCCACCCACCAAACTGTTGGCGGGAATTTGGAGGGTTCCTACAATTTCTCCGATGCGGCGTCGCGGCCCGACTGGCGCCCGAGGACGAGCGCCATCTGCAGGGTCAGCGCGTCGCGCGGCACGGCGGGCGTGTAGCCGGTGGTGTCGGCCACCTGACGCAGCCGGTAGCGCACCGTGTTGGCGTGCACGAAGAGCGCCCGGGCCGTCGCCTCCAACGAGGAGCCGGTGGCGAAGTAGGAGGCCAGGGTCTCGATGAGCGTCCCGCGGGCCAGCATCAGCGGCACGTAGACCTCCTCGATCAGGTGCCGCCGCGCATGGCCGTCGCCGGCGAGGACCCGCTCGGGCAGCAGGTCGCTGCTGCGCACCGGGCGCGGGGCCTCGGGCCAGCCGGCGGCGGCCCGGTAGGCCGACAGGGCGGCCCGCGCGGAGAGGTGGGCGTGGCTGAGGTCCTCGGTCACCGGGCCGACCACGATCGGGCCGGCGGCGACCAGGTCCACGAGCAGGTCGGCGTCCCGCTTCTCGTCCTCCACCCCGCCGAGCAGCACCACCAGCCGGTCGCCCTGCACCGCGCACAGGGCCTCGAGGCCCGCGGCCCGGGCGGCACGGCGTACCTCCTCGAACAGGTCGGACTCGGTACGGCGCTCGGGCATGGCGGCGAGGACGACGGCGACGCGGCCGTTGGTGGCCCAGCCGGCCGCGCTGGCCCGTGAGAGCACGGACTCGTCGGTCTCGGCGCGTAGGACGGCGTCGACCACGAGCGCCTCCAGGCGGGCGTCCCAGGCCCCGCGGGCCTCCGCTGCGCGCGCGTAGACCTCGGCCGTCGCGAACGCGACCTCCCGGGCGTAGCGCATGACGGCGGCGTGGACGTCCGGGGCGTCCTCGGCCTCGAGCACGGCGTCGATATTGCTCTCGACGACCTCGATCGACAGTCGCACCAGGTCCACGGTCTGCTGCAGCGTGATGACCCCGGCCAGGGCGCGGGGTGCCGCGCCGAAGACGGAGGCGGCCAGGGCCGTCCCGCCACTCTTCGCCGCCGCCTCGTCGGAGGGGTACCAGTCGACGAAGCCCTTGATGCCGGCCTGGATGATGAGCGCGACCCAGGACCGGTCCTCGGCGCTCAGCTCGCGGAACCACGGCATGTCCGCCTCCATGCGCGCCACCGCCGCCGTGCTCAGCGCGCCCGTCGAGCGCCGCAGCGCCGTCGCAGCCCGCGCTCGCGGGTTGCTGGCGGAGCGTCGGGGCACCCGCTCAGCCTAGGGCCAGGCCCCGGTGGGCGGCATGGAGGACCGAAACGCCCCACACGCCGGCGGATCAGGGATGAATCCTTTCGGATTGGGGTAATCGTCCTACCGACAGGGGATGTCCTCTGATTGAATTCTGAGAGGCCGTCCTCGAGGAGGGCCCGGTGGGGGGAACCATGCACGAGGTCGAGTACCTCACGATCCACGGCCACCGGCGCGCGTTCGTGAAGGTGGGCCAGGGCCCGACGCTCCTGCTGCTGCACGGTCTGGGCTGCGACCACACGACGTGGGAGCCGGTCATCGACATGCTGGCCAAGCGCTACACGGTCATCGCGCCCGACCTGCTGGGTCACGGCCTGTCCGACAAGCCGCGCGCCGACTACAGCCTCGGCGGCTACGCCAACGGCATGCGCGACCTGCTGACGGTCCTGGGCATCGATCGGGTCACCGTGGTGGGGCACAGCTTCGGCGGCGGAGTGGCGATGCAGTTCGCCTACCAGTTCCCCGAGCGCACCGAGCGGCTGATGCTCGTCGCCTCGGGCGGCCTCGGCCCGGAGGTCTCGCCCCTCATCCGCGCCATCACGACGCCGGGCTACCACCAGCTCATGGGGGTGCTCACGCTGCCGGGCGTGCGCCACGTCGGCCTGGCCGGGATGCGCGCGCTCTCCGGCACGGGCTGGAAGCTCACCCGCGACCTGCGCGAGGTCGCGGAGATCTACGACTCGTTCAAGGACCCGCACGCGCGCGCCGCGATCCGCCACGTCGTACGCGCGGTGGTCGACTGGGAGGGCCAGATCGTGACCATGGCCGATCGCGCCTACCTCACCGACGCGATGCCGATGGCGGTCGTCTGGGGCCGCGACGACCGGGTCATCCCCGTACGCCACGCCAGCAACGCCGCCGCGCTCGCCCCCAAGGCGCGCCTCGAGGTCATCCCCAACGCGGGCCACTTCCCGCACAAGGACCACCCGCAGCGCTTCGCCAAGACCGTGCACGAGTTCGTCCGCACCACCCAGCCGGCGGCCTACAGCCGTTCGAAGTGGCGCCGACTGCTGCGCGACGGGCAGCTCGGCCCGGTCAGCCCCGTCGCCCCGCTCGCGTCGGTCACGGACGTCACCAGCGCCTGACCGGAGCCCGCAAAATGCCGCTGACCCGTCAGAAAGTCTCTGACGGGTCAGCGGTGGGACGGTGAGCGACTAGGCGTCGCCGCCCTCCTGCTTGACGCCCGCGACGGCGGTCGGGTCGTCGATGCGGTACTTCTCGGAGGCCTTGACCACGACGTCGCGGTCGATCTCGCCGGCGTCGGCCAGGGCCTGGAGGGACTGGACGACGACGGACTCGGCGTCGATGTGGAAGAAGCGCCGGGCGGCGGGGCGGGTGTCGGCGAAGCCGAAGCCGTCGGCGCCCAGGACCCGGTAGTCGCCCGGGACCCAGCGGGCGATCTGCAGCGGCACTGCCCGCATGAAGTCCGAGACCGCCACGACCGGGCCGATCGCGTCGCCCAGGCGGTCGCTGACGTAGGCCGTGCGGGCCTCGTCGCCGGGGTGCAGGAGGTTCCACTCCTCGGCCTTGACGGCGTCGCGGGCCAGCTCGTTCCAGGACGTCACCGACCAGGTGTCGGCCTGGACGCCCCACTCCTCCTGGAGCAGCTCGGCAGCCCGGGTGATCCACGGCAGGCCGACGCCGGAGCCGAGCAGCTGGACGCGCGGCCCGTCGCCCTTGCCGACGGAGATCCGGTGGATGCCGCGCAGGATGCCGTCGACGTCGACGTCGTCCGGCTCGGCGGGCTGCGGGACCGGCTCGTTGTAGACGGTGAGGTAGAAGATGACGTCCTCGGCCTGCTCGCCGTACATCCGCTCGAGCCCGGACCTCATGATGTGCGCCACTTCGTAGGCGAAGCCCGGGTCGTAGTGCACGACCGCGGGGTTGGTCGCCGCCAACAGCGGCGAGTGACCGTCGGCGTGCTGCAGGCCCTCACCGGTGAGGGTGGTGCGGCCCGCGGTGGCACCGATCAGGAACCCCCGCGCGAGCTGGTCGGCCATGGCCCAGATCGAGTCGCCGGTGCGCTGGAAGCCGAACATCGAGTAGAAGATGTAGAACGGGATCATGTGCTCGCCGTGGGTGGCGTACGCCGACCCGGCGGCGGTCGCGGAGGCCATGGCGCCGGCCTCCGAGATGCCCTCGTGGAGCATCTGGCCCTGCTGCGACTCCTTGTAGGAAAGCAACATGTTCCGGTCGACCGAGTCGTACTGCTGACCGCCGGGGTTGTAGACCTTCGCGGACGGGAACATCGCGTCCATGCCGAACGTGCGGTACTCGTCCGGGGCGATCGGCACGATGCGCTTGCCGATCTCCGGGTCCTTCATCCAGTCCTTGAGGAGCCGGACGGTGGCCATCGTGGTGGCGACCGGGTGCTTGCCCCCGCCCTGCTTGAGCTCGGCGTAGGTCTTGTCGCCGGGCAGCTTGAGGTCCTTGGCGCGCTTGACCCGCCGGGGCAAGGAGCCGCCGAGGGCCTGGCGACGCTCCATCATGTACTCGATCTCGGGGGCATCCTTGCCCGGGTGGAAGAACGGCGCGGCGCCGGTCTCCTCGTAGGCACGCTCGAGGTCGCGGTCGGAGATCGGCAGATAGAGGCGGTCGCGGAACTTCTTGAGGTCGTCCGGCGTCAGCTTCTTCATCTGGTGGGTGGCGTTCTTGCCCTCGAGGGCGTCGATCGTCCAGCCCTTGATGGTCTGGGCCAGGATCACCGTCGGCTGCCCGACGTGCTTGGTGGCCGCGTCGAAGGCGGCGTAGACCTTGCGGTAGTCGTGGCCGCCGCGCGGGAGCTTGTGGATCTGCTGGTCGCTCATGTGCTCGACCAGCTTGCGCAGCCGCGGATCGCCACCGAAGAAGTGCTCCCGGACGTAGGCGCCGTCCTCCACAGCGTAGGTCTGGAAGTCGCCGTCGGGGGTGGTGTTCATCTTGTTGACGAGCACGCCGTCGACGTCGCGAGCGAGCAGGGGGTCCCACTCCTGGCCCCAGACGACCTTGATGACGTTCCAGCCGGCGCCGCGGAAGTTGGCCTCGAGCTCCTGGATGATCTTGCCGTTGCCGGTCACCGGACCGTCGAGCTGCTGCAGGTTGCAGTTGATGACCCAGGTGAGGTTGTCGAGCTCCTCGCGCGCGGCGACGCGGATCGCGCCGAGCGACTCGGGCTCGGCCATCTCGCCGTCGCCGAGGAACGCCCACACGTGCTGCTGGCTGGTGTCCTTGATGCCGCGGTTGGCGAGGTAGCGGTTGAACCGTGCCTGGTAGATCGAGTTGATGCCGGTCAGGCCCATGGAGACCGTGGGGAACTCCCAGAAGTCCGGCATCAGGCGCGGGTGCGGGTAGGACGGCAGGCCCTTGCCCTGGCCGTGCTGGACCTCCTGGCGGAAGCGGTAGAGCTGCTCCTCGCTCAGGCGGCCCTCGAGGAACGCGCGGGCGTAGACGCCCGGGGACCCGTGACCCTGGATGTAGACCTGGTCGCCGCCGCCCTCGTGGTCCTTGCCGCGGAAGAAGTGGTTGAAGCCGACCTCGTAGAGGCTCGCCGAGGACTGGTACGTCGCGATGTGGCCGCCGACCTCCAGGCCCTTCCGGTTGGCGCTCGACACCATGATCGCGGCGTTCCAGCGCAGGAAAGCGCGGATCCGGCGCTCCACCTCGAGGTCGCCGGGGAACCACGGCTCGCGCTCGGGCGGGATGGTGTTGATGTAGTCGGTGCTGCGCAGCGCCGGCACGCCGACGTTGCTCTCGCGGGCTCGCTCGAGCAGGCGCAGCATGATGTAGCGGGCGCGCGCGCGGCCGCGCTCCGAGACGAGGTCGTCGAAGGACGCCAGCCAGTCGGAGGTCTCGTCGGGGTCGATGTCGGGCAGCTGGGTCGGCAGCCCCTCGTGGATCACGGAGGGCGTGCTGCCGGGGCGGGTGCCTGAAGGGGAGGGTGTTTCTTCGGTCACGCGTCCATCCTGGCACGCCGCATCACAGGGCGAAATTTACCCACCGGTAGTGCCACGAGGCGTCCCATGAGACGGTCGACCGGCACGCCAGAGGTTGCGCCCTTGCGCCAACTCCGGTGGACTACTCCCACTGGTCCGCCGCCTGGTGGGCCCAACCGTTCGATGACTGGAGGAACCAGTGAGCTCGACCGCGGGTGGCGGGTCCACCCAGACAGGATCTGCCACGGGCCCCGCCGAGAGGCTGGGCTTCAAGCCGGGCATGGTCATCCAGGAGCTCGGCTGGGACAACGACACCGACGACGAACTCCGCGTCGCCATCGAGGACGCCATCGACGCCGACATGGTCGACGCCGACTACGGCAATGTCGTCGACGCGGTCATCCTCTGGTGGCGCAGCGAGGACGGCGACCTCGTCGACGGGCTGGTCGACTCGCTGACCGACCTCGTCGGTGGCGGCGCCATCTGGCTGCTCACCCCCAAGATCGGTCGGCCCAACGCGGTCGACGCGGCCACGGTCGCCGAGGCGGCCCCCATCGCGGGGCTCTCGCAGACGACCACGGCCGCGGTCAGCAAGGACTGGGCCGCGACGCGCCTCGTCGCGCCGAAGACGCCGGCCTGAGCGGGCCCCGCGCCCCACGGGCGGCCGAGCCGTCGTACCCTGCGAGCGTGCTCCAGAAGCTTGCCCTCCGGGCGTCCTCACTCGGGGTCAGTGCCAGGGTGCTGGCCGGCTCCGGGATCATCCGGCCGTACTCGCCGCGTGTCCTCGCCGGGCTGCTGAGGACGGTCATGACGTGGGGCACCGGTCCCGCCGGGGGCTTCGCGACCCTCGCTCTGCGGATGCCGGACCGGGTGGGGCTGGTCGACGAGCTGGGAGAGCTCACCTTCGGCGAGCTGCACACGCGCTCCAACGCGCTCGCCCGGGCGCTGCAGGCGCAGGGCGTGGGCGAGGGCGACTCGGTCGCGGTGATGTGCCGCAACCACCGGTACTTCGTCGATGTGAGCATCGCCGTCGCCAAGCTGGGCGCCGACCTGCTCTACCTCAACACCTCGTTCGCCGGTCCTCAGCTCGTCGACGTGCTCGAGCGCGAGCAGCCCACCGTGGTGGTGCACGACGAGGAGTTCACCGAGATGCTCGCCGCGGCAGACACCGAGCGACGGGTGGTCGCCTGGGCCGACAGCGAGGACGAGCTCGACGTGCCCACCGTCGAGGCGCTGATCGGTTCGGAGTCGACCGACGACCTCGGCGCGCCGCAGCGGCACTGCCGGATCGTGATCCTGACCTCCGGCACCACCGGTACGCCGAAGGGGGCCCCGCGCAACGAGGCCGGCATCGACGCGGCGGTCTCGCTGCTCTCCCGGATGCCGCTGCGCGCGGGGTGGCGCACCCACATCGCCGCGCCGCTGTTCCACACCTGGGGCTTCGCGCACCTGGCCCTGGCCATGCTGCTGGGCTCGACGGTGGTGCTGCGGCGCAAGTTCGACCCGGAGGGTGCGCTCGAGGCGGCCGAGTCGGAGCGCTGCGACTCGATCGTGGTGATCCCGGTGATGCTGCAGCGGATCCTGGCGCTGCCCGAGGACACGCTGGCCTCCTACGACCTGTCGCGGGTGAAGGTGGTCGCGGCCTCCGGCTCGGCGCTGCCCGGCGACCTGGCTCTGAGCTGGATGGACCACTTCGGCGACAACCTCTACAACATCTACGGCTCAACCGAGGTGGCCTACGCCTCGATCGCGACGCCGCAGGACCTGCGCGAGGCCCCGTCCTCCGCGGGGCGACCGCCGTACGCGACGGTGGTGCGGATCCTCGACGCCGAGGGCCATGAGCTGCCGGCGGGGGAGTCGGGACGGATCTTCGTGGGCAACAACCTGCTCTTCGAGGGCTACACCGGCGGGGGCCACAAGGACATGGTCGACGGTCTGATGTCCTCGGGCGACGTCGGCCGCATCGGCGAGGACGGGCGCCTGTACGTCGAGGGGCGTGACGACGAGATGATCGTCTCCGGGGGGGAGAACGTGTTCCCCAAGGAGGTCGAGGACTGCCTCATGCGCCACGAGCACGTGACCGACGCGGCGGCGGTCGGCGTGGACGATGACGACTACGGCAAGCGGCTCAAGGCGTTCGTGGTGGTGGACGCCGAGGTCGGCGAGGACGACCTCAAGGAATGGGTGAAGCAGAACCTCGCGCGCTACAAGGTGCCCCGCGAGATCGTCGTGCTCGACGAGCTGCCGCGCAACTCCACCGGCAAGGTGCTCAAGCGTGAGCTGGCGAAGGACGAGAGGGACTCATGAGCGGCATCCAGTGCGGGGGACCGGCACCGGACTTCACGCTGCGCGACCAGTTCGGGCAGGACGTGACGCTGTCGTCGTACCGGGGGAGCAAGGCGGTGGCGATCCTCTTCTACCCCTACGCGTTCTCCGGGGTGTGCACCGGCGAGATGGTCGGGATCCGCGACCGGCTCGCGGAGTTCCTCACCTTCGACACCGAGGTGCTGGCGATCTCGTGCGACCCGATGTTCTCCCTGCGGGCGTTCGCCGACCAGGACGGGCTGAACTTCCCCCTGCTCAGCGACTTCTGGCCCCATGGGGAGGTGGCCCGCGCCTACGGCGTCTTCGACGAGACGACCGGCGCTCCGCTCCGCTCGTCGTACGTCGTCGGCAAGGACGGCACGGTGCGCTGGGCCACCCACAACGCGATGCCCGAGGGGCGCGACCTCGACGAGCACCTCAGGCAGCTGGCCGCAGCCGTCTAGACCGCTGGTCGCGATTTCCGGCGTTCTGATGACGGCCCGAACCGGCTGCCTCTAGTCTCTTCCTTGTTGAACCGCTGGTGACCCGAGACGCCAGCGGTTCAACTCATTTCGGGCCCTCTTCGCATGCCGCTGGGGAGTCACGTAGTCTGCTCCCGCTTCGAGCACGGGCGTATAGCTCAGCGGTAGAGCCCCTCGCTTACAACGAGGTGGTCGGGGGTTCGATCCCCTCTGCGCCCACCAGAAGTCGCTTAGTGGAACCACCAACCACGGTCATCTTCCGGCGCCCGTAGACCCCGGCGGCGACCCGGGCGGAGCGGGCGCGGGTCGGCTGCTGTCGTACGGTGAAGGGCATGAAGTCGAAGGGCATGGAGTCCGGGATCGCCACCGGCATGGGCATCGGCGCCGCGATCGGCGTCGCGCTCTGGCTCGCGCTCGACAACGTGTCGTACCTCGCCATCGGCATCGGCGCCGGCGTCGCGATCGGTGCAGGGCTCGCCGCGAGCAACACCAAGGTGGAGACGACCGAGGGCGACGCCGCGGACGAGGACCAGGATGAGGACGACCATCGGTAACCGCGCCGGGCCGACGTCGTAACAGCGCCGTCGAACGTAGAGCAGTCGTTCGACTGTTGCCGCGAGAAAGAGATCGCCAGCACTCTTTCAGACCACTCAGGACCACCAGCACCTCGCGGTCGTGACTCAGTCGAACCAGTCGGTCTTGGTGACCAGCTCGACCAGCTCGTCGGCGTCGAGCACCGGGTCGGTACGGGTTGGCTCGCCGCCCAGTGCGGCCTCCAGCGCGTTGTAGGCGATGAGGTGGACGATCTTGCCGTCGCGCAGGATGTAGATCGCCTGCATCCCGGCCAGATCCGGGTGCTTGCCGGAGACGTCGGGCAGCGACGGGCCGGTGAAGACCCAGCCGGCCTCGGTCGCGACACAGTCGTCGGGTGCCGGCGAGGCGGCGACCCGGTCACACCTGGCGGCCTGTCCGCCGACGATCCCGGAGTCGTCGATCGTGACCCACTGTCGAATCTCGCCGAGACCGCGCCCGTCGGGGTCGTACTCGACACCGGCGAGGGAGTAGCCCGGGCTCGGGATGTCGTCCGGGAGAGCCTCGAGCAGCAGCTGCTGCGCCCGCTGCAGGTGGGGCGGGAGCTGGTCAGCCGAGGGTGCCGACGTCGGCTCCTGCGTCTGGCCGTCCGCGGGGCCCGAGGCGCCGTCGTCGGGGACGCTCGCCGCCGACGGGGGCTGATCGTCCCGGTCACCGAGGAAGGACGGCGCCGCCAGGGCTGCGACCGCCGCCAGCGCCGCGGCGCCGATCCCGGCCGCCTGAGCCGTGCGCCGGCGACGGGTGAGGCGCCGGCCGCGGGTCAGGCCACCGGCGACGAGCTCCTCGCTCGCGGTCACGGGGAGCATGGCGCGCTCCATCAGGCGGATCAGCTGGTCGTCCTGCTGGGGCTGGTCGGGGGTCATGTCGTCGCCTTTCAACGGCTGTTCTCGGTCAGATCGATGAAGTCGGCTCCGAGATGCTCCCGGATCCGGGCGAGAGAGCGTGAGGACCTGGTGCGGACCGCGTTCTCGCTGAGCGAGAGATCGCGGGCCACGGTGGCGACATCGGCGTCGAGCAGGTACCGGTGCACGACCACCGCACGATCCACGGGGGTCAGCTCGCGCAACGCCGCCACCAGCACCTGCCGAAGGTCACTGTCAGGCGTGGCCGTCTGGACCTGCGGCGGGTCGGCGAGCGGCACCTCGGTGGAGCTGCGGCGCCGTACGGAGTCGAGGTAGATCCGGGTCAGGATCGTGCGGGCGTAGGCAGCCGGGTTGTCGGCGGCCCTCACCCGCGACCACTTCGAGAAGACGCGGGCCAGCGTCTCCTGGGCCAGATCCTCACCGCGGTGTCGATCGCCCGTCAGCAGCCATCCGGCGCGGAGCAGCTCGTGGGAGCGAGCCCGAGCGAACTGCTCGAAGTCGTCCCGATCGGTGCGCTGCACATGTCCTCCTGCGCCGGTGAGGACGACGTCCTCTGGGTGTCGGTCTCTCTCACCCCTACGACGAGACCAGCGCCGAGAATGTGTCACGGGTCTGAGGAGCGGGGTGGCGCCTCGCCACCTTCCCACCCCGGCGTCCTTCGCGCGCCCGCCCCCGCGCGTCACGGTGTGGAATGGAGCCATGCCTGGGGACCGCGACCTCGTCGAGAGCGTGCGGGCCGCGCTGGCCGCGGCCGGTGACGCCGAGCGGGCGCGCGCTCAGCAGGCGTACATGAAGAGCGAGATGCGCTACCGGGGCATCGGCGCGCCCGAGCTGCGGAAGGTCCTGCGGCCGCTGCTGGCGCTCTACCGGCCGGCGTCGCGCGAGGAGTGGGCCGCGACCGTGCGCACGCTGTGGGACGAGGCGGGCTACCGCGAGGAGAGGTACGCGGCGCTGGCCGTGGCCAGGCACCGGCTGGCGCGCGAGTGGCTGGACCCCGGATCGCTGGACCTGTGGCGCCACCTCGTCGTCACCGGCGCGTGGTGGGACCTCGTCGACGAGATCGCCGCGCACCTGGTGGCGCCCACGCTGCGCGCTCACCGCCAGGAGGTGACTCCCGTGCTGCGGGCCTGGATGACCGACGACCACCTGTGGCTGCGGCGTACGGCGGTCCTCTCCCAGCTGGGAGCGAAGGCGGAGACCGACGTCGTGCTGCTGCGCGACACGATCGAGCACAACCTGGAGGACCGGTCGTTCTGGCTGCGCAAGGCGATCGGCTGGGCTCTTCGGGACTACGCCCGCACGGACCCTGACTGGGTGCGCGCCGAGGTCGCGCGCCTCGGTGACCGGCTGTCCGGGCTGAGTCGGCGCGAGGCCCTGAAGCACCTCTGAACGGGTGGGGTGCTGCGGTGAGAGTGCTCTCATGCGTGGCTCACGGACCGCTCACCACTGCCGACGAGGGTCCTTTCGACCGAACTACCCCTCGAGAGAAGGACCCACCATGAAGCTCACCACTCTCCGCGTCGGCACGCTGGGCGTCGCCGGACTCGTGACCACCGGACTCCTCGCGTTCCCGATCGGCGCCGCGACTGCGGGCAGCGACGACCAGGGGCTCAAGCGCGACGACGACACCCCGGACGTCGTGCTCGTGGCCGACGACGATGACGACGACACCGGCCTGGGCAAGCGGGACGGCACGCACACCAACACCAGCGGTGGCACGCACACGCGCACCGGCGGCACCCGCAGCCACGACCAGACGCGCACGGGACGCGACTCCGGGCGCGACCACAGCCGGGACCGGGTGGGCAGGGACTGGACCAGCGACGGTGCCGGCAACAACCGCGTCGACTGGTCGCAGAACCACACCAACGACCGCTCACGGCACAACACCCGCGGCTGAAGGAGCGACGATGACGCGCGCCGACGAGAGCTGGCATCTCCGAGAGGGCGACCCGATCACCCCCGAGCTGACCGCGATGCGGCTGCTCGGCGGGGGATCGGCGTACGAGGCCTACCTCGCCTTCGACCAGATCACCTACGCACCCGTGGTGGTCAAGGTCGTGCGGCCGACGGAGCTGGACGACGAGGCCACGCTGGGCAGCCTCGCCCGGGAGGCCGCCGCGCTCGACCAGGCCAACCACCCGGTCGTCGTCCGACGGCTGCGTCACGAGCTCGGCGGCGCGCGTCCGCACCTGGTCCTGGAGTACATCGACGGGCCGCGGCTCTCGACCCTGGTGCGTCGCCACGGCCCGCTGCAGGAGCAGCAGTACCTGCCGCTGGCCGTGGACATCGCCTCGGCGCTGCACTACTTCGGCCACGTCGACGTCGTGCACCTCGACATCAAGCCCAGCAACGTGATCATGGGCGCGCCCGCACGGCTGATCGACCTGTCGGTGGCGCGGCCGGCCCACCGCGCCGCCGAGCTGACCAGCACGATCGGCACCGACGCCTACATGTCACCCGAGCAGTGCGCCCCCGGACAGGCAGGTGCGCCCGGTCACGCCAGCGACGTCTGGGGCCTGGGTGCGACGCTCTTCGAGGCGATCGCCGGCTACCGACCCTTCGACGACGGGGACCGGGGATCCGCGGACCTCGCCCTGCGCTACCCGCAGCTCGTCGAGGAGCCGTACGCGCTGCCGGACGGGACGCCCGCCGACGTCGCCAAGACGGTCTACGCGATGCTCGCCGCAGACCCGGCCGAGCGCCCGCAGCCGCGGGAGGTGGCCGGCGCGCTGGAGCCGGTGCTGTCGGCGCAGCCGCCGGCGCGGCTGACGTTCAAGGTCCGACGCTGACGGCCAGCTCCCGCGCCAGGCCCTCGAGCTGAGCGCGACGCCAGGCCCACGCGGTCAGCACCAGCTCGCCGTGCGGCAGCCCGAGGCGCAGACGCGGTCGCAGCGAGCGGTCGATCGGGGACACCCACTGGACGTCGCCGCGAGGCACCTTCCAGGTGCCGGCCGTGGTCGCGCGCAGGAGGTCGTCGACCGAGGTGCGCACCCGACGCCGGCCCTTCCTGGTCACCAGCCGGACGAGGGTCACCACCAGCATGACGGCCGCAGCGGCGTAGGCCACGACGTAGGTCAGCGCGAGGCCGACGATGACCACCCCGGCCAGGATGAAGCAGGCATAGGTGAGCGGCTCGGGCAGGAAGGTGCCGGCGACGGCGACGGCGATCGCGCCGACGACCAGCAGGATCTCGGCGCCGTCCGCGAGGTCGAAGGGGGAGTCCCGGGGGTGGAGCTCGAGCACGTCGGGGCGCACCTCGACATCGACGCGCCCTCGCGGTGAGCGCAGCGGTCCGTACCTGTCCACGTGCGGAGCCTGCCACAGCCGCCCCTGGATCGGCGTCAGGAGCAGAACCGGTAGCCCATGCCGCGCACGGTCTCGATCGTGGCGGCGCCGAACTTGCGGCGCAGGTAGCCGACGTAGACGTCGACGATGTTGGACCCCGGGTCGAAGTCGTAGCCCCAGACGTGGTCGAGCAGCTGCTCGCGTGAGAGCACCTGTCCGGCGTTGAGCATGAAGATCTCGGCCAGTGAGAACTCCCTGGCCGACAGGTCCTGCTCCTTGCCGGCGACGGTTGCGCGGCGGGTGCGCAGGTCGAGGCGTACGCCGCCGGCCTCCAGGGCCTCCACCGCACCGCCCCGGTCGCCGGCTCCCGCCTGCCGCAGCCGCAGCCGCACGCGGGCGAGCAGCTCGGCGAACCGGAACGGCTTGGCCATGTAGTCGTCGGCCCCGCCCTCCAGTGCGGAGACGGTGTCGGTGACCGAGTCGCGGGCGGTGAGCACGATGACCGGCAGCCGCGAGCCTTGCGAGCGCAGCTGGTCGAGCACGTCGAAGCCGTCGAGCCTCGGCAGCCCGATGTCGAGGATCATCAGGTCGTGCTCGCCGCTGAGCGCGTGGTCCAGCCCGATGACGCCGTCGGCGACGACCGTGGCGACGTGGCCGTCGGCACGCAGGCCCTTGGCGAGGAAGGAGGCGATGCGCGCCTCGTCCTCGACGATCAGGATGCGGGCCATGGCTCCTCCTCCAGTACGACGGTCGAGGCGGCGGCACTCGCCGGGCCGGGCAGCGTGATCACGAACCGGGCGCCCCGCGGCTGGGCATCCTCGACGGCCACGTCCCCGCCGTGTGCCTGCGCGATCGCGCGCACGATCGACAGCCCCAGGCCGAAGCCCTCGTCGTGCTCGGCGACCCGGCCTCGCCCGAACCGCTCGAAGATCGCCTCCCGTTCCTCCGGTGCGACCCCCGGGCCGGTGTCGCGCACCCACAGCCTGGCCGTGCCGCCGTCGTAGGAGGAGCCGAGGGCCACGACGTCTCCGGGGGCGGTGTGCTTGACCGCGTTGTCGGCGAGCTGGAGCAGGGCCTGGGTCAACCGCTGGCCGTCCAGGTGCATGGTGACCGCCGCCGTGGCGTCCAGGAGCCACTCGCGGTCGCCGAGGGCGCGGGCCTTGGCGAGGACGTCCTCGGTGAGGTGCTCGAGGTCGACCCCAGCCGGGGTGACGAAGTCCGGGCGGTCGCTCTTGGCCAAGAGGATCAGGTCGCCGACGAGCCGCGACATCCGGTCGACCTCGTCGAGCAGCAGGGCGCGGGTCTCGGCGACCTCCTCGGGATCGCCGGTGTCAAGCAGCTCGAGGTGGCCGCGCAGGACGGTCAACGGCGTGCGCAGCTCGTGGCCGGCGTCGTCGAGGAACCGGCGCTGGCCCACGAACGCCGCCTCCAGCCGCTCCAGCATGCCGTTGACGGTGTGGGTCAGGGCGGTGATGTCGTCGTTGCCCGACTCGGGGACCCGCCGGGACAGGTCGGTCTCGCCGATCGCCTCGGCGCTCTCACGCAGCACCCGCAACGGCGCGAGCAGCCGACCCGCCTGCCAGAAGGCGGCCGCCGTGACCAGCAGCAGCGACAGCGCGGCCACGATGGCGTAGGTGCGCATGGTGTCGCGCAGGCCGCCGCGTCCCTCGTCGAGCTGGACGACGACCACGAGCGCGCCGCGCTGCTCGCCGAGGACGACAGGCTGGGCCGTCACGAGCACCTCGCCCTCGGCGGTGTCGAGACGCGTCGAGCCACCGTCGCGCACCAGGGGAGCCGCGGCCGCCTGGAAGGCCGCGTCGCGGGGGAGCGGGTCGTCGCGCGGGAACTGCTGCGTCGGCCGGTCGCCGACCCAGCCGACCAGCAGCTCGTCGTCGTCGGGGACGCTGCCGGCCATGAAGGCGCGCAGCAGGGGGCCGACCTCGGTGACGCCCCGGCCGCGAGACTGCGTGAACGCCGCGAACTCGTCCAGCTCCTGATCGACGGCGTCGACGGTCTGCTGCTCGAGGCGCTGGCTCTCGATGACGTAGACGATCGCGCCCGCGGCGGACAGCGCGAGGAGCACCAGCGCGGCCACCGCGGCGGTGATCCGCACGCGTACGGAGACCCCCGACCGGCGCGGTCGGGGGTCGGCGGGTGCGGGCGGCTCAGTCGTCGTCGCCACCGCCGCGGCCGGAGTGGTCGTCGCGGTCGTCGCGGTCGTCACCGCCGCCGCCGTGACCGGAGTGGTCGTCGTCGTCCACCTCGCCCGGCTCGGGCCTGATCACGTCGATGTCGTCGGGATCGTCGGACTCGTCGTCGGACTCGTCATGGGACTCGTCGTCGGAGCGCCTGGTGGGGGAGGGTGACGGGTCGCCGGACCGGGTGGGCGTCGGGCTGGTGGAGGGTGACGTGGGGTCCTCGATCAGGATCGGATCGCGCCGCGCCGGCTCGTCGGCCGACGACGCGGCCAGCGACCCGACGACGAAGGCGCTGACCGGGAGCACCAGGGCCAGCGCGAGGACGACCTTCCAGAACCTGCTCATGACCCCACGATCATCCCCCATCGTGGACCCCGGGTGAGAGCCGTATGAGAGGACTCTCACGAGGCACGCGCAGGCTGGCTCGCCGGGGAGCCCGCAGACCCAGGGGCGCGCCGATCAACCCGCCCTCGCACGGGGCGGCGACCGACCCGGCCCGAGGCGCTCGTACAGGTGGTGGCAGGCGGACAGGCGCATGTCGGGTGGTACCCCTCGCGAGAGACGGTCCACACCGCCGCGAGATGGCGGCTCACTAGAGTGGGCCACCTCACAGCACGCCAGTACGTCCCAGTCCTCGCCAGGAGGCCCGCGTTGATCGTCCCGTTCAGCATCTCCGACTTCCTCGACCGCGCGACCCAGGTCTACGGCGCCCGGGTCGGCGCCGTGGACGAGCCCGTGCAGCCGGCCCGGCCGCTCGGCAACGAGCGGGGCGAGCTCACCTACGCAGAGATGGGGGCGCTGGCGCGCCGCCAGGCGGCCAAGCTGGACGAGCTCGGCATCGGGGTGGGGGACCGGGTCGCCGTGGTGAGCCACAACAGCTCGCGGCTGCTGACGTCGTTCTTCGGCGTCGCCGGCTTCGGCCGGGTGCTGGTGCCGGTGAACTTCCGGCTGCGCCCCGACGAGGTGCGCTACATCGTCGAGCACTCCGGGGCGCGGGTGCTGATCGTCGACCCCGAGCTCGACGAGGAGCTGCGTGGCGTCACCGCCGAGCACCGGTTCGTGATCGGCCAGGACGACGACCTCTACGCCGCGGCACCGGAGGACGGGGGACCCGAGCCGCAGCCCTGGGAGCCCGACGAGAACGCCACGGCCACCATCAACTACACCTCCGGGACGACCGCGCGCCCCAAGGGCGTGCAGATCACCCACCGCAACATCTGGGTCAACGCGGTCACCTTCGCGATGCACGCCGGCGTCACCGACCGCGACGTCTACCTGCACACGCTGCCGCAGTTCCACGCCAACGGGTGGGGGATGCCGTTCGCCATGACCGGCCTCGGCGTGCGTCAGGTGATGATCCGCAAGATCGACGGGGTGGAGATCCTGCGTCGGGTGCGTGACCAGGGCGTGACCGTGATGTGCGCGGCGCCCGCGGTCGCGGCGGCGGTGCTCGAGGCGGCCCAGGACTGGGAGGGCGAGATCCCCGGGCGCGACCGGGTCCGCATCATCATGGCCGGCGCGCCGCCGCCGACGAGGACGGTCGTGCGCGTGCAGGAGGAGCTCGGCTGGGAGTTCATGCAGATCTACGGCCTCACCGAGACCTCGCCGCTGCTGACCATCAACCGCTCCCGCGAGGAGTGGGACGGCCTGTCGGCGCAGGAGCGGGCGCAGAAGCTGGTGCGCGCCGGGGCGCCGGCGCTCGGCGTACGGCTCAAGATCGACGACTCTGCGGAGGGTGGCGGCGAGGTGCTGGCCCGCTCCAACGTGGTGCTCGAGGGCTACTGGGAGCAGCCTGAGGAGAGCGCGGTCGCCCTGCGCGACGGGTGGTTCCACACCGGCGACGGCGGGGTCATCGGCGACGACGGCTACCTCACCATCCAGGACCGCAAGAAGGACGTGATCATCACCGGCGGCGAGAACGTCTCCTCGATCGAGGTGGAGGACGTGCTGTTCTCCCACCCGGCCGTGGCCGAGGTGGCCGTGATCGGGGTCCCCAGCGAGAGGTGGGGCGAGACGATCAAGGCGCTCGTCGTGCTCGCGGAGGGCGCCTCGGCGAGCGAGGCGGAGCTGATCGCCTGGTGCAAGGACAAGGCAGCCGGCTACAAGGCGCCGACCTCGATCGAGTTCCGCGACGAGCTGGCGCGCACGGCGACCGGGAAGCTGCAGAAGTTCAAGCTGCGCGAGGCCTACTGGAAGGGCTACGACCGCCAGGTCAACTGAGGCCTAGCTCGGCTTGACGTCGAGCACGACCTCGAACTCCAGCAGCTCCGCGCCGCTGGCGACGGGCTTCGGGCGCTCGGCGCCGTCCTGGGGGCCGGCGTGGGCGGCATGGGCGTCGCCGTCGCGCCAGGCGGCGAAAGACTCCTCGTCCTCCCACTGCGTCACGACGAAGTAGCGCTCCTCGCCCTGCACCGGCCGCAGCAGCTGGAAGCCGAGGAATCCCGGCGATCCCTCGACCGTGCCGGCCCGGGCGGCGAAGCGCCTCTCGAGCTCCTCGTGGGCCTGCGGCGGGACACTGATGGCGTTGATCTTCACGACGGGCATGGTCCGAGCCTAGGACGCCATGGGAAGGGGGTCTGCGGCACACCACCCACGAGCGCCACTAGCCTGACCGCATGCCGACCCTCCAGGACGTCATCGATCGGTTGCACGCGTGGTACCCGCCGAGCACTGCGGAGGGGTGGGACGCCGTCGGGCTGGTGTCCGGCGATCCCGACGCCGCGGTCGCGAAGGTGATGTTCGCGGTCGACCCGACCATCGAGGTCGCACGCGAGGCGGCGGAGTGGGGGGCCGACCTGCTGGTCGTGCACCACCCGCTGTTCCTCAAGGCGGTGCACAGCGTCGCCGCGACGACCCCCAAGGGCCGGACCCTCGCGACGCTGACGGCGGCGGGGTGCGCGCTGCTGACCGCCCACACCAACGCGGACCTCGCCGAGGACGGCGTGTCCGCGGCGCTGGCCGACGCGCTCGGGCTCACCGAGGTCACGCCGCTCCTGCCCGAGGATGGGCCACCGCGCGACAAGCTGACCGTCTACGTGCCGGCCGACGCCGCGGCACCGCTGCGCGCGGCCATCGCGGAGGCAGGGGCGGGGCGCATCGGCGACTACGACTTCGCGTCGTTCACCTCCCAGGGGCAGGGCCGGTTCCGCCCGCTCGAGGGCGCCGACCCCGCGATCGGCACCGTCGGCAGCATCGAGACCGTCGAGGAGGTCCGGATCGAGGTCGTCCTGGAGCGGGCGCTGCGCGCCGAGGTGGTGCGCGCCGCGCTCCGGTCGCACCCCTACGAGGAGCCGGCCTACGACGTCGTCGAGCTGGCCGACCCCAGCGGCGCCACCGCCGGCACCGGGCGGATCGGCTCGGTCGCCCCCACCACACTGAGGGAGTTCGCCGAGCACGTCGCCGAGGTGCTGCCGCAGACCGCGCACGGCGTCCGGGTCGCCGGCGACCCGGACCGCGCCGTACGACGGGTCGCGCTGTGCGGGGGAGCGGGAGACTTCCTGCTCGACGGCGTGCTGCGCACCGACGCCGACGTCTACCTCACCAGCGACCTGCGCCACCACCCGGCGAGCGAGTTCGTCGAGAAGGCGGGGCCGGCCCTGGTCGACGTGGCGCACTGGGCCGCGGAGTGGACCTGGCTCCCGGTGGTGGAGGCGAAGCTGCGTGAGGCCCTGGGCGATACGGTGGTGACCCGCGTGAGCACGACCGTCACGGACCCGTGGAACACCCGCCTCTGAGGAGCACCCGCTGAAAGCCGACCCGTTCGCCCAACTGAAGCTGCTCGACGTCCAGGCCCTGGACGCGAAGGCCGACCAGCTGCGGTACCAGCGCTCGCACCTCCCCGAGCACGCCGAGATCGCGACGCTCACGGCGCAGCGCAAGGAGATCGACGACCAGGCCCGCGACGCCCGGATCGTGGTCGACGACCTGAGCGCGGCGCAGGCGAAGGCCGACGCCGACGTCGAGCAGGTCAAGGCACGCCGCGCCCGCGATCGCGACCGGATGGACTCCGGCGCCATCACCAGCCCCAAGGACCTCGAGCGCATGCAGCACGAGCTCACCTCCCTGGAGCGCCGGATCTCGACGCTCGAGGACGAGGAGCTCGAGGTCATGGAGCAGCTCGAGCAGGCCCAGGCCGCGCTCACCGAGCTCACCGAGAAGCTCGCGGCCGTCGACATCCGGCTGGCCGACCTGGTCGCATCGCGTGATGAGAAGGCCGCCGCGATCGACGTGGAGCTCGAGGCCGCGGTCGCCGAGCGCGCCCCCGCCGTCGAGGGGCTGCCCGCGGACCTGTTGGCGCTCTACGACCGCCTGCGCGAGAGCAAGGACGGCGTGGGCGCTGCCGAGCTGCGCCAGCGGCGCTGCACCGGCTGCCAGCTCACCATCGACAACGCCGAGCTTGCCGTGATCCGCGCCAAGCCGACCGACGAGGTCGTCCGCTGCGAGGAGTGCCAGCGGATCCTGGTGCGCACCGGCGAGTCCGGCCTGTGACTCGTCGCGTCATCATCGAGGCGGACGGAGGCTCGCGCGGCAACCCCGGCCCCGCGGCGTACGGCGCCGTGCTGCGGGACGCCGACACCGGCACCGTGCTGGCCGAGGACGGCAGCACCATCGGTCGGGCGACCAACAACGTCGCGGAGTACTCCGGCCTGATCGCGGGCCTGCGCCTGGCGCAGGACCATGTCCCGGACGCCGAGGTGGAGGTCCGCATGGACTCCAAGCTCGTCGTCGAGCAGATGTCGGGGCGCTGGAAGATCAAGCACCCCGACATGCGCCCGCTCGCGGCCGAGGCGACCCGGCTGGCGCCGGCCGGTACGACGTACACCTGGGTGCCGCGCGAGCTGAACGCCTACGCCGACCGGCTGGCCAACGAGGCCCTCGACGGCGTCCGCGACGGGGTCACCGTCCCGGCGCGCGCGGACGACGAGGACTCACTGATCGAGGAGATCGAGAGCCCCGGAGCGGCCGCGGCCGGAGACCCACCGGCGTCGGTCCAGAGCCAGGCGCGCGGCTGGTCCGCCGGCGCCGGCGCCCCGACCACGCTGATCCTGGTGCGCCACGGGGTCACGGCGCACACGGTCGCAAAGCGCTTCTCCGGCGGCCTGGCGAGCGCCAACCCCGCCTTGAGCGACGAGGGCCGCGACCAGGTGCGTGCCACCGCCCAGTGGCTTGCTCCCATCGCCGAGCGGGTGGACGCCGTGATCGCCTCGCCGGTGCGCCGTGCGCTCGAGTCGGCCGAGATCGTCGCCGAGGTGCTCGGCAAGGACGTGGCCGTGGAGCCGGGCTTCGCGGAGATGGAGTTCGGGGTCTGGGACGGACTCACCTTCGCCGAGGTCGGCGAGCGGCACCCCGACGCGCTGCGCGAGTGGCTCGGCTCCCTCGACGCCGCCCCGGAGGGCGGTGAGTCGTTCCGGGTGGTGGAGGAGCGGGTGCTCGCCGGGCTGCAGCGGGTCCTCGACGGGCACCCGGGTAGGACCGTCGTCGTGGTGAGCCACGTGACGCCGATCAAGACGCTGGTCAGCCACGCGGTCAGTGCCCCGCTGGACGCCGTGTTCCGGATGGAGCTCACCCCCGCGTCGGTGACCGTCGTGTCGTTCTTCGGCCGGGGACCGACCGGCGACGAGCCGCGTACGTCGATGCGCCTCTACAACGCGCTGCCCCCGGCCCGCGACCCCTTCGCGGACCCCTCGGGCTGGTAGCGCGTCACAGCGCCGCGCGGATTCCCGGTTTGGCCCAGCCCCACCCACCGCCGCCCCCCATGCGCGCTCCGACAGCGAGGTGCGTGTGGAGCAGTGGTGGCTCGACATCCTGGGCGCCGAGAAGGTCTGGGCGAGGCACACCCGCGGAGCGGGGGTGGTGGTCGCGGTCATCGACGACGGGGTCCACCCGGGCGGCGACCTCGAGGGTGCCGTGCTCCCGGGCTTCAAGCACCCCGGCTCGGGGCGCGGCGACGTCGGCCACGACCGGGTGTTCCACGGGACCACCATGGCCACCGTGATCGCCGGCCGGGGCGCCGGGCCTGAGATCATGGGCATGGCCCCCGAGGCCACCATCCTGCCGGTCAACATCCCCAAGGGGATCAGCACCGACCACACCGTCTCTGCCCTGCGGACGCTCGCGGCCATGGACGAGCGTGACGGCGTGCGCAGCGTGCAGTGGGGCTTCGGCGCCGTCCGGCCCCGGCACGCGATCGAGGACGAGGTCCCCGCGGACGCACCCAACCCCGTCTAGGACGCGCTCGACGAGGCGGTGCCCCCCACCCAGAGCCCCGAGAGCGCTCCGGCCGCTCCCGGTCGGGGCAGCGCCGGTGCCGGCGTGGAGTCGTCCCTGGCGCTCCTCATCGCGGCCGGTCTGGGGGCGGCGACCCTCGTGATCCTGGGCGCCGCCGTGGTGCTCGCGCGCCGTCGGCCCTAGCGGCGGGTCGTGCGGGACCGTGGGGTCAGACCAGTCAGAGCTGGGCGACCACCACGTCGAGCTGGGTGCCCTTCGCCGTGGGGTCGCCGACCTCGACGGTCCACCCGAGCCCGCGCAGCACCTCGGCGAGCTTCACCGGGGTGCGCGGGTCGCGGCCGTCCTCGAGCAGGGCCCGCACGATCCGGCCCTTGGTCGCCTTGTTGAAGTGGCTCACGACCTGGCGCCGGCCGTCGACCTCGTGCAGGACCCGGACGGTCGCCACGCGGGGCGCCAGCTCGGCCGGCGGGCGCCAGAAGGCGGCGTAGGTCCCGGATCGCAGGTCGACCAGGAGCCCGGTGCCCATCGCCTCCGTGACCGCGTCGCCGAGGTGGTCGCGCCAGTGGGCGGCGACGCCGCCGAGGCCGGGCAGGCCGGCGTCGCCGGAGAGGCGGTACGCCGGGATCCGGTCGGCAGGGCGGACCAGGCCGAACACGCTGCTGGTCACGGCCGCTCGGCTGCTGGCCCGGCGCTTGGCCGCGGGGGAGAGGCTCGCGAAGCCGAGCGACTCGTAGACGACGCCGCTGTAGACCTGGTCGGCCCGGGCCGTGGGTGCATGCCGCACCTCGGCGTTGAGGCGGACCAGGTCGAGTTGCGTCTTGGGCACCCCCAGGGTCTTGGCGGCCACGTCCAGGTCGCCCGCGCACAGCTCGACGAGCGCGTCGAGCACCCGCTCACGGGCCGGCCTCAGACCGGGGCTGCCGAGGCCGGCGAGGTCGAGGGGCTTGCCCCGGCGCGGGGCGGACTTGCCCTCGCTGGGCGGCAGCAGGATCAGCACGCCGCAACCCTAGAGCCGCGGCCGGGGCTTAGGGTCGGGGGATGCCGAGCAACCGGGTCGTCCACATCAAGGTCGCCGACGACAGCGCCCCCGACGGGGCCGACAGCGCGGCCGTGGTGGCCACGCTGCGCGAGGGGATCGAGCGGATCCGTGGCGAGCTGGAGGTGAGCCCGGACTTCCCACCCGAGGTGGAGGAGGCGGCCGCGGCGGCCGCGGCCGCACCGCGCCTGCCCGACCTGGACCGCACGGACATCGCGTTCGTCACCATCGATCCCGAGGGAGCGATGGACCTCGACCAGGCCCTCCACATCGAGCGCGCGGGCGACGGCTACGTCGTCCACTACGCGATCGCCGACGTGGCCGCCTTCGTGAGCCCCGGTGACCCGGTCGACGTGGAGGCGCACCGCCGTGGGGAGACCCTGTACGGCGCGGACTCCAAGGTGCCCCTGCACCCCAAGGTGATCTCGGAGGACGCCGGCTCGCTCGTCGAGGGCCAGGTCCGACCGGCGCTGCTGTGGACCATCCGGGTCGACGAGCTCGGCGAGGGCACCGACGTGCACGTCGAGCGCGCGCGGGTGCGCTCGACGGCCAAGCTCTCCTACGAGCAGGCGCAGCGCGCCGTCGACGAGGGGACCGGCGGGGAGGTGCTGACGCTGCTGCAGGAGATCGGCGAGCTCCGGCTGGCGCGCGACGCCGCCCGCGGCGGGGTGTCGTTGCCGCTGCCCGAGCAGGAGATCGACATCCAGGGCGGCCGGTGGAGCCTGGAGTTCCGCTCCCTGCTGCCCGTGGAGCTGTGGAACTCCCAGATCTCGCTGCTGACCGGCTTCGGCGCGGCCACGCTCATGGTCTACGGGCGCGTCGGACTGCTGCGCACCCTGCCGGCCCCGGACCCGCGCGACGTCCAGCGCCTGCACCGCACGGCCCGCGCGCTCGGCATCGAGTGGCCCGCCGAGGTGCTCTACCCCGACTTCATCCGCTCGCTCGACCCCACGCAGCCCGAGCAGGCCGCGATGGTGGTCGCGAGCGCCCGGCTGCTGCGCGGCAGCGGCTACGTCGCCTTCGACGGCGAGGTGCCCGCCGAGCCGCTGCACTCCGCGCTCGCCTCCGAGTACGCCCACGTCACCGCGCCTCTGCGCCGGCTGGCGGACCGCTACGCCGGCGAGGTGTGCGTCGCCCTGTGCGCCGGCGAGCCCGTGCCGGGCTGGGTGCTCGCGGCGCTGCCCGGGCTGCCCAGGACGATGCAGCAGTCCAGCCAGCGCGCCAGGGGCTACGAGCGCGCGGTGCTCGACCTGGTCGAGGCGGGGCTGCTGGCCGCCCGGGTGGGCGAGGAGTTCGACGGCGTCGTCGTGAGCGTCGAGGAGAAGCGGCCCGACCGTGGCGTGGTCATGCTGGCCGAGCTGGGCGTCGAGGCCCCGGTCGTCGGGGACGGCGACCTGCCGCTCGGGACCGACGTACGCGTACGTCTGGAGACGGCCGACGTGGCGACCCGCTCGGTCCGGATGCGACTGGTCTAGGACGCCGCCACGAACTTCGCCAGCGAGGAGTCCGGCGCGGACCAGGCCTCCCGGAAGCTCGCGTGCAGCGGCAGGTCGGCCACCTCCGCGGCGGGCACCCAGGCGTGGCCGTCGCTCTCGGCCAGGTCCGCCAGCCGGAGCGGGCCGGTCGGCACCGCCAGCACGGTCTCGTAGGTCCAGCCGCCGCAGCTCGCGGTGGAGGAGCCGCGGACCGCGACCTCGTGGGCGGCCAGCCCGAGCTCCTCGCCGGCCTCGCGGATGGCGGCCTGCTCCCAGGTCTCCCCACGCTCGCGGGCGCCGCCGGGGATCGACCAGGTGCCGCCCTGGTGCGCCCAGCGCGCGCGCAACTGCAGGAGCACCCGCCCGCCCTCCGCGATCAGCAGCCCGGCGGCGCCGCGGCGGCCCCAGTGGTGGTGGCCGTGGGTGCACGTCGCCCAGGTCATGCGGCCAGGCTAGCGAGCCCCGAAAGCGTCGGTCAGTCGTCCAGGGAGCGGAGTCGCCCATCGTGGCGTCGTACTTCGCCAGGTGGCTCTTCACCCAGGCGATCTCCTTGGCCGACAGGTCGGGCTGGCGGTCGGGTCCCGGGGTCTCGAGGCTCAGGCGCCGGGGCGCCTTCACACCTCGACCACCGAGGGGGTCCTCCGATCGCTCAGGGGAGCACGGGCTCGGTCTCCGGCAGGGTCGGGTCCGGCGGCGTCTCGCCCGGCCCCGGGGCGGGGGGCACGGCGGGGTCGGTGGGGCCGGGGCTCGGCACCACGTCCGGGTCGGGGAGGGGCTCGGTGGGGTTGGTGGTCATGGCTACCCGTACCCGGCCCCGTCCTGCGCATGCCGGGGTCAGGACAGGTGTTTGACGACCCGGGCCGGGTTGCCGACGGCCACGACGTCGGCGGGGAGGTCCTTGGTCACGACGGCGCCCGCGCCGACGACGGTGTTGTCGCCGATGCTCACCCCGGGGCAGACGACGACCCCGCCGCCGAGCCAGACGTTGTCGCCGATCGTGATCGGCTCGGCCGCCTCCCACTTGTCGCGCCGAGGGCCCGGCTCGACCGGGTGCGTGGGGGTGAGCAGCTGGACGTGCGGGCCGATCTGCACGTCGTCGCCGATCGTGATGCGCGCGACGTCGAGCGCGACCAGCCCGTAGTTCGCGAAGCACCGGGCGCCGAACGTGAGATGGGCGCCGAAGTCGACGTAGAGGGGAGCCCGGATCTCGGTGTCGTCGCCCACGCCGCCGAGGAGCTGCTCCAGCAGGGCACGGCGCAGCGGCTTCTGTCGTGGACCGGTGGCGTTGTAGGCCGCCATCAGGTCCTGGGCGGTGTGGGCCTGCTCCTCGAGCTCCGGGTCGTCTGCGATGTAGAGGTCGCCGGCCATCATCCGCTCGCGCATCGAGCGGCCGTCGAGGGAGTCAGCCATGTCCGAACGCTACCGGCCGCACCTGATCGGGGAGGCTGCCGCAGCCGCTCTTGGACCGGCTACGGGTGGTGGAGCTACGGGGTCTTCGCGGAGGCTGACCCCCTGCCGCTAGGTTCGGTCGGGTGACCCGCGAGCTACGACCGCCCGACACCGACACGGTGCTGGGCAAGGTGGTGGCGGTTCTGTCGGCCTTCCATGTCGACGACCACGACCTGCGCCTGGCCGAGCTCGTACGGCGGACCGGCCTCGCGAAGGGCACCCTGCACCGGATCCTGTCCGACCTGGTCGCGACCCGGCTGGTCGAGCGCACCGAGCACGGCTACCGCCTCGGCGGCCGGCTCTTCGAGCTCGGCATGCGGGCCTCCGTCGAGCGCCGCCTGCTCGAGGTGGCGACCCCGTTCATGGAGGACCTCTACGAGCGCACGCACGAGACCGTGCACCTCGGGGTGCTCGAGGGGCGCGAGGTCGTCTACGTCTCCAAGATCGGCGGGCACCGCCAGGCCACCACCCCGTCTCGCATCGGCGGGCGGATGCCGCTGCACTGCACGGCCATCGGCAAGGCCCTCCTGGCGCACAGCGAGCCGGATCTCGTCGCCGAGGTGCTCGCGTCCGGGCTGGACCGCCGTACCCCGCGGACGGTGACGGGGCCAGGGTTGCTGCGCCGCCAGCTCGAGCGCGTCCTGGAGTCGGGGGTGGCCTTCGAGCACGAGGAGTCCGCGGTCGGCATCGTCTGCGTCGCCGCGCCCGTCCTGGACGCCGACGACCGCCCGATCGCCGCGGTCAGCCTGACCGGGCCGGTGACCCGCTTCCACCCCGAGACCCACGCGACCTCGGTGCGGGCCGCCGCCGCCGGCGTCGCGGCCACCCTCGCCCGGCGGGAGGCGCTGCGCCACGACGCCCCCTAAGCAGGGTCCGGTGGGTGGAACGTTCGCCTGGTGGGGTCGGCCCGGCGTGCCGCAGGCTGGCGGCATGACAGCAACCTCCGTCGCCGAGACCGCCGTCGATCAGGCGGCCACCCGTCTCCTCGACGCCCAGTCCACCGGCACCCCCTGCGCCCCCGTGCGCGACCTGATCGGCCCCGCCGACGTCGACCGCGCCTACGCCGTCCAGGAGCGCCTCACGGCCGCCCGGCTCGCGAGTGGCGCCACGATCGTCGGCCGCAAGATCGGCCTCACCTCCCCGGCGGTCCAGCAGCAGCTCGGCGTCGATCGCCCCGACTTCGGCGTGCTCTTCGACGACATGGACGTCGCCGCCGGCGGCGTGGCGCCCATGGCCCGCCTGCTCCAGCCCAAGGTCGAGGCGGAGATCGCGTTCGTGCTGGCCGAGGACCTGGACCGCGACGACCTCGACGTCGACACCGTGAGGTCGGCCGTCGAGTACGCCGTCGCGGCACTGGAGATCGTCGACTCGCGCATCGCCGGCTGGGACATCACCTACGGCGACACCGTCGCCGACAACGCCTCCAGCGGCCTCTACGTCCTGGGGGAGCGGCGCGTCTCGCTCGAGGAGTTCACACCCGTGGACGCCGAGATGTCGATGAGCATCGACGGTGAGGTCGTCTCCACCGGCAACGGCGCGGCCTGCCTCGGCGACCCGCTCGCGGCGCTGGTGTGGCTTGCCCGGACCGCCCGCGAGGTCGGCACCCCGCTGCGCGCCGGCCAGGTCGTGCTCTCCGGTGCCCTCGGCCCCATGGTGGCCGTCACCGCGGGCGCCCACGTCTCCGCCGAGATCTCCGGACTCGGCACCGTCACCGTCGGCTTCAGTGGAGAGGACCAGGCATGAGCAGCAAGACCAAGGTCGCGATCATCGGCTCGGGCAACATCGGGACCGACCTGATGATCAAGGTCCTCCGGCTCTCGGAGGTGCTCGAGATGGGCGCGATGGTCGGGATCGACCCCGACTCCGACGGGCTGGCCCGCGCCCGGCGCCTCAACGTGCCGACCACCCACGAGGGCGTCGACGGCCTGATCGCGATGCCGGGCTTCGACGAGATCGGCATCGTCTTCGACGCCACCTCCGCGAAGGCCCACGTCGCGAACGCCGCCAAGCTCGCGCCGTACGGCGTGAAGCTGGTCGACCTGACGCCCGCGGCGATCGGCCCGTTCGTGGTCCCGGCCGTCAACCTCGACGAGCACGGCTCCGCCGACAACGTCAACATGGTCACCTGCGGAGGGCAGGCGACGATCCCGATCGTCGCGGCCATCTCCCGGGTCACCGCCGTGCCCTACGCCGAGATCGTCGCGTCCATCGCGTCGAAGTCGGCCGGTCCCGGCACGCGCGCCAACATCGACGAGTTCACCGAGACCACCTCGCACGCGATCGAGGCCGTCGGCGGCGCCACGCGCGGCAAGGCGGTCATCATCCTCAACCCCGCCGAGCCGCCGCTGATCATGCGCGACACCGTCTTCGCGCTCATCGGTAACGCGGACGAGGCCACGCACCAGGCGATCCGCGCCTCCGTCGAGGAGATGGTCGAGTCCGTCGCGGCGTACGTGCCGGGCTACCGCCTCAAGCAGCAGGTGCAGATCACGCCCGTCCCCGAGGGGCAGCCCGTGCACACCCTCGCCGGCGACGCCGCCGCCACCCACCAGGTGTCGGTGTTCCTCGAGGTCGAGGGCGCCGCCCACTACCTCCCGGCCTACGCCGGAAACCTCGACATCATGACCTCGGCCGCGCTGCGCACCGCCGAGCGGATGGCCACCCACTCCCTGCAGGAGGTCCCCGCATGACCACGAAGCTCTTCATCCAGGACGTCACGCTGCGCGACGGCATGCACGCCGTGCGTCACCGGATCACGCCCGACAACGTCGTGAAGATCGTGCGGGCGCTCGAGGCCGCGGGCGTCGACGCCATCGAGGTCGCCCACGGCGACGGTCTCGCGGGCGGCTCGCTCAACTACGGCCCCGGCTCGCACTCCGACTGGGAGTGGATCGAGGCGGCCGCGCAGAACATCTCGCGCGCCCGGCTCACCACCCTGCTGCTGCCGGGCATCGGCACCATCGAGGAGCTCAAGCACGCCTACCGGCTGGGCGTCCGCTCGGTCCGCATCGCGACGCACTGCACCGAGGCCGACGTCTCCGCGCAGCACATCGCCACCGCCCGCGACCTCGGCATGGACGTCTCGGGCTTCCTGATGATGAGCCACATGGCGCCGGCCGAGGAGCTGGCCCGCCAGGCCAAGCTGATGGAGTCCTACGGCGCCCACTGCGTCTACGTCACCGACTCCGGCGGCCGGCTCACGATGGCGGGCGTGCGCGAGCGGGTCACCGCCTACCGCGACGTCCTCGACCCGGCCACCGAGATCGGCATCCACGCCCACGAGAACCTCTCGCTCTCGGTCGCTAACTCGGTGGTGGCCGTCGAAGCCGGCGTCACGCGCGTCGACGCCTCCCTCGCCGGCCACGGCGCCGGCGCGGGCAACTGCCCGATCGAGCCGTTCATCGCGGTCGCGGACCTGCAGGGCTGGGAGCACGGCTGCGACCTGTTCGCGCTGCAGGACGCCGCCGACGACCTGGTGCGCCCGCTCCAGGACCGTCCGGTCCGGGTGGACCGCGAGACCCTGACCCTCGGCTACGCCGGGGTCTACTCCAGCTTCCTGCGGCACGCCGAGGCGGCCTCCGAGCGCTACGGGATCGACGTACGCGCGATCCTGCTCGAGGTCGGGCGACGCGAGCTGGTCGGCGGCCAGGAGGACATGATCGTGGACATCGCGCTGAACCTCGTCGCCGACCTCGAGGCCACGGTGGGCGAGGCGGCCACCGCAGAGGCCGTGCCCGCCTAGAAACCCTCTCGCCGCACCCGCCCTCCGGGGGTAGCGTGATCTGTCGACGACAGCGCGCTCCCCGGAGGTGCGGGACATGCACGACACCGACCCGGTCATCATGCTGGCCACGGCCGACCCCGTCTCGCGCGAGGTCATGGGTGGCGAGCTGCGCCGTCGCTACGGCAGCGACTACGAGGTCGTGGTCGCTGCCGAGTACGCCCACGCCCGGGCGATCCTCGAGGGGCTCAGGCGCTGGGGGCGCGACGTCGCCCTGGTCATCGGCTACTACGGACCCGACGACCGGGAGGGCCTCACCTTCCTGCGCCAGGCGTACCCGCTCGCGCCGGCGGCGAAGCGGGCGGTAGCGGTCACCTGGGGCGACTTCGCCAGCTCCGCGCCGGTGTTCGACGCCATCGCCCGAGGCCACGCGGAGCTGTCCCTGGTGCGCCCGGAGCGGTCTCGTGACGAGGAGTTCCACGGCGCGCTCACCGACGCCCTCGACGACTGGCACCTCGCCCAGGGCGTGGGCTTCGAAGCGGTGCGGGTCATCGGCGAGGCGCGTGACGAGCGCACCCACATGCTGCGCGACTCGTTCGCGCGCAACCACATCCCCGTGGGCTTCCACCAGGTCGGCACCGACGCGGCACACCGGATGCTGGAGTCCCTGGGCCTCCACGAGCCCGCGCTGCCGGTGGTCGTCCTCGCCTTCACCACTCCGCCGACGACCCTCGTCGACCCGACGGACCTGGAGATCGCCGACGCCTTCGGCCTGATGGAGCCGCTCCCGGCCGGCCAGGTCTTCGACGTGGTGGTGGTCGGCGCCGGCCCGTCCGGCCTGGCGGCCGCGGTCTACGCCTCCTCCGAGGGCCTCTCCACCCTGGTCGTCGAGCAGCAGGCCGTCGGCGGGCAGGCCGGTACCAGCTCCCTGATCCGCAACTACCCCGGCTTCTCCCGCGGGGTGAGCGGGGCGCACCTGGCGTTCCGCGCGTTCCAGCAGGCGTGGATGTTCGGCACGGAGTACTCCTTCATGCGCCGAGCCGAGCGTCTCCAGCCCGGCGGGGACGTGCACCGGGTCGGGCTGTCCGACGGCAGCGAGGTCTGCGCCCGCAGCGTCGTGGTGGCGAGCGGGGTCGACTACCGGCGACTCGGCGTCCCAGAGCTCGAGGAGCTGCTCGGCCGGGGAGTCTTCTACGGCGCCGCGGTCTCCGAGGCACCCTCGATGACCAGGCAGGGCGTGTGCGTCGTCGGCGGCGGCAACTCCGCCGGACAGGCCGCTCTCCACCTGGCGCGCTATGCCCGGCACGTCACGTTGCTGGTGCGCGGGCCTAGCCTGGCCGCGAGCATGTCCGACTACCTGATCGGCCAGCTGGAGGCCACCCGCAACCTCACGATCCGCTACCACGGGGCGGTGGTGGGCGGGCGCGCGGTCGACGGCTGCCTCGTGGCGCTGACCGTCGCCGACACCCGGCCCGGCCACGAGGCGCGCGAGGAGCTGGAGGCCTCCGGTCTGTTCGTGCTCATCGGCTCGGTGCCGCGGACCGGCTGGCTGCCCGAGGCCGTGGAGCGCGACGAGTCCGGCTTCGTACGCACCGGCAGCGGTCTGCCCCTGGAGACCAGCGTGCCGGGCATCTTCGCGATCGGCGACGTCCGTGCCGAGTCCATCAAGCGAGTCGCGACCGCGGTCGGCGACGGCGCGACCGTCATCTCCGTGCTGCACGGGTACCTGGCCGAGCACCCGTCGCCCGCCGTGACGGCCACGTGACCTCGCCGGCGCTGCGCCGGCTGCTGCTGATCGCGGCGGTCCTGGTCTTCCTCGCGGGCCTGCAGCTCTACGTCTTCCCTCGTCGTACCGAGGACTGGTTCGCCTGGACCATCGAGCCGCCGATGACCGCCGTCTTCCTGGGGGCGGCGTACTGGTCGAGTGCGGTGCTCGAGATCGCCGGCGCCCGCGCCGGAGACTGGCATCGCGCCCGCCTGGCGGTCGGCAGCGTGCTCGTCTTCACGGCCCTGACGCTGGGCGTGACGCTGCTCCACCTGGACCGGTTCCATCTCGGGGCCGAGCACCCCGCGACCGCGCGAGCGATCACCTTCGGTTGGCTGGCGATCTACACCGTGGTCCCCGTGGTGCTCGCGCTGGTGGGCTGGCGCGCGATGCGCCGGGCCGAGCCCATCGATCGTGCCTGGCGCACCCCGTTGCCCTCGCCGCTGCGGGTCCTCCTCCTGGCCCTGGGCCTGGTGCTGGTGGCGACGGGCGTCGTGCTGCTGGTCGCGCCAGCCACCGCGGACACGTGGTGGTCGTGGCCGCTGACTCCGCTGACGGCGCGGGCGGTGGGGGCGTGGCTGGTCGGGCTCGGCTGGGCGGCGGGCCACGCCGGCCTGGTCGACGACACCGCTGCCGTGACACCCGTCGGGCTGACCGGGGTGACCTTCGTGGTACTGCAGTGCGTCGCCCTCGCTCGTTACGGCGGCGACCTGGAGTGGGGGCCGGCCGCGGCTGGCTACGGGCTGGGCCTGCTGGCGATCGGCGTCGCCGGCGTCTGGATGATGGCGCTCGGAGTCACTGCTGGGGGGACACCTGCTGCGAGCCGACGACCTCGAGCAGCCTGAGCTTGTCGGCGCTGTCGGTGCCGACCGCCGGCGTGAACCACAGCAGCCGCTGGCGCCCGTCCTCGCTGACGAGGTTGAGGCAGTTGACCTCCAGGACGCCGAGGGAGGGGTGGACGAGGCGCTTGCGGTCGTGGCGGCGGAACGCGACGTCGTGGACCGCCCACGCCTGCGCGAACTCGAGGGAGCAGGCGAGCAGATCGGCGATCAGGGCGGCGGCCTCGGTGTCCTTGGCGTCGCGCCGGGCGGCGGCCGCGCGCAGGTCGGCGACCAGCGCCCGCGTCTGCCCCGCGTGGTCTTCCTCGGGGTAGTGCCCGCGGGCCTCGGGGTCGGTGAACCACCGATGGACCAGGCTCGCGTCAGGTCCGCTGTGCCGGGTCTCGTCGCCGACCAGGGCCACGGCGAGCGGGTTCTGGACCAGGGTGACGTGCAGGTCGGTGATCACCTGCGCGGGCGTCGAGGTCAGCCGCATCAGGAGGTCGAGCATCCCGGGATGGACGTGGGAGGCGGCGCCGACGTCGCGGGGCACCGGACGCTCGGCCAGGTGGAAGAGGTGGTCGCGCTCGTCCCGCGAGAGCCGCAGCGCCCGCGCCAGCGCGGCCAGCATCTGCTCCGACGGCTGCGAGCCGGCGCCGCGCTCGAGCTCGTTGTAGTAGTCGACGGAGGCGCCCGCGAGCAGGGCGACCTCGTCGCGGCGCAGCCCCGGCACCCGGCGCCGCGGCCCCCGGACCAGCCCCACGTCCTCGGGCCGGATGCGGTCGCGCCGCGAGCGCAGGAACGCGGCCAGCTCGGCGTACCTCTGGGAGCTCATGGCCACCAGTCTGCGGCAGCAGGGGTCCGCGACCCAGGGGATGACATCCCCTGGCTGAGCGCAGGCACCTCGTGGATGGTCGATGACATGACCACCACACCCACCACTGTCAGGGCGACCGGACGCGTCGCCATCGTGACCGGCGGCTCGGGCGGCATCGGCCGCGCCGTCGCCCAGAGGCTCGCCGGCGACGACTTCTGCGTCGTCGTCAACTACGCCGGCGGCACCACTGCCGCCGAGGAGACCGTCGACTCCATCACCTCGGTCGGCGGCACGGCCATCGCCGTGCAGGCCGACGTCGCCGACGAGGACGCGGTCGCCGCGCTCTTCGACCGAGCCGAGTCCGAGCTGGGCGGCGTCGACGTGGTCGTCAACGCGGCCGGGCGCATGGTCCTGGCCCCGATCGCCGACTTCGACCTGGCCGACCTCGACGCGCTGCACCGCACCAACATCCGCGGCAGCTTCGTCGTCGCGCAGCAGGCCGCCCGCCGCCTGCGCGACGGCGGCTCGTTCGTCGGGTTCTCGACCTCGGTCGTCGGCACGGCGTTCCCCACCTACGGCCCCTACGCCGCCAGCAAGGCCGCCGTCGAGGGCATGACCATGATCCTGGCCCGCGAGCTGCGCGGGCGCGACATCACCGTCAACGCGGTCGCCCCCGGCCCCACGGGCACCGCCCTGTTCCTCGACGGCAAGACCGACGAGGAGATCGAGCGCCTGGCCAAGGTGCCGCCGCTGGAGCGGCTCGGCACGCCCGACGACGTCGCCGGCGTGGTCGCCTTCCTCGCGAGCCCCTCGGGCCACTGGGTGAACGGCCAGGTCCTGCGTGCGAACGGAGGGATGATCTGATGTCGACCACCACGAGCTCCCAGGTCGTCCTCGTCACCGGTGCCTCCACCGGCTTCGGCCGCCTGACGGCCGAGACCCTCGCCCGGTCCGGCCACACGGTGGTCGCCGGCATGAGGGAGACCGAGGGTCACAACGCCACCCACGTCACGGCGCTCGCCGAGCTCGCCGCCGCCGAGGGCATCGCCATCGGGGCAGTCGAGCTCGACGTCCAGGACGAGGCCTCGGTCGACGCCGGGGTCGCGGACGTGATCGCGCGCCACGGGCAGCTCGATGTCGTCGTGCACAACGCCGGGCACATGGTGCTCGGGCCCACGGAGGCCTTCACGCCCGAGCAGCTCGCCGAGCAGTACGACGTCAACGTGCTGAGCACCCAACGCGTCAACCGGGCCGCGCTTCCACACCTGCGCGAGCGGCGCTCGGGCCTGCTGGTCTGGGTCGGCTCGTCGTCGACCCGGGGCGGGCACCCGCCGTTCCTGGCGCCGTACTTCGCGGCCAAGGCGGGGATGGACGCGCTCGCGGAGAGCTATGCGGTCGAGCTGATCAGGTTCGGCATCGACACCACCATCGTCGCACCCGGGGCCTTCACCTCGGGGACCAACCACTTCGCGCACGCTGGGAGCCCGGCCGACACCGAGGTGGAGCGCTCCTACGACGTGGAGTACGGGGAGCTCCGCGAGGATCTGCCGAACCGGCTGAGCGCCATCACGCCGCCCGACGCCGACGCCCAGACCGTCGCCGACGAGATCGCCCGGGTCGTCGGGCTCCCTGCCGGGCAGCGGCCGTTCCGCACCCACGTCGACCCCAGCCAGGACGGCAGCGAGGTGGTCTCGGCGGTCTATGACCGCCTGCGCGTGGAGTTCTTCCGCCGCATGGGAATGACCGACCTCCTGCCTGCGCTGGCCAGCCTGTGACCGGTCGGGGGCCAGTGGGGCAGGCTCACCCTCTAGGCTCTGGCCCGTGCCGGAGCAGGGAGGTCGATCGTGATCGCGGACGTGGGGTCGGTGCAGAGCATGCTCGACAGCGTGCGGGTCGTCATGGGCTCGGACACCGCCACCCTGCTGCTGCTGGACGAGACGGGCACCGTATTGGAGCCCGCCGCCTCCTCCGGCCTCGGCCGCCGGTGGCGCGGCGCGACGCACGTGCCCGTCGGTTCCGGCTTCGCGGGGCGCGTGGCCGCGGAGCGGTCGCCGGTCATGCTCGACGAGATCAACGAGGTCTCGGTCCTGAACCCGATCCTGCGGGACTTCGGCGTGCAGGGACTCCTCGGGGTGCCCGTGGTCGGGACCGCCGGCCTGCTCGGGGTGCTGCACGTCGGCTGCCTCATGCGCCGTACCTTCACCCCCCAGGACGTCGAGCGCCTCGAGGACGCCGCCGCGGAGATCGCCCGGCGCCTGTCCGAGCGGGCCGAGGACGACGCCCACCTCGCGGCCCTCGCGCTGCAGCGCAGCCTGCTGCCGGCGGCACCTCCGGCGATCGACGGGCTCGACCTCGCGGTGCGCTACCTGCCCGCAGAGGGTGACCTCGGCGGCGACTGGTACGACATCTTCACGCTGCCCAGCGGGATGGTCGGGGTGGTGATGGGCGACGTGGAGGGGCATGGCCTGCGATCCGCGATCGCCATGGGCCGCCTGCGCAGCGCCCTGCGTGCCTACGCCCTCGACTACGAGGACCCCGAGGAGGTGCTGCACCGGCTCGACCGCAAGCTCTGCTACTTCGAGAGCGACATCTGCGCCACCGTCGTCTATGCCGTCAGCGAGCCGCCCTTCGACGTCGTGACGGTCTGCCGCGCCGGTCACCCGGCGCCGCTGGTCGCCCGCTCCTCCCAGCCCTTCGCCGAGGTGGTCGGCCTCTCGACCGGCCTGCTGCTCGGCGTCGACGCCGAGCACCGGCGCCAGAGCGAGACGGTCGCACTCGCCCCGGGCGACGCCCTGGCCTTCTACACCGACGGCCTGATCGAGCGTCGCGGCGGAACCGCCTCCCACCTGGACCAGCCCCTCGACCGGCTGGAGCTCGTACGCCGCGCGTTCCGGGCCGGCGACAACGCCGAGACGGCGTGCAGCCGGATCATCGCCGAGGGCCTCGGCGACGACAGCGTCGAGGACGACGTGGCCCTGCTCGTGGTGCGGCGCCCGCCCGAGCAGCCCACCTGACGTCGCCCGCGGTCGGCGTCCGCGGAAGTCGTGCCAACCTGCGCCGGGACCGCCGGCGCGCACCGGGCCCGCGGCCCCGGCCAGATTCGCGCCGGCCCTGCCGGAGGTCATCGACCCGCCGGACACGTCACCGCTCCAGTCCGACGACCCGGTCGAGGGGGCGGTCCTCGCGGTCGAGCAGGACGGCGTCGCGCAGGTGCTCGGCACGGAGGCCGGCTGGCGCACCGTGCCGCCAGCGGCCCCCAGTCCTACGAGGTCGTGATCAGCTCGGGCGAGACGGAGAAGGTCCCTCTTCCGGCCGGGATCTCGAAGACGAGCGACCCGGAGGGCAGCTGGCTCGTCAGCGCCGACGACGGCCGGCCGTTCACGTCGTGGTCGCCGGCCGTCAGGCGCTCACCCCGCGGTACCGCCTGCCCGTGCTCGACCTCGACGGAAACTACAGCAACTGGGGGCTCGGACCTGTCGCGATCGCCGACGACGGCACGGTCCTGCTCCGCGTTGCGGCCATCGCCCGGCAGGTCGACAGGTTCCGACTGGTGGCGTGGGAGCCCACCACCGGTGAGCTGTCGATCGTCAGCGCCACCGACCTCCCGGTCGACTCGTCGGTGGTGTTCGCGCCGGGTTTCCTGCGAGAGATCGGACCCGGCTGAGGGTCGGCGACAGGGCCGAGGCGAACGGGCTAGGCGCCCGAGAAGGCCGCGAGCAACTGTCTGGCAGAGCATCCGCGACCTGTCCGCACGATGCGCCAAGATAGGCGGAATGGGGCAGGTCAACGGGTCACCAATCCGTGCTGCAGACCCGATCTACGAGGGAGGGAGCAGGTATCAGTGATGGAGCAGCTTCCACCATTCGCGGCGTGGCGCTTCCTGGGCGCAGTCGAGGGCTTCGAGGTCGTCTACACCGCGCCCGGCGAGCTCCGAGGCCATACGTCCGCGATCGAGGCCGGCCAGGCGTACGCCGTCCGCTACGACATCCGCTTCGACGAACAGTGGCGCACCCGCGAGGTCAACATCAGCACCGACACCGTTGTCGGCCCGCAAGAAGTGAGGCTGGCGGCCGACGGATCAGGCAACTGGACCGTGAACGACCAACCCAGGCTCGACCTTCACGGCCTGATGGACGTTGACCTCGAAGCGTCAGCATGCACCAACACCTTCCCCGTCCACCGGCTTCACCTTCCTACCGGTGAGACAGTCCGAGCCCCCGCGGTGTACGTCCAGGCCCTCGACCTCACCGTGCGACGGCTCGACCAGGCCTACCGCCGGCTCGACGCCGACCGATTCCACTACACGTCAGAAGGTGGGTTCGAGGCCGTGCTGCGTTACGACGACAGCTTGCTGATCATCGACTACCCGGGCATAGCTGTCCGTTTCGCCTGACTTTGCCAGCGCTTCACTTCGAGCGCACGCGTCGCGGCACGAGCGTGTGTCTTGGGCGCTCGCTACGTGGGAGATTCGGACGACCCGATCGCGGCAGATCCGTTAGCCTGATTGCGGTGGTACGCCACCGACTGCGCTCCCACGTGGCGAACCACGTGAATCATCGCGGAGAGGCCTGAGCAGCTCAGGACATGTCCGGATGGGGTGCGGCGCTGTTGCGCCGACTTCAATCCGCCGGTGCCCGACATCGGCAGGCGAAAGGACACGACATGTCGTCGAAGGACGAGAAGAACCTGACGCAGGTGACCGAGAAGATCTCGAAGATGGAAGAGCCGCAGCGTTCGACCATGCTGCAGGTGCACGACGTCATCATGACTGCGGCCCCCACCCTGAAGCCGCGCATCTGGTACGGGATGCCCGCCTACGCGAAGTCGGCGAGCACGCCCGCGCTTGTCACGCTCCGCAACGACGAACGAGTGAATCTCGCGATCACCGAGAAGGCAGCCTTCCGCGCGGCAGGCGGCGTGGACGGAGGCCTGATGCCGGCCGCGTGGTACCTCGAGACGGTGGACGCCGTCACCGAGAAGCGCATCGCCGAGATCGTCCGCTCGGTAGTCGACTGAGGCTGTTCGCGCCCGCTCCGGGATGAGGTGGATTGCGCCTCGTCCCGGGGAGGGCCGAGACAGGGCAGGAGCTGCGCTCATCTCGGCAGAAGCGTGCGGTTCGACCCGCGCCGACAGGCGGTCGAATGACGCCGTCGTCGCGCCACGGGCGGCCGAAGTCGCCACCGTGTCTGTTGGCCAGGGAAGTGGTCGGGCAGGCCACCGGTGTATGACGGAGAGACCGTGTGGGCGCGGCACCGCCTGCACACATTCCAGCACGCGGCTCAGCCCCGGTCCTGAGCGGCGACCAGCCTCTCTGCGAGCGGTTTGAGGGCAGCGATCAGCTCGTCGAGCTCGCCTGGCTCAAGGACCTCGTACGGCACGACGGCGAGGTCGTCAGTCAACGCCTCGACACGGTCCTTGGCCTGCCGGCCGGCAGGGGTGAACGTCTCCTCGTCCTTGATGAGTCCGCGAGCTTTCATGCTCTCGATCAGGCCGGTCAACTGCGGAGTGGGGAGATGATGGATCCGGCCGAACTGCGTGGCCGGGATGCCCATGTCGAGGGCGAGCAGAACGTGGGCCTCGAGCCCGCCGATGCCTTCAGTCATGAGGGCTGCGATGTGTCCGTCGCCGCGGTGCTCGCGCAGCAGCGATGCGGCGTGGAACAGCCGGGCCAACGGCTCCTCCGGGAGGGGGAGCTTGCGCAGCGCGGCGTACATGGGACGGCCCTCGAGCGGGGCGCTGGTCGCTGCCTTGGTGAGCAGTCCGACCGCTCGCGGGAAGCTCGACGTCTCGAGGAGCTCGCCGAGGATCCGGCGCAGCGCGTTGACGCAGCCCTGCTGGCGGGCCGCGATCGCCGCCTCCGGTGTGGTCGTGCTCCAGACGCTGGGGATGTGGCGGGCTACCTCCCCGGAGGCGAAGTTGTAGAAGAGTGCGTGGATGACCTCAGCTGGCACAGAGCTGCCGAGCGGTGCCGCTCGGCCGGCGAAGTAGGTGTCCCAGTAGTTGGTGAAACCCAGGGCGACCATCGCCTCGTGGGGCTCGTCAGCCGAGTAGGGGATGACCCCGATCGGCTCGACGAGGTCAAACATCCTGCGAGCCAGCGAGCTCCTGTCGCTCAACGACGGTGCCCTGTGCCGGATGGCTTGGAGATGGCTTGCTCCATGGTGTGCTCCTTCGGTCCGAGATCGGGTTCCTTGTATCGACCAGGGAGGCGCAGTGCACTCATCGAATTGTCCCGATTCATTGTGGGTCACCTATGGACCCCTGGGCAGTGAGCCATGGGCATGGGTCCTTGGGCCAAAGGACCTTGATGCCGCGATGCCGCGATGCCTGTCGAGACCCCGGAACCGATCGGCCCCGGCACCACCAGTGGTGGTTTCGAGGCTCGCTTCGCTCGCACCTCGACCACCGAGCTCTGTCCCGATTCGGACGGACCATCTCGGTAGTTGAAGTCGCAAGGCTGGCGGTGCCGTGATCACGTTTCGGCAGGTGAGGCCATATTGCGAACGGGCCGGCCTGTAGGCCGGGTTCTGTCCTCGGCGGACCGAGGGGCGACCATCCATCTACGACTGCCGTTGCCGACAGCCTCCAGCGATCTACCCGTGCACTCGGGCGAGCAGCCCTCGGACGTGCACTGTCTGATCTTGCTCCAGGTGGGGTTTGCCTAGCCGGCCCGGTCGCCCGGGTCGCTGGTGGTCTCTTACTCCACCGTTTCACCCTTACCGACTCCCTCCCGAAGGAGAGGGCCGGCGGTCTGTTCTCTGTGGCACTTTCCCGCGGGTTGCCCCGGGTGGGTGTTACCCACCACCTCGCTCTACGGAGCCCGGACCTTCCTCGGGGAGTCTCCTCCACGCGGTCGCCCGGCCAGCCCGTTCGCAGGGACAGCCTAGGGCCTGAGGCCGTCCCGGCGCGCCCGGAGCCCGGTTCCGCGCGGAATGGGCGGTGCCGTGCGACTGTTGAGTGGTCATGAACGACGACAGCACCCTCCAGGCTCCTCCGGTGGTGTTCCCGGGGCAGCGGGGTCACGAGTCGGCCTACCGCACGGCGTACGACCTGCTGTCGCGACGCGCACCGCGTGAGGCGCTCGAGGTCCTGGAGCCGGCCCTGGAGGTCGAGCCGGACAACACCGGGCTGCGGCTGCTGCGCGCCTGGGCCTACCTGCTGCGCGCCCAGCTGCGCCAGGCCGAGCAGGAGCTGCTCGCGGTGGTCGAGCGCTACCCGGACGACGTGTGGGCGCGCCACGCGCTCGGGCGCAGCCTGGAGCGTCAGTCGCGCCTGTCCGAGGCCCTGCCGCACCTGCGGCTCGCCGCCGTGATGAGCGGCGACCCCGAGCACGAGCTCGCCGTCTTGCGCGTCGAGCGGATGCTCGCCGAGCGCGGCGATCTGTCGTGGGATGCGCTCGGCTGAGCCGTCGTACGGCGCCCCGCGTCACCGCCTCCTGACCACGCGTCCGCGGTGACGGTGGTCGGGGTGGCGGGGTCGGTGGGGTCCTGCGGCGACCAGTCCGCACCGGCCGGGCCGACGAGCCCGCCGAGGCCGGCCGTGCCCAGCACGCTCGCCAGGCCGGCGGCGAGGAGTCGGAGCCGAAGCCCGGGGCGACGGCTCCCTCGGCGATCGAGTGCAGTCAGCGTCATCGGCCCATCCTTCTGATTCGGTTCTCGGACGACCTTCGTGGTCACGACAGGGAGCCGGTGAGCACCACGGTGGGTGCCGCGCCTGTGTAGCTGGTGACGACCCGGACCTGCTTGCGCTCGCTCGCGGGGACGTTGAAGACGTAGACGCCGCGGGCCGTCGCTCCGGGCGCCAGAACCCCGCCGAACGGCGCCCCACCGGGCTGACGCACATCGACCGCCGGTGTGCGGGCCGAGCCGTACTCGAGGGTCACGACCATTCCCTCGATGTCGATCGGCTCGCTCGAGGCGTTGCGGAGGCGCATGGTCAGCCGTAGCGCCGGTGCGGAGATCTCACCGGGGCCGCTGGCTTCGCTGCGCACCGCCTCGGACTCGAGGACCGCCAGGGTCAGACCGGTGCCGAAGTCGGCGGTGGCCGACAGCGGGACGGCCGGCTGTGGGGTGACCTCCTCGTAGGGGACCGGGTCGAGGGAGCCCGAGGAGGGATCGGTGTCCGGCGCCGGGGACATGGGCGTGGAGGGGGCGGGAGCGGGCGCCTCCGACGAGGGGCCCCTGGACGAAGCCGACGAAGCCGACTCGCGGCGCTCCGGGGCGGAGGCCGAGTGCGGCCACAGCGTCCAGACGACTCCGACGACCAGCGCCAGCAGCGCGGTCAGCGCGGCTCCGAGCAGGACCCGCACGGGCCGTGGACCAGGACCGGTGGTGCGCATCGCGAGACTCCTCCGTGGACGACAGGACCGCGGGGCACGCGGTCGCCCACCCAGGGCACGTCTCGACTCGGCCCCGCGCTGGCGGTTCTCGCCCCATATCCCCACGATTGGGGACGGCCGGCGCGAGACCACCGGCCCGTCACGCCAGGCGGGTCAGGGACACCTCGACGGTCATGCGCGAGGTCTGCGCGCCGGAGTAGATGCCGCTGAGCGGCTTGACGTCGCGGTAGTCGCGTCCGGTGGCGACGACGACGTACCGATCGCCGGGCGTGGTGTCGTTGGTCGGGTCGAAGGCGTGCCAGCCGTCGTCCCACCACTCCACCCAGGCGTGCGACTCGCCGGTGACGTGGTCGCCGACGACGGGCTCGTCGATCGGGTGGAAGTAGCCCGACACGTAGCGCGCCGGGATGCCGACCGAGCGCAGCCCGCCGATGACCAGGTGCACCATGTCCTGGCAGACGCCGGCACGCTGCTGCCAGGCGGTCGCCGCGTGGGTCTGTACGTCGGTCGCGCCCGGCAGGTACTCCACCTCGTCGTGCACCATCGCGCACAGGTCGCGCGCGGCGTCGCCGGGCAGCTCGTGGTCGGCGGCGATCTGCTTGGCCCGCTGGGCGAAGTCGGCAGGCGGCTCGACGATGTCGGGCAGCGTGAGGTACTCGGTCCAGCGATCGGCGACCTCCCGCGCCCCGAGCGCGGCCCACGAGAGGGTGGGGGGTCGCGAGACCGGCCGCTGGGTCTGCACCGTCGAGGTCGCGGTGACGGTCATCGCGTCGTGCGGGTCGACCACCTCGAAGGAGGTGACCAGCGTGCCGAAGTAGTCGCGGTACTGGTAGGTCCACGGGCTCGGGGACACCTCGAGCCGGGTGTGGAGCACGATCTGCTCCGGCGTGGTCAGCGGCGTGAGGCGGGCCTGGTTGTAGGAGGCGACCGCCTTGCCGTCGTACTCGAAGGCGGTGGTGTGCGCGATCCGGATCTGCATCAGACGACTCCCTGCCAGGTCAGTGCCTCGGCGCCGGCGAAGTAGCGACGGGTGACGGCCTCGGTGGCGAGCGCGCACGCGCGCTGGAGCCGCTCCATCTCGGTGGGCAGGTCGTGCAGCACGTCGGAGAGGGAGCGGTACTCCAGCTCCGCGCGCATGCGGCCGAGCAGCCGCTGCGCCTCGTTCTGGAAGCCGGCGCGCGGGCCGGCGGACTCCAGGTTGTCCAGGCACTGCTCGGCCCGGTTGAGCGAGAACACCACCGAGCGCGGGAACAGCCGGTCCAGCAGCAGGAACTCCGCGGCCCCGCGATCGGTCTCCATGCCTCGGTAGGTCCGCAGGAACGCCTCGTAGGCCCCGCAGGCCCGCAGCGTCGACGCCCACGGGGCCCCGTGCGAGAGCGAGGCTGTGGCGATCAACCGCGACGTCATGTCGGCGCGCTCGACGCAGCGCCCGAGCATCAGGAAGTGCCAGCCCTCGTCGCGGGTCATCGTGGCGTCGGCGGTGCCGTTGATCAGCGCCGCCCGCTCGCGCACCCACTGGAAGATGCCGGGCGGGCGCAGGGCGTGGAACTGGCCGCTGGGGATCGCCCGGTACGTCGTGTTGATGGCCTCCCACATCGGCACCGAGAGGGTCTCGCGCGCCCGGCGCGCGCTCTCGCGGGCCGCGGCCAGCGCGGAGGCGATCGAGACGGGGGAGGAGGGGCTGTAGGCCAGCTGGTCCAGGACCAGGGTCACCCCGACGGCGCTGGTGGGCTCGTCCTCGACGCCCATGATCGAGAGCAGCCCGCGGCAGGTGGCGTCCTCGTCGAGGGAGTTGTCCTCCAGCAGCAGCTGGGTCTGCACGTCGAGGATGCGGGCGGTGTCCTCCGCGCGCTCGACGTAGCGCCCGATCCAGAACATCGACTCCGCGATCCGGCTCAGCATGACGCCTTCCGTCCCTGCTGCTGCTGCTCGGCCTGGTTCTTGAGGTCCACCATCGCCGGACCCTCGTCGGAGGGGGTCGAGGGTGGCGGGCTCGGTGGTCTGGCCTCGTCGACGGCCGGAGCCGGCGGCGCGGGGGCCTTGGGTCCGGCCAGCACCCAGGTGTCCTTGGAGCCACCGCCGCGCGAGGAGTTGACGATCAGCTCGCCCTCCGCCAGCGCCACCCGGGTCAGGCCGCCCGGGAGCACCCAGACGCGGTGGCCGTCGTTGACGGCGAACGGGCGCAGGTCCACGTGGCGCGGCCCCAGCTTGCCGTCGACGAACGTCGGCACCGTCGAGAGCTGGACCACCGGCTGCGCGATCCAGGAGCGCGGGTCCTCCAGCACCTTGGCGCGCAGCTCGTCGAGCTCCGCGCGGGTCGCGGCCGGCCCGATCACGATGCCCTTGCCGCCGGAGCCGTCGACGGGTTTGCAGACGAGCTCGTCGAGCCGGTCGAGCACCTCCTCGCGGGCCTCGGCGTCCCCCAGGCGCCAGGTGTCGACGTTCTTGAGCACCGGCTCCTCGCCGAGGTAGTAGCGGATCAGGTCCGGCAGGTAGGTGTAGACCAGCTTGTCGTCGGCCACGCCGTTGCCGACGGCGTTGGCCAGCGTGACGTTGCCGGCACGAGCGGCGTCGATCATGCCCGGGCAGCCGAGCATCGAGTCGGCGCGGAAGTGCACCGGGTCCAGGAACTCGTCGTCGACCCGGCGGTAGATCACGTGCACCGGCTCCGGGCCCTTGGTGGTCCGCATCATCACCCGGCCGCGCTGGCACTCCAGGTCGCGACCCTCGACGAGCTCGACACCCATGGTCCGCGCCAGCAGCGCGTGCTCGAAGTAGGCGCCGTTGTAGACGCCGGGCGTCAGGACGACGACGGTCGGGTCGGTGACGCCGGCGGGAGCGGCGGCGCGCAGCGCGGCCAGCAGCCGCTGCGGGTACGCCGCGACCGGCCGGATGCGGTGCTCCGCGATCGTCTCGGGCAGCGCGGCGGAGATCGCGCGACGGTTGGTCATCACGTACGAGACCCCCGAGGGGACCCGCACGTTGTCCTCGAGCACGCGGAACTCACCCTCGTTGTCGCGGATCAGGTCGATGCCGGAGACGTGCACGCGCACGCCGTTGGCGGGGCGTACGCCGGCCGCCTCGCGGTGGTAGTGCGACGACGTGGCGATGACCTGGCGCGGGATGACGCCGTCGTCGAAGACCTGCCCGGCGTCGTAGACGTCGGCGAGGAACGCCTCCAGGCAGCGCACCCGCTGCTGCACGCCGCTCTCGATGGTGGTCCAGGTGTCCATCTCGATCACGCGCGGCAGGATGTCGAGCGGGAAGGCCCGCTCCTCCCCACCGATGTCGAAGGTGACGCCCTGGTCGAGGTAGCTGGCCTGCAGCGCCTCGACGCGCGCGACCAGGTCCGGCGTGGACATGGTCTGCAGCGACTCGCGCAGCCGGAGGTACGGCGGACGGAGGGCGTCGCCGTCGAACATCTCGTCGTACGCCGGCCCGCCCGAGCCGTATCCCTGGAACATCGCGTTCATGGGCTCAACCTACAAAGCCCATGTGTCGCTGGGATGTCGCGGCGCGCGGCTTGCCGCCATCGGTCAGGAGAGGGTCAGCACCTCGGCGCCGGTCGGCGTCACCAGCAGCGTGTGCTCGAACTGCGCCGAGGGGCGCCGGTCGCGGGTGACGACCGTCCATCCGTCGTCCCACATCTCCCACTCGTGGGTGCCGAGATTGAGCATCGGCTCGATCGTGAACGTCATCCCGACCTCGATCACCTCGTCGTAGGCGTCGGTGTCGAAGTGGGGGACCACCAGCCCGCTGTGGAAGGCGGTGCCGATGCCGTGGCCGGTGAACTCGCGGACCACCCCGTAGCCGTGGCGCCGGGCGAAGCACTCGATCACCCGGCCGATGACGTTGATCCGCCGTCCCGGCCGCACCGCCCGGATGCCCCGATCGAGGGCCTCGCGGGTCCGCTCCACCAGGAGCCTGGTCTCCTCGGCGACGTCGCCGGCGAGGAAGGTCGCGTTGGTGTCACCGTGGACGCCGTCGAGGTAGGCGGTGACGTCGATGTTGACGATGTCGCCGTCCGCCACCCGCCGGTCGTCGGGGATCCCGTGGCAGACGACCTCGTTGACGCTCGAGCACAGCGACTTGGGGAAGCCCCGGTAGCCCAGCGTCGAGGGGTAGGCCCCGTGGTCGCACAGGAACTCGTGGCCGATCCGGTCCAGCTCGTCGGTGGTGACGCCGGGCTCCACGTGGGCGCCCACGAGGTCGCGGGCCTGGGCGGCGAGCCGGCCGGCCGCGCGCATCCGCTCGATGGTGCCGGCGTCCTTGACCTCCGAGCCGGTGAAGGCGGCGGGTGCCGGCCGGTCGACGTACTCGGGTCGCGCGATGTGCGCCGGCACCGGCCGGCGCGGCGAGACCGCGCCCGGCGCGACACCGACGCGGGCGAGGTCGGAGGAGGTCACGGGCGACGAGTGTAGTTTCAGCCGCATGAGCGAGTTCTGGTACTGCCTCAAGCACGGCCGCGTCGAGGGTGAGGACGGCTGTCCCAACAAGGACCGCCTCGGTCCCTACGAGACCGAGACCGACGCCTCGCGGGCGCTGGACAAGGCCGCCGAGCGCACCGAGCAGTGGGACAACGACCCGGACTGGAACGACGACCGCAAGGTCGAGGACTGACGATCCGGGTGTTCACCCGTCGCCGACGCTCGACCCCGCCGCGGGCCGTGTCTCCGTGGCCGTTCGTCGGGATGGGCCTCATGGCCGCGTCGTTCTTCCTGTACGCCGCCAGCGGGATGCTCGCGCCGCCCTGGGGTGTCGCCGTGCTGCTGCTCGTGTGGCTGGTGCTCCTGCTGGTCTGCTGTGCGTGGTGGACGCCGCACCCGCAGCGCCTGCCGTGGGTGGGGCTGCTCTCGGTGGTGCTCTGGTTCGCCGCGCTCAACGCCGGGGGCGCGCTCCTCGGCTGGTCCGGGTAGCGCCCGGGGCCGCGAGCGCAGGGGGTCTCGACGCGGGCTCGCTGGCGCTCGCCCGGCTCGACCAACGAGTCCTTCGGTGGTCGCCGCGAGAGCGGCGGGCTGGCCTCGGTGGTCGAGCCGTGAGCGCAGCGAGCGTGTCGAGACCTACGACGCCGGACGGACGCGCAGGACGGCGCCCTTCCCGCGGTCGGCGTCGGTGGTGATGAGCAGGTCGCCGTTGGGGGCGACGGTGACCGAGCGCAGCCGGCCGAAGCGGGTGAGGGCGGCGGGGACGCGCTTGCGGACGAGCTTGCCCGTCGCGTCAAAGGTCAGGAACAGCACGCGCGAGGCCTTGAGCGCGGCCACCGCGAGGGCGCCGTTGAGCGCCCCCCACTTCTCGCCGTACACGAACGCGGCGCCGGAGGTGGCCACCGTCGGACTGCCAGAGCGCCACTTCGCGGCGATCTGTTGACCCGGCAGACCCTGGTCGGTCATGGGCACCGACTCGTTGTAGCCGGGGACCGGGTGCCAGCCGTAGTCGCCGCCGTTGACGAGCTTGTTGACCTCGTCGTCGCGGGTGGAGCCGTGCTCGACCGACCACAGGCTGCCGTCGCGGCGCTGGGCGAGGCCCTGGACGTTGCGGTGGCCGAAGGTGTGGACGAAGCGGCGGCGGGTGTCGGCGCCGACGAACGGGTTCGTCGGCCAGGGCTTGCCCGAGAAGCGGTTGACGCGCAGAGTCTTGCCCCCGAGGGAGTCGAGGTTGCGCGGGTGGGTGCCGACCGCGGCGTCGCCGGTGCCGATCAGCATCGAGCCGTCCTCGGTGATCAGCAGCCGGCACCCGCCGTGGCGGCCGGTCGACGTCGGGAAGCCGCCGATGAGCTTGCGCACGAACCGCGCCCGCGTCAGCTGCTTGTTCAGCGTCCAGACGTTGACCCGCACGTCGTGGCCGCCGCCCTTGAGGAAGCCCCCGGAGCAGGTGTAGAAGCGCCGGTTCTTGGCGAAGCCCGGGTCGACCTCGAGGGAGGACAGACCGGTCTCGTTCGAGCGCCAGACCTGGCGCGAGGGGAACCGCACGACCCGCTTGCCGCCCTTGCCCGTGACGATGATGCGGGCAGTGTTGCGCTCGCTGATGAGGAGCTCACCGCCGGGCAGGACCTTCACGTCCCAGGGCTTGCTGAGGCCGACCACGCGCTTGGTCACGACGAGGCGGGGCACTGCGCGGCGCTCGGACGCGGCGCTCCCGGTGTCATCGGGCGCGGGCGCGGCCACGGCGGGAGCACCCGCGAGCAGCAGGCTGAGCAGGATTCCGAGAGTGGTCAGGCGCATGGGCAGAAGGTAACCGGTCGGCGACGCCGGGTCATTGGCAAGTCTCGCCCATCAGAACGTGTGCTCGGGCCCGGGGAAGGTGCCCGCCTTGACGTCGGCGTCGTACGCGCGCGCCGCCTCGAGCATGACGCCGTGCAGGTCGGCGTACTGCTTCACGAACTTCGCCATGCGGCCGGTGCGCAGGCCGAACGCGTCCTGCCAGACGAGGACCTGGGCGTCGCAGTCGGCGCCGGCGCCGATGCCGATCGTCGGGATCGACAGCTCCTTGGTGACCTGGCCGGCGACGTCACCGGGCACCATCTCCATGACGACCGCGAAGGCCCCGGCCTCCTGCACGGCGAGCGCGTCGGCGAGCACGCGGGAGCCGGTGTCGCCGCGGCCCTGGACGCGGTAGCCGCCGAGGGCGTGCTCGGACTGGGGGGTGAAGCCGATGTGGGCCATCACCGGGACGCCGCCCCGGGTGAGCCGCTCGATCTGCGGCACCATCTCGACGCCGCCCTCGAGCTTGACCGCGTGGGCGCCGCCCTCCTTCATGAACCGGACGGCGGTCAGGTAGGCCTGCTCGGGCGAGGCCTGGTAGCTGCCGAAGGGGAGATCGCCCACCACGAGCGCCCGGTGAACCGACCGGGTCACGGCGCGGGTCAGGGGGATCATCTCGTCGACCGTGACCGGGAGCGAGGTCTCGTTGCCGTAGACGTTGTTGCTCGCGGAGTCGCCGACGAGAAGCACCTCGATGCCGGCCTCGTCGAAGGTCTGGGCGGCGTACTGCTCGTAGGCGGTCAGCATCGAGAACCGCTCACCGCGCTCCTTGAGCTCGCGCAGGTGATGGGTGCGCACCCGCTTGATCGCGGTGGCCGCCTGAGCGCCGGGCTGGGTCGGGCCGCTGCCGTAGGGCGCGGGCTCCTCCGGGGTGGGAGTGCTCATCGTCGAGCTCCAATCGCGTCATCTGCGGTGGTTCCTGAGGAGGTTGCGCAGCAACCGTCTCGAAGGGCTCCCTGATGGAGTCCACGGACCGTGCCAGGCTAGCCCGGGCTAGCGGTCGGGCGCGCTGTGTCACCGGTCACCCGACAGCGTTCGCCGCCGCCTCGAGGTCGGCGACCACGATCCTCTGCATGCCCAGCATGGCCTCCGACGCCGCCTGGGCACGGGCGGGGCTCGGGTCGGACAGCAGCTCGAACAACCGGGTCGGCACGATCTGCCAGGACAGCCCGAACCGGTCCTTGAGCCACCCGCACATCGACTCCTCGCCGCCGTCGCACAGCGAGTCCCAGTAGTGGTCGACCTCGGCCTGGTCGCGGCAGGTCACGCTGAACGACACCGCCTCGGTGAAGTGCGCGTGCATCGGCCCGCCGTTGATCCCGCGGAACGTCAGGCCGTCCAGGTCGAACTCGCCCGCCATCACGTCCCCGTTGGGCAGGCGGGCGAGGTGTCCCACCGAGGCGTTGGGGAAGATCCCCGTGTAGAACGTCGCGGCCTCCTCCAGGTTGTCGTCGAACCACAGACAGGGCGAGATGGTGGTCATGGCGGTCTCCTTCGGGTAGGTGCGGTGACGGTGGAGACCGGTCCGATCGGCGGGACTCATCGGCGGGACTCAACGGCCGGACTCAACGGCGGCGACTACCTGAGGCACTCGCCGACCAGCGCGGCGGCGTAGGCGAGATCAAGGAGTCGCTCGCTCGACGACAGCCGGACGACGTCGACGCCTGCTACGCCGTGAAGGACCCGGTCTGCGACCTGGTGATGGAGGCGGCCGAGCTCTGGGCGTCGGACGTCCGCTGGTCGCCGTGGCGCCGTAGCGCCTGAGCGCTTGGCCGGGCATGCCCGTGGCCCCGCCGGTGGCGGGGTGGGGGGCGGTCAGGGTCTCTGGCTGCTTGGTGGTGGGAGGGGTTCGGTGCCGGTGTGGTCGCGGCGGTAGGTGTGGCCGTGGGGTGAGTGCCAGACATAGGTGCCGCGGTCCACCACGTCGTAGGTCCAGCGGCCGTGGGTCTTCAAGCGATGGTGCCCTCGGCACAGGGGTGCGGAGTTGCACGAGCAGGTCGGTCCACCGCGTTGGTAGGGGGTGACGTGGTCGTGGTCGCACCGCTCGGCCGCTCTGGTGCACCAGGGGAACACGCAGTGGTGGTCGATGAGGTCGTCCTGCTCGACCAGCCGGTGGGGGTGCTCGTAGCCGGCGACGTGGAGGTGCTCGGCGAGGTCTCTGACGGGTTTGAGGTTGATGACGGTGTCGGGTGCGCCGCACCACTCGCGGATGGTCTCGAGGAGCACCGGTTTGCGCCCGGCTCGTCCGACGGTGGCGTGGGGGTCTCCGAACACGCCGGCCTGGTGGATGTGCAGGTCGATGACCCGGGTGATCTTGATGCCCTCGGTGGTTGAGGAAGGACGAAGTCCTGTCTCGAAACCACCCTCACGCTCCTGGGCGTCCTGGGCGTCCTGGTCGAAGGGCAGCGTGTCCTGGCCGCGGGCGAGGTCACCGGCGGCCTGGGCGCGTCGTACGTCCAACGACTCGGTGGACCCGGCGGCCTTCCGGTGCGCGGCGAGGCGGTTGATCGCGGTGTCGAGGTCGAGGGCGTCTTGGGCGTCCAGGGTCCCGGACACGTCGATGGTGCCTTCGAGGGACAGGTGGTCGGTGTGGATGTCGAGCTTGCGTCCGTCGGCGGCCTGGCGGCGTAGCTTCTCGGCCTGCTCGGGGTCGAACCTGGCCATCGCGGTGGTGATCTGGCGTTCGACCTCGGCGTAGGAGACCTTGTGCAGTAGCCGACCTGTTGGTCCACGAACGCGGCACCCGCCATCGGCAGGCACATGGTGTGCTCGGCGATCCAGCGGGCCTTCCAGAACCCGAGCTGACCGGCCTCGACGCGGGCCCAGATCCTGGGGAGGCGGTATCGGATCTCGAGGGCGGCGCGACGTAGCGCTTGGCGGAGTCGGTGGACATCCCCAAGGCGGCGCCGAGCTCCATCACCGCGAACTCCGACACCCAGGGGGCGCCGGGTCCCGCGAGCGGGATGCCGTGGTCGCCGAACGCGGCGTCGTCTTCGTCGTGGGTCTCATGCAGCGAGCACCAGTCATGGACGAGGTGGACGCGGCCGAGCTCGGCCTCGATCGCGGCCTGGGTGTGCGCGCGGACACCGTCGAGCAGCTGCCTGCTCTGGTCGGGTCCGGTGCTGGTCATGGGATTACTCAAGCACCCGCCACCGACAGTCGAGGCGCCGAGAATGCCCTTATCCACAAGGGGTCTCGGAACTTTCGCGTCTCGGTGGTCGAGGTGTGAAGGCGTGCACCGCCTGAGCCTCGAGACCCCCGCCACCCGACCGTCGTACCCCACGCTGGTTGTCGGCTCACCAGGTCTCGAGGCTCGTCGCTGGCGCTCCTCGCACCTCGACCACCGAGAAGGACGCGCCCCCGTTCGGTGGTCGAGGTGCGAAGGCGTGCAACGCCTGAGCCTCGAGACCCCCGCGACCCGATCGCCGCACCCCCGGGCTGCTTGTCGACTCACCGGGTCTCGAGGCTCGTCGCTGGCGCTCCTCACACCTCGACCACCGAGAGGGGGGCGTGGCACCTCGACCGGCGGGGGGTGGCGTGGATCCCTAGACTCGCGGGCGTGGACTTCTACTCGGCGTACGCACATGGCTTCGCGCGGGTGGCGGCGTGCACGCTGCCCGTGGCGATCGTGGACCCCGCCACGAATGCGCGGCGGGTGCTGGAGCAGGCGCGGCTGTGCCACGACGAGGGCGTGGCGGTGGCGCTGTTCCCCGAGCTGGGGCTGACGGGGTACTCCGTCGACGACCTCTTCCTGCAGGACACGCTGCTCGAGGCGACCGAGGCGGCGATCGCCACGATCGTCGAGGAGTCGCGCGACCTGCTGCCGGTGATCGTGGTGGGGGCTCCGCTGGTGCACGGATCGCGGGTCATGAACTGCGCCGTCGTCATCCACCGCGGTCGGGTCCTGGGGGTCGCACCGAAGAGCTACCTGCCGACGTACCGGGAGTTCTACGAGCGCCGCTGGTTCGCGCCGGGCGACGACACCCGCGGCTCCACGACCCTGCTCAACGGGGAGAGGGTGCCGTTCGGGCCGGACCTGATCTTCTCCGCGACCGACGTGCGCGGGCTCGAGCTGCACGTCGAGATCTGCGAGGACCTGTGGGTCCCGGTGCCGCCGAGTGCCGAGGCCGCGCTGGCCGGGGCGACCGTCCTCGCCAACCTCTCGGGCAGCCCGATCACCGTGGCGCGCGCCGAGGACCGTCGGTTGCTCGTGCGCAGCCAGAGCTCGCGGTGCTCCGCGGCCTATCTCTACGCCGCCGCGGGGCAGGGGGAGTCGACGACCGACCTGTCCTGGGACGGGCAGACGATGATCTACGAGTGCGGCGACCTGCTCGCCGAGAGCGAGCGCTTCCCCGACGAGGCACGGCGCTCGGTCGCCGACGTCGACCTGGACCGGATCCGCCAGGAGCGGATGCGGCAGGGCACCGTCGACGACAACCGGCGCACGCTGGCCGGTCGCGTCGCGGAGTTCCGCCGGATCACCTTCGAGCTCCAGCCGCCGGCCGGCGACCTCGGGCTGCGGCGCAAGGTCGACCGCTTCCCGTTCGTGCCCGACGACCCGGCCCGGCTGGCACTGGACTGCTACGAGGCCTACAACATCCAGGTGTCCGGCCTGGAGCAGCGGGTCCAGGCGATCGGGGACACCAGGCCGGTCATCGGCGTGAGCGGCGGGCTGGACTCGACGCACGCCCTCATCGTCATCGCCCGCGCGATGGACCGCCTCGGGCGCCCCCGCAGCGACATCCAGGCGATCACGATGCCGGGCTTCGCGACCGGCGACGTCACGAAGTCCTACGCCACCCGCCTGGCCAAGAGCCTCGGCGTGACGTTCGAGGAGCTCGACATCCGCCCGGCCGCGCGGCAGATGCTGGCCGACATCGACCACCCCTTCGCCGAGGGCGAGCCCGTCTACGACGTGACGTTCGAGAACGTCCAGGCCGGCCTGCGCTACGACTACCTCTTCCGCATCGCCAACCACCGCAAGGGGATCGTGGTCGGCACCGGCGACCTGTCCGAGCTGGCGCTCGGCTGGTGCACCTACGGCGTCGGCGACCAGATGTCGCACTACAACGTCAACGCCGGCGTGCCCAAGACCCTCGTGCAGCACCTGATCCGCTGGGTGGCCGACTCGGGGCAGTTCGACGAGGAGACCAACGAGCTGCTGCGCGGCATCCTGGAGCAGGAGATCACCCCCGAGCTGGTGCCGACCGAGGAGGGCAAGAAGCCCCAGGCCACCGAGGACACCGTCGGTCCCTACTCGCTGCAGGACTTCACGCTCTTCCACACGATCCGCTACGGCCAGCGGCCGAGCAAGATCGCCTTCCTGGCGTGGCACGCCTGGCGAGACGCCGCGGAGGGGGAGTGGCCCCCCGGCTTCCCCGAGGAGCGCCGGGTCGCCTACGACCTGGCCACGGTCAAGCACTGGCTGGTGGTCTTCACCAAGCGGTTCTTCATGAGCCAGTTCAAGCGCTCGGCCCTGCCCAACGGCCCCAAGGTCAGCGCGGGGGGCACCATGTCACCTCGTGGCGACTGGCGGATGCCGTCGGACGCCAAGCCCGACAGCTGGCTTGCCGAGATCGAGCGCAACATCCCCGAGTGATCTTGGTCACCCATGTCATCATGACAAGGCGACGGAGGTGACGGCATGACTCGGACGGTCCTGATCGCGATCGGCGTGGTCGTCGTGGTGGCGGCGGTGGTGATCGGCGGCTGGCTGATCCTGCGCGACGACGCGGGTCGCGACGGCACCACTCGCGAGCGCGGCGACTGCGGTCCGGTCTCCTACGAGCTGACCGTGGAGAGGGACGACGGCCAGCTCGAAGTCTCCTACGAGCTGACGAGCGAGTCCCCCGACGAGACGTGGCGGATCGTCGTGGAGCAGGGGGACACTGTCCTGCTCGAGGGCGAGCGACGTACCGACTCCGACGCCGAGCTCGACGTGGAGGTCGCCGGGGACGAGGACGGCAGTGACACCTTCATCGTGACGGCCACGCCGGCCAGCGGTGAGGTCTGCGTCGCGAGACTGACCCGCTGACACACCGGGTCGTGCGGGGCGGCGTCCGCGTGGGCACCACCTGGCCACCGGCCGGGTGCGGTTGGCCCTAGGCTGGCCACATGGGCAAGCAAGAGGACTTCGTACTCCGCGCTCTCGAGGAACGTGACGTCCGCTTCGTGCGGCTGTGGTTCACCGACGTGTTGGGCTCACTGAAGTCGGTCGCGATCGCGCCGGCCGAGCTCGAGGGCGCCTTCTCCGAGGGGATCGGCTTCGACGGGTCCTCGATCGAGGGCTTCGCGCGCGTCTACGAGTCCGACATGCTCGCCAAGCCGGACCCCTCGACCTTCCAGATCCTGCCGTGGCGCGAGGGCGACGGTCCGTCGACCGCGCGGATGTTCTGCGACATCGTGATGCCCGACGGCGCCCCGTCGTACGCCGACCCGCGCAACGTGCTCAAGCGCACGCTGAGCAAGGCCGCCGACAAGGGGTTCACGTTCTACACCCACCCCGAGATCGAGTTCTACCTGTTCAAGGACAGCCCGGTGCCCGGCGCCGAGCCGGTGCCGGTCGACCGCAGCGGCTACTTCGACCACACCGCCCAGTCGCGTGGCGCCGACTTCCGCCGCGAGGCGATCAGCATGCTCGAGTCGATGGGCATCTCCGTGGAGTTCAGCCACCACGAGCACGGCCCGGGCCAGCAGGAGATCGACCTGCGCTACGCCGACGCGCTCACCACGGCCGACAACGTGATGACCTTCCGCACCGTCATCCGTGAGGTCGCCCTGAGCCAGGGCGTGTGGGCGACGTTCATGCCCAAGCCGTTCACGACCCACCCCGGCTCCGGCATGCACACCCACGTCTCGCTCTTCGAGGGCGACGAGAACGCCTTCTACGAGCCCGGAGCGGAGTACCAGCTCTCCAGGACCGGCCGCCAGTTCATCGCCGGCATCCTCACCCACGCGCGCGAGATCAGCGTCGTCACCAACCAGTGGGTCAACAGCTACAAGCGGATGATGTTCGGCAGCGAGGCTCCGTCCTACATCTGCTGGGGCCACAACAATCGCTCCGCGATGATCCGGGTGCCGATGTACAAGCCCCTCAAGGGCCAGTCGACGCGGATCGAGCTGCGGACCCTCGACGCCGCCTGCAACCCCTACCTGGCCTACGCCGTCGTGCTCGCGGCCGGGATGAAGGGGATCGAGGAGGGCTACGAGCTGCCGCGCGAGGCCGAGGACGACGTCTGGTCGCTGACGGAGCGTGAGCGCACCAGCCTCGGCATCGAGCCGCTGCCCACGAGCCTGCAGAACGCCATCGCGATCGCCGAGGACTCCGAGCTGCTGGCGGAGACGCTGGGGGAGCAGGTCTTCGACTTCTTCCTGCGCAACAAGCGCGCCGAGTGGGACGAGTACCGCGGCCAGGTCTCCACCTTCGAGCGCGACCAGATGCTGCCGGTGATCTGACCGGGTCGTCATGCCGTCGGTTCTGATCGTCCAGCACGACGACGAGTGCCCACCCGCGCTCGTCGGCGACTGGCTGCTCGAGGCCGGCTGCACCTTGGAGGTCGCGCGGCCCTACGCCGGTGAGCCCATGCCCGATCCGGCCGGGTACGACGCGCTGCTGGTGCTCGGCGGGCCGCAGTCCGCGGAGGACGACTCGGTTCCGTGGTTCGCTCCGCTCAAGCAGCGGCTGCGCGAGGCCCGGGCGACGGGCCTGCCGACCCTGGGGATCTGTCTGGGCCACCAGCTCGTGGCCTCCGCCCTGGGCGGCCGGGTCGAGCGCAACCCCCGAGGGCAGCAGCTGGGCCTGCTGGAGGTCGGCTGGACCCGCGAGGCGGCCGCCGACGAGCTCACGGCGACCCTCGCGTCGTGGCGCCGGGGAGTGCATTGGAACGACGACGTGGTCACCCGGCTGCCCGACGGTGCCACCGTCCTGGCGGAGACCTCCGCCGGGGAGCTCCAGGCGGCGCGGTTCGGCCCCCGCATGTGGGGCCTCCAGCTGCACCCCGAGGTCGACGAGCAGACCCTGCGCCCGTGGGCCGAGGACGACCGCGACGCCCACGTCCTGCGCGGCGTGGACCAGGAGGCGCTGCTGTCCGCCGTCGGGGCCGCCGCCGGCGAGCTCACGCAGGCCTGGCGTCCGCTGGCCTTCGCGTGGGCCGAGATCCTTGCTCCCGGGTCGTCCCCTCGGTCCGGTGGCGCGTGATCCGCGCGAGCACGACCAAGGGCAGCCTGCTGCGGCTCGGGTTCATCGACACCGACGCCGCGCTGGCTCACCTTGGCGAGCTCGGTGGCGCGGCGGACCCGCTGCTGGCGCTGATTGGCCGCACGGCCGACCCCGACATCGCGCTGCACGAGCTGGTCAGGCTGCACGAGAGCGTCGACGACCCCGACCAGCTGCTCGAGGCGCTCGTCGACGACGAGGGCACCGCGATGCGGCTCCTGTCGGTGCTCGGTGCCAGCACCGCGCTGGCCGACCACCTGGTGCGCCACCCGGAGCAGTGGCGCGAGCTCACCGATCCACTCCTGGGGTCCACCCGCCCGCCGGCGTTCGCCGTACGGGAGCAGCTGCTGGCGGCCGTCGGGGCCGACCCGAGCGACGAGCAGCCCACGGCCACGCTGCCCGAGGGGGACGGGGTCGACGCCCTGCGCGTGGAGTACCGCCGGGTGCTCCTGCGTCTCGCAGCGCGCGACCTGGCCCACGCCGTCGGCATCGACGACACGGCCGCCGAGCTGTCCGACCTGGCCGCGGGCACGCTCGAGGCGGCGCTGGCGATCGCGCGGCAGCGCGTGGGGGAGGCCAGCGCGCTGGCCCGGCTGGGCGTGATCGCCATGGGCAAGCTGGGCGGCCACGAGCTCAACTACGTCTCCGACGTGGACGTCATCTTCGTCTACGAGCCGGTCGACGGTGCCGACGAGCAGGCCGCGCTGCGCGCCGCCACCCAGCTGGCCAGCCAGCTGATCCGGGTCTGCTCCGACCACACCGGTGAGGGGACGATCTGGCCGGTGGACGCCGCCCTGCGGCCGGAGGGCAAGGCCGGGCCGCTGGTGCGGACCCTGGCGAGCCACCGGGGGTACTACGAGCGGTGGGCCAAGACCTGGGAGTTCCAGGCGCTGCTCAAGGCCCGTCCGGTCGCCGGCGACCTGGCCCTGGGCCGGGAGTACGTCGAGATGGTCTCGCCGATGGTCTGGCGTGCCGCCGAGCGGGAGGGCTTCGTCGCCGACGCGCAGGCGATGCGGCGCCGGGTCGTCGAGCACATCCCGGCCCGCGAGGCCGACCGCCAGCTCAAGCTCGGCTCCGGCGGGCTGCGCGACGTGGAGTTCGCGGTCCAGCTGCTGCAGCTCGTGCACGGCCGCATGGACGAGGAGATCCGGCGGCCGACGACGCTCAGCGCCCTGGCCCGGCTCACCGAGCGTGGCTACGTCGGGCGCGAGGACGGGGAGGCGCTGCACGAGGCGTACGCGTTCCTGCGGACCCTCGAGCACCGCATCCAGCTCTTCCAGCTGCGGCGCATCCACGTCGTACCGTCCGACGAGCGCTCGCTGCGGCGGCTCGGGCGCAGCATGGGCTTCCTCAAGGAGCCGGTCCAGTCGCTCGACCGCGCGTGGGAGCACCACCGCCGCGAGGTGCGTCGCCTGCACGAGAAGCTGTTCTACCGCCCGCTGCTCACCGCGGTCGCCAGCATCCCGGGTCCCGAGGCGCGGCTGTCCTCCGAGGCGGCCGGGGCGCGCCTCGCGGCGCTGGGCTACGACGACCCGAAGGCGGCCCTGCGAAACCTGGAGGCGCTCACCAGCGGGGTGTCGCGGACGGCCACCATCCAGCGGGCGCTGCTGCCGGCGATGCTGGACTGGTTCGCCGAGGGACCCGACCCGGACGCCGGCCTGTTCGGCTTCCGGCGGCTCAGCGAGGCCCTCGGCCGCACCCCGTGGTATCTCAAGACGCTGCGTGACGAGGGGCAGGTGGCTGAGCGGCTCGCGCACCTGCTGTCCTCGTCGCGCTACGTGGCGAGCCTGCTGGAGCGCGAGCCCCTCGGCGTGCAGATGCTGGGGGAGGACCTGAGCCCGCGGGCGGCGGACCCGGTCGCGCAGGAGATGCTGGCCGCCGCGGGGCGCCACGAGGACCTGGAGAAGGCGGTGCGTGCCATCCGCGCCGTACGCCGCCGAGAGCTCTACCGGATCGCGGCCGGCGACGCGCTGGGCCTCACCGACGTCGCCGACGTGGGGCAGGGACTCTCGCGGCTGACCGACGCCACGCTCGAGGCGACGCTGCACGTCGCCGCCCGCACCGTGCGCGAGCAGCGCGGGCTCGAGGAGACCCCCACTCGGATCGCGATCATCGCCATGGGCCGCTACGGCGGCTTCGAGCTCTCCTACTCCAGCGACGCCGACGTCCTGTTCGTGCACGAGCCGGTGCCGGGCGTCGACCTGCAGCAGGCGACGTCGTACGCGCAGGCAGTCGCCCACGAGATCCGCCGCCTCCTCGCGCTGCCCGGCGGCGACCCGCCGCTGCAGGTGGACGCGGACCTGCGCCCGGAGGGCAAGCAGGGAGCGCTGGTGCGCACGCTGGACTCCTACGCGGCCTACTACGCGAAGTGGTCGAAGGTGTGGGAGGCGCAGGCACTTCTGCGCGCCGACGCGGTCGTGGGCGACGCCGACGTGCGCCGGCGCTTCACCGAGCTCATCGACCCGCTGCGGTTCCCCGCCGAGGGCATCTCGGAGGACGACGTCGTCGAGGTGCGCCGGATCAAGGCCCGCATCGACCACGAGCGGCTTCCGCGCGGTGCCGACCCGAAGCTGCACCTCAAGCTCGGCCGCGGCGGACTCGCCGACATCGAGTGGACCGTCCAGCTGCTGCAGATGCAGCACGCGGGCCGGGTCCCCGGGCTGCGTACGCCGCAGACGCTCGGCGCGCTCGCGGGGGCGCGCGAGGCCGGGCTGATCTCCGAGGAGGACGCCACCGTGCTCACCGAGGGCTGGCGCACGGTGAGCCGGGTGCGCAACGCCGTCACGCTCGTCCGCGGCAAGCCGGGAGAGGAGCTGCCCCGCGACCCGCGACAGCGGGCGGCCGTGGCGCGGGTGCTCGGCTACCCGGCCGGGGCGACGGACGAGATGGTCAACGACTACCTGCGCCGCATGCGCCGCGCCAGCGGGGTGGTCGAGCGGGTCTTCTGGACCTGAGCTAGGCGTGGGCTTCTGAGCGCGACCTGTGAGAGAATCGGGTCAGAGCCAGGACGCGGCCGACTGCCCCCCAGGGGTCGCGTCCTGGTTCGCTTGCGTGTGGGCCCCGCGCGAACGGCGCGCCCGCCGCCGACGCCGGTGAGGCAGTCCGCCCCCGGGATGCGGACTGGCGAGAGAGGCCGAGCTCGGCGTGACGGAAGGGCGCGCGCGGTGGTGATGCCCGGGCCCGACCCGCCCAAACCCCACGCGTCCTGTGGCGTGGCTCACGAACGGGGCAGGGGGTCTTGCGGGTTGCTTGAGGAAACCTGAGGAGTTCGCCATCGGGTGCCTTGATCTGGCCCCGGCAGAGTTCTGGTCATCAGGGAAACCCCCTCACGAACCCAGAACCCCAAGGAGCACCTCATGTTCACTCCCGCCCTCCACGCCACCTCCGCCAAGGTCCTCGCCTCCGTCGTCCTCGTCGCCGGCGCCGCTTCCGTCGCCGGTATGGGCACCTTCGGTGGCTTCACCGACACGACCACGGCCAACCAGTCGGTCGCCACCGGCAAGGTCGAGCTCGACCTCACCCAGCACAGTGCCCTCGGCACCACCGTCGCCGCCAACGAGCTGGTCCCCGGCGACACCGTCCAGCGCGCCGTCGTCCTGAACCGCTCCAGCGACACCGAGACCTTCGGCTCGGTCAAGCTCACCACCAGCGCCGGCACCGCCAACAAGCTCAGCAGCGACCAGGCCACCGGCCTGCAGCTCGCGGTCGACCTGTGCGCCAGCGGCTGGGTCAAGGCGGCCGCCAGCAACGAGCTCACCTGCGCCGGCACCGTCAGCAGCGTCGTCGCCGCTCGCCCCGTGGTCGGCGCCAACCTCGACCTCGGCGCGGCCACTACGGCTCTCAACGCTGCGGGTCGGGCCGCGAACCTGCGGATCTCGCTGTCGCTGCCCACCGCGGCGGACAACACCTTCCAGGGCCTGAGCAACACGATCACCTTCACCTTCGACGCGACCCAGCGGGCCGCTGCCCACAAGTGACCGGCCCCACCACTGACCGAGCCTGAACGAGACTGACCGAGAAGGGGCAGACCATGAGCAACGTCATCGCCGCCGGCGGACGCCACCGCGCGGTCCCGACCACCCGGTCAGCCGTCACTCCGGTCACCCGCCCGGCCCCCTCGCCCCCGTCCTCGGCCCTGTCAGCGGACGGGCCGGGGGCGGGCAGCCAACCCCCGCGGCGGCCGGGCCTGCTGCGCCGGCTGGTGAGCCTGCTGCTTAGCCTGCTGATGGTCGTCAGCATGGTCGCGTTCCTGTTCCTGGCCATCGGGCCGCACGTGCTCGGCTACCGCACGTCGACGATGCTCACCGGCTCCATGGAGCCCGACATCTCGCCGGGTGACGTCGTGGTGACCGCGCCCCGCCCCGCCGCGGACATCAAGGTCGGCGACGTGATCTCCTACCAGATCCCGATCGAGGACCACCGCGTCGAGACCCACCGCATCACCGAGGTCGACCGCGCCGCCGACGGCACCATCTCCATTCGCACCAAGGGCGATGCCAACCCGAACGTCGACCCCTGGACCGCCGTCCTGGAGGAGGACACGGTCTGGGAGGTCCAGGCGGTGGTGCCCGAGGTCGGCCATGTCATCCGCGCCATGCGGTCACCGGTCGTCCACCATGTCGTGAAGTGGGTCGCCGTCGGGGGACTGATCCTCCTCGGCCTGACCAGCATCTGGGGCCGCAGCAACGACGACGAGGACGAGACGGTCGACGCATGAGCGTCTTCCACCCGAGCGCGCTCAACCGGCTGGCGGTGGACGTGGCGGACCGTCCCTTCATGGAGCGGTTCGCGCACACCTACCGCCGGCTCCTGCCCCAGCGCGTGGGTCGGCTGGTGGCCACGATCGCCGAGGGAGACCTCGACGGGGCGCACGACGCGGCCTTGAGCCTGCGCGTCTCCTCCGGCATCGTCGGGGCGCACGAGCTGTTCGACCTGGCCTCCCACGTCGCCGGCCGGCTCCGCACCGGCGACCTGTTCGGCGCCGGGGCCCGCGCCCGGCTCATCCCGGCTGTCGCCGACCGCACCGACCTCGCACTGTCGTCGTACCTGGGCGGGTCCGTGACGACGTCGCGGCTACAGCGTGTCCATGCGGTAGCCGACGCCGCGGACGGTGCGGACCAGCGAGGCGGCCTCGCCGAGCTTGCGCCGCAGGTTGCCGACATGGACCTCCACGAGGTGGGTGTCGGTTGCCCAGTCGGTGCCCCAGACTGAGCGCAGCAGGGCCTCGCGGGTCCAGACCCGGGCCGGTGTCCGCATCAGCTCGGTGAGCAGGTCGAACTCGGTGCGGGTCAGCGGCAGCTCGGCCTCGCCGTGGAAGGCACGACGGCCGTCGACGTCGACTCGGAGGGGACCGTGGCCGAGCACCTCGTTGTCCGGGCCGGCCAGCGCCTGGCCGGAGGGCTCGGGAGTCGCGGTCGCACGCCGGGGCCGGCGGAAGAGAGCGTTGACCCGCGCCTGGAGCTCGCGCGGACTGAACGGCTTGGACAGGAAGTCGTCGGCTCCCGTCTCGAGCCCGATCAGTCGGTCGATCTCCTCGTCGCGGGCGGTGATCATGACGATGTACACGTCGCTGGTCTCGCGGATGCGGCGACAGGTCTCGATGCCGTCGATGCCGGGCAGGCCGAGGTCCAGCGTGACCAGGTCGGGGTCGAAGGTACGCGCGGCCTCGACACCGTCGAGGCCGGTGGCGACGGACCTCACCTCGAAGCCCTGGCTGGTCAAGGTGAACTCGATCAACGATCGGATGTCCTCGTCGTCCTCGACCACGACTGCCCTGCGTTCGGCCCCCCGAGCGTCATTCATGGGCGGGACTATGCCAGACCTTGAGGACTCCTTGAGGTGGCCCCCAGGGCCCCCTTGAACATCGCTCGCCAGACTGGTGCCATCACCACCACACCCCCGCCTGACCTGGCGAACCCACACCTTGGAGCCCACCGATGACCCGGTCCGACACCCTGCGCCGCGCAGTGTCGCTGACCCTGGCGGTCCTGTGCCTCCTCGTCGTCCCCCAGCTGGCGTTCGCCCGCTTCGCCGACAGCCGCGCGCCGGTGATGACGGTGGGCGCCGCGAAGCTGGTGAAGCCCTCCGCCGTGACCGGCACCTACACCTGCCGGATCGGGTTCCTCACCGAGGGCGTGGACGTCAACGTCACCGGCTTCGCGGACCCCCGGCAGCCGGCGGGCGTGTCGTTCGTGTCTACGCTGTATCGCGGCAACACCCAGCGTGCGGTGGCCACCGAGACCACCAAGCGGGTCTCGCTCACCACCGGGCTGCAGCTCATCGACGTCGGCGCTACGTCGTACCGGCTCACGATCGTCACCAAGCTCGGCGGCTGGACCGCCGAGGAGTACTCCAAGACGATCAACTGCGGCACCTGGCTGCCCGGCAGCGGCGCCCTCTGACCTGCACGCGGAGACACACCGGCGTCCGGCCCACCCGTGCCATACCGCACCGGGCGTGTGATGATGCGCCTCACTGTCGTCGTCCCGCCGTCGAGGAGAAGCCCATGAGCGACCCGAACCAGCCCAGCACCCCGGCCGGGTGGTATCCCGACGGCCACGGCAACCAGCGGTGGTGGGACGGGACCGGGTGGACGGAGCACACGATGCCGGCAGCGGGCGCGACGCCGCCGGCGTCCGCGCCCCCGCAGCAGCCGGACCCGGGCGCGACCGTCGTCGCCTCGCCGCGTGACCCCGAACCCGCCACTCCGCCCGCGGGTGCACCCTCGGGCCCCCCGCCCTCGAGCCCGCCCTCGAGCCCGCCCCCCTCAGGCCCGCCGCCCTCGGCGCCGCCGACCCAAGGCTGGCAGACGCCTCAGCAGGCCGACTACGCCCAGCAGGGCTATTCCCAGCAGGGCTACCCGCAGCAGGGCTACCCGGGCCAGCAGCCCTGGCAGTCGCAGCCGCAGGGCGGCTCCGGCGGCGGCGGCAAGGGCAAGGGCAAGCTGATCGCCCTGATCGGGGGTGGCGTGGCACTGGTGGTCGTCCTCGGCCTGGTGCTGTTCCTCGTCCTGGGTGGCAGCAGCGGTGCCCAGGGCGCGGCGGAGGACTATCTCAACGCCCAGGCGGACGGAGACCAGCAGAAGGTCTGCGAGCTCAGCACCAAGGACCTGATGGAGAGCACCTTCGAGCTCTACGAGGTCGACAACTGCGGTGATCTCGCGAAGAAGATCGAGGAGAACGAGGACTTCGAGGAGTTCCGCGCGGTCCTCGACGACGTCGACGCCGAGTTCGAGATCGAGGACGCCAAGGAGGACGGGGACAAGGCGACGGTCGACTACTCCGCCACCCTGGAGTACACCGGAGACGACGAGGAGAAGTTCAAGGAGCTCATCGGCTCCGACGAGACCAAGAGCACCGAGAAGGGCACGCTGACCTTGGTCAAGGAGGACGGCGACTGGCTGGTCTCAGAGGACAACGGCGACTAGTCACCGCTCCTGTACGACGACGGCCTCCGGAGCAGTCCGGGGGCCGTCGTCGTAGGAGGCCGGAGGCTCGGTGAGCACGCGCAGGGCGAGGTCGGTGGTGGCCGGGACGCCGAGGTAGCCGACCACCTGGGCGACCCGGTCGGGGTCGAGCGGCAGCAGGCCGGGTGAGCCGGGGACGTCGGGGGTCAGCCCGAGGTCGAGGTCGGTGCGCCCGGCCATGATCTCGAGGTTGAACTCGAAGCGTTCGCGGGCCCCGGGGGCCGTCAGTCGCTTCAGCAGCCCGGGACCGATGCGCCGCAGACCCTCCTCGTCGCAGTAGGAGTCGAGCGCGGCGACGAGGTTGGCGCCCGCGCAGTGGTCGATGTCGGCCCACACGGAGCGCATCGAGCCCATCTGGCCGAGCAGGACCGGGGCGGTCTTCTCGCCGATCCCCGGCACGCCGGGAAGGTTGTCGCTGGTGTCCCCGCGCAGGGCGGCGTACTCCAGGTAATGCTCGGCCGCGATGCCGTACAGCGTGCGCAGCCGGGCCGGGTTGAGCAGCGGGGAGGCGTTCACGCCGCCGTCGATCAGCCGCAGCACGCGGGTGCGCGCGCTGATGTGGGCGAAGGAGTCGCGGTCGGAGGTCACGATCACGCAGTCCCAGCCCGCGGCCTCGGCCCAGGTCGCGGCGGTGGCGCTGACGTCGTCGGCCTCCAGTCCGGCCGGCGTGACGGTGTGCAGGCCGAGCGCGTCCAGGAGGGCGGCGGAGCGCTGGAGCTGGTCCACCAGGGCGGGGTCCTTCTCGCGGCGGCCCGCCTTGTACGCCGGGTAGGTCTCGGTCCGCACCGAGGCGGTCCGGTCGTCGAAGCCGAAGACCACCGCGTCGGGGGCGAACTGGTCGATCACCTCCAGGATCTGCCGCACCATCCCGTGCAGCGCCCAGGCGGGCCGGCCGCCCCGGTCGCGCAGCGCGGTCGCCACGCGGGCGTGGTGGTTGCGGTGGAGCAGGGAGGGGGCGTCGACGGCGAGCAGCAGCCGGGGCTCGCGGACGGAAGGGTGGGAGGTCGGCATGGCGTGCGGCCAGCCTAGAGGCGCCGCCCGCCGGTCAGGGCTGCTGGTCCACCCGGACCTCGATGACGCCCCCGACGCTGCCGGCAGTGACCCGGGCGATGGCCGCCTCGCTGTGCCCGCGGGGCCCGCTCAGCTCCACGACCCCGTCCTGCACCTCGACCAGCCAGCTGTCGTGGCCCAGGGAGCGCATGAGCTCGGCGACCTCGGCCTCGATGGCGCTGTCCGCGCGGGCGAGCAGGCGGACGACGTCGCTGCGGCTGACGATGCCCACGACGCGCTCGTTGGCGTCGACGACCGGCAGGCTCTTGACGCTGGTCGAGGTCATGAGCTCCACCGCGTCGGCGAGGTCGTCGCGGCCGCGCACGGACACGGCGTGCGGCGTGTAGACGTCCGCGACCGAGTCGGGCGCGCCGGTCCGGTCGCGGGGCAGCGGGGTCTCGCGGAGCCGGGGGTCGCGGGCCACGGCCTCGCGGATCAGGTCCGCCTCGCTGACCATGCCGCGGATGCGGCCGGCCGCGTCCACCACGGGCAGCGAGGTGACACCGTGGTCGGCGAGCAGGATCAGCGCGTCCTTCACCGAGCTGTCGATGCGCACGGTGACCGGCTCGGCGGTCATGACGTCCTGGACCAACATGGCGGCTCTCCGTCCCGGTGGCCGCACGAGCCGGCCGTCGGCCGGTGGCGGAGCCACACTCTTCGTGCCTCCAGCCTGGTGCGCGTGCCGCGGCCGGGACAGGGACCAAGGTCCTCAGGGGCACGGCCTCAGGTCACCGCCGCCCCCGCGGGCGTCACAGCTCGAACACCAAGCGGGCGGGTGCACGGCCGGCGAGCACCTCCGCCACGCACTCGTTCACCTCGTCGAGACTGCGGCTCTCCGCGATCACCCGGGTGCGCCCCAGCGCGTGCAGGTCGAAGACCTCGGCGAGGTCCTGCCGGGTGCCCACGATGGAGCCGATCACCGAGATGCCCTTGAGGACGGTCGGGAAGATCGGCAGCGCCATGGGGCCGTCGGACTCGGGCGGGAGGCCCACGCACACCAGGCGCCCGCCGCGCCTCAGCGACTCGAAGGCCTGCTCGAACACCCGGGGGATCACCGCGAGCACGATCGCGACATCGGCGCCGCCGAGCTCCTCGATGGCGGCGACGGGGTCGGTCTCAGCCGCGTTGACGAGGTGGTCGGCACCCAGCTCGCGGGCGAGGTCGAGCTTGGACTGCTCGACGTCGACGGCGATGACCGTCCCTCCCACGATCCTGGCGTACTGCAGCGCCAGGTGGCCCAGCCCGCCGATGCCGAAGATCGCCACCCGCTCGGTGGGCTGGATGCGCGCGACCTTGATCGCCTTGTACGTCGTGACGCCGGCGCAGGTGAGCGGGGCGGCGTCTTGCGGCGTGATGCCGTCGGGCACCGCCACGGCGTACGCGGCGTCGGCCACGGCGTACTCCGCGAACCCGCCGTCGATGGAGTACCCGGTGTTCAGCTGCTCCTCGCACAGCGTCTCCCAGCCGCTCACGCAGTAGTGGCAGTGCCCGCAGGCGTGGCCGAGCCAGGGCAGCGCCACGCGGTCTCCCACGGCACGGTTCGTGACGCCCTCGCCGAGGGCCTCGACGATCCCGACGCCCTCGTGCCCGGGGACGAACGGTGGGGTGGGCTTCACCGGCCAGTCGCCGTGGGCGGCGTGGATGTCGGTGTGGCACAGGCCCGAGGCCTCGATGCGGACCAGGACCTGCCCTGGGCCGGGAGTGGGGACCGGGACGTCCTGGATCTCGAGCGGCTCGGTGAAGCTGGTGACGACGGCGGCCTTCATGGCGGTGCCTCCTGCGCGGGGCGATTGCTGCTTCGGGCACTCCAGTCTGGTGCCGGGAGCGGGCACCCGGCAGGGCCGTAGGACCCACCCCCCGCCCGGCTCGGAGGACCCGGGTCCTTGGTCCCTCGGACCGCCATCCGGCCCGCGGCCGTGCCAGAGTGCGATGGAGCGTGGAGGAGGGAGGACCCATGAGCGTCGATGCTGTCGCTGACGGTCCGGCGCCCGCGGACGTGCTGCTGCGCGACGGGAGCGTCGCAGTCATCCGTCGCGCCGCCGCCGCGGACCGCGACGCCCTGAGGGCCCTGCACGACGACGTCTCCGACGCCAGCTTCCGGTTCCGCTTCTTCTCGACCGGCCGCAAGGCCGGGCACCTGTACGTCGCGCACGTGCTGGAGGACCCCGCCTGCTTCGCGCTGGTCGCGGAGCGGAAGGGGCGGCTGGCGGCCCTGGCCACGGCCGAGCAGATGGAGCCGGAGGTGGCCGAGGTGGCCTTCCTGGTCGCCGAGGAGTTCCACGGCCTGGGCCTGGGCAGCCTGCTGCTGGAGCATCTGGCTGCGGCGTGCCGGGACCGCGGGACGCGCCGCTTCGTAGCGGAGGTCCTCGGTGACAACACCGCGATGCTGCGGGTCTTCGTCGACGCCGGCTTCACCGCCAGGCGCGAGTTCGAGTCCGGTGTCGCCCATGTGGAGATGGACACCACCGCCTCCGCGGCCGCCGTGGAGGCCGCCGACCAGCGCGAGACCGAGGCCGAGGCGCGGTCCCTGCACCCGCTGCTGTACCCCCGCAGCGTGGCGGTCGTCGGCGCCCGTCGGAACGGCACCGGCGTGGGCTCTGCCATCGTCAGGTCGATCGTCGCGGGCGGCTTCGCGGGTCCGGTGCACGCCGTACATCCCCAGGCGCACGAGATCGAGGGGGTCCCTGCCCACCCGCGCGTCGTCGACGTACCCGGCGGCGTGGACCTGCTCGTCGTCGCTGTCCCGGCGGCGGGTGTGGTCGCGGCGCTGGAGGACGCCGCCGCCGCGGGTGTCCCGAGCGCGGTGGTGGTCTCGTCCGGTTTCCAGGAGTGGGGCCCGGCCGGCGCACGGGCCGAGGGCCAGATGCTGGCCCTGGCGCGCCGCAGCAGTATCCGGATCGTGGGGCCCGACTGCCTGGGCATCCTGGTGAACCACGCCGACCTTCGCCTGCACGCGACCTTCACCGGCGCCGTCCCGCCCCCGGGCGGACTCGCCGTGGCCTCGCAGTCCGGGGGCGTGGGCATCGTCCTCACCGACGTGGCGCGCCGGCTCGGGCTCGGGGTCGGCACCTTCGTCTCGCTCGGCGACAAGGCCGACGTCTCCGGCAACGACCTCCTCGCGGCCTGGCGCGACGACCCGCGGGTGAGCGCCGCGGCGCTGTATCTGGAGTCGTTCGGCAACCCGCTGAAGTTCGCGCGGTTCGCGCGCCGCTTCTCGGAGGCCAAGCCGCTCCTGGCCGTCGTGGGCGGCCGGTCCAGCGGCGGGCGGCGGACCGGGGGGTCGCACACCGCGGCGGCGGCCACGCCGGCCGTGGCCGTCTCAGCGCTCTTCGCCCAGGCCGGCGTCGTCAGCTGCACCAGCGCGGAGGACATGGCCGAGGCGGCCCTGGTGCTGACCCAGCAGCCGCTGCCGTCCGGAAGCCGCGTGGCGGTGCTCAGCAACGGCGGGGGACTGGGGGCCCTGGCCGCGGAGGCGGCGGAGGGCTGCGGCCTGGTCGTTCCCCAGCCGGGCGCCCGCCTGCGTCGCCGTCTGGCGCGCCACGTCCAGGGGGCCACCGGCGCGGCCAACCCGGTGGACGCCGGCGCGACCGCGACCGCCGCCGGGCTCGGCGCGCTCGCGGAGGAGCTGCTGCGCGCCGACGACGAGGTGGACGTGGTGCTGGTGGTGCTGGTCGCCACGGGCGTCGGGGACGCCGACGCCGCGCTGCGGGCCGTGGCCGAGGCCCGTGCAGGGCATCCGGACCGGCCGCTGGTGCTGGTCGCCATGGGCGGGCTCGAGGTGCCCGCCGACCTGCCCGGCGTGACCGTGCTGCCCAGCATCCGGGCCGCGGCGGAGGCGTTGGGGCGCGCCGTCCGTTACGCCGAGTGGCGCCGGTCCCCGCGTGACCAGGCCCCGCCCGTGGACGCCGCCCGCGCGGAGCGCGCCCGTCGTACGGCGCAGGAGATCCTGACCGCCAGGGGCGAGGGCGGCCACTGGCTCGATGCCGAGGAGCTCGGGGTGCTGCTCTCGGACTACGGGTTGGCTCCCACGGGCCGGGTAGCGCACGGGCTGCGCTCCGCCGAGCGCGCCGCTCGCGAGGTGGGCTACCCCGTGGTCGTCAAGGTCGCCGACCGCGACGTCGTCCACAAGACCGCGCGCGGGCTGGTGCGGGTGGGCCTCACGACGGCCCCCGAGGTCCGTGCGGCGGTCCGGGACTTCGAGCGGGAGCTCGGGCATCGCGGCTCGACGCTGCTCGTGCAGCCCCTGGCGAAGGGCGTCGAGGTGGCGCTCGGCGCGGTGCGCGACCCGGCGTTCGGACCACTGGTGATGGTGGCCGCCGGCGGGGTCGCGACGGAGGTCTGGGCGGACCGCGTGTTCCTGCTGCCACCCGTGAGCGCCGGTGACGCCGCACGGGCGGTGTCGATGCTGCGCGTCAGCTCCCTGCTGCAGGGCGACGTGGACGGGCTCGTAGACCTGCTGGTGCGCCTGGGGCGCCTCGCCGAGGACGTGCCCTACCTCGCCGAGATGGACCTCAACCCGGTCATGGTCGGCGAGGAGGACTGCGCGCTCGTGGACGTGAAGGTGCGCCTCGAGCCCGCCGCCCTCGTGGACTCCGGGATCCCGCGACAGCTGCGGGGTCGTCCGGCCGGCCACTAGCACTGCCGGGACCCGTCGCGCCGAGAGGCGAAAGGCCCGCAGCCTCGGGGTCGAACGGCACGTCTGGCCGAGCGTCCAGGGCCGTTTGGTGGAGGGGCCAGCCCGAGCGAGAGAGGGAGGCGGCGTCGTGACCATCACCGGTCTGTCGAGCGCGGAGGCGGCGGAGCGCCTGGCGACCTTCGGACCGAACCGGGCACCCCGTCCCAAGCCGCCCAGCCTGGTCTCCCGTGTGGGCGGGCAGCTGCGCGACCCGATGATCCTGCTGCTGCTTGGCGCCCTGGTCGTCGTCGCGGCCCTCGGCGACGTCGCGGACGCCATCATCATCGCGGCCGTGATCGTGCTCAACACCGCCATCGGGGTGGTGCAGGAGGTGCGGGCGGCCAACGCGATCGCGTCCCTCGAGCGTCTCTCGGCCCCCCACGCCACCGTGCTGCGTGACGGGGAGCCGGTGCGCGTCGACAGTGCGGACCTCGTGCCGGGCGACGTGGTCCGGCTGGAGGCCGGCGACGTGGTCCCGGCGGACGGGTCGCTACTGGAAGCAGCGGCGTTGCAGGTCGACGAGGCCGCGATGACCGGCGAGTCGGTGCCGGTCGCCCGGGGCGTGGACGAGCCGCTCCTGTCCGGCACCGTCGTGACCCGCGGGCGCGGGCTGGCCGAGGTGACCAGCACCGGCGCCGACAGCGCCCTGGGGCGCATCGCCGCCGCCATCGCCTCGGCGGGTGTCCGGCCGACCCCGCTGCAGCAGCGGCTGTCGACCCTCTCGCGCCAGCTCGTCGGGCTGACGCTGGCGCTGGCGGCACTGGTGTTCGTCCTCGGCCTGCTGAGGGGAGAGGGCGCCGCCGAGATGGTGGTCCTGGCCGTCAGCCTCGCGGTGGCGGCCATCCCGGAGTCGCTGCCGGCGGTGGTCTCGGTCGCGCTGGCGCTCGGGGCCTACCGTATGGCGCGTCAGTCGGCCCTCGTCCGCTGGCTCCCGGCCGTCGAGACGCTGGGATCGGTCACCGTGCTGGCCTCGGACAAGACGGGCACCCTCACCGAGGGCCGCATGGTCGTCCAGCAGCTGTGGACCCCCACCGGCGCGTCTCGGGTCACCGGCCACGGGTACGACGTCGCCGGGGAGGTGGTCGGCGACGACGAGCCGGAGTCGCTGGCGCTGCTGCTGCGCGACGTGGTGCTGTGCAACGACGCCCGCCTCACGACCGCGGAGGACGGACAGTGGGGGATCGTCGGCGACCCCATGGAGGCGGCCCTGCTGATCGCGGCGGCCAAGCACGACGCCGACCTGCTGCGGCTCGGCTCGCTGTGGTCACGGGTCGACGAGGTGCCGTTCGACGCCAGCCTGCAGCGCATGATCACGGTGCACCACCGCGACGGGGCCTGGCTGACGGTCTGCAAGGGCGCACCCGAGGTGGTGCTGGACCTGCTGGCCGACACCGACGTCGCTCAGCGGGCCCGGGCGGCCGCCGAGGAGTTCGCCGGCAGGGGCTTCCGGGTGCTGGCGGTCGCCGACACAGCGGGGGCCTCGCAGCCGGCCCGGTCCGAGCTCGACGACGGGCTCGTGCTCCGAGGGCTCGTGGCCATCTCCGACCCCCTCCGGGCCGACGCGGCCGGCGTCGTATCCGCTTGCGCGGACGCGGGGATCCGGACCGTCCTGATCACCGGGGACCACCCGGCGACGGCGCGCGCGATCGCCGACGAGCTCGGCATCCGCAGCGCGACGCAGGAGGTGGCCGACGGCGACATGGTCAAGCGCGGCGAGCACGTGGCGGCCGTCGAGCGGATCGGGGTCTACGCCCGCACCCATCCCGAGCAGAAGGTCGACATCGTGGCGGCCTGGCAGGACCGTGGCGAGGTCGTCGCGATGACCGGCGACGGGGTCAACGACGCGCCGGCGCTGCGCCGGGCGGACATCGGCGTTGCGATGGGCGAGCGCGGTACCGAGGTCGCGCGCCAGGCCGCCGACGTGGTGCTGGCCGACGACAACCTGCGCACCGTGGTCGTCGCCGTGGGGGAGGGGCGCCGGATCTATGCGAACATCCGCATGTTCTTGCGCTACGCCCTGGCGGGCGGGCTCGCCGAGGTCGTCGTGATCCTGCTCGGGCCCTTCCTCGGCCTGGCCGTGCCGCTCGGGCCGGGGCAGATCCTGTGGATCAACATGCTCACCCACGGCGTGCCCGGCGTCGCGTTCGGTGGCGAGCCGCTGGACCCCGAGGCGATGCGCCGCCCGTCGCCGCCGCCGCAACAGTCGGTCCTCGGGCAGGGCCTGTTCGGGCAGATCCTCCTGGCCGGAGCCCTGATCAGCATCGTCTCGCTCGCCGCCGGCCTGCTGGCTCCCGAGGCGCGGGTGCAGACCTGGGTGTTCGTGACCCTCGGCCTGGCCCAGCTGGGCGTGGGGCTCGCGATCCGTGCGCCCCGCGCGGGCGTGACCTGGCGGGGGCGCGGTCTCGAGGCCGCGGTCGCGCTCGCCGCGGTGCTCCAGGTCCTCGCGGTCACGTGGTCGCCCCTGCGCAGCCTGCTCGGCACGGACACCCTCTCGTGGTCGGATGCGGCTACCGTGCTGCTCCTGAGCGTGGTGCCCGGCGCCGTGCTCGCCGCCCAGCGGCACCGGCAGTCGCGGCGCCGCGTCGCACCGACGTCCCTCGCCTCAGGAGGAAGCGCATGAGCGAAGCCGACACCGCCGCTGTCGTGGAGGAGCTCGCGCGGCTCTCCGAGGGCGAGCTGGCCTCCGTGGACGCCTGGTGGCGGGCCAACAACTACCTCACGGTCGGACAGATCTACCTGCAGGCCAACCCGCTGCTGCGCGAGCCCCTGCGCCCCGAGCACATCAAGCCCCGACTGCTGGGCCACTGGGGCACCAGCCCCGGACTGGCGATGCTCTACGCGCACGCCTCCCGGCTGATCCGGCGTACCGGCCAACAGATGATCTACCTCGCCGGTCCGGGCCACGGCGGCCCGGCGCTGGTGGCCGCCGGCTACCTCGAGGGCACCTACAGCGAGGTCTACCCCCACATCTCGCCGGACGAGGAGGGCCTACGCCGGCTCTTCCGCCAGTTCAGCTCGCCCGGCGGCATCCCGAGCCATGTGTCGGTCACCACGCCGGGATCCATCCACGAGGGCGGCGAGCTGGGCTACGTGCTGGTGCATGCGTTCGGCGCGGTCATGGACAACCCAGACCTCGTCGCGCTCGCCGTGGTCGGCGACGGCGAGGCGGAGACCGGGCCCTTGGAGGGCTCGTGGAAGGGCATCTCCTTCCTCAACCCGACCCGGGACGGCGCGGTGCTGCCGGTGCTGCACCTCAACGGCGCCAAGATCGCCGGGCCCACCGTCCTGGCACGCAAGGACCCCGCAGAGGTCCGCAGCCTCCTCGAGGGCCACGGCTACGAGGTGGTCGAGGTGGAGGGCGACGACCTGCCGGGGATGCACCACCGCGTCGCGGCCGCGATGTCGTGGGCGCTGGGGAGCATCCGCTCGATCCAGGAGTCCGCACGCTCCGGCGACTGGGACGGCCGCCGGCCGCGATGGCCCCTGGTCATCCTGCGCAGCCCCAAGGGCTGGACCGGTCCGGACCAGGTCGACGGCGTGCAGGTCGCCGGCACCTGGCGCTCGCACCAGGTGCCGCTCTCGGGCGTGCGCGACAACCCCGAGCACCTCGCCCTGCTCGAGGGCTGGCTGCGGTCCTACCGACCGCAGGAGCTGTTCGACGACGACGGCTCACTCAGCGACCTGGTGCTGGACGCGAACCCCGAGGGCCCCCTGCGGATGAGCGCCAGCCCGCACGCCAACGCGGGCAGTGGCTCCGGCGAGCTGGTGTTGCCGGACTTCCGCGACTACGCCCTCGAGTTGTCGCACCCGGCGCGGCACCGAGCGGAGTCGACGCGGCGGCTCGGCGCGATGCTGGCCGACGTCTACCGGCTCAACCCCCACGACTTCCGCCTGTTCTGTCCCGACGAGACCAACAGCAACCGCCTTGGCGCGGTCTTCGAGGTCTCCGACCGGTGCTTCGCCGAGACCGCCTTCCCCGACGACGTCGCGCTCTCCCGCGACGGGCGCGTCATGGAGGTGCTCAGCGAGCACAACTGCCACGGCTGGCTCGAGGGGTACACCCTGACCGGGAGGCACGGCCTGTTCGCGACGTACGAGGCCTTCGCGATGGTCAGCGCCTCGCAGACGATCCAGCACAGCAAGTGGCTCGAGGAGGGGGCGCAGCTGCCGTGGCGGCGCTCCGCCCCCAGCCTGAACGTGCTGCTGACGTCGACGGCCTGGCGCAACGACCACAACGGCTTCTCCCACCAGGGGCCGGGGCTCATCCAGAACGTCATCACCCAGCGCGGGTCGGTGTCGCGCGTCTACCTGCCGCCGGACGCCAACTGCCTGCTGTCGGTGGCCGACCACGCCCTGCGCTCGCGCGCCTACGTCAACCTGATCGTCATCGACAAGCAGCCGCAGCTGCAGTGGCTCTCGATCGACGAGGCCATCGAGCACTGCGCCCGCGGTGCGGGGGTCTGGGAGTGGGCCGGCACGGATGACGGATCCGCCGACCCCGACATCGTGCTGGCCTGTGCGGGCGACGTCGTGACGATGGAGACGGTGGCAGCGGCGGCGATCCTGCGCGAGCGCCTGCCCCAGCTCAGGGTCCGGGTCGTCAACGTCGTCGACCTGATGACGCTGCCGCGGCCCAAGGACCACCCGCACGGCATGGGCGACACCCTCTTCCGCGAGCTGTTCACCGACCACGTCGACGTCGTGTTCGGCTTCCACGGCTATCCCGGTGCCGTGCACCAGCTCGTGCACGGACGCCCGGACGCGGACCGCTTCCACGTCCGGGGCTTCATCGAGGAGGGCACCACCACCACGCCGTTCGACATGGTGGTGCGCAACCGGGCCTCGCGCTTCGACCTGGTGATGGACGCGATCAACAACGCCCGGCGCACGCCGACCGGGGCAGCCGAGCTCAAGGAGTGGTGTCGCGCCCAGCTGGACCTGCACGCCGCCTACGTCGTCGAGCACCTCGAGGACCTCCCCGCCGTGCGCGACTGGTCACTGGGGGACTGGGCCGAAGACGGCTGAGCGCGCCTCGCGGGCGACCTGGGCCCCCTCGTCGGTGGGGACGACGAGGACCGGGGTGCCTCCGGCGTCGATCCGTGCCGGCCGGTCACCGCCGACCGCGGCCGCGTTGGCGTCCGGGTCCAGCTGCAGCCCGAGGTGCGCCAGCGGCGCGATGACCTCGGCGCGCAGCGCCGGATCGTGCTCGCCGACCCCGGCGGTGAACACGACGGCGTGCAGATCGGGCAGCTGGCCGAGGTAGGACGAGAGCAGTGAGCGCAGGCGGTGCGAGTAGACCTCCAGGGCGAGCACCGCCTCGGCGTCGCCCGCGTCGGCCCGCTCGCGCACGCGCCGCATGTCGGAGTCGCCGCAGAGGCCGAGCATCCCGCTGCGGTGCTGCAGCAGGTCCTCGACCTCGTCGGGAGGCAGGCCGGTGCGGCCCAGGTGGAGAACGGCCCCCGGGTCGATGCTGCCGCTGCGGGTGCCCATCACCGCGCCGTCCATGGGCGTGAACCCCATCGAGGTGTCGATGCTCCGGCCCTCGCGCACCGCAGTCACGGACACGCCGTTGCCGATGTGGCAGGAGACGAGGCTGACCCGGTCGGCCGGGACGCCGAGGACGTCCGCCGTACGGGCTGTGACGTACTGGTGGCTGATCCCGTGGAAGCCCCAGCGGCGCAGATGGTGGCGGCGCGCCAGCTCCTGCGGGATGGCATAGGTCGAGGCGGCGGCGGGCAACGTGGCGTGGAAGGCCGTGTCGAACACGACCACCTGGGGGAGGCCCGGCCACAGGGAGTCGACGGCTCGGATCCCGGCCAGGGCCGCGGGGTTGTGCAACGGTGCGAGCGCGGCGGCGCTCTCGATGGCCTCGAGCACCGCCTCGTCGACGACGGCGGGGCGGCTCAGGTCGGGGCCGCCGTGGACGACGCGGTGGGCGACCGCCCCCAGTGCCTCCAGGCCCGCCCAGTCGTCGCGCAGGACGTCGAGTACGACGTGCAGCGCGGCCTCGTGGTCGCCGGCCTCGACCTCCTGCACCGGACCGCGATGCCCGGTCAGGGGCGGGTCGTGGCGCAGCCTGGCGGTCCCCTGGCCGACCCCCTCCACGAAGCCCGTCGCCACGCGGACCGGCTCGGCGTCGCCGGCCCAGGGCGCGAACAGGTCGTACTTGAGCGAGGACGAGCCGCAGTTCAGCACCAGGAGCTTGGCCGAGCCGGTCACGTGGCGCCTTTCGTCGTCGGGGGAAGCGCCGGCCGAAGGTCCCGGTGCCTGTGGCCGTTGGGCCCTGCGGTCGGCCGCCGACCAGGAGTTGAGTGGAGGTGACACCGAGAGGGAGGCACCACCGATGAACATGTCCGGCAACCGCATCATCGTCGCCGTCGCCAGCGAGGATGTCGAGGCGATGATGACCTTCGCAGTCGATGAGGCCCTCCGCACCCGGTCCGACCTGCACCTCGTCCACGTCCTGTACCTGCCCGGAGCGATGCTGCCCGAGACCTACTCGATCGCCTACACCAGTGCCAGGCAGTACGCCGTCACGCTGCTGGAGCACGCCGAGAAGGTGGCGACCGAGCTGGTCACCGGGCGCGTCGCGGTCACGACCGAGCTGGTCGAGCGCAGCGGCAGCGCGGTCTCCGACCTTGCTGTCCGCTCGCGCGAGGCCCGCCTCGTCGTGCTGCAGCACCGCCACCTCGAGGGCCTGCAACGCTTCACCACCACCTCGACCACCCTCGGCGTGGCCGCTCGCGCGCACCCGCCGGTCGCGTCGGTGCCGCAGGGCTGGCAGCCCGCCGAGCCGCCCCACGGGCGGGTGACGGTGGGCGTCAGCAGTCCCGAGCGCGCCGACGCGGTGCTCCGCACGGCGTTCGACCTCGCCCAGGGCCGGGGCGCGAGGCTGCGCGTCCTGCACGCCTGGTGGCTCGCCAGCGGTTACGACGTCGTGGTCGTGGACGACGACATGCGCCGAGACTTCGACCGGCGCTTCCGCTCCGAGATGGCGCCGCACCTAGAGCCGCTGCAGCGCGAGTTCCCCGGCGTCGAGGTGGAGACCGTCGTCGTCCACGCACCGCCCGCCGTGGGCCTGGTCGAGGGGGCGGTCGAGTCGGACCTCGTCGTCGTCGGTCGCCGTCACTGGGCGCTGCCGGTCGGCTCGCACGTCGGTGCCGTGGCCCGTGCGATGCTCCGTACGACGGTCTGCCCGGTGGTGCTCGTCGAGACCACCGGCAGGCAGGAGACGGCGCCGGCCTGACCGCAGCGGGGTGCGTGCGTGACCGGCCAGAGGGCCGATTAGGTTAAGAAGTCGCCCCGCTCACGACGTCCGGGGCGGGGAAGACGAGGGAACCGTGCCAGCTCAGGAGCCCGTGTGGGCCGACGCCTACGGACCCGGTGTGCCGTTGCACCTCGAGTACGGCGAGACCACCGTGTGGGATCTGTGGGAGCGCTCGGTGCAGGCCTACGCCGACCGTCCGGCCCTCGACTTCCTGGGTCGCGGCTCGACCTACGCCCAGGTCGACGAGGAGGTACGCCGGGTGGCCGGCGGCCTGCACCGGATCGGTGTGCGCGCGGGCGACAACGTCGCCCTGGTGATGCCCAACTGCCCGCAGAACGTGATCGCGTTCTTCGCGGTGCTGCGGCTGGGGGCCACCGTGGTGGAGCACAACCCGCTCTACACCGCCGCCGAGCTGCGCGTGCCGTTCGCCGACCACGGCGCCCGCGTGGCGATCGTGTGGGACAAGGTCGTGCCGGTGGTCGAGGAACTGCGCGCCGGCTCCGCCCTGGAGCACGTCGTCGCCGTCGACCTCACCACCAAGCTGCCGTGGACCAAGCGGCTGGCCCTGCGCCTGCCCATCGCCAAGGCGCGGGAGTCGCGAGACCAGCTCACCTCGCCGGCGCCCGGCGCGATGCCGTGGACCGAGCTGGCCTCGGCTCCTCCGCTGGACGCCGCGCACCCGCGCCCCGGCAAGGACGACGTCGCGCTGCTGCTCTACACCTCCGGCACCACGGGGGTCCCCAAGGGCGTGCCGCTTCGCCATCGCAACCTGGTCGCCAACGTTCTCCAGGGCCGGGTCTGGGTCTCGGGGCTGAAGGAGGGCGAGGAGTCGTTCCTGGTCGCCCTGCCGCTCTTCCACGCGTACGGCGTGACGGTCAGCGTGCTGCTGGGCGTCGCCCTGGCCGCCAAGCTGGTGCTGCTGCCCAAGCCCGACGTCGGGCTGATCATGGACGCGATCAAGCGACAGGTGCCGAGCTTCGTGCCGGCCGTGCCGCCGCTGTACCGCCGCATCGTCGACGAGGCCGAGCGCCGGGGCGTCTCGATCCGGGGCATCCGCTACGGCCTCTCGGGGGCGATGCCGCTGCCGGGCTCGCTGGTGGAGCGCTGGGAGAGCGCGACCGGCGGCCTGCTCGTCGAGGGCTACGGACTGACCGAGACCTCCCCGGTGATCGTGGGGAACCCGATGACGAACGCGCGGCGGCCCGGCTCGATCGGCGTGCCGTTCCCCGACGTGGAGGTCCGCATCGCCGACGCCGAGGACCTGGACCGCGACGTGGCGCAGGGGGAGCGCGGCGAGCTGCTGGTCCGGGGCCCGCAGGTGTTCTCGGGCTACCGCAACGCCCCGGAGGAGACCGAGGCCGCCTTCCACGACGGCTGGTTCCGCACCGGGGACATCGTCACCATGGCGCCCGACGGCTTCCTGACCATCGTCGACCGGGTGAAGGAGATCATCATCACCGGCGGCTTCAACGTCTACCCCTCGGAGGTGGAGGCCGTCATCCGCACGCATGGCGGCGTCCTGGACGTCGCCGTGGTGGGGCTCCCGCACGAGGACGGTGGTGAGGAGGTCGTGGCCGCGGTGGTCCTCGTCGAGGGGGTCCCGGTGCTGCCGGAGGAGCTGCGCACGCACTCGCGCGGTGACCTCACGCCGTACAAGGTGCCGCGGCGGGTGGTCTTCGTCGACGAACTCCCGACCAACCCGATGGGCAAGGTGCTGCGCCGGGAAGTGGCACGGCTGCTCAGCTGACGCCGCTCGCCTGACCGACCCTCAGGCCGCCGTTGTCCGAGCCGACTGCTCCTTCGCGGCGTGCACCGCCTCGTTGGCCAGGCTACTACCGTTTCGGCCACGGCCTCGGCGGCCCGGATCGTCACCGAGGAGCAGTTCGGGTCCCGCCCTGACGATCCTGCCGTTCGACGATACCGAGCAGGTCGTCGACCGGCTCAACGACGAGTGGGCCGGTCTCTGCTCGTCGGTGTGGACCTCCGACCGTGACCGCGCCGCGGACCTCGCGCGCCGGCTGCGGACCGGGACGACCTGGGTCAACAACCACAACGCCGTCGCCCAGGACGACCGGGTGCCCTTCGGCGGCTTCCGGCTGGGGGCGGAGGGTCCGCTCGAGTTCACCGAGGCGCACACGGTGACGTGGTCGATCGGGACGACTGAGCCGGGGCAGCGCCTCGCCGAGGGCGGGCTGATCGCCCATCCTGGAGGACGTCGTGGCGGGCACGCGATCCAGCGCGGCTTCTCGACCCCCGACCGCACCACGCTGGCCGCCTCGACCAACCGGGGGTACTCGACGACCCCCGCCAAGCCTCGGTCCACGAGCTGCCCTCGCAGACCCTCGCGGGCTGAGCGGGGGGAGCGGACCCGGTCCGTCACGAGACCGTCCCGGCACTACGCTGCCGTGCGACGCGGACCTCGACGCGAAGGAGCGGCATGACCGACCAGACCCTGCGGATCGCCCTCGCCGGCGGCGGCGCGTTCGGCGCCAAGCACGCCGCGGCGCTCAAGCGGATCGAGGGGGTGGAGGTCACCGCCGTCGTGAGCGCCGACCTCGAGGCCGCCCAGCGCTTCGCCACCGAGCAGGTCGTCGGACGCGGGGTCGCGACGCTCGACGAGGTGCTGGCCGACAAGGATGTCGACGCGGTCATCCTTGCCACGCCGACCCCGTTGCACGCCCGGCAGACGCTGGCCTGCCTGCGAGCCGGCAAGCACGTGCAGGTCGAGATCCCGCTCGCCGACTCCCTCGCGGACGCGCAGGCGTGCCTGGCCGAGCAGGAGCGCACCGGCCTGGTGGCGATGGTCGGTCACACCCGGCGGTTCAACCCGAGTCATCAGTGGGTGCATCAGCGGGTCGCCGCCGGCGAGCTCCAGGTCCAGCAGCTGGACGTCCAGACCTACTTCCTGAGGCGCGAGAACCTCAACGCCCTGGGTCAGCCGCGCTCGTGGACCGACCACCTGCTGTGGCACCACGCCGCGCACACGGTGGACCTGTTCACCTACCAGACGGGATCTCCGGTGGTGCAGGCCCACGCCGTACAGGGCCCGATCCATCCCGAGCTCGGGATCGCCATGGACATGTCGATCCAGCTCCGCGCCGAGAACGGCGCGATCTGCACACTGTCGCTGTCGTTCAACAACGACGGGCCGTTCGGGGCCACATTCCGCTACATCGGCGACACCGGCACCTACCTCGCGCGCTACGACGACCTCATGGACGGCTGGGAGGAGCCGATCGACGTCAGCGGCGTCGATGTGTCGATGGACGGGATCGAGCTGCAGGACCGCGAGTTCGTGGCCGCGATCCGAGAGGGGCGCGAGCCCAACGCCTCGATCCGTCAGGTCATGGCCTGCTACCGCACTCTCGCCGATCTGGAGATGAGCCTCCTGGCTGCGGGCTGATCCAGCACCCGCCCACCAGGCCCCTCGGATCGCCATCGCCGACGGTCTGATCCGGCGCGCTCTCACGGTGTCCGCACGCGGCCCCGGATCCAGTCGTTGGTGGAAACGATTTCACCGACGCTGCCTCCCGGGGTTCTCCGGTGCTATCCGGACTATTGACAGTCGATGTGACGTCCCTCATAGTTTCGTGGCAACCGGAGTGGAACCGTTTCCACTATCTGCGTACGACCGTCAGGAGCGTTCAGCGATGCGCAAGCCCACCATCCGACGAGGGGTGGCGCTCGCCGGCGCCGCAGTCCTCGTCGCCGGATTGACCGCCGCCTGCGGCGGCGACTCCGATGCCAGCCAGAGCAAGCTCGGAAAGGACGACGTCCTGACCATCACCACGTTCAGCGACTTCGGCTACGACAAGCTGATCGAGGAGTGGAACGCCGACCCCGAGCGCCCGTTCACCGTCAAGGCGACCAAGATCGCCGACTGGGACCCGTGGAAGAAGACGCTCACCCAGGACCTGCAGGCCGGCCACGGGCTGACCGACGTCATCGCGGTCGAGGGCGACTCGATGCCCCAGTTCCTCGCCGACGGGGCCTCCGACCAGTTCGCCGACCTGTCGGACTCCTCGATCGAGGACCGCTGGGTCGAGTACGCCTACAAGGCCGGGCAGACCGCGGACGGCAAGCAGATCGGCTACCCGACCGATGCCGGCCCGGAGGCGTTCTGCTACCGCGCCGACCTCTTCGCCGAGGCCGGACTGCCCACCGACCGCGAGGAGGTCAAGGCGATCTTCGAGAGCTGGGACAGCTACTTCGCCGCCGGCGAGGACTTCGTGAAGAAGATGCCGAAGACCAAGTGGTACGACTCCAGCGGCTCGATCGCCCAGGCCATGCTCAACCAGGCCGAGTTCCCCTTCCAGACCGAGGACAACGAGGTCGACCTGGAGAACGACGAAGTGAAGCTGGTCTGGGACACCGTCACCAAGTACACCCCGACCCTGTCGCCCCGAGTCGTGCAGTGGGGCGAGGACTGGACCGCCAACTTCACCAACAACGGCTTCGCCACCATGCCGTGCCCCGGCTGGATGTTCTCCAACATCAAGTCGTCGGCCCCGGACGTCAAGGGCTGGGACATCGTCGACGCCTTCCCCGGCGGCGGCGGCAACTGGGGCGGCTCCTACCTCGCCGTGCCCATGCAGTCCGAGCACCAGGAGGAGGCGAAGCAGCTCGCCGCCTGGCTGACAGACAAGGACCAGGAGCTCGCCGCCTTCGAGGCGGCCGGCAACTACCCCGCCAACGTCGAGGCGCAGGAGGAGCTGGCCGCCCAGAAGGTCACCGACCCCTACTTCAACGACGCACCCACGGCGGAGATCCTCGCGACTCGTGCCGCCGCGGTGACCCCGGGTCGGCCGTACAAGGGCGACAAGTACTCCGACATCCTCGGGCTCTTCCAGACCGCCATCCAGCGCGTCGACGAGGGCGGCTCACCCAACGACTCCTGGCAGACGTTCGTCCAGGCCGTCGAGAGCCTCTCCTGACCGCTGTCCGTGATCGACACCCCGGCTCCGCCGGGGAGGTCCATGCGACCTCTCCGGCGTGGGCCGGGCCCGATCGACGAGAGGAAGAGCGACATGACGACCATCGAGGCCACCAGGACCGGTGACGCCGGCAAGCAGACGGGCACACCGCCCCCGAGGCTGACGCGGCGCCAGCGACTCTCGCGATGGGACTTCCACTTCTCGCCGTACCTCTACGTGGTGCCGTTCTTCCTGGTGTTCCTGCTCATCGGGGTCTACCCGATGGTCTACTCCGGCTACCTCTCCTTCTTCTCATGGCCGCGCTTCGGCCCGACCCACGGCGAGGGCGTCGGGTGGGCCAACTACGTCCACGTGCTGCAGGACCCGGTGTTCCACAAGGCCTTCTGGAACACCATCGGCATCTTCGTGCTCTCCTCGGGTCCGCAGGTCGTCATCGCGACGGTGATCGCGGCGATGCTGGACACCCACCTGCGCGGTCGCACCTGGTGGCGGATGAGCGTGCTGCTGCCCTTCGTCGTCGCCCCGGCCGCGACGGCACTGATCTTCGGCAGCCTCTTCGCCGACAAGACCGGCCTGGTGAACGAGATCATCCAAGGGCTGGGCCTGCCCAAGGTCGGCTGGCACAGCGACCGGTTCGCCAGCTGGACGGCCATCGCGTCGATGGTCAACTACCGCTGGACCGGCTACAACACCCTGATCATCCTCGCCGCCCTGCAGGCGGTGCCCCGCCAGCTCTACGAGGCGGCGTCGATCGACGGCGCCAGCCGGGTCCGGCAGTTCTTCCACGTGACGCTGCCCTCGATCAGCCCGACCATGGTCTTCGTCATCATCACCTCGACCATCGGAGGCCTACAGATCTTCACCGAGCCACGGCTGTTCGACACCAACCTGCAGTTCCAAGGGGGTGCGGACTACCAGTACCAGACGCTGACGATGTACGTGTTCAACACCGCCAACAGCGCCACCGATCCCTATCCACGCGCGGCCGCCGCCACCTGGATCATCGTGCTGATCATCATCGTGATCGCCCTGCTCAACTTCGGCGTCACCCGCCTGGTCCAGAGGAGGTCGGAGCGATGAACCGCCGTCCAGGAGCACTCGTCTACGGCCTGCTCACCGCCTTCGTGCTCGGCTCGGCCTTCCCGCTCTACTGGTCCTTCGTCATCGGCTCGGTGACCAAGGAGCGGGCGATCCACAGTCCGCCGCCGCTCTTGCCGGGTGGCCACTTCCTCGACAACGCCCGCCGCGTCTTCGACCAGATCGACTTCTGGTCCGCGCTCGCCAACTCCGTGATCATCTCCGGCGTCTCGGCCATCTCGGTGGTGTTCTTCTCCACCCTGGCCGGTTACTCGTTCGCCAAGCTCAGGTTCCGCGGCAGCGCCGTCGGCATGGGCTTCGTCATCGCCACGATGGCGGTGCCGACCCAGCTGGCGTTGATGCCGCTGCTCAAGGAGTTCAGCAACCTGGGCCTGGCCGGCACCCGCACCGCGGTGGTGCTGCCGTGGCTGGTCACGGCGTTCGGCGTCTTCTTCATGCGCCAGTACCTCGTCGACGCGATCCCGGACGAGCTGATCGAGGCGGCCCGGGTCGACGGCTGCTCGCAGATCCGCACGTTCTGGACCGTCGCCGTGCCGGCCGCGCGCCCGGCGATGGCGATCCTCGCGCTGTTCACCTTCATGCACACCTGGACCGACTTCATGTGGCCGCTGCTGATCTTGCAGGGCTCCGACGTCCAGACCCTGCAGACGGCGCTCGACCAGCTCAAGATCGCGCCGGCCGGGGGGATCTCGGACATCGCGCTGCTCCAGGCGGGCACGCTGCTGGCCACGATCCCGCTGCTCCTGCTGTTCATCGCCACCGGCCGCCAGCTCGTGGCGGGCATCATGCAAGGAGCCGTCAAGGGATGACGATCCGAGAGTTCCCTCCGGGCTTCCTTTGGGGCGCCGCGGCCGCGGCGTACCAGATCGAGGGGGCGGTCCACGCCGATGGGCGCACGCCGTCGATCTGGGACACCTTCGTCACGGTGCCCGGCGCGATCCTCCACGGCGACACCGCCGACGTCGCGTGCGAGCACTACGAGCGGATGCCGCAGGACGTCGCCTTGATGAAGCGCCTGGGGCTCGCGTCCTACCGCTTCTCCCTGGCGTGGCCGCGCGTGTGTCCCGACGGCGGTGCTCTCAACCCGGCCGGTCTTGACTTCTACCGCAGGCTCACCGACGAGCTGCTCGACACCGGGATCACGCCCTTCCCGACGCTCTACCACTGGGATCTGCCGCAGGCGCTGGAGGACCGCGGCGGCTGGACCAACCGGGACACGGCCTACCGGTTCCTCGACTATGCGATGGCCGTCCACGACGCGCTCGGCGACCGCATCGACAGCTGGACGACCCTCAACGAGCCGTGGTGCTCGGCGTTCATGGGCTACACCGGCGGCGGTCACGCGCCGGGACGACAGGAGGGCGTCGCCGGCGTCGTCGCGGCCCACCACCTGCTCCTGGGCCACGGACTGTTCGTCGACGCCTTCCGTGGGCGCGGCGGCACGGCCGACCGGGGCAAGACCGTGGGCATCACGCTCAACCCGACCGTGGCCGACCCGTTCGACCCGTCGCGCGAGGAGGACGTCGACGCGGCCCGCCGCCTCGACGGCTTCCACAACCGCGTCTTCCTCGATCCGCTGTTCCACGGGAAGTACCCGGACGACCTGGAGTCCGACACCGACGGCATGCTCTTCGACGCCAAGCCCTGGCAGGACTTCGTCCTCGACGGCGACCTCGAGCTGATCAGCCGGCCGTTGGACTTCCTGGGCGTGAACTTCTACCACGGCGACGTCCCCGCGGCGCTGCCGTACGACGCGCAGCCCGGTGAGCTGCTGGGCAGCCGCATCGAGCACTCCTCGCGACCGCGCCAGTCGCCGTACCCCGGGGCCGGCATGGTGTTCCCACGCACGGGCAGGCCGACCACCGACCGTGACTGGGAGATCGACCCCGTCGCGTTCACCCGACTGCTCGTGCGGCTCAAGGACGTCTACGACGCGCCGCCCGTCTACATCACCGAGAACGGCGTCATGGCATGCGACGTCGTCGAGGACGGCGCGGTCCACGACACGGCGCGGCAGCGATTCATCGAGCAGCACCTGCATGCGATGCTGGACGCGATGGACAGGGGGGTGGACGTGCGCGGCTACTTCGTGTGGTCGTTCATGGACAACTTCGAGTGGAGCTACGGCTTCGCCCACCGCTTCGGTCTCGTCCACGTCGACTACGACACCCAGGTCCGCACGCCCAAGGACAGCGCGCTGTGGTTCTCCCGGCTCGCCGCCCAGAACCGTCTGCCAGTAGCGTGATGCGGGTGGCTCACAACGGGCGGGCGTCCACGCTGGGCGAGGTGGCCGAGCTCGCAGGGGTCAGCAAGGCCACCGCGTCGCGGGCGATCAACGGCAGGTCGAAGGTCAGCGCCAAGGCGCAGACGGCGGTGTTCGACGCCGTGCGCGAGCTCGGCTACACGCCCAACGGAGCCGCGCGGTCGCTGGTCACCCAGCGCACCGGATCGGTGGCGGTGATCCTCCCCGAGTCCGATGAGCGGATCTTCTCCGACCCGTTCTTCGCGAGGATGCTGCACCTGGTGGCCCGCTCCCTTCGCGAGCACGACCTCCAGCTGGTGCTGCTGCTCGCCCAGCCGGGTGACGAGGAGGAGCGCCTGCTGCTCTACCTGCGCGGTCGCTACGTCGACGGCGCGATCGTCGCCTCGCACCACCGCGACGACCGTCTCGCCGAGCACCTCTCCGAGATCGGTCTGCCGTGCGTCTTCATCGGTCGTCCGTGGATCGGCTCGGAGCGGGTCTCGTTCGTCGACAGCGACAACGCCGGTGCCGCCGGCCAGGCGGTGCGGGTCCTGCTCGAGGCCGGCCGGTGCAAGATCGCCACCATCGCCGGGCCACCCGACATGCGCGCGGGTCATGACCGGCTCCTGGGCTGGCGTCGCGAGCTGGCGACCCACGGGGTGCAGAGCGACCTGGTCGCCTACGGCGACTTCACCGAGGAGAGCGGGGCCGAGGCCTGCGCCTCGCTGCTCGACGCCGGGGCCGACATCGACGGCATCTTCGCCGCCTCCGATCTCATGGCCCAAGGCGCCATGCGTGAGCTCGCCACCCGCGGCATCCGCGTCCCCGAGGACGTCGCGATCGTGGGCTACGACGACCTCGGCGTCGCCGAGCGCACCCGCCCACCGCTGACCACGCTGCACAACCCGATCGCCCAGATGGTCGCCGAGGCGGTCCGGCTGCTCACCGAGGCCATCGACGAGGGCGGCCAGGGCGTCCCGCGCCGGGTGGTCTTCGTGCCCGAGCTGGTACGCCGCGACTCCGTCTGAGATCTCGGCCGGCGGCGAGGTCGTCGCCCCGTGCCTGGGCTCGTCACCTCCCCCCGAAGAGCCGGGCCCACAGGCCGTTGCGGGGCTCCTGCGGGTGACCGTCGCACCGGTCGGCGTGCGGGACGCGGGCCAAGACCTGGTCGACGTGCTGGCCGCAGCCGGCCCAGGTGGTCTTGCCGCACTTCTTGCAGGTGACTGCTCGGCACATGGTGGGCTCCTTGAGGTGGTGGTGAGTGGTGGTGAGGTGGTGCAGGAAGGGTCGTGCGGTCGGGGCGCGCTGCCTCGGCGGCGTCACATGAGGGCAGGGACGGCGCGGACCGCTGTGTAGGCGGCGACGGCGAGCACCAGGCCGGTGAACGCGGCGGTGAGGCGGCGGGTGTCGACGCGGTCGGCGAGGCGAGGCCCGGCGACCGCGGTGAGCGCCGAGGCGAGCGTCAGGATCAGGACCGTGCCCCAGTCGGGGGCCGATCCGACTCCGGCGCGAGTCGCCAGGGCGGCCCCGCTGGTGATCGTGATGACGACGAGCGAGGTGCCGGCGGCGTACTGAAGGGGCAGTGCGAGGGCGACCAGCAGTGCGGGAACGACGACGAAGCCGCCGCCCACGCCGAGGAAGCCGGTGAGGAGCCCGACGAGCGTGGCGGTGACGAGCACCTTCAGGGCGCGCGGGCACGCGCAGGCGAAGGTCGGGCTGAACGTGATGATCGGATCGTCGAGCGCAGGGCGCCGGACGTGCGCCGGGCCGTCGTCGCGGGGGCGCCGCAGCCGCGACGCCATCAGGACACCGACCAGCAGCATCAGGCCGGCGAAGGCGACGAGCAGGACCTCCTCGGCGACGTGGGCCGAGGCCTTGGCGCCGAGGACCGCGCCGCCGACGGCGACCACGCCGAACGCGACACCGCGGGCGAGCAGCACGTGCCCGGACCGCCGAGCTGCGACGACGCCGATCAGCGACGTCACGCCGACGACGACCAGGGAGCCGGTCGTCGCCTGGGCGGGCGACTGGTCGAGCAGGTAGACCAGCACCGGCACGGCCAGGATCGAGCCGCCGCCGCCGAGCGCCCCGAGGCTGAGCCCGATGAGCGCGCCGGCGACGATCGCGAGGACGAGCGTCACGCCGGCTGACCCGTGAGCGGCAGCCCGGCCGGCTCGGCGTTGTCCATGGCGTCGTCGACGGCCACCACCGTGCGACCGTGCGCATCGAGCAGGGAGGCGGCGATCGAGGCGCGGTAGCCACCGGCGCAGTGCACCCAGATCTCGCCGGCCGGCACCTCGCCGAGCCGGCTCGACAGCTCGTGGAGCGGGATGTTCAGGGCGCCGGCGACGGCGGCGGCGTGGTGCTCGTCGCGACGGCGCACGTCCAGGACCACCACGTCTCGGTGGTGGCGAGTGTGGGCGAGGTCGCCGAAGGTCGCGGTCGCGAAGCTCGCCGGCTCCGCCTCGGTCCAGTCGTGCGGAGTGCCCGTGGCATGAGCGTCGGGGCGGTCGATGCCGATGCGGACCAGCTCGCGCTGGGCTGCGGCGACGTCCTCGACGGTCTCGCCCAGCAGCGTGATCGGGGTGCCCCAGGGGATCAGCCATCCGACGTACGTCGCGAAGCCGCCGTCCAGCCCCAGGTTGAGCGTGCCGGGCGCGTGGCCCGCGGCGAAGGCGGTGCGGTGGCGCAGGTCGACGACCCACTCGCCGGCCTCGATGCGGCGGCGCAGCTCGGCGGCCTCGGCCGGCTCCGGAGGGCTCAGGTCGGGCGCGGCCGGACCGGCGGCGTTGGCCGGCGCCATGTGGGCGTAGTAGGCCGGCCAGGGGCCGAGCCCGGCGAGCAGCTCGCGGACGTAGGTCTCCTCGTCCTGGGTCAGGACCGGGTTCCGGTGCTTCTCGAGACCGATCGTCGACGAGGCGGCGTCGGTCTGGGTGGCGGAGCAGAACGAGCCGAACCCGTGGGTGGGGAAGACCTCCGCCTCGTCGGGCAGCAGCTCGGCCAGCCGGTGCGCCGAGGCGTGCTGGTGGCGGACGAGGGCGTCGGTGTGGTCCGCGCCGAGCAGGTCGGGTCGCCCCGTGGCTCCGTACAGCAGCGAGCCACCGGTGAAGACGCCGACGTCCGATCCGCTCTCGGTGTCGCGCAGCGCGTAGGAGAGGTGGGTGAAGGTGTGGCCCGGAGTCGCCAGCGCGGTGAGCCGCATGCGCGAGCCCACGAGGATCTCCTGGCCGTCGATCACGGGGGTCCGCTCGAAGGAGACGTCGTCAGCCGCGTTGGTCAGGTACGCCGCTCCGGTCGCCGCGGCCAGGGCGAAGCCGCCGGTGACGTAGTCGTTGTGGATGTGCGTCTCGAGGACGTGGGTGACCCGGACACCGTGCTCCTGGAGAAGCGCCAGCACGCGGTCGATGTCGCGCTGGGGGTCGACCACGAACGCGATCTCGCCGTCGTGGACGAGGTAGCTGCGGTCCCCGAGGGTCGGGGTCTCGATCGGCAGCACGGTGAGGGTGCTCGGCGCTGTCATCGCGCCGCTCCCGCCTCGGTGCCGCGGGCGACGGGCCGCCCGGAGCGGACCCAGGCGCTGGTGCCGCCCGTGACGTTGACGGCGTCGAAGCCCTGGGCGAGGAGGACGTCGGTCATCGCCGTGCTCCGATTGCCCGACGCGCACACCACGTGCACGGGGGAGCTGCGGTCGAGCTGGTCCAGGCAGGAGGTCAACCGCCCCATCGCGATGTTGACGGCGCCGGGGATGTGGGCCCCGGCGTACTCGGCGGGCTCGCGGACGTCGACGACCACGGCCCCTCCCGGCAGGGCCGCGGCGAGCTGGTCGATGTCGATCTCTCGCATGGGGTGTCTTCCTCCAGAATCGGCTGGGCGCAGATCCCCCAGGGGGGATCGGGAAATCCACCGTAGCCCATCCCCCTGGGGGGTTGTACAGTTGGCGATTCCAGGGCCTCCATGGGCTCACGACGATGGAAGGGCTGGATCGCCATGACTCACGACACGCCGTCGCCCCTTGCGGGGCGCCGCATCCGGACGGCGGCGACTGCCGCGCGCTCGCCGATCCTGGCGGCGTACCTCCCTGCCCGGATCGCCGAGTGGCGAGGAGAGGCCTGATGGACCTCGAGCCCACCGACATCAAGCCGATCATCACGCGCATGAAGCGCGCCAACGGCCACCTGGCCAGCGTCATCCGGATGATGGAGGACGGCTCCTCCTGCGAGGACGTCCTCACCCAGCTGGCCGCGGTCAACAAGGCACTCTCGCGCGCCGGCTACGCCATCGTCGCCACGGGCCTGCAGACCTGCCTGACCGATGCCGACGCCGGCGGTCTCGAGGGGGTCGACGTCAAGAAGATGGAGAAGCTGTTCCTGGCGTTGGCCTAGGCCCCGCCGACAGCGACCGCCCGTCGTGCTCAGTCGCCGTCGCCCAGGACGGGCGCGTCGAGGGGCGAGGCGCACAGCAGCGGCACCCACGGGTCGCAGCCGAGGTCGATGTGCGAGACGGGGGTCTCGATCGTGAGGACCAGCCACGAGTGGGCGTCCTCGGTGCCCGCTGGGCGAGTGCCGTTCAGGGGCCTGGTCGTCTCGCGGTCCGCGGGCGTGAAGATGTCGTCGGGGCAGCCTTCGCGGTGCGGCTCGTCGGCGTCGTACGCCGTGGCCGGTCCGCGGTGGATGGACACGCGGGAGGTCACGTCCACGGCGCCCGGCTCGGGCGGCGTGGAGACGCATTCGCGGTCCGCCGAGCTCTCGGCGCCTGCGGGTGTCGCTCCGTCGTCGGCCGGTCCCTCGAGTGGGATGGCGTCGACGGTGCGCAGGTGACACTTCTGGGAGTAGCTCTGGACCACCCAGCCGGCGTCCATGCTGCTGATGTCGCACACCAGCTCTGTCCACGAGTGCGCCGGATGGTCCGGGCGGCCGGCGGTCAACGTGTCGAGCCGGGAGCGGACCCGCTCCCGGTCCTGCGCGGCCACCTCGCGGGCGGCGGGCAGCTTCTCGGCGATGTCCGCGCTGGCCCGGTCCTTGGCCTTCGACAACGCGGCCTGGCCTACGAGGCCGTGGACGAGATACACGCAGGCGAGCACGACGGCGGCCCCCAGGGTCACGAACGCGCATCCGCGGAGCAGCTTCCTCATGCCCACAGTGTCGCGGGTCCGCGCGGGACCGCACCCGTTCGGCTCGTCACCCCACCAGCCGTCCCTCGGCCACGATGGGTGCGGCGCAGCGGTGCGGGCGTGCCACAGCCCGGGATGGCCCTGACCGGGCCCTCGGGCACATGGGTCGGCTTGTGATGCGGGTGGACCAGCGTTGCCCGCTATTGTGAGGAGGGTGACGTCGACGCCCCCTCCTCTGCGCTTGGCCATCGTTGATGACTACGCCGTCGTCGTTGCCGGGGTGGCGTCACTCCTCGCTGCCGAGGCCATCGACGTCGTGGAGACCGGGGCTTCGCAGCCTGTGCTCAGTGACGTCGACGTCGTCCTGTACGACACGTTCGGTCAGGTGCAAGGACAAGGCATCGACCTGCAGGACTTTGTCCGGGACTGCAGCGCGAAAGTCGTTGTGTACAGCTGGAACGTCCAGCCCCAGATGGTCGAGCAGGCAGTGGCTGGTGGAGCCCGGGGTTACCTGTCGAAGGTGCTCACCGGCCCTCAGGTTGTCGCGGCGCTCAGGCGAGTCGTTGCCGGTGAGGTCGTGATCCTGACGGGGGACGACGAGACGAGTGTGGGTGGGGAAGGCGACTGGCCGGGGCGGTCGATCGGGTTGTCTCCGCGTGAGGCGGAGGTCATCGCCCTGATCGCGCAAGGACTGAGCAACCAGGAGATCGCCGCCCGGGCGTTCTTGAGCATCAACTCCATCAAGACCTACGTGCGCACCGCGTACCGCAAGATCGGGGTCGCCTCCCGGTCTCAGGCAGTCATCTGGGCGCTCAACAACGGCTTCCAGCCCGACACCCTGCGCAGCATCGACCCGGCGTTGGTCCTTCGTCGGCCGCACTAGCGTTCCGTCGCTGCCCTGGCACCTAGCTTCGCGCCAGCAGCCAAGAGTGAGGACCCGGCGTGCGGTGTCTGCCGAGCGCCGATGGGACCTTGGCTTGGGGCTCGCGGCGGAGCGGGATCGAGGAGTCCGGCCTAGGCCGCCGATGTCGCGACCGATGCAGGCTGCCGGGCTGAGCCACGCCTCTTGCTACGCTTGATGACGTCGAGCCACGCGCAGTGCTCGGTGGCTGTGGCTCTGGCCGTCCCGGGTGATGGTCTTCACTTGATCCGGCGGGTCTCAGCGCGGACCTTCGTCCGGGCGCCGTACCGGGCGGAGGTCTTGCTGTCGGACGCCTGGTCCGGCTGACCGTCGCGTCGCGGTCGAGCGGCTCGTCGAGGTGCTCCGGGGCAACGCCCTCGCTGTGCTTCCGCTGACTTTGATCGATCGGAGCAGGGAGGTGTCGGACGCCGTGGCACGCCGGTCGCGCCGTACGGCTGCCGGTCAATCAGCCAGACGCTGGCGCGCGGGGGCTGGTCACCTGGAACAGATCGGGGTGCTCCGTCGGGGCGAACCCGCCTCGACCCACCGCGACTGACCGGCCTTGCGCCAGCCGTTGGCGGGTGATCGTCCGCAGCCCCAGGACGAGGAGCACGATCGCTGCGACCGTCAGGCCGGTCGACGTTCCGGTCAGCAGGGCGAGCACGGCGAGCATGAGGTGAAGACGGGTCGTGCCGATGGTGTTCATGGCGACCTCCGCTGGTGAGTGAGTCGTGTCAGGTGAGGATGAGCATGGCCGAGCCGACGAGCAGTGCCGGGACGGTCGTGAGGACGGTCGCCAGGAGCGCCGATCGGTGCTCCAGCGCGAGTAGAGGGAGCAGCGCGTCGCCGTCTTGGCTCACCATGTTGGCCACCAGGGTCGGCAGTGGCATGCCCCCGGCGAGGAAGAGACCGACGAACACGATCTGAACCGCGCAGCCGGGGATCAAACCGACAAGCGCGCCCACGACGACGCCCACGACGCCGAAGAGTGGCATCTGTGAGCCGTCGAAGCCGGTGAGATGGGTGATGAGCGACCAGGCCACGTAGGCGGCGGCCACCCAGACCGTCACGAACGCGATCTCGCGGCCGCCGTGACGGAGCACCTGCGTCATGGACGTCGGGTGGGCGGTCTCGTCGTCGTCGTCGGCGAGCTGGCACCCCCCGCGGATGAAGGCGACCGCGGCCACGGCGGTCCCGGCCACGCCGAGGGCGAGGTAGAGGGTGTCCGGTCGGAGCAGCTGGAACGTCACCGGGACGCTGATCGTCGCGCCGGTCCCGAGGCTGAGCCACAACAGCGCCGGCAGCACCCCCAGGTCGTGCAGCCTGGCGGGTGCGGGTAGTCGCATCGCCGCGACCCTCACGGGAGGGCTGGGCGCCGGGCTCCGGCCGGCAGCAGGGAGCAGGTCGACGCGTCGTCGCGGCGCGATGCCCAGCGCGTCGACGACGTAGCCCGACAGCGCGCCCACGACGATGAGAAGCACTTTCAGCTGCAAGGTCAGCACCGGGTCTGCGGCGAGCAGGACCCAGGATGCGTCCCCCATCGTGGCGACCAGTGCGGCGATGGCGGCGCCGTACGACACAGCGCCTCGGGCGTAGACCGCCATGACGATGATCGCCCCGCCGCACCCGGGCGGCACCGTCAGCAACGCGGCCACGAGGGGGCCGAGCTGGCGGTGCCGCACGAGCGCGTCGTCGAGGCGGTGGCCCCATCGCAACCGGGCCCAGCCGAAGGGGGCGACGAGCAGCGCCACGAGCACCCCCACCTGCATGAACGCGTCCGCGAGGGGTCGCAACAGGATCTCGACCAGGCTCTCGGTCATGGCAAATTCCTCCGAGCCGATGGGGGTGGATGTTGCCGGCAGGTCAGTCGCCCGGAGTCAGCGCGTCCTTGGCCTTGGAGATCAGGTTCTCTGCGCCCTGGACGTAGGCGCCCCCAGCGGTGCCCGGCTTGCCGGGACCCTTGTGGCCGTCGTACGTAGCGAACAGCAGCGGGTCGGGCGCCGGGACGTCGTTGATGTCGTCCGAGAGCGGCCGACCTTGCTCGAAACGGATCTCCTCGTCGCCGATCAGCGTGGTGCCCTGGGCCCAGCGGCCCTCGTGGGCGGTGCTGCCGTCGTGGAAGCTGTAGAACGTGCGGGCGGCCTCCTTGTCCTCCTCCTCCTTGAGCGAGTCCTCGAGACCGTCGGTGTAGCCGTCCTCGATGAGCTGCTCGATGCCGAGCAACCACTGCTGCTGATGGAAGGTGTCGCGACCGAGGTTGAACTTCAGCGTCTCCTTGACGCCGTGGTCATCGGTCATGTTGTAGACGCGCGCGGTCTGGAGCCGGCTCTGCGCCTCGGCGGCGACGTTGCTGCGGAAGTCGGCCAGCAGGTTGCCGCTGGCGACGATGTAGCCGCCGTTCCACGGGACGCCTTGGCTGTTGGTCGGCATGGCCGCCCCGCCGGTGACGATCGCGTGCTGGACGTTCTGACCGCCCAGTACGGCGGCGAGGGCCGGGTTGGCGGCGGCGGCCTCGGCCTGGGTCTCCGAGGGCGCGCCCTCGAGCAACCGAGCCATCAAGGTCACCAGCATCTCGACGTGGCCGATCTCCTCGGTGCCGATGTCGAGCAGCATGTCCTTGTACTTGCCGGGGATACGGCAGTTCCAGCCCTGCCAGAGGTACTGCATCATCACGGTCATTTCGCCGAACTGGCCACCGACCAGCTCCTGGATCTTGGCGGCGAAGAGAGCGTCGGGGCGCTCGGGCTTGACGTCGTTCTGCAGCTCGATGCTGTGGCGGAACATGGGTGGTCCTTCCGGAGTGGGAGCGCCGGTCGCTCCCGATGCCGACAACGCTCTCCGCTGCCCGTGTCCGGGTCGTGGTGTCGTCCATGCGCTACCACGTACGACCCCTCGTGGGGTGTTCGTGTGCGACGCGTCACCAGGCCGTCACCGATCTTGCGAATCACCCCACGGGGTGGGAGCGCTCGCGGGCCCGAAGGGCACCTGCAGTCACAACGTGGACTCGGAGGAGCGCGGCGGGCGGGAGGCGCGACAGCGGTGACAGAGCATCCGTTCGTACGCCTGGCGCTGCTCGAGTCCTTCGAAGTGTCTCTCGCGGCGAGGTGCTCCGGATCTCCGTTCCCGCCAGCGACTTCGGTCCTGTTGCGCCTGCCGCGCCCCCGGGGCCGGACCCTAGTCACGTGCACCACCACCACAGTGCGCCTGGCCGAGGACGTGCGCGTCGACCTCGGGGACGCCGAGGAGCGAGCAAGGCGCCTGGCTCTTGCCAACGAGCTCGGACTCCCGCCCTCGCCCGCGATCCGCCGCCTGATGACCCGTTTGCTGGGGCGTCCTGTGAACCTTCCGACTCCTTGGAGCCACCACCCGCAATCACCGTTATCCGCAACCGCAACCCGATCAGGCGATTCGTGAACACCCATTCCCCACCCCTGCCTCTCGCGATCCTCAACGGCTACGAGATCCAGGCAACCCTCTGGGCGCTGGAGCACGGGCTCGCTGTCGACCACCCGCGGACGTTTCCAGACCAAGGCCAAGGCCCCCAGGGGTCATCACGACGTGGAGGGTAGAGGACCACGTGGAGCCGATTCCGGAGACAGTTCAGGCCATCGAGCAGTTCGGTCCTTTCGTGATCGAGACCGAGGACCTGTTGGTCGAGCTGCTCGTGAAGGCCGATGAGGTGCGGGACGTGGTCCCGCAGTGCCTCGGTCTCAGCCTGGCCTCCAACGAGGACGAGGTCACGTTCACCGTCGTCGCGACCGCGCGGGAGCTGGCGATGCTGGACGCGGTGCAGTACGTGGCCGATGGTCCGTGCTTGCGGGCGGTCAGGGACCGAGAGATCCTGGGGTTCGAGCGCGAAGAGGTGCTGGACGAACAGGGATGGCAGCTGTTCGCCGGGGCCAGTGCGGCCGCGTCGGTGGCAAGCACCCTGACTCTGCCCATCCTCGAGGAGGAGCAGGTCATCGGCAGCGTCAACCTCTACGCCGCGACGCCCGACGCCTTCCACGGGCACCACGAAGAGGTGGCCGGGATCTTCGGCGCCTGGGCAGAGGGTGCGGTCACCAACGCGGACATGTCGTTCGCGACCCGGGAGCTGGCCGAGGCGGCCCCCGGCCTCCTGCGTGAGGAGCTCGACCTCACCGTCGCCAGCGGCATGGTCGCAAGCCGCGAGGGTATCGATCTGGACTCGGCCCGTCGACGGATGCAGAACGCCGCGCTGCGCGCTGGGGTCACCGAGCTGCAGCTGGCGAGGACCATCATCGAGATCCACAGGTCCCAGGGGGCCGGGTAGTGATGGCTGAACTCCCCAGGCGCTCGTCCTCATCGACCGGCAGCGGGATGACGTCGTCAGCGCCATGACGGTTCAGAGTCCGGGGAGCTGCCTCGGGTGAGTCCCAGATCGCGGTCTGGGCGGTGGCACGCCCGATCACGTCGACCCAGCAGAGGCGCCTGCCGCGAGTGATCGCACCGGGCGCCTCACACTGCTCTTGACACGAGATCGGTAGATATCAGCTGCCTAGGCGTGCGCGTCGTTCGAGGTCGCTCACACGGTGTTCGACACCCCACAGGGTTGCCTGGGCGCGGCTGTAGACCCGGAGCTTCGCGTATGCCGTACGAATGTAGGTCTTGACGGTATTGATCGACACGAACATGCGATCCGCGATCTCTCGGTTCGACAGCCCCAGAGCAATGGACGCCAGGACCTGCAGCTCGCGAGGCGAGAGCGAGTCAGTGACGCGGTCCGCGGGCGCTGCGTGTGGGTTCAACCGGTAATCCACGTCGAAAGCAGAACCGTCCGCGTGGAGGTGCCTGCGCCTCAGCGCCATGACCGCGAGTGCGATCTCCGTCCGGGTTGCCGTCAGTGCGAGACATCCGTCTGCGCCGAGGTCGAGGGCGCGGTCGGTGAGGGCGGGATCGGATTCGCGCGCCAGGATCACCACGACCAGCTGCGGCTGCCCGATGGCCCACATCAGTTGGTCGGCCAGCGGTGTGTCAACACATGCTGAGTCAACGAAGGCGAAGTCGCAGCGACTCAGCCCTTGAGGCCTGAGAGCATCGCCTGGGATCGCCGGTTTCGCGGCGCCCAGATGGAGGCCGGGGACGCCGTCCAGCACGGACTCGAGACCCGCCTGGATGAGCTCGTACGGGCTGAGGACCACGGCGCGACCGGGTTCGCCAGGAGGCGCAGGTAACGCGTCAGGTGCATGGGCGGGGCGGTCGAGGACCGAGATGGACATGAGAACCTCCGGTGGCGAACCGGGGCAACGCACGAGCATGGCCCGGTGCGCGGCCCCGGACGACGGTGATGTCAACGCGAGGGCGATGGACGCCACCGGGACCGGGGTGGATTCTGCATGAAGCGATGAAGTCGAAACTACGGGAGCCCGGCACATAAGTAAAGGCCGCCGTCCTTGCCGAGCCGCAGACATCGAGGATTGTCTGGGTGGCAGGCAAGTCGAGCAACTCGCTTTAGTCGCGGAAGTCGTTGTTGTCGTCGAGCATCGTTTCGGCGACGTGTAGGACGGTGACCCCGGCTCGGAGCGCGGCACCCTGCAGGCGTAGGCGTGCGGCTTCGGGCTCGAGCCCGTCGGCGGCCATCAGCAAGCCGACGGCATTGTCGATCACGGCGGCCTCTCGTAGCACCCGCGGCGCCTGTTGGGAGTGGGCACGAGTGGTGAATCCGAGGTCGGCGTTGGTGACTGCCGCGGCGGCCCATGCGCCCAGGATGTCGGCGAGCATCTCGTGATGGCCGGCAAATGCCCGATCCGACCCGGCGTACAGGTTGACGCTCCCGGTCACGCGCCCCTCTGTGATGATCGGGAGGGTCAGGGTGCTCTTGACTCCCGCAGCGGCAGTGGCCTGGGAGAACAGCTGCCAACCGTTCTCGTCGAGGTCACTGGCGGTGCAGTCCAAAACTTGTTCGCTGGCTACGGCGTCGAGGCAGGGACCCCCGCCCAACTCACCGCCCAAGTACTGGATTGCGTCCAGAACGGCGAACTGCGCGTCCGAAGCTACGAGGGTCAACGAAATCCCCTCGTGGACGAGGGCCAGGGTCAGTCCTAGGCAGTCGGGCACGACGCCCCCGACCTTCCCCGCGATGGCAAGGATGTCCTCAAGCAGATGCTGGTCGTCCTCGTAGGCGTCGAGCTGCTTGATCGCCTCGAGGGATTCAGGGATGGGCTGCATGGCCTCGCTCGTGTCTGGGTGTGCCGTCGAGTCGCGGTGGCGATTCGCGCACATCGGCCGCGACGAGGTCCGGGACGAGAACGATGCTCTACTCGTCGACCGTACACCCGGCTCCAGCCGCCGCCTCTGCTCACGTCCATGGTCCGACTCTCGCGGCGCAGAACACTTGCTGCGCCCGCGACGACACACTGCCTCGAGCTGGAATCCAGCGGAGCAGAGGGTCGGGCATGCTCAGGCCAGTGGCGGCAAGCCGCGCACGCCCGGAGCCGTGGCTTGGAGAGGATGCGTTGTGACTACGGGGGGGCCACGGTTCCGACAATCGTTCACGCAGCGGGTGGGAAAGCCGCCACGGGTTTGTGCCATGCCGCTGGCCGAGGGTGGCGCTAGGCTGCAAATCGCACTGCCTAGATGGGGCAGCGCAGAACAGGGGAGATAGTCGCGTGGCCTCGTCACTGAGCGACATCAGGGCTGAACTGATCGCCGCGATGTCCAACAACACCCCCGGTCTCGCGGCAACGGACGAGCTGTGTGCCACGTGTGTAGGTCTGGCCGGCGTCGACGGGGCCGCGCTCTCGGTCGTCTATCGGGGTGCCTCGAGGGGCACCTTCGGGTCGAGCAGCGAAGCCAGCCGCCGTCTCGATGAATATCAGTTCACCTTCGGTGAGGGTCCCTGTTTGGATGCGGTGGCCACGCGCGAGGCGGTATTGGTTCCGAACCTCGACTCACCGCGTGAACGACGGTGGCCGCTCCTGAGGGGTGCGCTCCTCGACGATGGGGTCCGAGGAGTTTTCGCCCTCCCCGTCATGGTCACGTCGGTGTGCGTCGGCGCCCTGGATCTCTTTCGGTCAGCACCAGGGCCGTTGGAAGGCGACGACTTGGCAGTGGCCTTGCTGGCCGCGGAGCTGGCTACTGCTCCGCTGCTCGACCTGATCGCCGACGCGGTAGGGGTCGGTGCCCATGGCGAGGACCTGTTCGAGAGTGTGGCATCTGGACCCGAGCACGCGGCGGAGTTGGACCGGGTGGAGGTCCACCAGGCGACTGGGATGCTGATCGCGGCACTGGATGTCGACGCCACCGAGGCACTGGTGCGCCTTCGGGCCCATGCCATCACCACGGGGCAGACAGCGAGCCAGGTTGCCAGGGCCATCGTCGAGCGCAGGCTCATGCTGGAGACCGACGGCCGGGCCGGCGCGAGGGATGGCTCACCATGACGGAGACACGGGAACACCGCATCATCCGTGCGTTCGTGGAGATGTCCAACGAGCTTGTTGATGACTACGACGTGGTGGACGTGCTCGCCCAGCTCACGGGCCATTGCGCTGGGCTGCTCGACGTGGCGTCCGCAGGTCTGCTTCTTGCCGATGGGCGCGGTGTCCTGCACCTCGCCGCTTCGTCCTCAGAGCGGGTCCATCATCTGGAGGTCTTCCAGCTTCAGCGCGACGAGGGTCCGTGCTTGGACTGTTTCCAGGGTGGCGAGGCGGTGCTGGTCCGTGACCTGGCGGACGAGGAGCAACGATGGCCGCAGTTCTCTCGCGCGGCGCGGGACTCCGGTTTCAGGTCGGTCCATGCGCTGCCTATGAGGCTGACCGGTCATGTTCTCGGGGCGCTGGGGCTGTTCGGAGAGACGCCCGGTGTCCTCAATGACGAGGATCTCGCTCTCGCCCAGGCGCTCCTGCATGTGGCGACCGTCGCCATCGTCAATGAGCGCTCTGCTATCGACCGCGCCACGGTCAACTCACAACTCCAGCGAGCGCTGACCAGCCGGATTATCGTGGAGCAGGCCAAGGGTGTCCTCGCCCAAGCCAGCGGATTGAGCATGGACGACGCGTTCGCGGGCTTGCGTCGCTACGCCCGTGACCACGGAACCAAGCTCAGTGTGATCGCAAGTCAGGTCGTCGACCGGGAGCTTCAACACCAGACAGTCATCCAGCACGCACGATCCGCTGCCGTTCTGCCCTGAGCTGCCTGCCTCATGCCTTCGCACCGGTCAGGGCAGCGGCAGGCTGTGAGCCCTTGGCATCGGGTGGGGTCAAGGACGGGTGCCGCGGATGAGGTACTGCGTCAGCACCTCGTGGTTCGGCGCGACGCCGTACTCGAGATCGAGTTCGCGCAGTCGGGTGAGCGCGACTGCCTCGACGTCGACGAAGCCGGCGGCGCGGATCCGGTCGACGAACGGCTCGATGGTGGTCGACTCCGCGAGCGGGAGCGCCCGGCGCACGTCCTCGTCGTAGAAGGACTTGAACTGGTCGCTGGCGCCCTCGTGGAGGCCTCGGGCGAACCAGGTGGAGTCGACGACCGCGAGGGTGCCGCCCGGGCGCAGCAGCCGGAGCCAGTTGGTCAATGCGGTGTCGGGCTCGCGCAACGTCCAGGTGACGTAGCGGTTGACGACGGCGTCGAAGGAGTTGGCGGGGAAGTCGGGTGCGACCGCGTCGCCGCGCAGGAAGGTCGGTGGGATGGTCATGGCGTCGGCGTGCAGCCGGGCGCGCCCCAGCATGCCGTCAGCCAGGTCGATGCCGGTGACCCTGTGGCCCAGCTCGGCGACGATGCAGGCGACGTAGCCCGATCCGGTTCCGACGTCGAGGACGTCGAGCGGCGCGGTGCCGAGGGCATCGGCGAAGACCTGCTTCCAGGCGGCGAGGTCGAGGTCCTTGCGGTCCGGCCGCTGCTGGTACTCGTCGTACGGCACGGATCGCTGGGTCCAGTACTCGTTCAGCGCTGTCTGGACGTCGGTGCTCCGGGTCATCGGTGGATCCTCTCGAGAGAGCGGGTGGGGGACAGGGGGCGGAAGGCGAGGTGGAAGCCGTCGTCGAGGTCGATGCGGCGCACCGCCACCTCGTAGACCGGCTCCAGGTGCTCGGTGGTGAGGACGTGGTCGGGGGACCCTGCGGCGACCACCGCGCCGCGGTGCAGGAGCAGGACCCGGTCGCAGTACGTCGCGGCGAGGTTGAGGTCGTGAAGGATGACGACGACCGTGTGTCCGCCCTCGACCGCCAGCCTGCGGGCCAGGTCGAGCACCTCATGTTGGTAGCGCACGTCGAGGTGGTTGGTCGGCTCGTCGAGCAGCAGGTGGGTCGACTCCTGGGCCAGGGCTCGGGCGATGAGCACCCGTTGTCGTTCGCCGCCCGAGAGCCCGTCGAACGGCTTGTCGGCCAGGTGAAGCGCGCCCACCCGGTCCAGTGCGTCCGCGGCGATGCGGTCGTCGTCCGTGCCGTGGCGGCCGAAGCCCGACCTGTGCGGCGTACGGCCGAGCAGCACCATGTCGGAGACCAGGAGGGGGAGGTCGCCGGTGCTCTCCTGCACGACGACGGCCACCCGCTGTGCGACCTCGCGGGCCGAGAGGCCGCTCAGTTGCTCGCCGTCGATGAGGACGGCGCCCGCTCGCGGCTTCAGCGAGGCGTGGAGCGTGCGCAGCAGCGTGGTCTTCCCAGACCCGTTGGGACCGACCAGACCGAGCACCTGGCCGTGAGACGCGTCAAGGTCGACGGCATCGAGGATCTCGTGCTGGCCGTAGGAGAACCTGATCCCGCTCGCCGAGATCATCGCTGGAAGTGCCGCACGATGTTCTCCAGCCCATCGATGGCCAGCGGCGAGGGCGGCTCGGAGAAGTTGAAGAGCTGGGTGAGGATGGCGTCGTTCTCGACCGCGGCCAGGGCCTGCGCGCCGTTCATCTCGGTGATGGCGGCCTCCACGTCGGCGGGGTCGCCGTCGGAGTGGAGGAGGACCAGTACGTCGGGGTTGCGTCCGATGAGCTCCTCGAGGGTCACCTCGAAGACGCGGTCGCTGGTGTCGTCGAAGACGTTGCGGAACCCGGCGGCCTCCAGCTGGGCCTGGACCATCGAGGAGGCACCGTAGGCGAAGGGCGTACCGCCACCGACAGTGGGGTAGAGCACGGCAGCGGTGCGCTCCTCGTCCGGGTCGACCTGCGCGAGGACCTCGTCGAGGTGCCTCTGTAGGCGCCCGACGGCCTTCTCGGCCTCGTGGGCCTTGTCGAAGATGCGGCCGTAGGTGCGCAGCTGCTCGTGGATGTCGGTGAAGGTCTGGTCACTCGGTGGCTCGGGGCACAGGCCGGGCTCCTCGACCAGGGGGATGTCGACGGCGGTGAGGGCGTCGCGGGTGAGGTTGTCAGCCTCGCCGAGGACGAGGTCGGGCCGCTGGGCGAGGACCACCTCCTTGGAGATCTCCAGGTGGCCGGAGGAGTCGAGGTCGTCCGACAGCATCGGTATCGTCTCGAGCTCGGCCCAGGTCGCGTCGTCGTAGTAGCCCCGGGGGTACGCCCCGGCGCGGGCGACAACCACGTCGCCGAGGATGCCGAGCTCGTGGAGGTACGTGGCGGCCGCAGGCTTGAGCAGCACCGCCCTCTGGGGAGTCTTGTCGAGCACCACCTCGACTCCGCAGTTCTCCACGGTGACAGGGGCGGCTCCGCCTGAGCCGGTGTCGTCACGGGACTCGGTGCTGCAGGCGGCAAGGGTTGCGATCAGGACGGCAGTGGTCGCGAGCGCGGTGAGGCGTGGAATGGACACGGGAACCCTTCGTCGGAGGCGGTGTCAGGCCGCGGAGTGCAGGCGGCGGATGAGGTAGAGCAGGAACGGCGCGCCGACCATCGCGGTGACGATGCCGATGGGCAGCTCGCGCGGCTGCAGGAGCATGCGGGAGAACAGGTCGGCCCAGATCAAGAAGATCGCGCCGAGCATCGCGGCCGTGGGAATCGACCACGCATGGGCCGCACCGACCAGTCGGCGGGCCAGGTGCGGGACGACCAGCCCGACGAACCCGATGGAGCCCGACGCCGCGACCACGAACCCGATGCACAGCGAGACGATGACGAGCAGCTGGGTGCGCAAGCGGGTCGGTGAGACACCGAGCACGAGCGCGGTCTCGTCTCCGATCGCGAGTGCGTCGAGCCGGCGCCCCCACAGGGCGAGCACGGTCGTCGTACCCACGACCACCAAGGTCAGGGCGATCAGGGGCGCGCCCCATTGCGCGAGCGCCAGCGAGCCGAGTAGCCAGAACATGACCGAGCGCGCGCCCTCGGCGGAGCCCGAGGCGAAGATCAGGAAGCTCGTCAGCGCGGACAGCGCGTAGCCCACGGCGACGCCGGCGAGCAGCAGGCGCACCGAAGTGATGCGACCGGCTGCGCGGGCGACCATGAAGACCAGCAGCGAGGCGGCCAGGGCTCCGAGGAAGGCGCTGGCCGACAGGGTGTGCTCGCCGACGCCCAGTGTCACCCCGAAGAGGATCGTGGCGGCCGCGCCGCTGGAGGCGCCGGAGTTGATGCCCAGCAGGTATGGGTCCGCGAGAAGGTTGCGGACCATCGCCTGCAGGGCGGCGCCGCACACGGCCAGCCCGGCGCCCACCCCGACCGCCATGATCACGCGCGGCAGGCGCACGTCCCAGACGATCGCCTCGGAGGTGTCGCTCACGCCCTCGGGGAGCGATGACTGAAGGCGCGCCCACAGCACCTCCAGCACGTCGGGCGGCGAGATCATGATCGGCCCGATCCCGATGCCGAGTACCGCCGAACCGAGCATCCCCATCACCAGCGCCGCGACGATCGCCGCGTTGCGCCGGCGACGCCTCCTGCGCCCGAGCGGGTCGGCACTGACGGCGGAGGACGCCTTCAGTGCGGTACGGGCGGGCAACCCACGCTCCTTAATGCAAACAGCTTGCAAGAGCGAGTGATGCTAACTAACCGTGCGTAGTATCCGCCCGCCGGGGGTGGCCCCGGGTGCTCCTCGAGGCGATGAGGGGGAACGGCTCCATCGTCGTGGATCTCTCGGGTGTCCGGCGGGTGCGGGCTCCGAGGCCGGTCCTCCGGAGATCCGACCGGGTCGGCGCCGTCCGACAGGCAACAACCCGGGTACCGGCGCGCATGGCCACATCCACGCGGGCGGCGGTTGCCGCGACCAGCTCCTGGATCGACCCGGACGGGTTTCGGACGCCGGCGGGGGAGGTGCACGCCTGGCTGCCCGGTACCAACCAGACGATCTGTGGCCTCCCGGTGAAGAGGGCCGGACTGGGCCGCTTCTCCCACATCGACTGGCTGGACGTGCAGCCGGCCACCGGCCGAGACGCCGACCGCGTGACGTCGGTGTGCCGCAGGTGCCTAGCCGGCACCGGACACCGCCGGGACGACCGGCCCTGGACGCGCCACGACCCCCGGCCCTGACGGCGGCATACGTGCGACGACGTCGCGCCCGCGACTACGCGGGCGACCCACTGCCGATCGGCCTGCCGCTGGAGAACTCGCGGCTCGTCGCGGTGCCCGGACTCGGACTGGGCGTCGAGGCCTGGCGCCCGACCCTGTCTTACTGGGGAGCCGGAGACGGCAACGTGCTGGTGCTGCCGGGGTACGGCGTCCCGCTCTCCCGCCGCGCCCCGTGTGCGCCTGTGGACGTCGCGGTCCAGCTGAGTGGCGCGCTGAACGGGCCGACGACCCTGCTGGGTCACTCGTCGAGCTGCCAGGTGGTGGCGCATGCGGCACGCCTACGGCCGGACCTGGTCGACGGGCTGGTGCTGGTCGGGCCGACGACTGATCCGCGTGCGGCGTCGTGGTGGGCACTGGCGACCTTGTGGCTTCGAACCGCCGGCCACGAGGATCCGCGTCAGCTCCCGTCGTTGCTGCGCCAGTACCGGCGCACCACGCTCGGATCGATGCTTCGCACCATGGACCAGTCGCGCCGTGACGACCTCGGCGCGACGCTGTCCGAGGTCCACTGCCCGATGGTTCTCGTCCGCGGGGCGCACGACCGCATCGCTCGCAGCGACTGGCTGCGGTCGCTGGGCGGCAGCGCCCCGAACCGGACGGTGATCGAGCTGGCTGTCGGAGCCCACATGGTGCCCATGACCCACCCGGCCGAGCTGGCTGCCTCGGTGGGCGCCGTCCTAGGTGACCGCCCCTCCGCGGGAGCGTGATGTTCCGGGGCGAGCTCGCCGAGAGGTGAGAGTTCGCCTGCGCCCTCACCCGGCGAGGTGGGAGTCGGCCCGACGACCGTGCGCGCTCCTCCCTCCGCCCGGCCGACACGGGTTCAGGAGAGCGGCAGCTCCCTGAGCTGTCGGCGGGAGGTGATGCCCAGCTTGCGGAAGATGCTGCGCAGATGGGCCTCGATCGTGCGTGGGCTGAGGAACAGCTGCCCCGCCACCTCGCGGGAGGTGGCCCCGGTCGCCACGAGCCGCGCGATGTGCAGCTCCTGGGCGGTGAGGGAGTCGGTCGGCTGGGCGGTTCGTTTGCGAGGGTGCTCACCGGTGGCACGCAGCTCGCGAGCGGCGCGCTCGGCGAACGCGCTCGCGCCCATGTCGGACAGCAGCTGATGGGCAGTGCGGAGCTGTTCACGGGCGTCGTGGCGACGACCCTCGCGGCGCAGCCACTCGCCGAAGACCAGATGCGCCCGGGCAAGGTAGGCACCCATCCGGGAGCCTTGCAGCAGCTCGATCGCCTGGCGGTGATGCTGCTCGGCGCCCGGCCCGATGCTGGTGAGCGCCCGCGAGTGCGCCGCCATTCCGAGCGCCCACGGGGTGCCGCTGGCGGCGGCCCGGGAGTTGAGCTGGTCCAACGCGACGGCCGCGTGGGCCGGCTCGTCAGCACGGGAGGCGGCCTCGACGAGCTCGGGGAGCGCCAGGTTGATGTGAGGTGGCTCCAGTGACTCGCATGCCCGCATCGCGGCGTCGAACGCGGCTGCGTAGTTGCCCAGACCGTTGTGGAGCACCGCCATCGCGACCTGCGCCAAGGTGACCTCAGCGTCGTTACCGCGGGCGGCAGCCTCCTTGACGGCCGCGGCGTGGATCTCGACGGTCTCGGCCTGCTGGCCGCGCCAGGCGGCCAGCAGGAGCTGACCGAAGCGCAGCGAGACACCGCCGGTCGCCTGGGTGATAGCAGTCTCCTCGGCAATCAGGTCGGTGGCCCGCGCGGGCTGGCCGAAGAGCACCGAGACGGCTGCCAGGAACAGCAGCGAGGCCGGGAGCGTGGTCAGCGCGCCTGCCTCCCGGGCGAGCCGTACGTTGCGGTGCGCCAGCGTGTGAAGCAGGTCGTCGTCGAACAGCGTCAGCGCCGTACGGCTGGCCAGCCAGTGCCAGCGGCGGGTGTCTCCGCCCCCGGCAACCTCGGCGGCTGGATCGTCGGCGCAGAAGGCCTCGAGCGCCTGGCGCAGCTGCGGCACGCCCGCCGCGTAGCCGTCCGTGTAGGTGGTCACCAGTCCGTCGAGCAGCAGATCGGCCGCCCCCGGCGGGCCTGGCGGCGGGGGAGCGGACCGGGCGGCCTCGGTCGCCTCCACCATGCCCCGGCGGTGATCGAGGCCGCCGGTGATGATGGCCGCATCGAGCGCGTGGAGGTAGGTCTCGCGGGACAGTGAGGCGTCCAGAGGGGCGAGGGCCCTGGCGGCGTTCAGCAGCATGCCCGAGACGTCGCTGCCTCGGGTCAGGTGGAACGCGATCTGGGCGCGCAGCAGCTCGAGACGCGCGCGTTGCAGAGCGTCCAACGGCCCGGTCGCGGCGCCGGCGAGCAGCTCCAAGGCGGCCTCCGAGGCGCCGGCGTCGTGTTTGGCCTGCGCGGCGTCGAGCACCCGCGTCGCACGGGTGCTCGGCTCGGGGGTCAACTCAGCCGCGTGCTGCAGGAACGCGGCCGCAGCGGCCACCCCGCCGCGAGCACGGGCCCGCCCGGCCGCGCTCTCCAGCTCGGCGGCGGCCTCCTCGTCGGTGCCCTGCACCGCTCGCGCGCGGTGCCAGGCACGCCGGTCCGGGTCGACCGTCGGGTCGGTGGCGAAGGCCAGCGCGGCGTGGGCCCGACGCTGGTCCGGCGGGGTGGCCGCCTGGTAGACCGCCGAGCGGACCAGCGGATGACGGAACCGCACCCGAGTGTCCATCTCCAGCAGGCCGCTGGCTTCGGCAGGAGCGGCCGCCTCCGGGCTGATGCCCAGGTGGGAGGTCGCGCGCCACAGCAGCGCGGCATCGCCGGTGGGGTCTGCCGCGGCCACCAACAGCAGCAGTTGGGTCTCGGCCGGAAGGGTGGCCGAACGCCGTCGGAAGCCGTCCTCGATGCGGCGGGGGACGCTCAGCGAGTCAGGCAGCTCGAACCCGCCGGCCAGCTGCGCGGACTGCGTGCTGTGCGACAGCTCCAGCAGGGCCAGCGGATTGCCGCGCGCCTCGGCGACGATCCGATCCCGCACGGCGTCGTCGAGCCGCCTCCGCACGGAGGCGGCAAGCAGCGTCTGCGCGTCGGCCGCGCCGAGCCCCTCCAGGCGCAGCTCGGGCAACCCGGCCAGCGGGTGGTTGTCGCCTGCGCTGGAGTCGCGCAGCACGAACAACAGCGCCACCCGCTCGACCGACACCCGCCGCGCGACGAACGCCAGGACCTGCGCAGAGGCCTCGTCCAGCCACTGCGCATCGTCGACGAGGCACAGCAGCGGCGCCTCCTCGGCAACCTCGGCGAGCAGGTTGAGGGTCGCCAGACCGACCAGGAAGCGGTCCGGCGCGGGGCCGGCTCGCAGTCCGAACGCCACCCCCAGCGCATCCTGCTGTGGATCCGGAAGCGCACCGACGAGGTCCAGCAGTGGAGCACACAACTGGTACAACCCGGCGAACGCGAACTGTGTCTCAGCCTCCACGCCCACCGAGGACTTCACCCGGAACCCCGATGACGTCGCGGTGCTGCATGCCTGCTCCACGAGTGCCGTCTTGCCTATGCCTGCTTCGCCGCGCACCACCAGAGCCCCGCTGCGCCCGGTCTGCGCCTGCGTGAGCAGCTGCTCCACCCTCGCGCACTCCGCGCGACGGCCCACCAGGTCCGTCAGCTCCCGCTCCTCCTCGAGTCCGCCAGGCTAGGTGATTCTCACCGATGCGAGCCCTCAGCCTGCCAGAACCGGCTCGCCTGCGGGCGTGGTGCGGGCAAAGGCACCGAGGTTTTCACCGACGCGAAGGCACCTCCCTGAGGGCGAGTCTGGTGCCACGACACGAATCGGAGCGGTCCGGATCAGCCGGACCTGCGACGCCACCGGCTCGCGGCACACGAAAGGAACCCCCATGCCCGTCTCTCCCGTCATCGACGTCGAACGCCTGAACGTCACCTACGGCGACTTCGCCGCGGTCCGTGACCTCTCCTTGCAGGTCCAGCGCGGCGAGCTCTACGCCCTGCTGGGCACGAACGGAGCCGGCAAGACCTCGACCCTGGAGGTGGTCGAGGGTCATCGAGGGGCTGCCTCCGGGACGGTGCGGATCTTCGGTGAGAGCCCGCAGGATCGGCGCGCGGTGCGGCCGCGGATGGGCATCATGCTGCAGGAGAGCGGCTTCTCGCCCGACCTGACGGTGCGGGAGTCGGTCGGTCTGATCGGCTCGCTCAGTGGCAGGCGCGACGACGTGGACCGGGTCCTCGGCGTCGCGGGTCTCACTCGGAAGGCGAGCACCCGGGTCGCCCAGCTGTCCGGCGGCGAGAAGCGCCGCCTGGACTTCGCCACGGCCGTCTACGGCGGGCCGGAGCTGGTCATCCTGGACGAGCCCACGACGGGACTGGACATCCAGTCCCGCGACGCGCTCTGGTCCGCCGTGGATCGACTGCGTGACGAAGGCTCCACGGTCGTGCTCACCACCCACTACCTGGAGGAGGCTCAGCAGCGTGCCGACCGAATCGGCCTCATGCACGAGGGCATGCTGCGGCGCGAGGGCACGGTCGTCGAGCTGACTCAGAGCTTGCCGTCGGTGATCAGCTTTGCCCTGCCACCCGGGGCGCCCGAGCCGCCGATCGTGGGTGCACTCAACGGCGCATTCCACCTCGAGACGTTCCGCCTGCAGGAGGACCTCTACCGGCTGCTGGGCTGGGCGCACGACGCGGGTGTGGAGCTGTTGGAGCTCACAGCCGGCCCCACGCGTCTCGACGACGTCTTCCGTGCCCTGGACGCCGCATGAAGCCCACGAGACCCCCGGAGCCACGAAGCTTCACGGGGAAGCGAGGCACCGCCATGTTCGAGATCGCTCGCAGCGAGCTGGTCCAGATGTTCCGGAACCGGCTGGTCCTCGTCACCGGCCTGGTCATCCCCGTCGCGGTCAGCGGCTACTTCGTCCGTCAGCACGAGGTGTTCGCCGACCTCGGCAGCCTGGGCTACGTCGCAGCCATCGTGATGTTCACCGTGATGGCCTTCGGGCTCTACACCACAGCGGTGACCACCCTGGCCGCGCGCCGGCAGGACCTGTTCCTCAAGCGGCTGCGGTCCACCGCCGCGAGCGACCCGAGCATCCTCACCGGGCTGGTCCTCCCCATCACCGTCATCGCTCTCGTCCAGGTGGTGGCGATCCTGACGGTGTTCGGCGTGGTCACCGACCGCCCGGCCGAGATCCCGCTGTTGGTGGTCGCGATCCTGGCGACGACGGCCATGATGGTGGCTCTCGCGTTGGCGACCGCAGGGCTCACGAACTCACCCGAGCACGCCCAGGTGACCACCCTGCCGGTCAGCCTGGCGGTGATCGCCGTGGCCAGCTGGGTGGGGATCAGCGGCACGGAGGACCTTGCCTACCTCAAGCGGCTCCTACCCGGCGGGTCAGCCACCGAGCTGGTCGTCAACGCCTGGGACGGCGGTGTCCCCCTCACGGACTCGCTGCCCCTCGTGGTGCCCACGCTGGCCTGGGTGCTCGTCGCCGTGGCACTGGCCGGCCGGCTCTTCCGCTGGGAGCCCCGTCGATGAGCACCGATCGAGTGATCGCCGGTCGCTACGAACTGGGTGAAGTCATCGGCTTCGGCGCCACGGCCGAGGTCCACCGTGGTCGCGACACCCGCTCGGGCCGCGCGGTGGCCATCAAGATGCTGCGCAAGGACCTGGCGCGAGACCCTCTGTTCCGGTCCCGCCTCCGGCGCGAAGCGATGACCGTGGCTGGTCTCAGTCATCCCGCCATCGTCGCGGTCTACGACACCGGGCACGAGGAGGTCGACGACGGCTCGGCGGGCACGGTCCGGGTGCCGTTCATCGTCATGGAGTACGTCGCGGGGCGGTCGTTGCGCGACCTGCTCAGGATGCGCCCGGTGACCCGCAACGAGGCGATCCACTTCGAGGTCGGGATCCTCGCAGCGCTCGACGTCAGTCACCTCGCGGGCGTCGTCCATCGCGACATCAAACCGGCGAACGTGATGATCACGCCCGAGGATGCGGTCAAGCTCGTGGACTTCGGCATCTCGAGTGCCCAGGGCCCGGCCGCGACGCTGACCCAGGCCCAGGTGTTCCTCGGGACTCCCTCGTACCTCTCTCCGGAGCAGGCGCGGGGAGAGACCGCCGACGCCCGCAGCGACCTCTACTCCGCAGGCTGCGTGCTCCACGAGCTCCTGACCGGGCGGCCACCGTTCGTGGGCGACGACCCCGTGGCTGTCGCCTACCAGCACGTGCACGAGGAGCCCGCGCGGGTTCCGACGGGGCTCGTGGCACTCGACGCCGTACTCGCGAAAGCACTCGCCAAGAGGCGGGAGGACCGCTTCCAGGACGCCCGCTCGTTCAGGGAGGCGCTCCTGTGCGCGACGCGGGACACCGCCTCCTTCGACCCGGCGACTGCCGCAAGCGCCTCGTGGTCGAGGGTGCTCACCCGCTGCTAGCAGACCCCACCACTGATACCGAACAAAGGAAAGGAACCACCTCATGGGATTCATCACCGTCGGAAACGAGAACAGCACCGCCATCGAGCTCTACTACGAGGACCAGGGTGCAGGACAGCCTGTGGTCCTCATCCACGGATACCCCTTGGACGGCCACAGCTGGGAGCGCCAGGCGCGCGCGCTGCGCGCCGCCGGATACCGCGTCATCACCTACGACCGCCGCGGCTTCGGTCAGTCCTCCAAGCCCGGCTCCGGCTACGACTACGACACGTTCGCCGCCGATCTGTCCACCCTGCTGGAGACCCTCGACCTCGACGAGGTCGTGCTGGTCGGCTTCTCCATGGGCACCGGGGAGCTCGCTCGCTACGTCTCGCGGTACGGCCACCAGCGGATCGCGAAGCTCGCGTTCCTGGCCTCGCTGGAGCCGTTCCTCGTCGCCACGGAGGACAACCCGGAGGGGATGCCGAGAGAGGTCTTCGAGGGGATCGAGGCAGCCGCGTGGCAGGACCGCTACGCGTGGTTCACCCGGTTCTTCGCCGACTTCTACAACCTCGAGGAGAACCTCGGCAGCCGGATCGGCCAGGAGGCTGTCACCGGCAGCTGGAACGTCGCCGTCTCCAGCGCTCCAGCGGCGGCCTACGCCGTCGTCTCCTCGTGGATCGAGGACTTCCGCGGCGATGTCGAGGCGGTCCGGGCCAGCGGCAAGCCGGCTCTGATCCTGCATGGGACCGCCGACAGCATCCTGCCGATCGATGCCACGGCCCGACGCTTCCGCCACCTCCTCCCGGACGCCGAGTACGTCGAGATCGAAGGCGCACCGCACGGGCTGCTCTGGACGCACGCGGACGACGTCAACTCCGCGTTGACGTCCTTCCTCGACTGAGCGCCGGACGGACCGAATGACAGACATCCACGTTGTCCACGACCCTGACCGCCTGCGCTACCGAGCAAGCATCGGCGGCGAAGCCGCGGGCTTCGCTGAGTACCTCCTCACCGACGAGCTGATCGTCTTCACCCACACCGACGTCGAGCGCCGGTTCGAGGGCAAGGGCGTCGGCTCGGCCCTCGCCCGATTCGCGCTGGACGACGTCCGCGCAGCAGGCCGACGCAAGGTCATGCCGCTGTGTCCGTTCATCAAGGGCTGGATCGGACGGCATCGCGAGTACGTGGCGATGGTGTACGGCGTGCCGGAGTCGACGGCCAAGGACTGACGTGCCACGCATCGCGACGCCACAAGAGAGGACCACCACATGACCAAGACACTCACCGACAAGTCGGGTGCGACCGTGCAGGTCAAGCTCGAGACCGGCAGCCATGTCAGCTCCTACACCCTGAGCTTGGACGGAGAGACGACCGTGGGGCGCGCCGTCTTCGTCGACTCTCCTGGGGCGGGCAACGACCGGATCTTCTTCCACACCGAGGTGGACGAGGAGTTCGGTGGGCGCGGTCTCGCGGGACTGCTGGTCCGCGAGGCGCTCGACGACAGCATCCGCAGGAACCTCACCGTCGTGCCGGTGTGCCCAGTGTTCGCCCGGCACCTGAAGGCGCACGGTGGTGAGTTCACCGCCCGGGGCGGCGTGTTCCGTCGGCCGACTCCGGCGGACATCGCCCTCGCCACCCGGGCCGCACGAGGCGGAGCATGAAGGAGCGGATCGATGCGATCAGTCATTCCTGACTATCTGACCGAGGCACTGGCAGAGGTCGCGTCCGACGTCTCCGGAGAGCTGGCGGGGTACATCCCCGAGCTCGCGGCCGCCGACCCCGGTCGTCTCGGCGTGGTCTTCGCCACCCTCGACGGCGAGATCTACGGCGCCGGCGACGTGGATGCCGAGTTCACGATCCAGTCGATCTCCAAACCCTTCGCCTACGCGCTGGCCCTGGCGGATCGCGGCTTCGACCCCGTGCTCGCCAAGATCGGCGTAGAACCCTCGGGCGAGGCGTTCAACGAGATCTCACTCGAGAGTGAGAGCGGGCGCCCCCTCAATCCCATGATCAATGCCGGTGCCATCACCGCGCACTCGCTGGCGGGCTCGAGGGAGTTGGGTCCGGCGGGACGTGTGGAGCGGGTGATCGACGGCCTGTCCGCCTTCGCCGGGCGGCAGCTGCGCATCGACGAGGGGGTGTGCGCCTCCGAGATGGAGCATGCCCATCGGAATCTTGCCATCGCGCACATGCTCCGCAGCTACGGAATCCTCACCGAGGACCCGCAGGCCGTCGTCGACGGCTACACCCGCCAGTGCTCCGTGCTCGTCACCGTGCGGGATCTGGCGATGATGGCCGCGACCCTGGCCAACCGGGGGGTGAACCCCGTCTCGGGCCAGCAGGTGGTCAGCGAGCGGGTGGTCCGTCAGGTGCTGAGCGTCATGGCCACCTGCGGGATGTACGACTCGGCCGGTGACTGGGCGACCCAGGTCGGCATCCCGGCAAAGAGTGGGGTGTCCGGCGGCTTGATCGGCGCCCTGCCCGGACAGGTCGGGATCGCCACGCTCTCGGCGCGGCTGGACGCCCACGGCAACAGCGTTCGCGGGGTGACGCTGTTCGAGCGGTTCTCCTCCGACATGGGTCTGCACGTGATGGAGGTGCCGCCGTCTGCGCGCGCGGTCGTACGCTCCAACCACGTGGTGGGCGGCGGACCACACGCCGTCCGGGTCTTCCAGCTGCAGGGTGGGATTCGCTTCGCCGGAGCCGAACGGATCGTGCGAGAAGTCATGGACACAGCACCCCGCGAAGCGTGGGTGGCTCTGGATCTCACCATGGTCTACTCGATCGACGACGTGGCACGACGCATGCTGCTGGAGGTCGCGCGCCGACTCACGTTGGATCACCACGAGGTCCTTCTCATCGACCCGGAGGCCCTCGTGCCGGACCCCGAGCCCGGGGACGGGGGCCGAGTCACCGTCGTCGACGACCTCGAGCAAGCAGTCCGCAGCGTCAATGCTCGTCCCACCAACCGCGAGCCGGGTCCTGGCTCGCCGTCTGACGACGGCAGGGAGGTGCCGCGTGAGCAACCTTGAGCGGCACCCCGATGAAGAGGTGATCGTGACCGAGCCTGCTGATCGTCCTGAGCTGCTGCAGCCGCGTGAGGTCCCGCTGGGAGGTCAGCGAGCGTTGATGGTCCGGCGCACCCTGCCGCAGCGCGCGCGCAGCCTCATCGGCGCATGGTGCTTCGCCGACTCCTTCGGTCCCACTCCGGCACCCTCGCCGCGGACCATGGACACCCGTCCGCATCCGCACACCGGGCTGCAGACCGTCAGCTGGCTGTACGCAGGCAAGGTCGAGCACCGCGACTCCCTGGGCAGCCTGGCCTACATCGTTCCCGGCCAGGTGAACCTGATGACCGCAGGGCGGGGCATCCAGCACTCAGAGGTCTCGACCGAGGATGCCCGCGGCCTGCACGGTGTGCAGCTGTGGGTCGCGTTGCCTGATGCGAGCCGAGGGACCGCGCCGCTGTTCGAGCACTACGTGCCGCATCCGCTCACGCACGGTGACGCCACCGTGCGGGTCTTCCTCGGTGAGCTTCTGGGACTCTCGGCCCCCCTGACGACGTTCAGTCCGCTCGTGGGGGCGCAGATCGACCTGCCTGCCGGCGGCGAGGCGCGACTTCCGGTGAACCCCGCCTTCGAGCACGGCCTGCTCATCGATGCAGGGGAGCCGGCGCTGAACGGGGTCGTGGTCGCTGCCGACCAGCTCTGCTACGTCCCACCGGGATCCGACGAACTCGTCATCCGCGCGGGTGACGCCGCCGTACGCGGACTGCTCATCGGTGGGGAGCCACTGGGCGAGGAGATCGTCATGTGGTGGAACTTCGTCGGCCGCAACCACGACGAGGTCGTCGGCTACCGCCAGGAGTGGCAGGCCGAGGTCATCGGAGCGGCCGACCCGACGGGCCGATTCGGCGTCGTCCGGGGATACGACGGTGACCCCCTGCCTGCGCCGGTCCTCCCGAACGCAACGCTGCAGCCACGTCACTGACGTGTGCGCTCGCCGCTCGGTCGTTGTCGGTGATGGATGTGGCTGCCATCACGGTTCCTCTCGAATCTGATCATCAGCAGCACGACAGGCCGGGCACCTGATTCGGTCAACCGGCCTGAGCGTCGCTCTAACAGGTGTCTAAGTTTCGCTCGGTACGAAGTAGGCCTCAGACAAGCGACGCAACTCGTATGCAGGAGGCTAGTAATGGCAGTCAACGCAGTGAGGTCCGACTTACCCCGGAAGTTCGGGGCGGCCGCCATGGCGCTGGCGACGGTGTTCGCTGTCGCCGCCTGCAGCTCGGACAGCGACAACAGTGCGGAGCCCGCCCAGCCCGCCGCGCCCGGCTCGCACAGCGCGCACGGGGGCGAGGCGCCGGCTCCACCGCAGCCGCTGCGCGCCGGTGAGCGGTTCGTCGAGCTGAAGATGCCCGAGGCATACACGCCCGCGCCGCCGGAGGGCGCCATGGACGAGTACCGGTGCCAGGTGCTCGATCCGGACCTGACCGAGGTGGCGTTCCTCACCGGGACCCAGGTCATGCCGGAGAACGTCGCCATCGCGCACCACGGCATCGTCTACGCGGTGCCGCCGGGCGACGCCGCCGCGGTGCGCGAGCAGGACGCGAAGACTCCCGGCCTCGGCTGGCGGTGTTTCGGCGGGACCGGCGTGGAGGGCGCCGACGTGGAGGATGACGACGAGGGCTCCGACCCTGGCGCGGCGTGGGTGGACACCTGGGCGCCGGGCGCCGCGGAGACGCTGCTCGACCAGGACGCCGGCTACAAGCTGGAGCCGGGCAGCCTGATCGTCTTCCAGATGCACTACAACCTGCTCGCGACCGGCGGCGAGCCGGGCGGGTCGGACCGCTCGGCGGTGCGGCTGCGGCTGACGGACGGCACGCCGCAGACCCGGGAGCTCGAGACGTGGTCGCTCGACGCGCCGACCGACCTGCCCTGTGCCGCCGACGAGTCGGGTCCGCTCTGCGACCGGACGGCCTCGATCGCGGACGTGACGAAGCGGTTCGGGCCGGAGGTCGGCGAGTTCGCGGACGAGCAGGTGGAGGAGTGCAACGAGGGCGGCGCCCCGAAGCCCGGTGACACCCAGACCTGCGACCACGAGGTGGAGGAGCCGGTGACGGTGTTCGCCGGGTTCGGTCACATGCACATGCTCGGGCGGTCCATGAAGGTCGAGCTCAACCCGGGCACGCCGAACGCCAAGGTCCTGCTGGACGTGCCGCAGTTCGACTTCGACAACCAGCGGATGGCGAAGCTGCCGGAGCCGGTGGAGGTCGATCCGGGGGACATTCTGCGGGTGACGTGCACGCACGACGCGGGGCTGCGCAAGCAGGTGGGGCAGCTGAGCAAGCTGCCGCCGCGGTACGTGGTGTGGGGCGATGGCACCGGCGACGAGATGTGCATCGGCATCATGACGGTCTCCCCCCGCGATTCCTGACGAGGCGTCGGCTGAAACTGCACCCGTGCGCGCCGATCCTGGCCTCAGATGATCGGGGACAATGAGCGGCAAAGCAGCGACTGGAAGGGGCGGGCCGGCGTGCGGATCATGATCGCCGATGATGACGCGGCCATCCGGGAGTCGCTGGAGCGGGTGCTCCAGGTCGAGGGTTACGACACCAGCACCGTCGCCAACGGCCTCGCCGTGCTCGAGGGCGTCGGTGGGGCCGGCGGTGACACGCTGGATCTGCTGATCCTCGACGTGATGATGCCCCGCCTGGGCGGGTTGGAGACCTGCCGGCGGTTGCGGGCCGCGGATCGGGATCTGCCGGTGCTGATGCTGACCGCCCGTGACCAGGTCTCCGACCGGGTCGCGGGGCTCGACGCGGGCGCCGACGACTACCTGCCCAAGCCGTTCGCCACCGAGGAGCTGCTGGCCCGAGTGCGGGCCCTGCTACGCCGGCGCACGCCAACGAACGAGGAGGCGCAGATCCTGTCGTTCGCCGACGTCCGGCTCGATCCCGACAGGTTCGAGGCGTGGCGGGGCGGGCGACAGCTGCGCCTCACCCGGACCGAGTTCTCCCTGCTGCAGGTCCTCATGGGCAACGCGACCCGGGTCTTGACCCGCGACATGCTGTTCGAGGCGATCTGGGGCTTCGACATGAGCGCCACCGCCAACAACCTCCAGGTGTACGTGAGCTACCTGCGCCGCAAGATGGAGGCCGAGGGTGAGCCGCGATTGATCTACACGCTGCGCGGCCTGGGATACACGTTGCGGGAGACTCCTCCGTGAGCAGGCCCACCGGCCGGGAACCGCGCCGGCTGACCCGATGGTGGCGCGGGTGGTCCCTGCGAACCAGGCTGACGGTGATCGCGGCGACGGCCATCGCGGTGAGCGTGTTCGTGGCCTTCCAGCTGGCCAGCGAGCTGCTGGACCGGGAGCTACGGGACACCGCCGAGGACCAGCTGCGCGCCGACTCCCGGGTCCTGGCGACGAACGCGGAGCGCGCCGGTCTCACGCAGGTGGAGCTACCGCCGTATCCCGGAGACGGTCGGCTGGTGCGGGTCATCCTGCCCGACGGCTCGACCAGGACCCCGGCCGGCCAACCGGCTCTGCCCCCGGTCAGCGAGGGCGCCGGGCGCGTGGTGCGGGGCGTGTCGGCCGACCTGATGGAGTCGAATGACAGCGAAGAGGGCTACTTCATCTACACGCTGGGGACGGGCGACGGCGCGGTCCAGCTGGCCCACGCCGCCGACGACAGCCCGGTCAACCGGTTCGGGTTCGGCATGCTGCTGATCGGGCTGCTCTGCGTGGTCGGCGGCGCCCTTGTCGGGCGGACCGTGGCGCGGACCGGGCTGGCACCGATCGACCGGCTGACCGCCGCCGCGGTACGTGTCGCGGACACCAGGGACCTCGACGCCGACATCCCGGATGAGGGCGGCGGGGAGATCCGGCGGCTGATCCAGTCGATCAACGCCATGCTCGCCGCGCTCCGGGACTCGCGTGGGGCCCAGCGGCTGCTCGCCGAGGACGCCGCCCACGAGCTCAAGACCCCGCTCACCAGCCTGCGCCTCAACGTCGAGCTGCTGATCCGGCTCGATCGGCGCGGCACCCTGGACCGCGCACTGCCGGCGGAGAGTCGGACCCGGCTGCTCAACGACCTCGGCGCCCAGGTGGCCGAGCTGAGCACCCTTGCCGCCGAGCTGACCGACCTGGCGCGCGGTGACATCAGCGACGAGAGCGCCGAGCTGCTCGACCTCGCCGACGTGGTGGTGGCCGCCGCGACCCGGGCGCGCTCCCGCGTGCCCGACATCGAGATTGCGCTCGACGTGACGTCGGTGTGGGTGAGCGGCCGTCCCGCCGCGCTCCAGCGGGCGGTGCTCAATCTCATCGACAACGCCGGCAAATGGTCCCCCGCGGACCAGCCGGTCCAGGTCCGGCTCCATGCTGAGGGCAGGTCGGCGGTGCTCGAGGTCGACGACGCCGGGCCGGGCATCGACGCCCCCGACGTACCGCGGGTCTTCGACCGGTTCTACCGTGCCGACAGCGCCCGGGCGTTGCCGGGATCCGGTCTGGGTCTGTCGATCGTGCAGCGGGTCGTCGACGCCCACGGCGGCCGCGCCACCGTCGCCCGCTCCGCACGCGGTGGCGCGCTGCTTCGGGTAGACCTTCCGGCTTCCGCCCCGCCCGCCCCGATCGCCCGGCTCGCCACCGGGGAGGACACCGCGGTGCGCTGACCCGCCCCGCGGCGCGCATTAACACTCGCCTCAGGTTCGCTCGCTACGAAGTAGGCGTCAGACAAGCGATGTAACCCGTAGGTAGGAGGCCAGCGATGGCAGTCAAAGCAGCGCCGTGCGGAGTGACACCCGCGTCCGATCCAGCCCCCGGGGTACCCCGCCGCACCGTGCTGGGAGGCGCCGCAGCGCTCGGCGTCGGCCTCCCGCTGCTGGCCGCGTGCGGCTCCGACGACGGCGGCGACAGTGGCGTCCAGGCGCCCGGTGCCGGCACCGTGCTCACCACCACGGCCGAGGTGCCGGTCGGCGGCGGCATCATCCTGGTCGACGACGGTCTGGTCGTGACCCAGCCCGAGGAGGGGACGTTCAAGGCGTTCAGCTCCACGTGCACCCACCAGGGCTGCGAGGTGACGAAGGTGACCGAGACCATCGACTGTCTCTGCCACCGCAGCAAGTTCTCCCTCTCTGACGGCTCACCGCAGTCCGGGCCGGCTACCTCACCGCTGCCCGAGACGATCGTCACCGTCGACGGGGACAACGTCACCACCGCCTGACCCGGCTTCCCTTCCCGGGCCGGCGGTGGCCAGACCGCACTGCGGATCCTGAACGCCTGAGCAGCTGCGGGCGCATCGCCTTCGGTGGAAAGACGCGCATCGGCCCGCGCGCGGGTCGCGGCAGAACCGGATGTTGTCCATCTCTACCTCGTGAGGGAGTTGAACAGCAGGCTCGTCTGAGTGTCTCGAACTCCGGGCAGCGCCCTGAGGCGTTCCAGGACGAGGTCGAACTCCGACAAGCTGCGGCAGCGCAGCTGCACTACGAGGTCCCAGGCTCCGGTGGTGGAGTGCAGGTGCTCGACCTCGGGGTAGCCGCGGATCTCGCGGACCACGTCTTGTCCCTCGTTGGGGGTGGTCACGACGGTGGTGACCCCGCGGATCGCATCGCGGTCCACGTCGTTGCCGACCCTGAGGGTGAAGCCTTCGATGACCCCACTGTCGACGAGCCGATCGATGCGAGACGTCACGGTCGAGCGGTTCACCCCGAGCTCTCGGGATAGGACGGCAACGGGCGTGCGGCTGTTCGTCCGGAGGAGGGCGATGAGCCGGTGGTCCAGGTCATCAAGCATGCAGACAGCCTAGTGATGGCAGGCAGATGGACGTGGTAGCAAACAGATTGCGCGCAATCTGGCGATTGCGGCACAACATCGCCCGCTTCTAGCGTCTGGCGAGAAGATCACGCACGCGCGTGACTGGAGGAGATGACCCGATGCCCAACGCAGTTCCCGCCTCGACCCCGACCCCGTCCGCCGACCCGAGTGGAGGCGCAGCTCGCTCCGGCCTGGCGTTGACCCACTTCGCGGGTCGCGCCGGCGACCACAACGACCTGGCGATGGTCGGCTCACGTCAGCTGGCGGAGGGGCTGGTGGCATTGCTGGGCGTCGAAGCCACCATCGTCGGTTCGCCGGAGCCGTGCCTGTCCGTCGGATGGCGCGAGGAGCTTGACGCAGCGCTTCCCACCCTCCGCCAGATGGCCGACCGGCTCGACCGAGTCTTCCGGTCCGGCCGTACGCCGGTCACCGCGTCCAGCAGGTGTGCTGTGGCGTTGGCAACGCTCCCCGTCGTGGCCAAGCACCGCCCCGACGCCGTGGTGGTCTGGTTCGATGCCCACGCAGACCTCAACACCCCGGAGAACTCCACCACCGGGTATCTCGGCGGCCTCGCGTACAGCGGGCCACTGGGCATGTGGGACTCCGGTCTCGGCGACGGCCTGCGCGCCGAGAACGCCGTCCTGGTCGGAGCGCGCGACCTCGATCCCGCCGAGCAGGGCCTCGTCGATGCCGGCACCATCGCGCTCGTCGAGGTCGGGCCGAGCATGGCCGACGAGCTCCGCGCCGTCATCGACGGCCGCCCGGTCTATGTCCACATCGACTGCGACGTGCTGGACGCTGGCACGGTGCCGACCGACTACCGCGTTCCCGACGGCATGTCCCTCGCCGACCTCAATGCCACCACAGTCGTGCTCGCTGAGTCCGAGCTCGTGGGCATCGAGGTGGGGGAACTCGAGAGCGCGGACGACCCGCACACCCCGCCGAGCTACGTCGCGGCACTGCTGGACGCGCTTGCCCCGCTGCTGTCGGTGGAGGTGCCTCGGCCCGCCTTGGACCCGGTATGCCCGTTCAATGTAAATGCGCTGAACGCTCATCGACATGAGCGGGCACCTCGGTAGCCGCGGCAGGGGAGACAGCTTTCCTCTGGCGCTCGGGTCTACCGGCGTCGGAATCCGACATGCAACGAGGGCCCCGGCAAAGCCGGGGCCCTCGTCATCGAACCGTGGGTTCGAGCTACGTGCACAAGTGACTAGATGTCGTAGTACAGCTCGAACTCGTGCGGGTGCGGGCGCATCTGGACGGGGAGGATCTCCTGGGTGCGCTTGTAGTCGATCCAGGTCTCGATCAGGTCGGGCGTGAACACGTTGCCGGCCGTCAGGAACTCGTGGTCGGCCTCGAGGGAGTCGAGGACGGCGCCGAGCGAGGTCGGGACCTGGTCGATGTCGGCCATCTCGTCGGGCGGGAGCTCGTAGATGTCCTTGTCGATGGGGGCGGCGGGCTCGATCTTGTTCTTGATGCCGTCGAGGCCGGCCAGCAGCAGCGCCGAGAAGGCGAGGTAGGGGTTGGCCGACGGGTCGGGGCAGCGGAACTCGATGCGCTTGGCCTTCGGGTTGGAGCCCGTGATCGGGATCCGGACGCAGGCCGAGCGGTTGCGCTGGGAGTAGACCAGCGAGATCGGGGCCTCGAAGCCGGGGACCAGGCGGTGGTAGGAGTTCACCGTGGGGTTGGTGAACGCCAGCAGCGACGGGGCGTGCTTGAGGATGCCGCCGATGTAGTAGCGCGCCATGTCGGACAGGCCGCCGTAGCCGGTCTCGTCGTAGAACAGCGGCTCGCCGTTGTTCCAGATGGACTGGTGCACGTGCATGCCCGAGCCGTTGTCGCCGAAGATGGGCTTGGGCATGAACGTCGCCGTCTTGCCGTTGCGCCACGCGGTGTTCTTGATGATGTACTTGAACTTCATCACGTCGTCGGCGGCCTTGAGCAGCTCGTCGAAGCGGTAGTTGATCTCCGCCTGGCCGGCGGTGCCGACCTCGTGGTGGGCGCGCTCGACCTGGAGGCCGGCCCTCTCGAGCTCGATGACCATCTCGTCGCGCAGCTCGCCGAAGTGGTCGGTCGGCGCGACAGGGAAGTAGCCGCCCTTGTACTTGACCTTGTAGCCGCGGTTGTCGTTCTCGAACGCGTCACCGGTGTTCCAGGCGCCGGCCGAGGAGTTGATCTCGTAGTAGCCGGCGTTCTGCTTGGTCTCGAAGCGCACGTTGTCGAAGACGTAGAACTCGGCCTCGGGGGCGAAGAACGCGGTGTCGCCGATCCCGGTGGTCCCCAGGTAGGCCATGGCCTTCTTGGCGATGTTGCGCGGGTCGCGCGAGTACGGCTCGCCGGTGAGCGGGTCGTGGATGAAGAAGTTGACCACCAGGGTCTTGGCCGCGCGGAAGGGGTCGATGTAGGCGGTGGTCGGGTCCGGGAACAGCGACATGTCGGACTCGTGGATGGCCTGGAAGCCGCGGATCGAGGAGCCGTCGAAGTTCAGCCCGTCCTCGAAGACGGACTGGTCGAACGATGACACCGGGACCGTGAAGTGCTGCATGACGCCGGGCAGGTCACAGAAGCGGACGTCGACCATCTCGACGCCCTCATCCTTGATGTAGGCGAGCAGCTCGTCGCTGTTCTGGAACATTCGTCCTCCTTGGCTGCGTCCCGTGACGGGGCAGCCGACAAAAGCAAGCAGAAGTGGACACCCCGGAGCGACGCTGCTCCGGAGGGTGACCCGAACCTACGAACGGGCCATTTCTCGACCGTATCGGTTTCGTTTCCGGGATGTAACAGGTGGCCGGGGGAGGTGACGTCCCTGTGCCCTCGGTAGCCTGCGGGGGTGAGGACGACGACATGGTGACGATCCCCGAGTCGGCATCGTGGCCGCGCCGGATCCTCGCGCTGTTCGTCGACTGGTTCGTCTCGACCCTCGCGGTGATCGCGATCGTCGGGTTGGACGAGTACGGCGAGCCCGGCAGCGACGCCCAGTTCTACGTGCTGGTCGTGTACGTCGTCGAGTCGGCGCTCTTCACCTGGCTGCTCGGAGGCTCGTTCGGCAAGCTCGTCACTCGGCTGCGGGTCGTGCCCGCCGACGGCCGCCTGCGTCCCCTCAATCCGCTCAAGGCGCTGCTGCGCCAGGTGATGGTGGCGCTGGTGATCCCGCCGCTGATCTACCGGCCCGACGGACGCGGTTTGCACGACCTGGTTGCGGGAACGGTGACGGTTACGTTGGACACGTTCCACGAGCTCAGCCCCGGACCACGCCGCCCCGAAAGGTAGCCCCATGCCTCGCTCGTCCCTCCGTCGCACCGCCTCTGCCGCGGTCCTCGCTCTGGCCCTCTCCTCGCTCGCCGCCTGTGGTGACGACGGAGACTCCTCTGCCGACGACTCGGACGGCGGCGGCAGCGGCGGCGGGCTGTTCTCGAAGATGCGCGACGGTGGCGCAGCGCCCTCCGAGGGCGCCACCACCGACCCGAGCGAGAGCACCGACCCGGAGGACGGGGGCGAGCAGGCCGCGCCTGGGGCGTCCCAGGAGGGCGCGCCGACCGCGGGGGAGAAGGTCGAGCCGTCCGAGGTGGTCGACATCTTCGCCCGCGCCTTCGAGGAGGCCAGCACGGCGACCTTCACCATGAGCACCGAGGGCGCCGCGGCCTACGACGCCGAGGGGCAGGCGGATTTCAGCAATACTCCGCCGGAGATGGCCATGACGATCAACGTCGGCGAGACGGCCCCGATCACGATGGTGCTGGTGGACAACACGGTCTACCAGCAGAACCCCGGATCCGAGACCTACACCGCGACCTCGCTCGACGACCCGAGCAGCCCGTACGCGGCCCTGAGCAAGCAGCTCGACATCCGAGCGCAGTTCGACACCATGGAGAAGGCGATCACGGGCGCGACGTACGTCGGCGAGGAGGACGGCATGGAGCACTACAGCCTCGTGCTGGACTCCGCCACGTTGCTCTCGGAGCAGGGCGTCGACACGAGCACGCTGCCGGAGAACATGCTGGAGCCGTCGTACACCTACGACCTGTACTTCGACGAGGACGGCTACTTCCGCAAGATGGTGACCGACCTCGGCAAGCTGGGCGGCACGACCACCGCCAGCTACGACAACTGGGGCGAGCCGGTCGACATCCAGGCGCCGCCGGCCTCCCAGGTCCAGTAGCAGCCGGCGCCGCCGGTCAGCGGCCGCGCATGTTGCCGCGCATGCCCTTCATGCTGGTCGGCACCGGGCCCTTGGGCATCGGGATCGCCGATCGGTTGGCGTCCAGGGCCTTGATCCTGGCGAGGACGTCGGTCAGCTCGGCCGGCTTGACCTGACGGCCCAGCTTCTGGACATGGCGGACCAGCTTGGCGAGGGGCACCTGGCCCTCTCCGTCGCCGACAACGACCTCGTGGATCGGGGTCTCGGAGGCGACGCGCTCGTGCTTGCGGCGCTCGGAGGCGAGGAGCTGACGCACGCGGTGCGGGTTGCCCTCACCGACGAGCACGATGCCCGGAGGGCCGACGACGCGGTGCACGACGTCCTGCTGCTTGTTGAACGCGATGACGGGGTCGGACTTCCAGCCGCGCTTGAGCATCGTGAGCGCGCTCGCGGCGGCCCCCGGCTGGCCGGCCATCCGGTCGTACGCCGTGCGCTGGGCGCGACGGGAGAACACGATCATCATGCCGAGGAAGCCGAACAGCAGGCCGCCCACGATCGACATCACCAGGCCGATGATGCCGCTGCCGGGCAGGATCCAGAACAGGCCGAACCCGAGGGCGCCGAAGAGCAGGAACGAGCCGAGCAGCCACAGGCCGATCCGCTTGTCGGTCTGCTTCGTCATCCGGTAGGTGGCGACGATCTGCTGCCGACGACTCATGTCGGCGGGATCGGTGGGCGTGTCCTTCTTGGCCATGGGTGCGGAGCTGCCTTACTGGTCGGGCCGACGCGGGAGATGCGTGTCAGGCGGTGGCGGGGACGCTGCTGGCGGTGCCGACGAGGCCCTCGCGGGCGTCCATCGCCTGACGGTACAGCCGACCGGCGCGGTAGGACGAACGGACCAGGGGGCCGGACAGCACGCCGGAGAAGCCGATCTCGTCGGCCTCGTCTCGAAGCTCGACGAACTCCTCGGGCTTGACCCATCGCTCGACGGGGTGGTGGCGCAGCGAGGGGCGCAGGTACTGGGTGATCGTGATCAGCTCGCAGCCGGCTGCGTGCAGGTCGCGCAGCGCCTGGGAGACCTCGTCGCGGGTCTCACCCATGCCGAGGATCAGGTTCGACTTGGTGACCAGGCCGAAGTCGCGGGCCTGGGTGATGACGTCGAGGGACCGCTCGTAGCGGAAGGCCGGACGGATGCGCTTGAAGATGCGCGGCACCGTCTCGACGTTGTGGGCGAGGACCTCGGGCCGCGACTCGAAGACCTCGCGGAGCAGGTCCGGCTTGCCGTTGAAGTCGGGGATCAGGTTCTCCACGCCGGTGCCGGGGTTGAGCTCGTGGATGGCACGCACGGTCTCGGCGTACAGCCAGGCGCCACCGTCCTCGAGGTCGTCGCGGGCCACGCCGGTGATGGTGGCGTAGCGCAGCTCCATCTTCTGCACCGACTCCGCCACGCGCCGCGGCTCGTCGCGGTCGAGCGGCTGCGGCTTGCCGGTGTCGATCTGGCAGAAGTCGCACCGACGGGTGCACTGGTCGCCGCCGATGAGGAACGTCGCCTCGCGGTCCTCCCAGCACTCGAAGATGTTGGGGCAGCCCGCCTCCTGGCAGACCGTGTGCAGTCCTTCGGACTTCACGAGGCTCTGGAGGTGCTTGTACTCGGGGCCCATCGTCGCCCGGGTCTTGATCCACTCCGGCTTGCGCTCGATGGGGGTCTCGGCGTTGCGGACCTCGAGGCGGAGGAGCTTGCGGCCCTCAGGGGCGGGAGCGGTGGTCACACTATGCAACTGTACGCCGGGCCAGGAGGCCGCCCAACTCGGCTCGCCCCCTGGTCAGGGCACGTCGCGCCGGCGGAACGAGAGCACCGAGAGCGCCCCCACGCCGACCAGGAGGAGACCGTAGTAGCCGCTGCCATGCGCGAGCGTGAGCTCGCGCGTGTCGTCGCACTCGGAGCCCTCCTCGACCGGCCACTGGCGCTCCTGCCTCCAGCACCGCTCGGGCACCTCGACGTAGTAGGTGGTGCCGTTCTTGACGATGGCCGAGACGTTCTTGTGCGGGTACCAGCGCTCGCTGACGCCGAGCGCCCCGAAGAGCAGGCTGCCGGCGAGCACGACCGCGAACAGCAGCCCGATGGTCGCCACCGTGCTGCGGAACAGCATGGTGGCGGCGTACGCACCCAGGGCGGCCGCGGCGGCGAACGCCGATCCCCGCAGCGCGAACTCGAGGCAGTCGAGGAGGATGCCGTCGCGCAGCGGCAGGTCCCGCGCACGGGCCGTCGCCCAGAGCGTCAGCCAGAAGCCGGCGGTGACCACGGCGCTGGTGACGAACGAGAAGAGCAGGACGACCAGCCCCTTGGCCGCCCACACCCGGCCGCGGCGAGGCTGGAACAGCAGCTGGTTGCTCATCGAGCCGCTGTTCCAGTCGTGGCCGGCGAAGGTGGTGCCGACCAGCATGACCACGAGGGTGAGCACGGCGACGACGGCGAGCCCCGACTCGCCCTGCTGCTGGCCCAGGCGCAGCGGCTCGCGGCTGGTGTACCAGCCGATGATCTGCTCCTCGCACGCCTCCGCGTTGCCCACGCCGTACCGACGGGGATGCTTCTCGCACTCCTGGATCTCGAAGGAGCCGTCGCTGCGGGCCTGCTCCATCTCCGCGTCGGAGACCGGGCGGGTGCTGTAGACGACCGAGAGGGCGATCACCGCGGGGACGACGAGGGCTCCGAGCAGCAGCAGGAGCACCGCCCGGCGCCAGCGCAGTCGCGAGGCCTCGACGCGCAGCAGCGCCTTCATCGGGACTCTCCCTCGGTGGGGGCATCGGAGGCGCCCAGGTGATCCGCGGCGGTGAGCTGCAGGAAGAACGTCTCCAGGTCCTGGCGCAGCGGGACCAGCTCGGTGAGCCAGATGTCCGCGCCGGCGAGCGCGCGGGTGATCGCCGCCGGGTCGTCGGTCTCGACGCGGACGCCGCTCTCCTCGACGGTGGCGGGCAGCCCGGAGGCGGAGAGCACGGCGGCCGCGGCGCCCGCGTCGGGGGCGGTGACCCGGAAGGCCGTGCCCTCGCCGAGCAGCTCGTCGACCGTGCCCGAGGCGAGCAGGCGGCCGTTGCCGATGATCGTGGCCGACGTGCAGACCTGCTGGACCTCCGCGAGGATGTGTGAGCTCAGCAGCACGGTCACGCCGCGCGCGCCGAGGTCACGGATGGTGTCGCGGATCTCGCGGATGCCGGCCGGGTCCAGGCCGTTGGTCGGCTCGTCGAGGATCAGCAGGTCGGGGTCCTTGAGCAGGGTCGCGGCGATCGCGAGGCGCTGCTTCATACCGAGCGAGTAGGACTTGAAACGGTCCTTGTCGCGTCCGCTCAGCCCCACCGTCTCGACCGCGGCGTCGACGCGGCTGCGCGGCACGTCGATGGAGCGGGCCAGCAGCAGCAGGTTCTGGCGGCCGGTGAAGTTGGGGGAGAACTTGGGCGACTCCACCACGGCGCCGACCCGGTCGATCACCTCGGGCAGCTGGGCCGGGACCGGGTGCCCGAAGAGCTCCATCCGACCCTTGCTCGCCCGTGCCAGTCCGAGGAGCATCCGGATCGTCGTGGTCTTCCCCGAGCCGTTGGGTCCCAGGAAGCCGTGCACCCCGCCGCGCGGCACCGCGAGGTCGAGGTCATGGACCGCCACGCGCCGGCCACCCCTGCGGCTGCGGAACTCCTTGCGGAGCCCCTTCGTCTCGATCACCAGGTCACTCATGTCGCCCTCTCGTCGTCCCAGTCGACGATCCAAACAGGCCGGAGGGTTCGTCGGGGTCGCAACACGCGCCCGGCGGACGTCGAGCTCTCGCCGGGGCCTTACTGGCTGTGCCGGGTCGGGTGGGACGACAAGCAGCCGGTGCTCCGCCTCCTCCGGCACGCCGGCGCGTCGAGGTCGCCTACGGACGCCTCGGCCGCGTGCCAGGCTCCAGGGCGGGCACTCCCTGCCGCCGCGGGGTCGCGCGGAATGCGGCAGATCAGTGTGTCCTGCGATGGGCGAAGACGAGGGTGATCGGGGTGCGCAGGGCTGCGTTGCACACCCCGCAGATGTAGTCGTTTACGCCGACTCGTGCCAGCCCCCGCAGGACATGGTTGGAAGAACAGTCGAGGTTCGTGCACCACTCGCTCCCTGTTACCCACACTCCCGCAGCCGCAAGTTCTGGCTCGGCGGCAGCCGTGATGGGCTCCTGCCCAGCGACCACGACGCCGCCGCAGTCCTCGCACGGGCGGTCGGTGGCATACGGATCGGCGCTGGGCACGGACACAACTCTAGGGCCGACATGCGCACGGGTCTCCGTACGAGCGAGCGTTCGCCAGACTCACCGAAGGGCCCCACCCGGCCGGAGCCAGGTGGGGGCGCTAGTCGCGCGTCGATAGATCGGACCTTGGAGCGGCGAGGTCGCCTACGGACGCCTCGGCCACGTGCTCAGGCTCCAGGGCGGGCACTCCCTGCCGCAGCGTGACGCGCGGAATGCGGCATGTCGGGGCGGGTCACGAAACAACGCGGTTGATCGCACGCGCCTGGTACATGCAATCCACCGCGCTTTTCCATCCGCCCTGATCTCGGCATGACCGATCAGCGGCATGACCGAGCGGAATCGCGGTGCGGCTGCGGTTGATGAGCAGACTCGTTCACAATCAGGTCGTTGACAACCTGTGCCCTCAAGCGTGGAGGTAGACATGTCTCCGCAACTCACACCTCGGCCGCCCGACGATCAGATTCGCGCGATCCTGGGATGGCGCGCGTTCAGGTGGGCCGTCGACCACCTGCCGACCGGCGTTTCGATTGACGATGTCAGATTCGTAGACCTGATCTCGGTGACGCAGGAGGACGTCGACCGGTGGGTTGAGCGGCATGGTTTCGCCGCGACATCCGTCCGGGACGACCGCTACGACGGGGTCGAAGGCCTCTACCTCCTTCCGGAGGAAGGTGGCTGGGTGGTCTTCTACTCGGAGCGGGGTCAGCGAAACTTCGCGCACCACTTCGTCACCCGGGCAGAGGCACGACGCTGGGTCGTCGACTACCTCTATGACTCCGCCCGCACGTCGCTCAATCACCGGTGGTGGCATGCCCACCCCGACGCGCGGCCGGCGAGCATCGGCAACATGCCGTGAGCTGAGGGCCCATTGACGGGCAATCCCGTGCCCGGCAGGTGCGCGCACATCGGCAGGAGAGTGCGTTCCTTGCAGGGCCTGCATCGCCCGGAAACGGGCCACACCCAGTTAGGGCGTGAGCAGCTCGATGCGGGGGGTGCGGCCGGGCTCGGGGCGGGCGTCGTAGTCGGGGGTGGGCACGTAGTCGCCCCAGGCGAGGTAATGGCGCAGGTGGCGCTCGACGGAGGGCAGTACGTCGGGCACGGTGACGGGCCGACCCAGCTCGCGCGAGAGCGTCGTGACGCCGGCGTCGGCGATGCCGCAGGGGACGAACCGCTCGTACCAGCCGAGGTCGACGTCGCAGTTGAGGCTGAAGCCATGCATCGTGACGCCGCGGCTGACCCGGATGCCGATCGCCGCGACCTTGCGCTCCGGGCCGCGGTCGTCGGCGCGCAGCCACACGCCGCTGCGTCCGGGCACTCGTGCGGTGACCACGCCGAGGTCGGCGCACACCTGGATGAGCGCCTCCTCCACGCGGCGGACGTAGTCGACGACCTTGACGTGGTCGGGCAGGGTGACGATCGGGTAGCCGACCAGCTGGCCGGGGCCGTGGAAGGTGATCTTGCCGCCGCGGTCCACGTCGATGACGGCGGCACCGCCGGGGTCGGCCGGCCGCTCGTGCGGCTCGGTGCGCTTGCCGGCGGTGAAGACCGGGGGGTGCTCCAACAGCAGCACGGTGGCGGGCTGGTCGCCGTCGGCCACCCGGGCGTGCACCTCGCGCTGCACCTCCCACGCGGCCAGGTAGTCGACCGCGTCGGCGCCGAGGCCGACCTGCTCGAAACGGAGCTCGCTCACGCCTGCGACCCTACCCGCGCGCGCCCTGTGGACAACCACCCGGAGACGCGCGGGAACGGGTAGGAGCAGAGGATGACTCCACGTGCTGCGACCGCCGCGCTCCTGTTGCTCCTGCTGGGCTGCTCCCCGTCACCGGACCGGCCGCCGCCTGCGCCGCCCGAGCGGGGCGATGCCGCCGTGGTGGTGTCGCCGGTCGCGGTGCTCCAGTCCTGGGACCGGCACCGCGCAGCGGCCTGGGCGGCCGGCGACGTCGCGGCGCTGCGTCGCCTGTACGTCCCCAGATCGGTCGCCGGACGGCGCGACGTCGCGATGCTGCGCCGCTGGCGTGCGCGCGGGCTCACGGTCGCGGCGCTGGAGGTGCAGGTGCTGGAGGGCAGCGTGCTCGCGCAGACCCCGCGCCGGCTGACCGTGCAGGTCACCGAGCGGCTGGCGCGCGGCTCGGCCGCGGCCGGTGGGCGGCGGTGGTCGCTGCCCGGCGGTGCCGTCGCGACCCGGCGGGTGACGCTGTGGCTGGTGGGCGGGCAGTGGCGGGTCGCGCGCGTCGGGCGGGTCTCGGACTCAGGTCCCTGACGCGAGGCCGGTGGCCAGGACGGCGTCGACGTCGCGGTCGCGCACCTCGTAGCCGCACTGCTCGAGGGCGGCCGGGCGCACGTTGAGCGAGCCCAGGAGCTCGGGCGCCATCCTGCCGCCGGCGACCCGGAGCAGCGGCGCGGGCGCGAAGGCGAACGCCGGGCGGTGCACCGCGCGGGCCAGCGCCTGCGTGAACTCCGCGTTGGTGGGCGTGTCGGCGCAGCAGAGGTTGAACGGGCCGGCGGCGTCCGCGTGCTCGGCGAGATGGACGACGCCGCCCACCCAGTCGCGCAGCGAGACCATCGCCATGTGCTGCCGGCCCCTCCCCAGGCGTGCGCCGAGGCCCATCCTGAACACCGGCAGCAGCTGCTTGAGAGGGGCACTTCGCCGGTCCATCACCGGGGCGGTGCGCAGGATGCAGACGCGGGCACCGGCGGCCACCGCCGGGTCGGCCGCCTCCTGCCACTCCCGCGTGACCTGGGTGAGCAGGGCGTGGCCGCGACTGTCGGATGCCTCGGTGAGGACCTGGTCGCCGTGGTCGCCGTAGTAGGAGATCCCGTTGCCCGCCAGGTACGCCGGTGGCTGCTCGGCCGCGGCGACGGCCTCGGCGAGCAGCCGGGTGGTCGTCAGGCGGCTCTCGCGCAACTCCCGGGCCCACTTCTGCGAGTGCGGGTTGCCGGCGGTGGGGGAGCCGGCCAGGTTGACCACGACGTCCGCAGCCGCGACCAGGTCGCGGTCGAGCTCGCCCGCGTAAGGGTCCCACCGCGACTCGCTGCCGCCCGCCGGCTGGCGCCGTACGAGCGAGGTGACGGTGTGGCCGCGCCGCAGCAGCTCCTGGCGCAGGTGGGTGCCGAGGAAGCCCGAGCCGCCGGCGAGGAGGATCGAGAGGGAGGCCATGGCGCCAACCCTGCCATGCCCGACAACCGACACGCCGACCCCACATCTGGTCCCAACATTTCTCTCGACCCCTACATATGGTGTCCGTCGTAGCTGGTTCGCCCTGCCATCCAGGCGGGTCGAGGCAAGAGGGAACCCGGTGAGACTCCGGGACTGCCCCGCAGCGGTAAGTGGGAACGAACGCCGTCACGAAGCACTGGGTGAGAGACCTGGGAAGCGACGGTCAGTAGGGGTCAGCGTGATGCCCACGAGTCCGAAGACCTGCCAGCGCACCGCACCCGACCGGGTGCGGTGGTCCGAGGCCTCGTGGGACGGCCGACGGCTCGCACGGCCGCGCCCCGGCGCGCCGTGCCTCCGTCCCCCTCGCGAGCCCGGACCTCAGGACCGATCTCGCGAGGAGAGAGACGATGACCGTCATCGAGAGCCGCACGTCCATGAGCGTGCGCAAGCGCAACGGGGACACCGAGCCCGTCGACGTCAACAAGATCGTGCGTGCCGTCGACCGGGTGGCACGCGACCTGGTCGACGTCGACCCGATGCGGGTGGCGACCCGCACGATCAGCGGGCTGTACGACGGCGCCAGCACCGCCGAGCTGGACCGTCTGTCCATCCAGACGGCCGCCGAGATGATCGGCGAGGAGCCGCAGTACTCCCGGCTCGCCGGGCGCCTGCTGGCCGGGTACATCGAGAAGGAGGTGCGCAACCAGGGCGTCGCCTCCTTCAGCCTGTCGATCTCCCTCGGCCATGCCGAAGGGCTGATCGGCGACGAGACGGCGGCGTTCGTGAAGGACAACGCGCGCAAGCTCGACTTCGCGGTGGACCGGGAGGCAGACCACCGCTTCGAGTACTTCGGTCTGCGCACCGTCTACGACCGCTACCTGCTGCGGCACCCGACGACCCGCCAGGTCGTCGAGACCCCGCAGTACTTCCTGCTGCGGGTGGCGTGCGGCCTCGCGCAGAGCCCGGGCGAGGCCATCGGCTTCTACCGGCTGATGTCGTCGCTGGCCTACCTGCCGTCGTCGCCGACGCTGTTCAACTCCGGCACCCGGCACACACAGATGTCGTCGTGCTACCTGGTGGACAGCCCGCGTGACGACCTCGAGTCGATCTACGACCGCTACGCCCAGGTCGCCAAGCTCTCGAAGTTCGCCGGGGGGATCGGGATCGCGTTCTCGCGGGTGCGCTCGCGCGGCGCGCTGATCCGCGGCACCAACGGGCAGTCCAACGGGATCGTGCCGTTCCTGCGTACGCTCGACAGCTCGGTCGCGGCGGTCAACCAGGGCGGACGCCGCAAGGGGGCGGCCTGCGTCTACCTCGAGCCGTGGCACCCGGACGTCGAGGAGTTCCTCGAGCTGCGCGACAACACCGGCGAGGACGCGCGCCGCACCCACAACCTGAACCTCGCCCACTGGGTGCCCGATGAGTTCATGCGCCGGGTCGAGGCCGACGAGCTGTGGTCGCTGATCGACCCCGACCAGGCACCGGAGCTGCCGGACCTGTGGGGCGCGGCGTTCGACGAGGCCTACCGGCGCGCGGAGGCCGAGGGCCGCTACGTGCGCCAGGTGCGGGCGCGCGACCTGTACTCGCGGATGATGCGCACGCTCGCGCAGACCGGCAACGGGTGGATGACGTTCAAGGACGCCGCCAACCGCACCTGCAACCAGACCCGGGACACCCCCGGCGGTCCCGTCGTCCACCTCTCCAACCTGTGCACGGAGATCGTCGAGGTCTCCTCCGACTCCGAGACCGCCGTGTGCAACCTGGGCTCGGTCAACCTCTCCCAGCACCTCTCGGAGGTGGGGGAGGGCGTGGACTGGGACAAGCTCCGCGCGACGGTGCGTACGGCGGTCCCGCTGCTGGACCGCGTGGTCGACGTCAACTACTACCCCAGCGAGGAGGCGGCGGCATCCAACCCGCGCTGGCGCCCGGTGGGGCTCGGGCTCATGGGGCTGCAGGACGTCTTCTTCGCCCTGCGGCTCCCGTTCGACTCCGACGAGGCGCGCGAGCTCTCGACCAGGATCTCCGAGGAGATCTACCTGACCGCGCTCGAGGTCTCCTGCGACCTGGCCCGCCAGCACGGCGCCCACCCGGCGTACGGCGAGACCCGCGCCGCGGCCGGGGTCCTGCAGCCCGACCTGTGGGACGTCACCGGCACCCAGACCGAGCGGTGGGACGCGCTGCGCGCCGACCTCGCGACGCACGGCCTGCGCAACTCGCTGCTGATCGCGATCGCACCGACGGCGACTATCGCGTCGATCGCCGGCTGCTACGAGTGCATCGAGCCACAGGTGTCCAACCTGTTCAAGCGAGAGACGCTCTCGGGGGAATTCCTGCAGGTCAATGCGGCGCTGACCCGCGAGCTCAAGACGCTCGGGCTGTGGACCGCCGACGTGCGGGAGGCCATCCGCCGCGCCGAGGGCTCGGTGCAGGGCATCGCGGCCCTGCCAGAGGACGTACGGCTGCTGTTCCGCACGGCCTGGGAGCTGCCCCAGCGGGCGCTGATCGACATGGCGGCCGCGCGCTCGCCGTACATCGACCAGAGCCAGTCGCTGAACCTGTTCCTCGCCGGTCCCTCGATCGGCAAGCTGTCGTCGATGTACCTGCACGCGTGGAAGTCGGGCCTGAAGACGACGTACTACCTGCGCTCGCGGCCGGCGACCCGGATCGCCCAGACGACCACGTCCGTCATCGAGTCGGCCGCGGCGGCCTGCTCGCTCGAGAGCCCCGAGAGCTGCGAGGCCTGCCAGTGACCGCGAACCTGCTGGACCCGGGCATGAGCCTGACCCTGCGTCCCATGCGCTACCCGCACTTCTACGACCGCTACCGCGACGCGATCAAGAACACCTGGACCGTGGAGGAGGTGGACCTGCACTCCGACCTCAAGGACCTGCAGCGGCTCACCGCCGCCGAGCGGCACCTGGTGTCACGGCTGGTGGCGTTCTTCGCCACCGGCGACACGATCGTGGCCAACAACCTGGTGCTCAACCTGTACCAGCACATCAACTCCCCGGAGGGCCGCCTGTACCTGTCGCGGCAGCTCTTCGAGGAGGCCGTGCACGTGCAGTTCTACCTCACCCTGCTCGACACCTACGTGCCCGACGAGGCGGAGCGCCACGAGGCGTTCGCGGCCGTCGACAACATCGCGTCGATCAAGACCAAGGCGGACTTCTGCTTCCGGTGGATCGACTCGGTCTTCGACCTCGACGAGCTGCAGACCCGCGAGCACCGCCGCCGGTTCCTGCTCAACCTGATCTGCTTCGCGGCGGTCATCGAGGGCCTGTTCTTCTACGGCGCGTTCGCCTACGTCTACTTCCTGCGCTCGCGGGGCCTGCTCAACGGCCTGGCATCGGGGACCAACTGGGTGTTCCGCGACGAGTCGATGCACATGGCGTTCGCCTTCGACGTGGTCGACACCGTGCGCGCCGAGGAGCCCGGGCTCTTCGACGAGCAGATGGCCGCCGACGTACGGCAGATGCTCATCGACGGGGTGGAGGCCGAAGCGACCTTCGCCGAGGATCTCCTCGGCGGAGGCGTGGCCGGGCTGTCGACGGCCGACATGCGCACCTACCTGGAGTACGTCGCAGACCGCCGCATGGAGCGCCTCGACCTGCCGGTCATCTACGGCTCGAAGAACCCGCTCGCCTTCATGGAACTGCAGGACGTCCAGGAGCTCTCGAACTTCTTCGAGCGCAAGGTCTCGGCCTACCAGGTCGGCGTCACCGGATCGGTCGGCTTCGACGAGGACTTCTAGCCCAAACCGACGCTGACCCGTCAGAAAGTCTCTGACGGGTCAGCGTGGGGTGGACCGGGTCCGGCTCAGATCTCGAAGACGCCGGCCTCGAGGCGCTTCTTGACGTCCTGCAGGAAGCGGCCTGCGTCGGCGCCGTCGACCAGCCGGTGGTCGTAGGTCAGCGCGAGGTAGACCATGTGGCGCACGGCGATGGTCTCGCCGAGGTCGGGGTCGTCGATCACGACCGGGCGTTTGACGACCGCGCCCGGGCCCAGGATGGCGACCTGCGGCTTGTTGATGATCGGCGTGTCCCACAGGGCGCCGACGCTGCCGAGGTTGGTGATCGTGAACGTGCCGCCGCCCAGCTCGTCGGGGCCGATCTTGTTGGTGCGGGTGCGCTCGGCGACGTCGGCGATCTTCTTGGCCAGCCCGGCGATCGAGAGGTCGCCGGCATCCTTGACGACCGGGGTGATGAGGCCCTTCTCGGTGTCGACGGCGAACGCGAGGTTCTCGCGGTCGTAGTAGGTGATCGTGCCGGCGTCGGTGTCGATCGTCGCGTTGAGCTTGGGGTGCTGCTTGAGCGCGTCGATCGCGGCCTTGGCGAAGAACGGCAGGTACGACAGCTTCACGCCCTCACGGGCCAGGAAGTCGGCCTTGGACGCCTCCCGCAGGCGGGCGATGCGGGTGACGTCGACCTCGACGACCTGCGTGAGCTGGGCGCCCGAGTGCAGCGAGTCGAGCATGCGCTCGCCGATGATCTTGCGCAGCCGGCTGATCTTCTCGGTCGTGCCCCGCAGCGGGGACGGCGTGACGCTCGGGGCCGACGGTGCGGAGGCCGCGGGTGCGGCGGCCGCGGGTGCGGCGGCCGGCGCCTCCTGGGCCTTGGCGGCGTCCAGGACGTCTTGCTTGCGGATGCGGCCGCCCACGCCGGTGCCGGACACCGACGCCAGGTCGACGCCGTGCTGGCCGGCCAGCTTGCGCACGAGCGGGGTGACGTAGCCGCCGCTGTCGGCGCTGGGCGCGGACTCACCCTCGCCGGTGCTCGGCGACTGGGCGCTGGGCTCGGGCGCCTTCTCGGCCGCGGGCTCGGTCTCCTCGGCCGGCTCAGGCTCCGGCTCCGGCTCGGGCTCGGGCTCGGGCTCCGCCTTCTCCTCGGGCTCGGGCTCGGCCTTCTCCTCGGCGAGCTCGGCCTCCTGCTGCTCCTTCTTCTCGGCCTGCTCCTCGTCCTGGGGCCGGGCCTCGGGCTCGGCCTGGGCAGGGGCGCCGTCGCCGGAGCCGATCACGGCCAGCTCGGCGCCGACCTCGACCGTCTCGTCCTCCTCGACCTTGATCTCCAGCAGCGTGCCGGCGACGGGGGAGGGGATCTCGGTGTCGACCTTGTCGGTGGAGACCTCGAGCAGCGGCTCGTCGACGGCGACGTCGTCGCCGACGGCCTTCAGCCAGCGGGTGACGGTGCCCTCGGTGACGGACTCGCCGAGCGCCGGGAGCGTGACCGACGTACCGCCGCCACCGGAGCCGCTGTCGTCGGACGAGGCGGCGGGCGCCTCGGGCTCGGGCTCCTGCTGCGCGGGGCCGTCGGAGGACTCCTCGTCCTCGGTCTCGGCCTCCTGCTGCTCCTTCTGCTCGGCCTGCTCCTCGTCCTTCGACTGCGCCTGCGGCTCCGCGGACTCGTCGGCGTCGCCGGCGGACTCACCCTCGTCGCCGATGACCGCGAGGATCGCGCCGACCTCGACGGTGTCGTCCTCCTGCGCCTTGATCTCGAGCAGGGTGCCCGCGACCGGCGAGGGGATCTCGGTGTCGACCTTGTCGGTGGAGACCTCCAGCAACGGCTCGTCGACGGCGACGGAGTCGCCGACCTGCTTGAGCCAGCGGGTGACGGTGCCCTCGGTGACGGACTCGCCGAGTGCCGGGAGGTTGACTTCGGTGGCCATGGAGTTCCTTCGTGAGCTCGTGGTGGGGAATCAGGAGTGGGCGTGCAGGGGCTTGCCGGCGAGCGCGAGGTGCGCCTCTCCGAGAGCCTCGTTCTGGGTGGGGTGGGCGTGGACCAGCGGCGCGACGTCCTCCGCGTGGGCCTCCCAGCTGTAGATGAGCTGGGCCTCGCCGATGAGCTCGCCGACCCGGTCGCCGACCAGGTGGACGCCCACGACGGGACCGTCCTTCTGGCGGACCAGCTTGACGAAGCCCTGGGTCTTCAGGATCTGGCTCTTGCCGTTGCCGCCGAGGTCGTAGATGAGCGTCTCGATGCCGTCGGCGCCGTACTTGTCGGCAGCCGCGGACTCGTTGAGGCCCACCGAGGCGATCTCCGGGTGGCTGTAGGTGACCCGGGGGATGGCGCTCTCGTCGATCGGGCGCGGGTCGAGGCCGGCGATGTCCTCGGCGACGAAGATTCCCTGCTGGAAGCCACGGTGGGCCAGCTGCAGGCCGGGGACGATGTCGCCGACCGCGTAGACGCCCTCGACGTTGGTGCGGCAGCGCTCGTCGGCGAGCACGAAGCCCCGCTCCATCTCGACACCTAGCTCCTCGTAGCCCAGGCCGGAGGTGCTCGGGCCGCGGCCGACCGCGACGAGCAGCAGCTCCGCCTCGATCACGTCGCCTCCCTCGACCGTCACGGCGACGCCGGTGTCGGTGGTCTTGACGCTCTGGAACGGTGTGCCGGTGCGGAAGGCGATCTTGCGCTTGCGGAAGGCGCGCTCGAGTGCCTTCGAGGACGCCTCGTCCTCGGCCGCCACCAGCCGGGGCAGCGCCTCGACGATGGTGACGTCGGCGCCGAAGCTCTTCCAGACGCTGGCGAACTCGCAGCCGATGACTCCGCCGCCGAGCACGATCACGGAGGCGGGTACCCGGTCCAGCCGCAGCGCATGTTCGGAGGTGAGGATCCGCTCGCCGTCGATGTCGAGGCCCGGCAGCGACTTGGAGTAGGAGCCGGAGGCGAGCACGAGGTGCCGGCCGGTGTAGGCGCGGCCGCCGACGGTGACCTGCCGGTCGCCGGTGACGCGACCCTCGCCCTCGAGGACGGTGATGCCGCGCGAGGAGATCAGCCCGGTCAGGCCCTTGAACAGGCGGGAGACGACGCCGTCCTTGTAGGAGTTGACCCCGGCCATGTCGATGCCCTCGAGGGTGGCCTGCACGCCGAACTGCTCGGACTCGCGTGCGGAGTCGGCGACCTCGGCGGCGTGCAGCAGCGCCTTGGTGGGGATACACCCGACGTGCAGGCAGGTGCCGCCCAGCCGGTCCTTCTCCACCAGGCCGACGGTGAGGCCGAGCTGGGACGCGCGCAAGGCACAGGCGTACCCGCCCGAGCCCGCCCCGAGGATGAGCACGTCGAAGTCCGCCTCAGTCACGCCAGTCCCCTCCGCCAGTGATGTGCGCCCCATCCTTGCACTTCTGTCGCGCACCACAACACCGGCCTCGTGGCCTCGGACCTGACGCCCGTGCGACGCGTCCTGCGGACGCGATCACCCCCGGGAGGGCAGACTGGGCCCATGGGTTTCCTGGACCGCTTCCGGCGAGGCGCGCGCACGCGTATGAGCAGCCCGGCCAAGGACGCGTCGCGCACCGGCTCGACCCGGGTGCGCGCCGCGGACAAGGTGGACGAGGCGCACCTGCATGACTTCGTGGTGTCGCGTCGCGGGGTCGAGGGCTTCGTCGAGCCGCGGACTGCGGTCAGCGACGTCACCCTGCTGCTCGTCGCGCACGACGGCGAGTGGACCCGCCGCCGGGTCCCATCGGTCAAGTGGGCGCACGACTTCGCCAACCGCCACCAGGTGCCGTCCTACGACGCCGCCGTGGTCGGCATCCCCCAGCGCATGCGCGACTACAACAGCCGGCAGAAGCAGCTGCGCAAGGAGCAGGGGCTGTAGGTCGGGGTCTCGACACGGGCTCGCTGGCGCTCGCCCGGCTCGACCAGCGAGCTCCTCGGTGGTCGAGCCGCGAGCTCCTCGGTGGTCGAGCCGCGAGCCCCTCGGTGGTCGAGCCGCGAGCGCAGCGAGCGTGTCGAGACCCGGAGGGCTATCGCTCCGACAGGGCGCGGGCGTACTCGACCAGGGTGGCGACGCCCCAGCCGGTGCCGCCGGAGGTCAGGTGGCCGCGAGGACCGCCGGAGTTGAAGGCGGTGCCTGCGATGTCGAGGTGGGCCCACGGCAGACCGGCGGTGAACTCGCGCAGGAAGGTGCCGGCGTACAGGCCGCCACCCCAGCGCACCCAGTCGTGCTGGGCCAGGTCGGCGATCTTGCTGCCCTTGACCCGCTCGACCATCCCGTCGGGGATCGGCATCGGCCAGTGGTCCTCGCCGGCCACCGTCGAGGCGGCGATCACGTCGCGGACGATGTCGTCGCTGCCCATGACCCCGGCCATGCGGTCGCCGAGCGCCAGCACCATGTGACCGGTCAGCGTGGCCACGTCGAGCACGACGTCGGGCTTCACCTCGGTGGCCCGCACCAGCGCGTCGGCGAGCACCAGGCGTCCCTCGGCGTCGGTGTTGAGCACCTCCACGGTCTTGCCGCCGTACTGGGTGAGCACGTCGCCGGGGCGGATCGAGCTGCCGGAGACCATGTTCTCGGCCATGGCCGCGAAGGTGCTGACCTTGATCGGCAGTCCCAGCGCGGCGATGGCGTACGTCGCCTGGATGACCGCCGCGGCGCCGGACATGTCGCTCTTCATCTCGTGCATGCCCTGCGCGGGCTTGATGGTCAGGCCGCCGGAGTCGAAGGTGATGCCCTTGCCGACGAGCGCGAGGTGGCAGACGGGCTTGCGGGGGGAGTAGGTCATCTCCACCAGGCGCGGCGGGGCCGAGGAGCCCTGGCCCACCCCGAGGATGCCGCCGCAGCCCAGCTCGGCGAGCCGCTTCTCGTCGAGGACCTTGACGCTCACCTTCGGCGCGCCGCGGCCCTTCGTCCACTCCTTGCCCGACGCGACGGCCGCCTCGGCGAACACGGGCGGCGTGAGGTCTCCGGGAGGGGTGTTGATCCAGTCGCGCGTCTGCACGACCGCGCGCACCACGACCTGCGCCTCCTCGAACGCCGTGGTGATCTCCTTGCGCCGGGCGCCCGGGGTCAGCACGACCACCGTGCCGGGGGAGTCGTCCTCGGTCTGGTTCTTGTACGCGGTGAACGTGTAGGCGCCCAGCTGGTGGCCCTCGGCCACGGCCCGGACGAGCTCGGGGGAGTCGGCGGGCAGCGCCAGCGCCACCGAGGCGGCGTTGCCGGCCGCTCGCGCGGCTCCGCCGGCGGCGCGTCGTACGGACTCGGGGGTGACGTCGTCCCCGAGACCGGCGAGCAGCAGCACCGGTGCCGCGATCGCCCCCGAGGTGGGCAGCTTGACCAGCTCGCCGGCCTTGCCCTTCACCCCGAGCGTGGCCAGCAACGGTGCGAGCTTGCGGCCGTAGGCCTTGGCGACGTCCTCACCCCCCGGCGCGACCTGCGGCCCCTTGGCCGTGGACACGATCCCGACGACGACCACGTCGGCTCGAGACTTGGCAGGGCTGGCGTTGCGCAGGGTGTAGGACGAAGTCACCGCGGCAGACTAACCCGCCCCGGTGCTGGGGTAGGTTCGCGCCATGGCCGAGGAACTGCTGCGCTCCCCGCTCCACGACCGCCACGCCGCACTGGGGGCGAAGTTCGCCGAGTTCGGCGGCTGGTCGATGCCGCTCGAGTACGCCTCCGGCGTGGTCAAGGAGCACACGGCCGTGCGGACCTCGGTCGGGATCTTCGACGTGAGCCACCTCGGCAAGGCGATGGTCAGCGGCCCGGGCGCCGCGGACTACGTCAACCGCACGCTGAGCAACGACCTGGGCAGGATCGGGCCGGGGCAGGCGCAGTACACACTGTGCTGCGACGACGCCTCCGGCGGCGTGGTGGACGACCTGATCGCCTACTACCGCGACGACGAGCACGTGCTGCTGGTGCCCAACGCAGCCAACACCGCGGAGGTCGTACGTCGCCTCGCCGCGCAGGCGCCCGCGGGCGTCACCGTGGCCGACCACCACCGCGACTACGTCGTGCTCGCCGTGCAGGGCACGAGGTCGGACGAGGTGCTGTCCGCCGTGGGCCTGCCGGTCGGACACGACTACATGAGCTTCGTCGAAGCGGAGTTCGAGGGCGTGGGCGTCGTCGTGTGCCGCACGGGCTACACCGGCGAGCGTGGCTATGAGCTGATCGCCGCCAACGGGGTCGCCGAGCCCCTGTGGGACGCGCTCCTGGCGGCCGGTGCGGCCTACGGCATGCTCGCCTGTGGGCTGGGGGCGCGCGACACCCTCCGCACCGAGATGGGCTACCCGCTCCACGGGCAGGAGATCTCCCTCGACGTCACCCCCAACGAGGCGCGCCTCGGCTGGGCGGTCGGCTGGAAGAAGGAGGCGTTCTGGGGGCGTGACGTACTCCTCGCCGAGCGGGAGGCGGGGCCGAAGCGCACGCTGCGCGGCCTGGTGGCCACGGGTCGTGCCATCCCGCGCCCGCACATGATGGTCAGCCTCACCCCCGACGTGATGCTCGGCGAGATCACCTCCGGCACCTTCTCGCCCACCCTCAAGAAGGGCATCGGGCTGGCCCTGCTGCCCTCCGAGATCCATCCCGAGGCCGAGGTCGGCGTCGACGTCCGCGGGCGCCGCGAGATCTTCCGGTTGACCAAGCCGCCGTTCGTGGACACGTCGGTGAGGGAGTCATGAACCTGCCGGACCAGCCGCCCACCTTCCGCCCACCCACCCCCACCGAGCGACCGTGGACGTGGCGGCTGGAGAACGCCGCCGGCGCTGTCGTCACCGTGACCGCGGAGTACGCCGACCAGCGCTTCGCCAGCCAGGCAGACGCCGAGTCGTGGGTCGGGGAGACCTGGGCCGAGCTCGCCGCCGAGGGCGTCGACGCGGTCACGCTCTTCGAGCACGACCGTCAGGTCTACGGGCCGATGTCGCTGCACGCCTGAGCGATCCGGCGAGGCCGCCGCTCCGAACACCTCGTGACCCGCACGGGGACGTGACAGGAGGCGAGCGATGCGCAACGACGTCGACTTCTCGGCGTACGCCCTGGCGCGCTGGCCGTCGCTGGTCCGCTCGCTGGTCCTCTTGGGGGTGCCGGCCGCAGAGGCGAGCGACGTCGGGGTGACCGTGCTGGCCCGGCTGCGCGGCGACTGGCGGCGTCGCGACGAGCTGGGGGACCTCGCCGAGCACACCTTCCGAGTGCTGCTGGACGCTCTGCACGACGCTGCCGGCCGGTGGCAGGGCCACGCCGTGGACGGGGAGCTCGAGCCGCTCGACCCGGGCTGGCCGGAGCTTCGGGCGCGGCTCGACCAGCTGGGTGAGACGCAGCGCGCGGCGGTGGTGCTGCCGGTCACCGCCGGTCTGGGCGACGACCAGGTCGGCTGGCTGCTGGGCGATGCCGGCGCCGTCCCCGCCCGGGACCTCGCCGAGGAGATACGCCGGGCGGCCGACTCGATCCCCGTCCCGCCGCTGCTGCTGGCCGACGTGGCGGCCCGTCAGCGGGTCGACCGACGGGCCCGGCAACGGCGACTGGCGCGTCGCTCGGCGCTGGCCCTCGCGGTGCTCGCGGTCTTCGCGGGTGCCTGGACGTGGTGGGCCGAGCGCCCCGACCCGCCTGCCGGCCTCGCCGACGTTGAGGCGGAGCGGTTGGAGAACCCCGTCGGGGTGGGCTGGTACTCCGACGACACCCTGCGCCTGGACCGGGTGGCCCTGGGCATCGAGGGCCTCGAGAGCTTCGTCCAGCTGGAGCAGGGCGCGGTCTACGCCGCCACCGACGGCTCCCTGGTCCTCGTCGACACCGAGGGCGACCGCACGCTGCTGGGCCGCCAGGACCGAGACGGCGCGTTCGCCGCCTCGGCGGTGGACGGTCTGGTGGCCTGGGTGCAGACCGGCGGCGGTGACGACGACGCAGCCGAGCTGCGGGTGCTCGACGTCGCCTCGGGCGAGCTCGTGGCCGCGGCGCCGGTGCGGGAGCCGGCCCGCGTGATCGCGGTGGACGCCGGTGTCGTCTACGTCGAGGACGCCGCTGGCTTCTCCTCGCTCCAGGCGGGGGCTGGGAACCCTGGGGCCCTGGTCCTGATGGGCCGGCCCGGGCTCCTCGACGCGGCTGGTCCGACCCTCGTCTACCAGCTCCCGGGCGCCGTGGAGATCAGCCGCATCGGGGCCGGCTCCGGCACGGTCGTGCCCGGGTTCGGTGGGCAGCTGTCGCCTGAGGGCGACTACCTGCTGACGCGTGAGGGCGGCCCCGAGGGCCCGGTCCGGATCTTCGACACCCTCGATGGCACGGAGGTCGACACCGGCCTGGCACCGGGCGCCGAGGTGCTCGCCGCCAACCTCGACCGACGCGGGGTGGCGACGTACTTCGTGGGTCGGCCCTCGGCCGACCCGGACGAGGGTCTGCGCATCTCCAGCGCCGGCAGCGTCCTGGTCGTCACCTGCCCGCTGTCGGACCTCGTCGCGCAGGTCACCTGCACGACGCGGGTGTCCTTCCCACGGATCCTGCCGTCGGCGCTGGCCCATTGACACTGGCCCGTTGACACTGGCCCGTGACGCTGGCCCAGTAGCGTCGGGGCCATGCGCGGGTTCCGGCAGGTCGACGTGTTCTCCGCCGAGCCGCTGCTCGGCAACCCGGTCGCGGTCGTGCACGACGCCGACGGCCTGGACGAGGCGCAGATGGCGCGGTTCGCGCGCTGGACCAACCTGTCGGAGACGACGTTCCTGCTGACGCCCACCGACCCGGCAGCCGACTACCGCCTGCGCATCTGGACCCCCGGCCGCGAGCTGCCCTTCGCCGGGCACCCCACGCTCGGCAGCGCCCATGCCTGGCTGGAGGCCGGCGGCATGCCCCGGTCCGGGGACGTCGTCGTCCAGGAGTGCGCCGCCGGGCTGGTCCCGGTGCGCCGCGGGGAGCGGCTGGCCTTCGAGGGCCCGCCACTGGTGCGCTCCGGGCCGGTGGAGGCCGACGACCTCGGCCGGATCGCGCGGGTGCTGCGCATCCACGAGGGGGAGATCGTGGACGCGGCCTGGGTGGACAACGGCCCCGGCTGGGTCGGTGTGGTGCTGGCCGACGCGGCCGCGGTCCTCGCCTGCCGTCCCGACCTCGGCGCCTTCGACGGGCTCAAGATCGGCGTCGTCGGCCGGTATCCGGACGGCGGGGAGGCCGCCGTCGAGGTGCGCGCGTTCTGCCCCGGGCTGGGGGTCCCGGAGGACCCGGTCACCGGCAGCCTCAACGCCGGGCTGGCCCAGTGGCTGGCGGGCAGCAGGCTGCCGACGTCGTACGTCGCCTCGCAGGGCACCGCGATCGGACGCCGTGGCCGGGTCCACGTGTCGGTGGCCGACGGCTCGGTGTGGGTGGGCGGCGACACCCTCACGACCATCACCGGGACCGTCGCCCTCTGAGCGGTAGGTTGGGCCCATGCAGCAGTACCTCGACCTCCTCCAGCGCGTCCTTGACGACGGGGTCGAGAAGGGCGACCGCACCGGCACCGGCACCCGGTCGGTGTTCGGCCACCAGATGCGCTTCGACCTGAGCCAGGGCTTCCCGCTCGTGACCACCAAGAAGGTGCACACCCGCTCGATCTTCGCCGAGCTGCTCTGGTTCCTGCGCGGCGACACCAACGTCAAGTGGCTGCAGGACCGCGGCGTGACGATCTGGGACGAGTGGGCCGACGCCGACGGCGACCTGGGGCCGGTCTACGGCTATCAGTGGCGCTCCTGGCCGACCCCCGACGGTCGCCACATCGACCAGATCGCGCAGGTCGTCGAGCAGATCCGCCGCGATCCCGACTCGCGCCGCCACGTCGTCTCCGCGTGGAACGTCGCCGACATCCCGCAGATGGCGCTGGCGCCGTGCCACACGATGTTCCAGTTCTACGTCGCCCCGTCCGAGGCCGGCGGCCGCCTGTCGTGCCAGCTCTACCAGCGCTCCGCCGACGTGTTCCTCGGCGTGCCGTTCAACATCGCGTCGTACGCCCTGCTCACGCACATGGTGGCCCAGGTGACCGGGCTCGAGGTCGGCGACTTCGTGCACACCTTCGGCGACGCCCACCTCTACACCAACCACCTCGACCAGGCGCGGCTGCAGCTCACCCGCGACCCGCGCCCCCTGCCCACGCTGCGCCTGGACCCGTCGGTGACGGCGCTCGACGAGTTCGACCTCGAGCACATCTCGGTCGAGGGCTACGACCCGCATCCCGGCATCAAGGCGCCCATCGCCGTATGACGCCCGGGGGGAAGCGCGTCGTCATGGTGGCCGCCGTGGCGGACAACGGCGTGATCGGTGTCGACGGCGACATCCCGTGGCGGATCCCCGAGGACTTCGCCCACTTCAAGCGCACCACGCTGGGCCACACGCTGGTGATGGGGCGCGCGACGTACGACTCGATCGGCCGGCCGCTGCCCGGACGCACCACGGTCGTCCTCACCCGCGACCCGTCCTGGTCCGCCGACGGCGTCCTCGTCGCGCCATCGCTTCCCTTCGCCCTCGAGCTCGCCGACCGCCTGGACGGCGACGTCATGGTCGTCGGCGGCGCGCTGGTCTACGCCGAGGCGATGCCGCTGGCCGACGAGCAGGTCCTCACCGAGGTCCACCTCACCCCCGACGGCGACACCTTCTACCCCGAGTTCGACCGCCATGCCTGGCTCGAGCGGCGGCGCGACACCTTCCCCGACCGCGACGTCGTCTGGCTCAGCCGGGCCTGACGGACCTTGTTGAAACCGCCACCTGGCACAGTGGACCCATGGAACTTCGGGTGTTCACCGAGCCCCAGCAGGGGGCCACGTACGACGACCTGCTCGCGGTGGCGCTCGAGGCCGAGCGACTCGGCTTCGGGGCGTTCTTCCGCTCCGACCACTACCTCGGCATGGGCACCGACGGGCTGCCCGGGCCGAGCGACGCGTGGATGACGCTGGCCGGGCTGGCGCGCGACACCAGCACCATCCGCCTCGGCACGCTGATGACCAGTGCGACCTTCCGGCTGCCGGGACCGCTGGCGATCAGCGTCGCCAACGTCGACCAGATGAGCGGCGGACGGGTGGAGCTCGGCATCGGCGCCGGCTGGTTCGCCGAGGAGCACACCAAGTACGGCATCCCGTTCCCGAGCACGGCGGAGCGCTTCGACCGGCTCGAGGAGCAGCTGGCGATCATCACCGGGCTGTGGGCCACCGAGGGCGGGTTCACCCACGAGGGGGCGCACTACCGGGTGACGGACTCGCCGGGCCTGCCCAAGCCCGCGCAGGCGAAGCCGCCGGTGCTCATCGGTGGCCTGGGCAAGAGGCGGACGCCGGCGCTCGCGGCGGCGTACGCCGACGAGTTCAACCTGCCCTTCGTCGACGAGGAGACCACCGCGACGCAGTTCGCGCGGGTGCGCGCGGCGTGCGAGGCCGCCGACCGTGACCCCGACGACCTGGTCTACTCCAACGCGCTGGTGCTCTGCGTCGGCGCCGACGAGGCCGAGGTGGAGCGCCGGGCGAAGGCGATCGGCCGGGACAAGGACGAGCTGCGCGCGAACGGTCTGGCCGGGACGCCGGACGAGGTCGTCGACAAGATCGGCCGCTATGCGGCGCTGGGCAGCGAGCGGCTCTATCTGCAGGTACTCGACCTCACGGACCTCGACCACCTCCGCCTGGTGGCGGCTGCCGTGATGCCGCGCGTGTGAGCGATAGCCTGGCACCCATGATGACGACGCCCGCACCCACCTCGCCGGCGCCCTTCGGCCGGGTCCTCACGGCGATGGCGACGGCCTTCCACGACGACGGCTCCGTCGACCTCGACGGCACTGCCCGCATCGCCGCCCACCTCGTCGACCACGGCCACGACGGTGTCGTGGTCTCCGGTACGACGGGCGAGTCGCCGACCACGTCGGTCGCCGAGGACGGCGAGATCCTGGCTGCGGTCAAGGACGCCGTGGGCGACCGGGCGGTCGTCGTCGCCGGCGTCGGCACCAACGCGACGGCGCACTCCGTCGAGCTCGCCCAACAGGCGGAGAAGATCGGCGCCGACGGCCTGCTGCTCGTGACGCCGTACTACAACAAGCCCAGCCCGGCCGGCGTCCTGCACCACTTCCGCAGCGTCGTCGAGGCCGCCGACGTGCCGGTCATGCTCTACGACGTGCCCGGCCGCACCGGCACCACGATCGCCATGGAGACCTACGAGGCCGCCATCGAGTGGGACAGCGTCGTCGCGGTCAAGGACGCGGTCGGCGACTTCGCGCGCGGCGTCCGGCTGATGCAGCTGGGCTACGCCGTCTACTCCGGCGACGACATCTCGACCCTCGGCTGGCTGGCCCACGGCGGTGCCGGCGTCGTGTCGGTGCTCGGGCACGTCGCGGGCTCGCAGATCCGCGAGATGGTCGACGCCTACGCCGCCGGCGACCACGCGACCGCGCTGGCCGGCTACACCCGGATGCTGCCGGCGATCGACGCCGTCATGGGTGTCCCCAACTACGGTGCGACGACCGCCAAGGCGGCGCTGCAGCTGCTCGGGGTGCTCGACAACCGCAACGTGCGGGGGCCGCTGGTGCCGCTGAGCGACGACGAGGTGGCCGCGCTGCGGGCGGGGCTCGCCGCGTCGGGGCTCCTCTGAGAGCCGATGTCCGTGAGCCATCCGCACCCCGAGCTGTCCGCGCCTCCTGAGCTGGCGGAGGGGGCGCTGCGAGTGATCCCGCTGGGTGGGCTCGGCGAGGTCGGTCGCAACATGACCGTCTTCGAGTACTCCGGGCGCCTGCTGGTCGTCGACTGCGGCGTGCTGTTCCCCGAGGACCACCACCCCGGCGTGGACCTGATCCTCCCCGACTTCGAGCCGATCCGCGACCGGCTCGGCGACATCGAGGCGCTGGTCCTCACCCACGGCCACGAGGACCACATCGGCGCCACGCCGTACCTGCTGCGCGAGCGCCCCGACATCCCGCTCGTCGGCTCCGAGCTGACGCTGGCCCTGCTGGACGGCAAGCTGCGCGAGCACCGGCTCAAGGAGACCGTCCACCACCGGGTCCGCGAGGGCGACCGGCTCGTGCTCGGGCCGTTCGAGCTGGAGTTCGTGGCGGTCAACCACTCGATCCCCGACGCGCTGGCCGTCGCCATCCGCACCGGTGCCGGTCTGGTGTTGCATACGGGCGACTTCAAGATGGACCAGCTGCCGCTCGACGGCCGGATCACGGACCTGCGCGCGTTCGCGCGGCTGGGGGAGGAGGGCGTCGACCTCTTCCTCACGGACTCGACCAACGCCGAGACGCCGGGCTTCACCCCGGCAGAGAAGTCGATCACCCCCGTCATCGACCAGGTGTTCCGCGAGTCCGCGAAGCGGATCGTCGTCGCCTGCTTCGCCTCTCACGTCCATCGCGTCCAGCAGGTCCTCGACGCGGCAGTCGCCCACGACCGCAAGGTCGCCTACGTCGGCCGCTCGATGGTGCGCAACATGGCGATCGCCAAGGAGCTCGGCTACCTCACGGTGCCGGCCGGTGTCCTCGTCGACGCCAAGGAGCTGGCCCCGCTGCCGCCCGAGCGGGTCGTGCTGATCTCCACCGGCTCGCAGGGCGAGCCGATGAGCGCGCTGAGCCGCATCGCGCAGCGCACCCACAGCTTCGTCCACATCGAGGAGGGCGACACCGTCCTGCTCGCGTCCAGCCTGATCCCCGGCAACGAGAACGCCGTCTACCGCGTCATCAACGGGTTGGCCCGCCTGGGAGCGCGGGTGATCCACAAGGGCAACGCGCTGGTGCACGTCAGTGGTCACGCCAGCGCCGGCGAGCTGCTCTACTGCTACAACATCGTCCGCCCCCGCAACGTCCTGCCCGTCCACGGGGAGATCCGGCACATGCTGGCCAACGCCGACCTGGCCCGCCTGACCGGCGTACCGAACGTCGTCGTCGCGGAGGACGGCGTCGTGGTCGACCTGGTCGACGGTGTCGCGTCGATCGCGGGCAAGGTCGCCTGCGGCTACGTCTTCGTCGACGGCAGCTCGGTCGGCGACATCACCGAGTCCGACCTCAAGGACCGCCGGATCCTCGGCGAGGAGGGCTTCATCTCGGTCATCGTCGTGGTCGACTCCGTGAGCGGCAAGGTCTCCGGCGGCCCCGAGATCCACGCGCGTGGCAACGCCCTGGAGGGCTCGTCGTTCGACGAGATCAGGCAGCCGATCATCGATGCCCTCCACCGCAGCATCAGCGAGGGCACCACCGACGCCTACCAGCTCCAGCAGACCGTGCGCCGCGTCGTCGGACGCTGGGTCAGCAGCACCCACCGCCGACGGCCGATGATCATCCCGGTGGTCATCGAGGCCTGACGCCGTCGTCTCGGCCGCAGACGCGCGAGGCCCCGCCGGATCGCTCCGGCGGGGCCTCGGTGGTGGTGCGCTCAGGTCACCTCTTCTTGACCCAGATCGTCACGGTGTCGCGAGACGCCGCCAGCGCGTCCGAGCCGCCGAAGCGGACCTCGATGCGGTGACGGCCCGGCTTCAGGCCGCGGACGGAGATGATCCCGAAGCCCTTCCGGACGACGCCCTTGCCGACGAACCGGCCGTTCTTGACCAGCCGCACCATCGTGGTGGGCTTGGCCGAGGAGCCGATCACCTTGAGCCGGGCCGCGACCCGGCCGTTGGGGCGGGCCTGGGCGTTGAGGGCCGTCTTGTTCTTGCAGTTGACGACCTTGACGTTGTCGACGTACCAGCCGTCGAGCCCGCCACAGCCGTCCCGGCCCATGTCGAAGCGGATCCGGACCTGCTGGTCGCGCTTGGCGCCGGCCTTCTTCAGATCCACGATCGACTTGCCCCACGAGCCGCGGTTCTCGCCGCCGTCGGTGCCGGTGAACCCGACCTCGCCGGCCAGCGGGCTGGTGTTGTCGGGCTTCGGCTCCAGGGTGGCCCCCGGGGCGTTGAAGAGGTAGGCGCTGGCCGGGATGACCTTGAAGGCGCCGCCGCCGACGCTGATCTTCACGTTGCCGCCGTCGAAGCCGTACTCGGTGGCGACGTAGTGCTCGAAGGACAGCGTGGGCGAGGAGCCGGCCGGAACCTTGATCACCGGGCTGGTGATCGAGTTGCGGCTGGACACGTCGTCGGCGCCGAACTGGCAGTCACCGGCCTCGGGCGGGTCCGGAGCGTAGGCGACCTTGGAGGGGTGGCTGCCGGGGGCGGCCGACTTGGCCTCCCACGGGATGCCGCTGGCACCCTCGAACACGACCTCCTCGCTCTTGGTCCAGCCGGCCAGCCCGTCCTCGAAGTCCTCCGAGTACGACGCCCGGCTGACGAAGTTCTTGCCACACTGCGACGGTGCGCCCTTCTCCAGCAGCGGCTTGAACTCGCACTGCTGGGTCGGGTCGCGCCGCAGCTCCACGGCGTCGGTCATCAGGGCCACCGACGTGCAGTCGGCCGCCGTGATGGGCGTTGCCGCGGCCGGGGTGGCGTTGGGCTCGAGGGTCAGCTGCTTGATCTCCTGCCCCACCAGGTCGGTGCACGACGCCGCGAGGCCGTCGGCCAGGTCGGTGAAGTCGGCGACCGGGAAGAGGTACTCGCTCTGCGTCCGCCAGTAGATGGCGGAGGCCTTGTCGCGCCCGATGCCCGGGACGGTCACCCCGTTGTAGGTGCCGCCGTCGACCAGCAGGGCGTAGGAGTGGTTGACGACACCGGAGTTGCTGTGGACCCCGCCGTGGTCGTCCTCGGAGCACTTGTACTCCGCGTCGGACACCTTCCCGGGGTCGCCGTAGCAGGTGGGGTTCCACATGTCGCGGATCGCGCCGCCGAAGGCCGGGTCGGCCTCGCCGGAGAGCCAGCGGTAGGAGTCGTCCTTGGCGGCCTCGTCGATGTCCTTGATCGTGACGTTGACGGTGCCCGCGGCGCCCTTGATCTTCGCGCCGTCGGCCTGCCCGATCATGACGCCGTAGATGTCGGCCTGCCCGGAGGGGGAGAAGGGTGCCTCACCGGCGACGTTGTTGCCGATGATGATCCCCTCGGCGCCGGCGGCCTCGGCGGCGTTGGCCTTCGCGCCGAACGTGCACGTGCCACGGTCGACGTAGACGAACTTGCCGGCGATGGCGCCCGCGTTGGTGAACGGCGCGCAGCCGTCCAGCGGTGCCCCCACGACGACGTCGGAGGTGACCCCGGTCTTGTCGAAGACCGGGCCGAAGGCGGCCGGGGCCGCGTCGCACGCACCGGCGATGTCGGCCGGGCTGTTGATGGTCAGTCCCACGGCGCCGCGCGTGTACTTCGAGCACACGCTCGGGTCGTCGGAGCGACGCGTGTCGGGCTCCTCGTTGTAGCGGTTGTTGAGCGCGTCGACGTTCTCGCCCCAGATGTCGGAGAACGCCTCGTTCATGGCGCCCGACTGCCATTGGTAGATCAGCCCCGAGGTGTACTCGGTGTAGGCGTGGCCCCATTCGTGAGCGACGGTGTCGTCCGAGCTCACGCCCGAGCAGTAGTTGGTGGTCGCGCCGTTCCAGTTGGCGTTGGGGCAGTTGATCGACGGCTCGTTGTTGACCGTGATCATCCTCGCGCCCGCGCCGTCGTAGGAGTCGCGGCCGAAGGCGTTGCGGAAGAACCAGTACGCCTCGCCGGTGCCCTCGACCTCATTGAGCTGGTCGGTGTTGAGGGTGCCCGGCAGCGGGTCGCCCTCCTTGTACTTGAGCGTGTAGACGGTCTCGTCGTCGCTGGGGTCCGACGGGGTGCCGTTGTCGTCGACCGAGGCCTCGTAGAGGCGGCGGTCGAGCGCGTCGTTCATCATCGAGTAGCGGTTGACGATCTTGCCGGTGCGCGCGTCGAGGAAGACCATGTCGCGCACCGTGGTCTTGTTGGTGACCTCGACGACGTAGGTGAGGACGGGTGCGCCGGTGACGCCGCGCGCCGAGCCCATGCGGTAGATCATCAGGTCGGTGTTCTTGGCCTTCAGGCCGGTCTTGGCCACCCGCGCATCGGGCGTGGAGGACTTGGCCCGCACGATGGCGACGGCCCGGGTGGCTGCCTCCTCCGCGCTCAGCGTGGGCGTGGTGTCGAGCTTCAGGCCCGGGGCGGCGTAGCCGTTGACCGAGGTCAGGTCACCCTGCCTGTCGAGGTGGGCGCGCACCTTGGCGCCGAAGACGGGCACGCCGCGGTAGGACTGGTCGAAGTCGACCGTCCAGCCGTAGTCGCCGGCGGTGACGCCGGACTGGGTGAGCTGGGCGGCGGTAGCGCCGAAGGCCGGCGCGTAGTCGTCGAGGTAGGAGCGAGCCTTGGCCGCGGCCGCCCCGCTGGAACGACCGTCGACGTCGGGCAGCAGGTCGGCTGAGCCGCCGCTGGCCCGGATGAACGCGATCTTGCCGGTGGCCCGGTCCTGGGTGATCTTGACCGCGCCGGACGCCTCGTTGCGCATCTTCTGCACCAAGGAGTCGGGGGCGCCCGGAGCCGACGGCGTGGCCGTGGCCTGCGCCGCAGGAAGCGCCGCGAGGCCGCCTCCGAGGAGTACGAGGCTCAGCCCCGTCTTGAGAAGTTTCACTGGTTGTTCCTCCCGAGTGGGTGATCCGGTGGCTCGGTCGTCCGGGGCACCGGATTGGCACACTAGGTACACATCCCCAGCAAGGTCTAGTGCTTCGGGACCGCGTCGCGAAACATTCTGATGTCGGCGCGGTGACGCGGCCGGCAGCCGCGGCCGGCGCGGCGCGCTGGCACGACCTCCGGCAGCGGGCCGCGGCGGCTCGGGCGGACGACACGCACGTGTGGTGCGTGTGACTGGTGGGACTGTGGCCTAGTTTGGTCGCATGGCGACCCGTACGTCTTCCCCGCCGGGTTCGCGGAGCAAGAGCACGCCTTCGTCCAGGTCGAGCAGCGGACGAGGAGGCTCGAGCGCCCGAACGCGGAGTGCCCGGAAGTCACCCAGCAGGACCACCCAGGCGAAGAGCCGCGGCCGCACGACGGCCGCCGCGAAGCGCACCCCGGCGAAGGGCCGCCCCGCGGCCCGCCCGGCGCCTCGCGCCGTACGCAGCGGCACCGGACCGGTCGCCCGGCTCTTCCTCGCCGTCTTCCGTGGCCTCGCCGCGGTGTGGCTCGGCATCGCCCACGGCGTCGGCGCGCTCGCCCGGGGGGTGGGCCACACGGCCCGGGACCTCGAGCCCGAGCAGCGCCGCGACGGCGGCGGGCTCTTCCTGTTCGGGCTCGCCGTGGTCGTGGCGGGCGCGGTGTGGTTCCAGCTGCCCGGCGGCGTCATGGAGGTCGTCCGCACGGCGGTGGCCGGCTCGGTCGGCAAGGTCGGCTGGTTCGTGCCGCTGCTGGTCGTGGTCGCCGGTCTCCGCCTGATGCGTGACCCGGTCGCCACCGGGCCCGCGGGCCGTCAGCTCGTCGGCTGGGCGGCGTTCACGCTGGGCATCCTCGGCCTCGTCCACATCGCCAACGGCAACCCCCAGCCCGCCGTCGGCGACTCCAGCGACCTGCAGCAGGCCGGCGGGGCCGTCGGCTTCGTCGTCGCCTCGCTGCTACTCGACCTGCTGCAGTCGACCTACGTCGTGGTGCCGCTGCTCGTGCTGCTCGCGTTCTTCGGCACCCTGGTCATCACCGCCACTCCTCTCTACCGGGTGCCGGAGCGTCTCGCGGCGCTGCGTGACAGTGCGCTGGGCCGCGACCTGGACGACGACGAGGACCTCGACGCCACCCAGCCGATCCGCACCCGGGGCGGGCGCAAGGGCCTCGACGTCGACCCGCACACCGGCGACGTCCCCTACGACACCCCGGTGGTCGAGGAGAAGCCCAAGCGCCGCCGCAAGGCCGACGCGCTCGACGTCGCACTGGAAGAGGAGGAGGCCGGCCTCGACATCATGGGCAGCCACCCCCCGGTCGTGCCCGACGTCGTCGTGGAGGACAAGGGCGACCTCGAGCCGCCCCCGCACACGCCGATCCCGCAGCGCGTCGAGCAGCTGTCGCTGTCGGGCGACATCGCCTACTCGCTGCCCGGCAACGAGGTCCTCAAGCCCGGGTCGGTCCACAAGGCGCGCTCCAAGGCGAGCGACGACGTGGTGGGCCGGCTGACGCAGGTCATGGACGAGTTCGGCATCGACGCCCAGGTCACGGGCTACACCCGCGGCCCCACGGTCACCCGCTACGAGGTCGAGGTCGGCCCGGCCGTCAAGATCGAGAAGGTCACCGCCCTCTCCAAGAACATCGCCTACGCCGTGGCCTCCGCCGATGTGCGGATCCTGAGCCCGATCCCCGGCAAGTCCGCGATCGGGATCGAGATCCCCAACGTCGACAAGGAGATCGTCTCGCTCGGCGACGTGCTGCGCTCCAACGCGGCGCGCTCCGACCACCACCCGATGGTGGCCGGCCTGGGCAAGGACGTGGAGGGCGGCTTCGTCGTCGCCAACCTCGCGAAGATGCCGCACCTGCTGGTGGCCGGTGCCACCGGCTCGGGGAAGTCGTCGTTCATCAACTCGATGATCACCTCGATCCTGATGCGCTCCACGCCCGACGAGGTCCGGATGATCATGGTCGACCCCAAGCGGGTCGAGCTCAACGCCTACGAGGGCGTGCCGCACCTGATCACCCCGATCATCACGAACCCCAAGAAGGCCGCCGAGGCGCTGCAGTGGGTCGTGCGCGAGATGGACCTGCGCTACGACGACCTGGCCAACTTCGGGTTCCGCCACATCGACGACTTCAACAAGGCGGTCCGCGCCGGCAAGGTCGAGGTGCCGCCGGGCAGCGAGCGGGTGCTCTCGCCGTACCCCTACCTGCTGGTGATCGTCGACGAGCTCGCCGACCTGATGATGGTCTCCCCGCGCGACGTCGAGGACTCGGTCGTCCGCATCACCCAGCTCGCCCGCGCGGCCGGCATCCACCTGGTGCTGGCCACCCAGCGGCCGTCGGTGGACGTCGTCACCGGCCTGATCAAGGCCAACGTGCCGTCGCGGCTGGCGTTCGCCACCAGCTCGCTGGCCGACAGCCGGGTGATCCTGGACCAGCCCGGCGCCGAGAAGCTGGTCGGGCAGGGCGACGGGCTGTTCCTGCCGATGGGCGCCTCGAAGGCCGTGCGCGTGCAGGGATCCTGGGTGACCGAGGCCGAGATCGCGCAGGTCGTCGCGCACTGCAAGGGCCAGCTCGAGCCGACCTACCGCGAGGACGTCACCGCGCCGGCGCAGAGCAAGCGCGAGATCGACGACGACATCGGCGACGACATGGACCTCGTCGTGCAGGCGATCGAGCTGGTGGTCACCACGCAGTTCGGGTCGACCTCGATGCTGCAGCGCAAGCTGCGCGTCGGCTTCGCCAAGGCCGGCCGGCTGATGGACATCATGGAGAGCAGGGGAGTGGTCGGGCCGAGCGAGGGCTCCAAGGCCCGCGACGTGCTGGTGAAGCCCGACGAGCTGGACGCCGTGATCATGACCTTGCAGGGGGAGCTGTGACCGAGGTGAGCGACACCGCCGTGGCCCTGAACGAGACCGACGGGCCCGACGTGACCGACGTGCCGGCCACCACCGAGGTGCGCCGCCGGGTGCCGCTGGCCGCCGCCATCGGCGTCGCCGGCGCCGTGCTGGCGATCGCCTACCTGGTGCGCGCCACCGACACCGGCTCGGTCCTCGACTGGTCGCTGTTCGGGGTCATGGCCCTGCTGGGCGGGGTCTATCTCGCCGCGCTGCTCGACGCCCGCGCGCCGCTGCTGGTGGCCGACGAGCACGGCCTGCGTGTACGCCGCGGCCGGTCCTGGCACGGCCTGCCGTGGTCGGAGGTGGAGCGCGTCGAGCACCTGACCCCGCGCGGCCCGTTGCGCGACGGCCGGCTCGACGTCTTCGGCGCCGACGGCACCGAGTGGGGAGTCCGCCTGGGCCTCGCCTCCCACGTCACCGGCGCCGGCGACGATCTCGCCGTCACCCTGCTCGCCCACTCCGGCTACACCGCCGACGTGGTCGAGATCGACCTGGTCCCCGCCGACGAGCTGGAGGACGCCGAGAACGAGCCCCTCGCGGACGAGTCGGTCGAAGCCCACCGCGTCGAGGAGCCTGTCGAGGAGCCCGTCGAGGAGCCAGTGGACAAGTTCGTCGAGGAGCCGGTCGAGGACGAGCCGCTCGACGATCGCGCCGCGGAGGCCGGGTCGACGGCGGCCCCCGCCGTGTCGGCGGCGCTGGCCAGCCCGACCCCCGGCCCGCTGCGGGCCCTGCTGCGCGCGGCCCGGTCCGAGTCACGCCACGTGCCCGACCCGGAGCCCGAGCGGGTCGAGAACGTGCGGCCGCTCACGACCGAGGACACCCAGTCCTGGGCGCGCGAGGACCTGCCGCCCGAGCACGAAGGCACGGTGGTCATCGGGGACCTGTCCGATGTGCCGCTGGTCGCCGACCCGGTGATCGGGCCCGAGCTGGCCGCCGCCCGGACCCGCCTGGGTCTCACCGTCGACCAGCTCGCCGACCGCACCCGCATCCGTCCGCACGTCATCGAGGCGATCGAGGTCGACGACTTCGCGCCCTGTGGCGGCGACTTCTACGCCCGCGGCCACCTGCGCACGCTCTCCCGGGTCCTCGGCGTCGACGTGGCGCCGCTGCTCGTGTCCTACGACGAGCGGTACGCCGACGCACCGGTCGACCCGCGCCGGGTGTTCGAGTCCGAGCTCGCGACCGGGTTCGGCGGGTCGATCCGCGGCACCCGCGGCGGGCCCAACTGGTCGGTCCTCGTGGCCGCGGTGATGGCGGTCGTGCTGGTCGGCTCGATCGTCCACCTGGTCACCAGCGGGGGCAGCAAGGTCGACGAGCGTCCGCGCCTCAACGCCAGCGGCGGCCTCGCCAACGGCACCACCGTCAACGCACCGAAGGTGCCCTTCGTGCTGACCGCGAGCGGCGGCGGTGCGACCGTGGTCGTGCGCGACGCCGGCGGCAACATCGTCTACGACGGCGCCGTCGCCTTCATGCAGAGCGTCACGCTCAAGGTCGCGCCGCCCGTGCGGGTGCAGTCCAGCGACGGGTCGGTCACCGTGAGCATCGCCGGCGACGACCGCGGCGAGATGGGCAAGACCGGCCAGGAGTCCTCCGCCACCTACGTCGTCCGCTGACCGGCGGTGCGGGGCCCTGCGCCGTTTCGACGGCGGGCAGGGCCGACGGGCATACTCGACGGTGATCATGGCCATCCACACGACTGACTCCCGCCCCCTGCTGTCGGTGGCGATGGTGACCCTCGGGTGTGCCCGCAACGAGGTCGACTCCGAGGAGCTCGCGGGCCGGCTCGAGGCCGACGGGTTCCTGCTCGTCGACGACCCGGCCACCGCCGACACCGTCGTGGTCAACACCTGCGGCTTCGTGGAGGCCGCCAAGAAGGACTCTGTCGACACCCTGCTGCAGGCCGCCGACCTCAAGGCGTCGGCCGAGCAGGGTGGTCGCGCGCAGGCCGTCGTCGCCGTCGGCTGCCTCGCCGAGCGCTACGGCAAGGACCTCGCCGAGTCGCTGCCCGAGGCCGACGCGGTGCTGGGCTTCGACGACTACCCCGACATCGCAGCCCGGCTGCGCTCCATCGTCGCGGGGGAGACCCACCACCCGCACACCCCGCAGGACCGCCGGCTGCTGCTGCCCATCTCGCCCGTGGACCGCGCGGCCTCCACCGTGCCGGTCCCGGGGCACGGCGACGCCGCAGACGTCACCACGGTCGGCCTCGGTGGCCCGGCGACCGGGCCTCGTGCGGTACGTCGCCGGCTGGACGCAGGCCCGATGGCCGCGCTCAAGCTGGCCAGTGGCTGCGACCGGCGCTGCTCCTTCTGTGCCATCCCGGCCTTCCGTGGCTCCTTCGTCAGCCGCCGGCCCAGCGACGTCCTGCAGGAGGCGCGCTGGCTGGCCGAGCAGGGCGCGCGCGAGCTGTTCCTGGTCAGCGAGAACTCCACGTCCTACGGCAAGGACCTCGGCGACCTGCGGCTGCTCGAGACCCTGCTGCCCGAGCTCGCGGCGGTCGACGGCGTCGACCGGGTCCGGGTCTCCTACCTGCAGCCCGCCGAGACCCGGCCCGGACTGATCGAGGCGATCGCGACGACGCCCGGGGTGGCGCCGTACTTCGACCTCTCCTTCCAGCACGCCAGCGCCACGGTGCTGCGGCGGATGCGCCGCTTCGGCGACCCCGACAGCTTCCTGGGCCTGCTCGACCAGGTGCGGGCCCATGCGCCGCAGGCCGGGGTGCGCTCCAACGTCATCGTGGGGTTCCCCGGCGAGACCGAGGACGACCTGGAGACGCTGTGCGACTTCCTGGTCGCCGCCCGCATGGACGTGACCGGCGTGTTCGGCTACTCCGACGAGGACGGCACCGAGGCCGCGTCCTACGACGGCAAGCTCGACGAGGACGAGGTGCGGGCCCGGCTCGAGCACGTCGGCGGCCTGGTGGAGGAGCTCAACGCGCAGCGAGCCGAGGAGCGCATCGGCGAGCGGGTCGTGGTGCTCGTCGAGTCCCTGGACGGCGACGTTGCCGAGGGACGAGGCGCGCACCAGGGGCCCGAGGTGGACGGCACGACGACGGTGACCGGCCTGGAGACCGGCGCCCGCGTGGGCGACCTGGTGCCGGCGCTCGTCGTGGCCACGGAGGGTGTCGACCTGGTCGCGGAGGCGGTCGTACTGTGAGCGCCGTCGACCCGCAGATGTCCACCGGCTCCAACTGGAACCTGCCGAACGCACTGACCACGCTGCGCATCCTGATGGTGCCGTTCTTCGGCTGGGCGCTGCTCGTCGACGGCGGTGACTCGGTGCTGTGGCGCTGCGTGGCCTACGCGATCTTCCTGGCCGCGATGATCACCGACAAGATCGACGGCGACATCGCCCGGGCCCGCAACCTGGTCACCGACTTCGGCAAGATCGCCGACCCCATCGCCGACAAGGCGATCACCGGCATGGCCTTCATCGGGCTCTCGATCGTCGGCGACATCTGGTGGTGGGTCACCATGCTGGTGCTCCTGCGCGAGTGGAGCGTGACCCTGCTGCGGCTCTCGGTGCTCAAGCACGTCGTCATCGCCGCCGCGCAGAGCGGGAAGATCAAGACCGTGCTCCAGGCCCTTGCCCTCGGGGGGCTGATTCTGCCCCTGCGCCAGCTCGACGGCGCCCTGGAGGTCCCCGGCGAGGTGCTGTTCTACCTTTTCGAGGTGCTGCTCGCGGGCGCGGTGGCGATGACGCTCTGGTCGGGCTACGAGTTCTTCCGCGACGTCCGCCGGGCCCGCCGGGAGGGGCCGGTCTCACCCTCCACCTGAGACTTATCCCGTAGCGGGCTTGCGATTCGGACAAATCTCGCGTCCGTGCCCCCGTCGTTACCGAATAGTTCATCCGGCGGCGGATTCGCCCGGACGATCCAGGGTTAGGGTGACCCAGGTCCCACTCGGGGGCCCTCCCTTTTCACCCTCTGGAGAACGCTACATGTCCTCATCTCGGCAGAGATTGGCCACGGCACTCGGACTCACGATCGCCGCGACCGGGCTCTCGGTCATCACCTTGCCCGCGGCCCATGCCGCGCCGGAGGACCTCGTCATCAGCGAGGTCTACGGCGGCGGCGGCAACAGCGGTGCCACGCTCACGAACGACTTCATCGAGCTGTACAACCCCACCACGGCCCCGATCGACGTCTCCGGGTGGTCGGTCCAGTGGCGCAGCGCCGGCAGCACCGGTGCCGCCAGCGGCGTGACGCCGCTCAACGGCTCGGTTCCTGCCGGCAAGCACTACCTCGTCCAGCAGGGCGCCGGCACCGGCGGGACCACCCCGCTGCCGACCCCCGACGTGACCGGGGTGATCGCCATGGGTGGCACCGGTGGCACGGCGATCCTGTCCAACGGCACGGCGCCGGTCGACCCGGGCGTCAACAGCCTCGCCGCCAATGCGGCGATCATCGACCTGGTCGGCGTCAACGGCAACGTCTGGGAGGGCACCGGCAAGGCGCCCGCCATGAGCAACGCGACGTCGTCGTCGCGCAACGCGGCCGGCGCCGACACCGACAACAACATCGCCGACTTCACCTCCGGCGCGCCGACCCCGGTCAACGCGGCCGGCGAGGTTCCGGACCCGGCACAAGACGTCACCGCGAGCATCGCGGAGATCCAGGGCACCGGGTCCACCAGCCCCTACTCCGGCGACAACGCCACCACCACGGGCGTGGTGACGGCCCGCTATCCCACGGGCGGCCTCGGGGGCTTCTTCCTGCAGACCGGTGGCACCGGCGGCGCGGCCGACGCGACCCCGGGGGCCTCCGACGGCATCTTCGTCTTCACTCCCGCGCTCGGGGAGTCCATGCCCGCCGTGGGCGACTCCGTGCAGGTGCGCGGCAAGGTCGTCGAGTTCGGAGGCCTCACCGAGCTCACCCAGGTCTCCGCCACGGTGCCGGTCACGGTGACCCCGGTCGCCGACCTGCCCGGGGTCACGCCGCTGGCCACCGCCCTGCCGGCGACCGAGGCGGAGCGCGAGGCCCACGAGGGCGAGCTCCTGGCCCCGACCGGCCCCTTCACGGTGACCAACGCCTACACGATCAACCAGTACGCCGAGATCGGCCTCGCGGCGGGCAGCACGCCGCTGCGCCAGCCCACCGACGTCGCCGCGCCGAACACCCCGGAGGCCGACGCCGTCGAGGCGGACAACGCCGGCCGCGCGGTGGCGCTCGACGACGGTGCGTCCATCGACTTCCTCGACATCGACAACAACAACGACGGCGTCGAGGAGCGCGACAACCTGCAGATCCCGCTGCCCTGGCTGACGCCCACGAAGTCGATCCGGGTCGGTGCCCAGGCCGCCATCAACGCCCCCGTGGTGCTCGACTACCGCAACAGCACCTGGAAGTTCCAGCCGCAGCAGCGCGTCGTCGGGGACGGCAGCGACGTGGCGACGTTCAGCGACACCCGCTCGGCCAACCTCGCGCCGCAGGCGGTCGGGGGCAACGTCAAGCTGGCCACCTTCAACGTGCTCAACTACTTCAACACCACCGGCGCGGCCTTCGAGGCCCGCGGCGGCACCTGCACCTACTACGGCGACCGCGACAACGACCCCGTCGCCGTCAACTCGTGCACGCCCAACGGGCCGCGCGGCGCCGCCGAGCCGGGTGACCTCACCCGTCAGCAGAACAAGATCGTCAAGGCGATCAACACACTGGATGCCGACGTGGTCTCCCTCGAGGAGATCGAGAACTCCGTCAAGCTGCTCGGCGAGACCAACCGCGACGACGCGGTGGCGCAGCTGGTCAAGGCGCTCAACACCGCCGCGGGCGCTCGCCGCTGGGCCTACCCGCCCTCCCCGGCAGCCGAGCAGCTCCCGGCCCTCGCAGAGCAGGACGTGATCCGCAACGCGTTCATCTACGACCCGACCGTCCTCGCGCCCGTGGGTGCTGCCAAGGTGCTCGTGGGCTCCGCGCCGTTCGCCAACGCTCGCGAGCCGCTCGCCCAGGCGTTCAAGCCGGTGGGCTCGACCGACGCGGACGCCTTCGGCGTCATCGTCAACCACTTCAAGTCCAAGGGCTCCTCCGGCGCCACCGGCGACAACGTCGACACCGGCGACGGGCAGGGCGCCTACAACGGCGACCGCGTGCGGCAGGCGCAGGCCCTCGTCGACTTCGCGGGCTCCTTCGCCCAGGAGCGCGGGATCGACGAGATCTTCCTGACCGGCGACTTCAACTCCTACAGCTTCGAGCAGCCGATGGAGGTCCTCAAGAACGCGGGCTACGAGATCGTCGGGTCGTCCACGGCAGGGGAGTACTCCTACAGCTTCGACGGACTCTCGGGCTCGCTCGACCACGTCCTGGCCAACACCGCCGCGCGGACGATGGTGACGGGAGCCGACCAGTGGGAGATCAACGCCAACGAGCCGGTCGCGTTCCAGTACAGCCGGTTCAACTACAACCCGACCCGCTTCTTCAACGGCAACGACCCGTTCGCGGCCTCGGACCACAACCCGAAGCTCGTGGGCCTCGACGTCGCGACGACCGGCACCGAGGTGCAGATCCTGGCCACCAACGACTACCACGGGCGCCTGCTCGCCAACGGCGCCGAAGGTGGTGCCGCGGTGCTCTCCGGGGCGGTCAAGCAGCTCGAGCAGGAGAACCCCGACACGGTGTTCGCCGCCGCCGGCGACCTCATCGGCGCCTCGACGTTCGAGTCGTTCATCCAGGAGGACGAGCCGACGATCGACGCGCTCAACGAGGCCGGACTGGATGTCTCGGCCGCCGGCAACCACGAGTTCGACCAGGGCTACGACGACCTGGTGGGCCGCGTGCAGGACCGCGCGGAGTGGGAGTACCTCGCCGCCAACGTCGACGCGTCCGACGGACGTGAGGAGCTGGCCGAGACCTGGGTCGAGGACTTCGGGGACGTCAGGGTCGGCTTCGTCGGCGCCGTCACCGAGGACCTGCTCACGCTGGTCACCCCGTCGCGGATGGCGGGCGTGAGCGTGACCGACGTGGTCGCGGCCACCAACCGGGCGGCGGCGCAGCTGCGCTCCGGTGCCGACCCCGTCGACCTCGTCGTGCTGCTGGTCCACGAGGGCGCCAAGTCGCCGGCCCTGGCCGACGCGACCGACGACTCGGCGTTCGGTCGGATCGTCAACGGGGTCAGCCCCGACGTGGACGCCATCGTCTCGGGTCACACCCACCTCGCCTACAACCACTCGGTCCCCGTGCCCGCCTGGGCCACGCAGGGTCGCGCGGTCACGGAGCGCCCGGTGGTCTCGGCCGGCCAGTACGGCACCAACCTGAACCAGCTGAAGTTCCAGTTCGACCAGGACGGCCGGCTCGTCGCCAAGGCGCAGTCGATCCTGCCGCTGGCCACCGACGCCGACGGCTCCGGCCCCGGCACGGCCTTCACCGCCAACTACCCCGTCGACCCGGCCACGAAGGCGATCGTCGACGAGGCGGCGACGCAGGCCGAGACCCTCGGTGCACGTTCGCTCGGACAGATCGGCGGTCGCTTCGACCGGGCCAAGCTGGCCGACGGCACCACCGAGAACCGCGGTGGCGAGTCGGCCCTGGGCAACCTGGTGGCCGAGGTCCAGCGCTGGGCCACGGACACCCCGGAGGCCGGGGAGGCGCAGATCGCGTTCATGAACCCCGGTGGCCTGCGGGCGGACATGTCCGGCAGCGGCAGCGGGGCCTTCCCGCGGACGCTGACCTACAAGCAGGCCGCCGTGGTGCAGCCCTTCGCCAACACCCTGGTCAACATGGACCTGACCGGCGCGGACATCAAGGCGGTCCTGGAGCAGCAGTGGCAGCCCGCGGGCTCGTCGCGGCCGTTCCTGAAGCTGGGGGCGTCCTCGGGCTTCGAGTACACCTACGATCCGGCAAAGCCGCAGGGGTCGCGGATCACTTCGATGTCGCTCGACGGCGAGCCGATCATCTCCACGGCGACGTACTCGGTCACCGCCAACTCCTTCCTCGCCGCCGGTGGCGACAACTTCGGTGCCTTCAACAACGGCACCAACAAGCGCGACACCGGCAAGGCCGACCTCCAGGCCATGGTCGACTTCATGGCGGAGTTCGCCGACGAGGCACCGCGACCGGTGGACTACCGCCAGCACGCCGTCGGGGTCTCCTTCCCCTCCGGGGCGCCCGCCGAGTACGACGCCGGCGACGCCGTGGCGTTCGACGTGTCGTCCTGGTCCTTCACCGGACCGAGCGACGTGAAGGACGCCGAGGTCGTCGTCACGTGGGGGGAGACCCAGCTGGGCACCTTCCCGCTGGACCACACGCCCGTCGCGGCCTCCGACGAGGCCGGCAAGGCCACGGTCAGCGTGCGGTTGCCGGCCAGCGTGGGCTCCGGCGCGCAGGCGCTCACGCTCACGGGCGCCAGCACCGGCACGGAGGTCGAGGTGCCGATCGCCGTGGCCGACGACACCCCGCCGGCTCCGGTCAAGGTGACGCCGACGATCAAGGTCAAGCACTTCCCGGCCAAGGTCGTGCGCGGCAAGACCAGGGCGAAGGTGCGGGTCACGATCACCGCGCCGGGCGGGAAGCCGACCGGGGTGGTCAAGATCCGGGGCACGCGCAAGGGCGTGATCACGGTCCGGCTGGTCGACGGCGTGGCCAAGGTCAAGCTGCCGGTCTGGAGGACGGTGGGCCGCAAGCGGCTGACCATCGTCTACCGCGGTGACAGCCGGGTGAAGGCGGGCACCGTCCGCCACATCATCCGGGTGGTGCGGCGCTGACCTGACCCAGCACCCCACGACAGCGGGCGCCGGCCCTCGGGGCCGGCCCCGCTGTCGTGGCTGCGGGCGGGCACAATGCCGACATGGCACGCACGCCCAGGCCCGACAGCACCGCCCTCGCCGCCTCCGTCCAGGACGCGCTGGTCGCGGCCACGGCCACGCTCGGCACGGCCGAGTCGCTCACGGGGGGCCGGCTCGCGGCGCTGCTCACCAGCGTGCCCGGGGCCTCGCGCTGCTACCGCGGCGGCATCGTCTCCTACGCCACCGACGTCAAGACCGGCGTCCTTGGTGTGCCGTCCGCGCTGGTCGAGGAGCACGGCGTGATCTCGGCCGCCTGCGCTCGCGCCATGGCCGAGGGCGCTCGCCGCGTCCTCGGGGCGACGTACGCCGTGAGCACCACGGGCGTCGCCGGACCGGACCGGCAGGAGGACAAGGCGCCGGGCACGGTGTTCGTGGCGGTGGCCGGGCCCGCGGGGGCGACCGTGCTGTCGCTGGAGCTGACGGGCGGCCGGGCGGTCATCCAGCAGCGCACCTGCGAGGAGGCCCTGGCGGCGCTCCTGGGCCTCCTCCGTCCGGAAGAAACGCCTCTCCGGTAGCGTTGGGGACATATCCACCTCATCGAGTGGGAAGGGGAACCCTCGTGGTGCTGTTTCGTCGGCTCCTGGGTGACGTGCTCCGTGCCCGTCGGATGGAGCGCGGGATGACCCTGCGCGAGGTCTCCGCCGATGCCCGGGTCAGCCTGGGCTACATCTCCGAGATCGAGCGCGGTCAGAAGGAGGCGTCCTCCGAGCTGCTGGCCTCGCTGTGCGCCGCCTTGGACGCCCCGCTGTCGGAGGTCCTCAGCGAGGTCTCGCTCGCGGTCGCCCTCGAGGAGGCGGCGCTGGCCGCCACTCCGATCTCGGTCAACGCCCGGCGCCCGGCCGGCGACGTGGTCGCCTCCGCCGCCTGATCCTCAGCCGATCATCGGCTCGGGCTCCGGCTGGCAGACCGGGCACCAGTAGGACGCCCGCTCGCGCCCGGGCGGACCCACCAGGTCGACGCGGATCCGGCTGCCGCAGCGCCGACACGACGCCGTGTCGCGGCGGTAGACCCACAGCGGGTTGCGCAGGTCACCGGTGGTGGCCTGCTGTGCGCGCTCCTTGTTGAGCTCCAGCATCTGCCGCGCCCGGCGGAGCAGGCGGGGTAGCGCCGGCACCTGCCCGACACGGGTGCGGGGGTGCAGGCCGCTGACGAAACAGAGCTCGGCCAGGTACATGTTGCCGATGCCCGCCAGCCGGGTCTGGTCGAGCAGCGCCTCCCCGATGGGGCGGTCGGGGTCCTCGCGCAGGCGACGCAGGGCCTCCTCCTCGTCCCAGTCGGGGCCGAGCAGGTCCGGTCCCAGGTGGCCGACGACGCGGTCCTCCTCGGCCGTGGGCAGGAGCTCGACGATGCCGAGGGAGAACCCGACGGCGGTCGTCTCGGCGGTCTCGAGCACGACCCGCGCCTGGTGGGCCGGTCGCGACCAGCGCTGACCGGGCTTGTGGAGGCGCCACGAGCCCTCCATCTTCAGGTGCGTGTGCAGCGTCCAGCGCTCGTCGTCGCGCTGGATCCGGGTGAGCAGGTGCTTGCCCCGCGAGACGGTCGCGATGACCGTGCCGCCGGAGAGGTCGGCCGTGGCGTGCTGCGGCACCCGCAGGTCCGTGCGGACCAGGAGCTGGCCGGAGAGCGCGCGGTCGAGCTTGCGGGCCGCGCGGTAGACGGTGTCGCCCTCAGGCACCGCGCAACCTCAGGCCTCGTGGCGTGGCGACGAAGCCGGCGGCGTCCAGCGCCGCGCGCAGCGGGGTCGAGCCTCCGCCCAGCAGCGCCGCGCCGTCGGCCTTCTCGACGGTGAGCCGCCCGAGGGAGCCGCGCGCCACCGCCTCGGCCAGGGAGGCGGCGGCCGGGGTGAGCAGGTCGACGTCGTCGCTCCAGGTGAGCAGCGTCTTGCCGCCGCGCTCGACGTACAGGACGAGGGCGCCGTCGACCATGACCACGATGGCCCCGGCCTTGCGGCCGGGACGGTGGCCGCCCTCGCCCTCCGGCCAGCCCAGCGCGGCGCCGTAGGGGTTGGCCGGGTCGGTCGCGGCGAGCGCGACGGCGGTGGGCTTGGCGTCGGAGGGCCGCTCGGAGAACGTGCGGAGCCGGTCGATCGCCCCGGCGGTGCCGAACTGCGCCGCGCCGAGGCCGCTCACGAAGTAGCCGCGGCGGCAGCGGCCGGAGTCCTCGAACGCCGAGAGCACCTTGTAGACCGCGGCGAACCCGCCCGGCACCCGCTCGCTCATCACGGCGCCACGGATCACCACACCGTGGCGGTCCAGCAGCCGCTCGGCCGTCGCGTGCGCGCGGCGCGTGGGGTCGGTGTCGACGGCCGGAAGCAGGGCCCAGCGGCCGGCGGTCTCCGGAGGACCGGTGCGGGCGGGCCGCCCTGCCCGCGGCGGGGGACGCCGGCTTCGGTGGCTGGGGGTGCCGGCACGCGTCAGGGCGCGCAGCGGCACCAGGGTGTCGTTGCTGATGCGGCCAGCCCAGACCAGCTCCCACAGCGCGGCCGAGAGGGTCGCGTCGGACACCGACCGCACGGCGTCGGAGAGCTGGCGGAAGAACCATGCACCTCCGGGCGCCAGCGCCTCCAGCACGGCCTCGTGGAGGGCGGCGTACTCGAGCGGCGCGGGCTCGGGCAGCGTCAGCGGGGCGGAGTCGGCGAGGTGGAGCGAGACCCAGCCGTCGGCCCCGGGCAGGCTGCCGTGGCCGGCCCAGAGGACCTCGCCGGAGGCGGTGAGCTCGTCGAGGTACGACGGCGCGTAGTCGCGCACCCGGGCACCGAGCACGAGCGGCTCGAGGGCCGAGGCCGGCACCGGGGCGCCGGCGAGCTGGTCGACGGCCGCGAGGACTCCGTCGATGCCGCGCAGACCACGGCCGGCCGCACCGGCGACGTGCTGCCACGCGCCGAGGAACCTCGCTAGGGCCTCGGGCTCGACGGGCTCGACCTCCTTGCGCAGCCGGGCCAACGAGCGGCGGCGCAGCTTGCGGAGCACCTCGGCCTCGCACCACTCCGAGCCCGAGCCGGACGGGCGGAACTCGCCCTCGAGCACCCGGCCCTGGGCGGCGAGCCGCTGCAGGGTGTGGCGGACGACCGCGGCGCCGAGGCCGAAGCGCTCCGCGACCTGCTCGGTGGTGAACGGGCCGTGGGTGCGCGCGAACCGGGAGAGCAGGTCGCCGAGCGGGTCCTCGACCGGCTCGGTGAAGGCGTCGGGCGTGCCGGGAGGGACCGGCGTACCGAGACCGTCGCGGAGGCGGGCGACGTCCTCGACCACCGTCCACCGCTCCTCGCCCCCGATGCGGACCGCGACGACCCGCCGCGCGTCGGCGAGGGCGCCCAGCCAGCCGGTGACGTCGGCGTCGTCGACGGTGCGGGCCGCGACCTGCGCGGCGCTCAGCGGACCCAGCATCCGCAGGAGGTCGACCACGCCCTCGGCGTCCCGGGCCCGACGGTCCGGGGCCAGGCGCTGCAGCTCGGCCTCCACCTCCGCGAGCACGTCGGGGTCGAGCAGCTCGCGCAGCTCGGCGCGGCCGAGCAGCTCGGCGAGCAGCCCCTGGTCGAGCGAGAGCGCGGCGGCCCGGCGCTCGGCGATGGGGGAGTCGCCCTCGTAGACGAACTGGGCGACGTAGCCGAAGAGCAGGGTCGCGGCGTAGGGGGAAGGGCTGGTGGTGGCGACGTCGACCACGTGCACCTCGCGCCGCTCCACCGAGCGCATGAGTGCCAGCAGCGCGGGCAGGTCGTAGACGTCCTGGAGGCACTCGCGGACGGCCTCGAGCACGATCGGGAAGGAGGGGTAGCGGGCGGCCACCTCGAGCAGGGCGGCCGAGCGCTGGCGCTGCTGCCACAGCGGCGAGCGGCGGCCGGGGTCGCGCCGGGGGAGCAGCAGGGCGCGGGCCGCGCACTCGCGGAAGCGCGCGGCGAACAGCGCGGAGCCGCCGACCTCCTGGGTGACCAGGTCCTCGATCTCGTCGGACCCGAAGACGATGAGCTCGCCGGTGGGCGGCTCGGCGTCGGTGTCGGGGATCCGGATCACGATGCCGTCGTCGGAGGCCATCGCCTGGCCGTCGACGCCGTGGCGCTCGCGCAGCCGGGCGTTGATGGCCAGCGCCCAGGGGGCGTGGACCGGCTTGCCGAAGGGGGAGTGGACGACCAGGCGCCAGTCACCCAGCTCGTCGCGGAACCGCTCCACCACCAGCGAGGTGTCGCTGGGCAGCACGTTGGTCGCCTCGAGCTGGTCGTGCAGGTAGCTGACCAGGTTGCCGGCCGCCCAGGCGTCGAGCCCGCCCTCCTGGGCCCGGTCCACGGCCTGGGGTCGCGGCAGAGCGCCCAGCTCGCGGGTGAAGGCCCCGATCGCGGCGCCCAGCTCGGCGGGGCGGCCGAGCCCGTCGCCCTTCCAGAACGGCAGCCGCCCGGGGACGCCCGGGGCGGGGGTGACCAGCACGCGGTCGTGGGTGATGTCCTCGATCCGCCAGCTGGTGGCGCCGAGCGCGAAGATGTCACCCACCCGCGACTCGTAGACCATCTCCTCGTCGAGCTCGCCGACGCGCCTGCCCGGGCCCTCGCCGCCGACCAGGAAGACCCCGAAGAGCCCGCGGTCGGGGATCGTGCCGCCGCTGGTGACGGCGAGCCGCTGGGCGCCGGGGCGACCGGTGAGGCTGCCGGTGACGCGGTCCCAGACGATGCGCGGGCGCAGCTCGGCGAACTCGTCCGACGGGTAGCGGCCGCTGAGCAGGTCGAGGGTCGCCTCGTAGGCCGAGCGGGGCAGGCTGCTGAACGAGGCGGTCCGGCGTACGACGGCGAAGAGCTCGTCGACGTCCCAGGCGTCCAGCGCCGTCGCAGCGACCACCTGCTGGGCGAGGACGTCGAGCGGGTTGGCGGGCACGCGCAGCGACTCGATGCCGCCGGTGCGCATGCGCTCGACGGCGACGGCGGTCTGCGCGAGGTCGCCGCGGTGCTTGGGGAACAGCACGCCGCGGCTGGTCTCACCCACCTGGTGCCCGGCCCGGCCGACGCGCTGGAGGGCGCTGGCGACCGACGGCGGCGACTCGATCTGGACCACCAGGTCGACCGCGCCCATGTCGATGCCGAGCTCGAGGCTGCTGGTGGCGACCACGGCCGGCAGCCGGCCGCGCTTGAGGTCGTCCTCGATGAGCGCGCGCTGCTCCTTGGACACCGAGCCGTGGTGGGCCTTGGCGATCACCGTCTCGCCCGCCTCCGGTGGCCGGGGTGCGAGCTGCGAGACCCCGCTCTGGGCCATGATCTCCGCGGGGGGCCGGCCGGGCGCCCCTGCCTCGGCGTCGGGGTGGGCGCGGGCGGTGGCGATCTCGTTGAGGCGTGCGGTCAGCCGCTCGGCGAGACGCCGGGAGTTGGCGAACACGATCGTGGAGCGGTGCGCCTCGATCAGGTCGACCACGCTCTCCTCGACATGCGGCCAGATGCTGGTGTTGCGCGGCTCGTCGGAGTCCTCGTGGAAGTCGTCGGGGGCGGTCATGTCCTCGACCGGGACGACGACCTTGAGGTCCCACAACTTGTGAGCCGGTGGGGCGACGATCTCGACCGGGGCGGTGCCGCCGAGGAAGCGCGCGACCTCCTCGAGGGGCCGGACGGTGGCGGACAGCCCGATGCGCTGGGCAGGCTTGTCGAGCAGCTCGTCGAGGCGCTCGAGCGACAGCGCGAGGTGGGCGCCGCGCTTGGTGCCGGCCACCGCGTGCACCTCGTCGACGATCACCGTCTCCACGCCGCGCAGGGACTCACGGGCCTGGCTGGTGAGCATCAGGAACAGCGACTCCGGCGTCGTGATCATGATGTCGGGCGGCGAGGTGGTGAGCTTGCGGCGGTCGGCGGCGCTGGTGTCGCCGCTGCGTACGCCGACGCGCAGCTCGGGCGCGGGGACGCCGAGCCGGTCGGCGGTGTGGCGGATGCCGGTCAGCGGCGCGCGGAGGTTGCGCTCGACGTCGACGGCGAGGGCCTTGAGCGGCGAGACGTAGAGAACCCGGCAGCGGCGCGCCTTGTCCGCGGGTGGCGGCTCGGTCAGCAGCCGGTCGATCGACCACAGGAAAGCACTGAGCGTCTTGCCGGACCCCGTCGGCGCCACCACCAGCGCATGCCGCCCGGCCCCGATCGCGGCCCACGCGCCGGCCTGCGCCGGAGTCGGCTCCGCGAACGCCGCACCGAACCAGGTGCGGGTCGGTTCGCTGAACCGGGCGAGCGCGTCTGACACCACTCCATCCTTGCCTACGCCACCCACAACGCAGTCTGGGTCGTCGCGGTAGTCCCGGACGTTCGTGTCACCGACACGGCTCCCAGACGACACGAACGTCCGGCACTATCCCCCAGGAGGCCTCACAAGGTGGGGCGGAGCATGGGGGGCTGGAGGGCGGTGGCGTCGCCACGGCGGTAGAGGAGGGCCTTGCGGCCGCCGGAGCCGGAGGCCTCCCCCAGCTCGCCGGTGGGGACGACGAAGCCGGCGGTGCCGAGGACCTTGCGGCGGAAGTTGCCGAGGTCGGGCGGGGTGCCCCACACCGCGGTGTAGACCGCGCGCAGCTCCGGGAGGGTGAACGGCTCGGAGACGAACTCCAGGGCCAGCGTCGTGTACTCCAGCTTCGCCCGCACCCGCTCGAGCGCGTCGTCGAGGATCGTCGCGTGGTCGAAGGCGAGGTCGGGCAGGCCGTCGACCGGCCACCAGCGGGCGCCCGCGGCGTCGGAGCCGGCCGCGGGCTCCGGCAGGTCGGGCGCGAAGGCGACGTGCGCCACCGAGACCACGCGCATCCGCGGGTCGCGGTCGGGCGCGGAGTAGGTGCGCAGCTGCTCGAGGTGACCGGGGAACCGGTCCACCGCGGTCTCCTCGCGCAGCTCGCGCCAGGCCGCGGTCTCGGCGTCCTCGTCGGGCTGTACGAAGCCGCCCGGCAGGGCCCAGGCTCCCTCGTACGGGTCCTCGCCGCGCTCCACCAGCAGCACGCACAGGACGCCGTCGCGGATCGTGAAGACCGCGAGGTCGACGGCCACGGCGAAGGGCGGGTGCTCGCTCACGGCGCCACCACCTCGGCCCCGGACTCGGCCATCGACGCCAGCGCGGCCGCGCTGGTCTCGGGTGCGACCCCGGCGTGCAGGCCGTCGAGCAGGCGCACGCCCAGCTCGCGCCCGCGGGCGTCCAGCACGGTCTGCAGCACGCAGTAGTCGGTCGCGATGCCGACCACGTCCACCTCCGTCACGTCGTACGACGTCAGCAGCTCGGCGAGCGAGCGGCCCTCCTCGTCGACACCCTCGAAGGCCGAGTAGGCGGGCGTCCCCTGCCCTTTGCGGACGTGGTGGCTGACCAGGTCGAGCGCCAGCCCGGGCGCGTAGTCGGCGCCCGCACCGTCACTCACGCAGTGCTGCGGCCAGGTGGTGGCGTAGTCGGGCTCCTCGCCCTCGGTCGCGAAGTGGCCGCCGTTGTGGCTGTGCGGGTCGTGCCAGTCGCGGGAGGCGACGACGGTGGCGTAGTCGGCGGCATGGGTGGCGAGGTGCTGACTGATGCGCGTGGCGACGTCACGCCCCCCGGCCACGCCGAGGGAGCCGCCCTCGACGAAGTCGTTCTGCACGTCGACGACGATCAGGGCGCGGCGGGCGGCGTGGGGGCCGGCCTGCGGGTCGGTCTGCGGTGCGGCGGTCATGCGGGCTCCTCGGTCTCGGGGTGGGCGGTGAGGTACGGCGGTCCGTGGCTGACGCCGAGGGCGTCGCGCGGCAGGGACGCGAGCACGGAGGCGGCGTGTGCGCGGACCTCGTCGAGGGTCGGCTCGTGCACGACCTTCCCGTCGCGCACGAGCGGCACCTGGACGCTGCCTGGCCCCGGCTCGCCGAGCGCGAACGTCTCGGCGACGAGCATCCCGTCCTCATAGGTGCGCCGGACCGCCTTGCGGCCGCCGGTCGAGGCCTTGGCCGCGGACTTCTTCGCCACCGGACGCAGCTCGCCGTCCGGTGAGTCCGCGACGGCGACCAGCTTGTAGACCATGCTCGAGGTCGGGTGGCCCGAGCCGGTGACGACGCGGGTGCCGACGCCGTACCCGTCGATCGGTGCGTCGGCCAGCGCGGCGATGACGTACTCGTCGAGGTCGCTGGTCACCGTGATCCGGGTGGACGTCGCGCCGAGCGAGTCGAGCAGCACGCGGGCGCGCCGCGACTCGACCGCAAGGTCCCCGGAGTCGATGCGGACGGCGCCGAGCCCGGGTCCGGCCACCTCGACGGCGGTGCGGATGCCCTGCTCGATGTCGAAGGTGTCGACCAGGAGCGTGGTGCCGGCGCCCTGGGTGGCGACCTGGCTGCGGAACGCGTCGGCCTCGCTCGCGTGGGCGAGCGTGAACGCGTGCGCGGCCGTGCCGACCGTGGGCACGCCGTGGCGCCGCCCCGCGGCGAGGTTGCTGGTGGCGGCGAACCCGGCGACGTACGCCGCCCGGGCGGCCGCGACCGCGGCCTCCTCGTGGGTGCGGCGACTGCCCATCTCGACGAGCGGGCGGCCCTCGGCGGCGGTCACCATCCGGGCCGCGGCGCTGGCGATCGCGGTGTCGTGGTTGAGCACGCTGAGCACCAGGGTCTCCAGGAGCACGCACTCGCCCAGCGTGCCGGTGACGGTGAGGACCGGGCTCTGGGGGAAGTACAGGTCGCCCTCGCGGTAGCCGTCGATGTCGCCGGAGAAGCGGAAGGTGCGCAGGTAGTCGGCGGTCGGCTCGTTGACGACGCCCTCGGCCTGCAGCCAGGCCACCTCGTCGGCGTCGAAGGTGAAGTCGGCGATCAGGGGCAGCAGCCGCCCGAGGCCGGCGAGCATCCCGTAGCGGCGGCCCTCGGGCAGGCTCCGGGCGAAGGCCTCGAACACCGCGCGGTCGCCGACGCTGCCGTCGGTGACCCACGACGAGAGCATCGTGAGCTCGTAGCGGTCGGTGAGCAGTCCGGCTGAGACGTTCATTCGACATCCGTCCAGTTGAAGTCAAAATGACTATAACGCGGTCAGAGCGAGGCGAGCAAGTCACCCAGGGGAGGGGGTACCCGATCCAGGTCCAGCGCCGACACCAGCAGCCCGGCGTAGCGCAGCTTGTGGCCGGAGTGCGAGGACAGCGAGGGCTTATACAGTCGCGGCCGTGAGCGAGTCGATGATCCGGGCGGTCGGTCTGCGCAAGTCCTTCGGCGACTTCGAGGCCGTCAAGGGCATCGACGTCGACGTACGCCGCGGCGAGGCGTTCGGGTTCCTCGGACCCAACGGCGCCGGCAAGTCCTCGACCATGCGGATGGTCGCCGCGGTGTCGCCGGTCAGTGGCGGCGAGCTGCGGATCCTGGGCATGGACCCGGCCGTCGACGGCCCCGCGATCCGCGGACGCCTGGGGGTCTGCCCGCAGGAGGACACCCTCGACACCGAGCTCAACGTGCGCGACAACCTCTACATCTACGGGCGCTACTTCGGGATCCCCAAGGGCGAGGTCAGCGCGCGCGCCGACGAGCTCTTGGAGTTCGTCCAGCTCACCGAGAAGGCGAAGGCCAAGGTCGAGGACCTGTCCGGCGGCATGAAGCGGCGGCTGACCATCGCGCGCAGCCTGATCAACCGGCCCGAGCTGCTGCTGCTGGACGAACCCACCACCGGCCTGGACCCGCAGGCCCGCCACGTGCTGTGGGACCGACTCTTCCGGCTCAAGCAGTCCGGGGTGACGCTGGTGCTCACGACGCACTACATGGACGAGGCGGAGCAGCTCTGCGACCGGCTCGTGGTCATGGACAAGGGGGTGATCGTGGCCGAGGGGTCGCCGCTCTCGCTCATCCGCGAGCACGCCACGCGCGAGGTCGCCGAGCTGCGGTTCGGCGTGGCTGAGGAGGGTCGGACCCACGAGGCTCTGGCCGACCAGATCGCCGACCTCGGCTCGCGCATCGAGGTGCTGCCCGACCGGCTGCTGGTCTACAGCGACGACGGCGAGGAGGTCATCGCCAAGACCCACGAGCGCGGCCTGACCCCGGTGGCGGTGCTGGTGCGGCGCTCGACGCTGGAGGACGTGTTCCTGCGCCTCACCGGCCGGACCCTGGTGGACTGATGGTCAGCCAGCTCACTCTCACCGAGGGCCTGCGCCGTCAGGTCGACTACTGGTGGACGGTCTACCGGCGCACCTGGCGCGGCTCGATCATCTCCTCGTTCGTCTCCCCGCTCTTCTACGTGCTGGCGATGGGGGTCCTGCTCGGCGGCTTCATCGAGGGCGACCCGGCCGAGCTCGAGGGCGCGACGTCCTACCTCGCGTTCATGGTGCCGGGCCTGGTCGCGGCCCACGCCATGCAGACCGCGGTCAGCGAGACGACGTACCCGGTGATGGGTGCGATCAAGTGGCACAAGTCGTACTTCGGCCAGATCGCCACGCCGCTGGCGCCGGTCCACCTGGTCGCCGGGCACCTGATGTTCGTGCTCGCCCGGCTGGCCACCTCCTGCGGGGTCTTCATGCTCGTGCTGGTGCCGTTCGGCGTCTTCGAGTCGTGGTGGGGCCCGTTCCTGGCGTTCGCCTCCCAGCTCCTGGTGGGGATGGTGTTCGCGACCCTGGTGTTCGGCTTCAGCGCGCGTCTGGAGTCGGACGAGGGGTTCGGGGTGCTCTTCCGGCTGGGCGTCTTCCCGATGTTCCTGTTCAGCGGCGCGTTCTTCCCCGTCTCCAACCTGGGCGACGTGGGCTCCGTGCTGGCCAGGATCACGCCGCTGTGGCAGGGCGTGAGCCTCTCCCGGATGTTCTGCCTCGACACGGTCGACTGGTCCACGGCCGCCGTCAACCTCGCCGTCCTGCTGGTCCTGCTCGTCGTGGGCTGGTCCTGGGCGGTGCGTGGCCTGACCCGGAGGCTCATCACGTGAGCGCCACTCCCTACCCCGACGCCCACCCCGGCCGCCCGCTCTCATCGGCCGCCGCACTGCGGCTGCTGGTGCTCCGCAACTACGTCGTCTACCGCCAGGCGTGGAAGCTGTTCCTCACCGGCTTCCTCGAGCCGGTCTTCTACCTGCTCTCGATCGGCATCGGCGTCGGACAGCTGATCGACACCTTCGAGTTCAACGGCGAGGTGATCCCCTACGCCGAGTTCGTGGCGCCCGGGATGCTCGCGGCGTCGGCGTTCAACGGCGCGCTGCTCGACTCGAGCTTCAACGTGTTCTTCAAGCTGCGCTACGTGCGCCTCTACGACCAGATGCTCGCGACGCCGCTCACCACCGGCGACATCGCGCGCGGCGAGATCGCGTGGGGCCAGCTGCGCGGCGGCAGCTACTCCGCGATGTTCCTGCTGGTCATGGCGGCGATGGGACTGGTCGGGTCGTGGTGGGCGGTGCTGGCGCTGCCTGCGGCGCTGCTGATCGGGTTCGCGTTCAGCGCGGTGTGCATGGCCCTCACGACGTACCTGACCTCGTGGCAGGACTTCGAGAAGGTCACCCTCGTGCAGCTGCCGCTCTTTCTCTTCTCGGCCACCTTCTTCCCCGTCACCGCCTTCGACGGTTGGGTGCGCTGGCTGGTCGAGGCGACGCCGCTCTACCGCGGGGTCGTGCTCTGCCGCGAGCTGACGACCGGAGCGCTGTCGTGGGCGTCGGCGGTCTCGGTGGTCTACCTCGTCGTGATGGGGGTGGTCGGGCTGCTCGTCGTACGCCGGCGGCTGGACCGGCTGCTGCTGACCTGAGCCACCGACCTGTCCGCAAACCACGCCACCTTTGGCAGGATCCGGGGCCGCCGGTGTCGGCGCCGGTTGAGAGGATGGCGTCATGTCGAACCCCTCCGCCGTCGAGCCCGACACCAAGGACTGGACCTGGGTGCTCGAGCGGCCCTGCGGCGAGTGCGGGTTCGTGGCCGCCGACGTCGAGCGCGCCGCTCTGGGTGCCGCTGTGCGCGCCAACGCCGAGGCCTTCCAGGCCGCGCTCGCCGAGCCCGATGCGGCGCGGCGGAGGACGACCGGCGTCTGGTCGACGGCCGAGTACGCCTGCCACGTCCGTGACGTCCACCGCGTCTTCGATGCTCGCGTGCGGTCGATGCTGGAGGACGACGCTCCGACCTTTCCCAACTGGGACCAGGACCAGACCGCGCTCGCGGAGCGCTACGACCTGCAGGAGCCCGCCGCCGTCGGGACCGAGCTGCTCGCTGCCGCCGCCCGGGTCGCCGACACCTATGACGCCGTGCCCCACGACGCGTGGGACAGGCGCGGCGTGCGCAGCAACGGCAGCGAGTTCACCGTGGACACGATCGCGCGCTACCACCTGCACGACGCGGTCCACCACCTCTGGGACGTGCGGAGGAGTCGATGAGGCACACCGAGCTCCGGGCCCGGCTCGAGGCCGCTCTCGGGACGGGTTACTACCAGGTGTGGGCCGACACGTTCGTCATGAGCGACCTCGGTGGCCGCACCGTCACCGAGGCGCTGGACGCCGGCGTCGAGCCCAAGCAGGTGTGGGCGGTCGTGTGGCGCGTCCTCGAGCTGCCCGACCGCGAGCGCTGAGGCCGTGTCGACGCTGAGGGGCGCGGCGGTCGACGTGGCCGCCGTGCAGGCGGCCACGATCCGGTCCCTGGTGCTGTCGCAGGCCGTCGGCGCGCTCGGCATCACGATCGGGATCGCCACGGCCTCGCTGCTCGCGCGCGACCTGTCCGGGTCGGAGAGCATGGCGGGGCTCGCCGGCACCTTCCAGGTGCTGGGCGCGGCCGGGGCGTCGTACCTGCTGGCTCGGGTGATGTCCGCGCGCGGGCGCCGGGTCGGCCTCGCCACGGGGCTCCTGCTCGGCGCCCTCGGAGCGCTGCTGGCGGTGGTCGCCGGCGTCATCGGGTCGATGCTCCTGCTGCTGATCGGCGCGATCCTGATCGGCGCGACGACGGCGGCCAACAACGCCTCGCGCTACGCCGCCACGGACCTGGCTGCTCCCGAACGCCGGGCTCGGGCGCTGTCCGTCGTGGTCTGGGCCACGACCATCGGCGCGGTCGTCGGCCCCAACCTGACCGGACCGGCTGCGTCGTTCGCCGACCTGCTCGGCATCCCGGTCCTGACGGGGCCCTTCGCCCTCGGGGGCATCGGGATGCTGCTCGCCGCCGTGGTGGTGCTCATCCGGCTCCGGCCGGACCCGCTGCTGCTGGCCCGTGAGCTCGCGGAGCGTCCGGCCGCGCCTCCCACCGGCACCTCGTGGGGCCGGGCCCGCGCCGTCCTGCGAGCCGAGCCGGCGCTGGCGCTCGCCGTCGCCGGCCTCGCCGGGGCGCACGCCGCGATGGTGGGGGTGATGACGATGACCCCGATCCACATGGAGCACGGCGGCGCCGAGCTGGACCTGATCGGATTCGTGATCAGCGTCCACGTGCTCGGCATGTTCGCGTTCTCGCCTGTGGTCGGGCTGCTCGCCGACCGTGCCGGCCGGCCGCCGGTGCTGGCCGCTGGTGGGGTGGTGCTGCTGGTCTCGCTGGTCCTCTGCTCGGCCGCACCGGAGGGGACGTCCTGGCAGATCTTCGCCGGCCTGTTCCTGCTGGGGCTGGGCTGGTCGCTGGCCACCGTGTCCGCCTCGACGATGGTGGCCGACCTGGCGCCGCTCGACTCCCGCACCGACGTCCAGGGCCTGGCTGACGTCACCATGGGCGTGACGGCGGCCGGCGCCGGCGGGCTCGCCGGCCTGGTGGTCGGGCTGCTCGGCTACCCCGTCCTCGCCCTGGCCACGACCGCGCTCGCCCTCGGCGTCGTGGCCGCCGCCTTTGCCGCTCGCCGGCGTCTCCTCGGCTGACGGGCTCGAGCCGACTACGACGTCTCGTCGGCCACCACGAGCTCGAGACCCAGCCACCCGGCGAGGTCGCGGATCTCCTCGTCCACGGCGGCGGTCATGGCCTTCGTGAACGGCACATCCTCGTGGAGCGCGTCGACGCGGAGCTCGCCCTCCCTGCGGTCGGCCGTCGCGTCGAGCTTGCCGACCAGCCGGTCGCCGTACAGGACCGGGAGCGCCCAGTAGCCCCAGCGGCGCTGGTCACGCGGCTTGTACATCTCCAGCTGGTAGTCGAAGTCGAACAGCTCGTGGGTCCGTCGGCGGTCGAACACGAGCCGGTCGAGAGGGGAGAGCAGAGCCGCGCGCGCGGTGAACGGCTGAGCGAACAGCTCCTCGAGCAGCTGGGGATCCACCCGCCACCGGCCCTTGACTCCCTCGATGACGGCCGGCTCACCCGCATCTCCGCTGGTGGAGGGCTCGCCGGGCACGGCCGCGGCGCGGGCACGGGCGATCCCGAGGGAGCGCAGTCGGCGCTCGTCACGCACGCGCGCCGCTTCCGGGGCGGGCACGACCGGGTCGTCGGGGTAGACGCGCTCGGCCAGGTCCCACAGCGTCTCGCGGCCCTCACGCCCGGCCGAGGCCACCTCGCCGCGAGCGACCAGCAGGTGGAGCAGCATGACGACGTTGCGGTGGTTGTTCCACCCGCTCGAGCGCCACGGCCGCGCGCAGGTGTCGGGGAGCTCGCTCGCGGGCAGCGGGCCCGCCATCCGCAGCCGGTCGAGGATGTCGAGCCGGCAGGCGGTGTTGGCCTCCACCCACTGCCGTTGCTCCTCCTGCCACGGCCGCAGCCGGCCGCGCCCCGGCCAGTCGGCCATGTCTGCGCGGAACAGGGCCAGGTCCTCGCAGGGTCGTAGGCGGCCCTCCAGCTCCAGGACCCGCTGCTCCTCGACGGCGGTGGCGAGGTCGTCGGGGGAGTAGGAAGACCCGAGCCGGGTCCAGAGCACCAGGTCGGCGTTGCGGGCGACGTGGTTGGTCTGGTCGTGCTGGAGGATCGTGAGTCGGCGCAGCACCGCGAGCCAGTCGTCGGGGCGCTCCCCGGTCAACAGCTGCCCGCGCAGCGCCAACCGCCGCGCGTCGGTGCGGGAGAGCTCGTGGACCACCCGCCGAGGGTACGACGATGCGCGCGCTAGGGGCCGTGCCCGCCGTCGTCGTGCCCGCCGTCGTCGTGCCCGCCGTCGTCGTGCCCGTCAGCGGAGGCGGGAAGGGCGAGGTGTGCCGTACGGACGACGCCGTTGTGGCGGAAGTCGAGGTAGAGCTGGTAGTCGCCCTGGCTGGGCACCTCCACCCCGAACGTCACGTCCGGGCCCGGGGCCGTGACGCCGTCGCCCGGCTCGCCGGTGGGGTGCACGTGCAGGTAGGCCAGGTCGCCCTCGCGCAGCGCGACCAGGTGGCCGTAGGCCCCGAGATAGGGCTGCAGGTCGCTCACCGGGCGGCCGTCGCGGGTGACGGTGAGCGTGAGCTCGGAGTGGGCGCCGGCGAGGAGGTCGCCCGTGAGCGTGACCGTGTAGCCGTCGACGGTCACGCTGCGGGTCTCCGGCCGCGGGTCGGTGGCCGCGGCAGGGCCCGGGACGGCGAGGTCGGCGCCCAGCGTGAGCGGCTCGCCCTCGGCGGGGGTGAAGTCCGCGAAGACCCGCCAGCTGCCGCCGGTGAGGTCGAGGGTGGTGGCCCAGGTGCCGTCCGCGGCGAGCGTGGGGTGGACGTGCTGGAACCCCTCGAAGTCTCGGCGGACGGCGATCAGGTGCAGGAGCTTGGTGTGCGCGACGTCGTACTCGGCGACCGGGCCCTCGGGCCCCTCGATGGTGAACGACACCGGGCGGCCGGCGCCGGGGGAGAGGCGGGTGTCGGCCAGCACCAGCCGGTAGCCGCCCTGCGCGGACTGGAGGCCACCGGGCACGCTCTGCGGGGAGGCGGTGGCCTGCGATCCGATGGGCTCCACGTGGGTGTCGTCGTGGCCGCGCGGCTCGGTGTCGACGGGGCCGAGGGTGGCGCCGGCGGCTAGGGCGACGCCGAAGACGAGCGCCAAACCGGCCACGAACACCAGGGCACGCGCCAGGGTGCTCGACGGGATCTGCATGTCTCGGTACTATACCCCCCTAGGGTAATTACGCAAGGAGGCGGCCGTGAGCCACGACCACGCCGGGATCGCACACCAAGCCCATCGGGAGGCGTCCGGCCGCAACGCGATGGCCGCCGGCGCCACCCTGCACTGCCTGACCGGCTGTGCCATTAGGGCCATGCGTTGACCCACCGCTTCCACGGGGCTCCGCCCGCCCGTCCGTGGGTGCCGCGGCTCGCCAGCAGCACGCTCGCGGCGGCCATCGGGGCCTTCCTGCTGGGCGGGCTGGTCGCGGCGCTGGCCGCCCCGGACGAGCCGGCGGCGCCGAGTCCGCACTCCTGGCGCGACACGCCGGACGGCCAAGCGCGGATCGAACAGGTGTTCGGGCTAGGTTGGTCTTCGTAAGCAGGCGCAGCCACCGGCTGGCGCCGGCGCCATCCACAGCCCCGCCCGCCGGGGAGGCGGACTGTCGGCGGTCGGGTCTAGCGTCCAACCAGACGACGACGACAACCGACGAAGCTCGCACACACAGACGAAGGACGGACACATCATGGCTGGTGGAGACCGCGACAAGGCCCTCGACGCGGCACTGCTCAACATCGAGAAGCAGTTCGGCAAGGGCTCGGTCATGCGCCTGGGCGACGAGACGCGCGCCCCCCTCGAAGTCATCCCCACGGGGTCGATCGCGCTCGACGTGGCTCTGGGCCTCGGCGGACTCCCGCGTGGTCGAGTCGTGGAGATCTACGGGCCGGAGTCCTCCGGCAAGACGACCGTCGCCCTGCACGCGGTGGCCAACGCCCAGCGTGCTGGCGGCATCGTGGCGTTCATCGACGCCGAGCACGCGCTCGACCCCGACTACGCCAAGGCGCTCGGCGTCGACACCGACGCCCTGCTGGTCTCGCAGCCCGACTCCGGTGAGCAGGCGCTCGAGATCGCCGACATGCTGATCCGCTCGGGCGCGCTCGACCTGATCGTCATCGACTCGGTCGCGGCGCTCGTGCCCCGAGCCGAGATCGAGGGCGAGATGGGCGACAGCCACGTCGGACTGCAGGCCCGGCTGATGAGCCAGGCGCTGCGCAAGATGACCGGTGCCCTCAACAACTCCGGCACCACGATGATCTTCATCAACCAGCTCCGCGAGAAGATCGGCGTGATGTTCGGCTCGCCCGAGACCACCACCGGTGGCAAGGCGCTGAAGTTCTACTCCTCGGTCCGTCTTGACGTGCGTCGCATCGAGACCCTCAAGGACGGCACCGATATGGTCGGCAACCGGACCCGGGTCAAGGTCGTGAAGAACAAGGTGGCCCCGCCGTTCAAGCAGGCCGAGTTCGACATCATGTACGGCAAGGGGATCAGCCGCGAGGGCGGCCTGATCGACGTCGGCGTCGAGGCCGGCCTGGTCCGCAAGGCCGGCGCTTGGTACACCTACGAGGGCGACCAGCTCGGCCAGGGCAAGGAGAACGCCCGTACCTTCCTCAAGGACAACCCCGACCTGGCCAACGAGCTGGAGAAGAAGATCCTCGAGAAGCTCGGCGTCGGCCCCCAGGTCGACACGCCCGCCGACGACCTGAGCGACGAGCCGATCGGTGTCGACTCCTTCTGAGTCCGACCCCTGGCTCGGTGATGTCCGGGACGGGGTGGCGGCGTGGACGCGTTCCGCGCCGTCACCACCCCCCGACGACCCGGTGGCCACGGGGCCGGACGCCGACCTGGAGTCGGTCGCCCGCAAGATCCTGCTGGACCAGCTGACCGGCCAGGCGCGCTCCCGCAGCGAGCTGGCCACCAAGCTGGCCAAGAAGGGGGTCCCCGACGAGCTGGCGACCCGCCTGCTCGACCGGTTCGAGGAGGTCGGGCTCGTCGACGACGAGTCCTTCGCTCGGCTCTGGGTGGCCAGTCGTCAGCCCGGCAAGGGCCTGGCCCGCCGCGCGCTGGCCCAGGAGCTGCGCCGCAAGGGCATCGACGACGAGGTCGCCCGCGAGGCCCTCGACGAGATCGACCCGGCCGACGAGGAGCACTCCGCGCGGCTGCTGGTCCGTAAGAAGCTGCGCACCCTGACCCGCGTCGACGACACCACCGCCACGCGCCGCCTGGTGGGCATGCTCGCCCGCAAGGGCTACGGCTCCGGTCTCGCCTTCCGCGTCGTCAAGGACGAGCTCCAGGCCGCCGATCGCGAGGCCCCCGCCGATCTCTAGCGACGGTGCCGCTCGCGAGCGGGGAAGGCTCGCGGCAGCGGGATGCCACAATCACCCCGTGGCCGATGAACGCGAGATCCTGAATTACGAGATGTTCGGCGGCGCGGTGCGCGACCTGGCGCAGATGGTCGCCGAGGACGGTTACGAGCCGGACCTGGTGCTCTGCATCGCGCGCGGTGGACTGGGTCTGGGCATGGGCCTGGGCTACGCGCTTGACGTGAAGAACCTCTCCGCGGTCAACGTCGAGTTCTACACCGGCGTCGACTCCCGCCTCGATGTCCCGATCATGCTCCCGCCGACCCCGGCGGCGGTGGACCTGTCCGGGCTCAAGGTCCTCATCGCCGACGACGTGGCCGACACCGGCAAGACCCTGGAGATCGTCCAGGAGTTCTGCGCCGGCCACGTCGCCGAGGCTCGCAGTGCGGTCATCTACGAGAAGCCGTGGACGGTGGTGCAGCCCGACTACGTCTGGCGTCACACCGAGCGCTGGATCGACTTCCCGTGGTCGAGCCAGCCGCCGGTCGTACGACGCGGCGGCTCCGCGCACGGATGAGCGGACCTGCCGTGCGGCTGGTCGTGCGCGACCGCGGTCACGACCTCCTCGGTGCCGTGCACGAGGGCGAGTCGTGGGCCGCCGCCGCGCGCCGTACCGTCGCCAGTCGGCCCGCCGAGCCGGTCCCGGTCGACCTGTCCGGCGAGGTCAAGCAGTTCCTGGTCGACCACGACAACCGGGTCGCCGTGCGCCCGATGACCCCAGGCGACCTCCCGGACATGGCGCGCTGGCTCGTCGCGGACCACGTCCGCCGCTGGTGGCCCACCGACGGTGACACCACCCTCGAGGGGGTCACCGCCCGCTACGGTCCCTCGATCGACGGCATGACGCCGACCCGCATGCACGTCGCCGAGGTCAACGGCCGCTCCGTGGGGTTCCTGCAGGACTACCGGGTCCGCGACCACCCGGACTTCGCGATGCTCACGCCTGACCCCGACGCGATCGGGGTGGACTACGCGATCGGGGAGCCGAGCTGGCTGGGCCGGGGCTTCGGCGCCCGCCTGCTGTGGGCCTGGATGCCGCGGGCGCTGCGGCGCTTCCCCGACGCCCGGTCGCTGTTCGCGGCGCCCGACCACCGCAACGCCGCCTCGCTGAGGGTGCTCGACAAGGTCGGCTTCAGCCGAGGCGTCTGGTTCGACGAGCCACAGAGCGACGGCGGCGTCGCGACCGTCGTCGGTTGCACCCTGGACGTGGCGACCGTGCTCGGCTGACCGGGCTGGGATAGTGCTCCCATGACCCCCGCGACCGTCGAGCCCCTGGTGCGCCTCCCCCCCGGCCCCGTGTCTCTGAAGGACATCCCGACGGACGCGACCCCCGGCTTCGACGGCGACAAGGAGGCGGGGGAGGCGGCCTTGGCGGCGCTCGCCCCCGAGCTGGCCGATGTCCAGGAGCGGCTCTTCGCCGAGCGCACCACCGGATCCCCGCGTCGGCTGTTGCTGATCCTGCAGGGCATGGACACCTCAGGCAAGGGCGGGGTACTGCGCCACACCGTGGGCGTGGTCGACCCCCAGGGGGTGCAGATCACGGCGTTCAAGGCGCCCACCGCCGAGGAGCTCCGTCACGACTTCCTGTGGCGCATCCGCCAGGCGCTGCCCGAGCCCGGGCACATCGGCGTGTTCGACCGCTCGCACTACGAGGACGTGCTGATCGGGCGCGTGCACCAGCTCGCCGACGCCGACGAGATCGAGCGCCGCTACGACGCGATCAACGAGTTCGAGCAGGAGCTGGTCGCAGCCGGGACCGTGGTGCTCAAGTGCATGCTGCACATCTCCGCGGCCGAGCAGAAGGAGCGGCTCCTCGCCCGCCTCGACAACCCGGCGAAGTACTGGAAGTTCAGCCCCGGCGACGTCGACGAGCGCGCCCACTGGGTGGCGTACCGGGAGGCCTACGAGGTCGCACTGGAGCGCACCAACACCGAAGTCGCGCCCTGGCACGTCGTGCCGAGCGATCGCAAGTGGTTCCGCAACCTCACCATCGCCCGACTGCTCCACGAGAAGCTCCTGCAGATGGCACCGACCTGGCCGCCAGCGGACTTCGACGTCGAGGAGCAGCGCGCCCGGCTCCTGAACGAGGTGCCGGTGGCGTGATCGAGACCGTCTCCGTCACTCGCTACATCACGCCGCTGCGCGAGGGCGGCAGCCTGCCCGGGATCGTGGAGGCCGACGACCTCGGCACCTACGTCTGCAAGTTCCGCGGCGCCGGCCAGGGCGTGCGGGTCCTGGTCGCGGAGGTCATCGTGGGGGAGCTCGCGCGCCACCTCGGCCTCGACACCCCGCGTCTGGTCGCCCTCGACCTGGACCCGCAGATCGCGCGCTACGAGGCCGACGAGGAGGTCCAGGACCTGCTCAACGCCAGCCCCGGGCTCAATCTCGGAGTCGACTTCCTGCCCGGCTCCTTCGGGTACGACGGCGAGCTGCCGGCCGACGCCGGCGACGCGGCGGCGATCGTCTGGCTGGACGCCTTCTGTGCCAACGTCGACCGCACGTGGCGCAACCCCAACCTCCTGCTCTGGCACGGGCACCTGTGGGTGATCGACCACGGCGCCTCGCTGTACTTCCACCACGCCTGGTCGGGGGGCGTGACCGACCCGGCCCGCTTCGCCGCCCAGCCCTGGGACCCGAGCGATCACGTGCTGCTGGACCGCGTCGCGGACCTGGGAGCCACCGACGAGCGGCTCTCCGCGCTGGTGACCCCCGAGCTGCTCGCCGAGGTCGTTGCGCAGGTGCCTGACGCCTGGCTGGAGGGGGTGCCCGGCGCCGGGGACCCGGCCACGCTGCGGGCGGCGTACGTCGACTTCCTCACCGCCCGCCTGGGCACCCGGCAGTGGCTCCCGACGGAGGCCGGCCGATGACCGCCCGCCTCGCCTACCAGTACGTGGTGCTGCGCTGCGTGCCCCGCGTGGAGCGCGAGGAGTTCCTCAACGTCGGCGTGGTCGTCTACTGCCAGGCCACCGACTACCTAGGCGTCGCCTGGAACGCCGACCGGGATCGCCTGCTCGCCCTCGACCCGCGCCTCGACGTCGACCAGGTCTGCGATGCGCTCGCCTACGTCGAGGCCATCTGCGCCGGCGATCCTCGAGGGGGGGCGGCCGCGGCCCAGCCCCTCGGCCAGCGCTTCGGCTTCCTCAAGGCCCCCAAGAGCACGGTGCTGCAGCCCGGCCCCGTCCACGGCGGCGTCACCGCCGATCCGCCCCGCCAGCTCGAGCGCCTGCTCACCCAGCTCGTCGGCTGACGGGTCGGCGTCAGACGGGGACGAGCTCGACGGCGCCGACGGCGTAGCGGGCGAGGATCGTGCGGGCCACCTCGGGGTGGGCGCCGAGGGGCTCGGAGACGGCGACGGCGCCCGCCTCGAGGGCGAGCTCCGCGGCTCGGTCGACCAGGTCGCCGGGGGCCAGGAAGAGCGACGCGACCGCGATGTGGCGGCGGCCCTCGGCACGGAAGGTGCGTACGGCCTCGCCGGTGGCCGGCGGGGCGCTGGCGGCGTACGCCGCGCTGACCGGCAGCTTGTGGTGGGTGCCCCATAGCCGGGCCAGGCGGGAGACGGCCTGGTTGGCGAGCGGGTCGGTGGAGCCGGCCGCGGCCAGGACCAGGGCGTCCAGCTCACGGACCCGCGAGCGGCGCAGCGACTCGCGCAGGCGCTCGTCGAGCACCTCCAGGAAACACGCCTCGAGCCCGAGGATCGAGGTGACCCGGATCTGCAGCCCGGGGTGGCGAGAGGTGGCCTCGGCGACGGCGTCCGGTACGTCCTTGGCGGCGTGGGCCGCCTCGGTCAGGAGCAGCGGTACGACGACGATCTCGTCGTGCCCGGCCTTGACCAGGCGATCGACGACCGCCTGGAAGCCCGGCTTCGCCAGGTCCAGGAACGCCTTCTCGACGCGCAGGTCGGGACGCATCGCCTTGACCTCGGCGACCAGGGCGGTGATGGTCTTGGTCGACCGTGGGTCACGACTGCCGTGAGCCAGGGCCACCAGGGCGGGAGCGGCCATCAGCGTGGCCTCCTCTCCAGGGTTGCGGGTGCTTCGGTGGGCCGACGACGCTGTCGGGCTGGGATCGGGGTCATGAGTGGATCCCGCACTCGGTCTTGTTGGTGCCGGCCCAGCGGCCGCTGCGCGGGTCCTCGCCGGGGGCGACGCGCCGGGTGCACGGTGCGCACCCGATGGAGGGGTAGCCGTCGTAGACGAGCGGGTTGACCAGCACGCCGTTCTCGGCGATGTAGCGATCGACCTGCTCGTCGGTCCACCGCGCGAGCGGAGAGACCTTGACCTTGCCCTTCTTGGCGTCCCAGCCGATCACCGGTGCGATCACCCGGTTGTGCGTCTCGGCACGGCGCAGCCCCGTCGCCCAGGCGTCGTACGACGCCAGCGACTCGGCCAGCGGCGTGACCTTGCGCAGCGCGCAGCACAGGTCGGGGTCGGTCTTGTAGAGGTCCTTGCCGTACGCGGCGTCCTGCTCGGCCACCGACTGCACGGGGGTGATGGTGAGCAGGTTGACGTCGAGGGTGGCCTGGACGGCGTCGCGGGTGCCGATGGTCTCGATGAAGTGGTAGCCGGTGTCGAGGAAGACGACGTCGATGCCCGGCACCGTCTTGGCGGCCAGGTCGGCGAGCACGGCGTCGCCCATCGAGGAGGTGATGCAGAACCGCTCGCCGAACGTGGCGGCGGCCCACTCGATGATGTGCTCGGCCGGGGCCAGCTCGAGCTCCGCACCCCAGTGGGACACCAGCTCGCGCAGCTCCTCGGGGGAGCGGCCGGCGGTGTGGGAGCCGCGGTTGGCGCGGGCGGCGGCGGTGGTGGCGGTGGTCATGCGGGGCCCCCGGCGAGGCGCGAGCGCAGCGAGTGGCTGGTGGGGGTGCTCATGCCTGCACCTCGCGTCGCAGCATGCCGAGCATCTTCACGGTGAACGCGCGCTGGCAGGACCGGCACTCCCAGGCACCCTTGACCGACGAGTCGTCCGACTCGTGCGGCCACAGGTTGTCGTCGGCGCAGTAGGGGCAGTGGAACGGCACAGCGCGCTCGTTGCTCATCTCGGGGTCCCCGCGAGCCTGTCGGACGGAGGAGCGAGGCGGGGGAGGGCGAGAACGTCGCGGAGTGGGCTCATAGCGTGGTCAACGCCTTCTCGCCGCGTAGCAGCTCCTCGTCGGCGCGCGCCACCCAGGTGGCGAAGCGCTCACCCTCGGTGCGGTCGGCGAGGAAGTTGCCGACGACCACGGTGATGTAGTCGTCCAGGCCCGCGCTGGTGACCTTGTGGGCGCGCAGCTTGCGACCGAAGTTGGCCTCCAGGCCGGTGGCGCCGCCGAGGTGCACCTGGAAGCCCTCGACCTGCGCGCCGTCGGACATGACCAGCTGGCCCTTGAGCCCGATGTCGGCGACCTGCGTGCGGGCGCAGGCGTTGGGGCAGCCGTTGACGTTGACCGTGATCGGCGTGTCCAGGTCGGGGAAGCGCTTCTCCAGCTCGCCCACGAGCGCGCGGGCGCGCTCCTTGGTGTCGACGATCGCCAGCTTGCAGAACTCGATGCCGGTGCAGGCCATCGTGTTGCGCCGCCAGTTGGAGGGCCGCGCCGAGAGCCCGATGGCGTCGAGCCGGGCGACGAGCGGCTCGACCTGAGCCTCGTCGACGCCGATCAGCACGATCTTCTGGTACGGCGTGAGGCGGGCGCCCGCCACGCCGTACTCCTCGATCAGGTCGGCCAGCTGCACCAGCAGCGTGCCGGACACCCGACCGACCGTGGGCGCGATGCCCACGTAGAACTTGCCGTCCTTCTGCGGGTGGACGCCGATGTGGTCGCGGTGGCCCACCGGGGACGGCGGCGAGGGGGTGGAGACGAGCGGGCGGCCGAGGTACTCGTTCTCGAGGACCTCGCGGAACTTCTCGATGCCCCAGTCGGCGACCAGGAACTTCAGGCGCGCCCGGGAGCGCAGCCGGCGGTAGCCGTAGTCGCGGAAGATGCCGGCCACGCCGGCCCAGACGTCGGCCACCTCGTCCAGCGGGACCCAGACGCCCATCCGGGCGGCGAGCATCGGGTTGGTGGACAGGCCGCCGCCGACCCAGAGGTCGAAGCCGGGGCCGAGCTCGGGGTGGACGGTGCCGACGAAGGAGATGTCGTTGGTCTCGGGGGAGACGTCGTGGCTCGGGTGGCCGGTCACCGCGGTCTTGAACTTGCGCGGGAAGTTGGAGAAGTCGGGGTTGCCGATGAAGCGTTCGAAGATCTCCTCCAGCGCCCGGGTGCCGTCGATGATCTCGTCCTGGGCGACGCCGGCGACCGGCGAGCCGAGGAAGGGCCGCGGGGAGTCGCCGCAGGCCTCGAGGCTGCTGAGCCCGGCGGCGTCGAGCCGGTCCCAGATCTCCGGAACGTCCTCGACGCGGATCCAGTGGTACTGGATGTTCTCGCGGTCGGTGACGTCGGCGGTGTCACGGGCGAAGTCGACCCCGATGCGGCCCAGGGTCCGCACTGCCTCGTGGTCCAGGAGTCGGCCGTCGGAGCGCACACGGAGCATGAAGAACTCGTCGTCGAGCTCCTCCTCCTCCAGTGTCGCGGTCTTGCCGCCGTCGAAGCCGGGCGCGCGCTGGGTGTAGAGGCCCATCCACCGGAAGCGGCCGCGCAGGTCGGCGGGGTCGATCGAGGCGAAGCCGCGCTTGGAGTAGATGTTGATGATCCGGGCGCGGACGTTGAGCGGGTCGTCGTCCTTCTTGGACTGCTCGTTCTTGTTCAGCGGCTCGGTGTAGCCGAACGCCCACTGACCCTCGGCCCGCTTGGGGCGGGGGACCTCGGTGTGGGCGGGAGGCTTGGCCTGGAAGCGCTGATCGGGCATGAGGAGCTGGTCCTTCGCTGAGTGCCGCGGGCCTCGGACGGGCCGGCGCGGGATGATCGGGGTGGCGTTGTTCAGCGGGGCCAACACATCGCGCTGCGCGTGCGCCCGAAGTCCACGTGGCGACGTACCACGAGGTAGGCGTGCGTCCGGGCGCTGATCATGTCAAGCAGTCTCAGGGTTCGGACGAGGTGCCCACAACCTGAAATCTCATGATGTGGAATGCGAGTCCAGCATCTAAGACCCTCGTTGAGGCCTCCACGCCTGTACTGGTGAGTAGTGCGGCGCAGGTCACACCGGCCACCCTGGGAGGGGATGGGCAGGGGATATGACCCATCCGTGTCATGCGGGGGAGCGCAGGGCGGAGGAACGTGGAACTCCCCTCCGAGAGGAACCGCCCATGACACCGATCACCCGCCCCCGCCTGTTCCGCCGAGAGCAGCTCAGTCGCGACCTGCGCAGCGCCGCCGTGGCGCTCGTCGTCAGCGTCCTCGTGCTCGCCGCCCCCAGCGTCGCCGCCAAGATCACCAACGCCGACACCGTCGACCACAAGAGCGCCGTGGGCGCCGGAGCCTCGGTGAAGAAGCGCGCCGGCAAGCTGGTCGCGACCAACAAGCAGGGTCGCCTGCCCAACGACATCATCGCCAAGGCGCCCGACGCCAACCGCCTCGACGGGCTGGACTCCACCCAGCTGAGGAGCGTGGCGGCCGCGCCCGGGACGGTCCAGTCCGGGCTGTGGGGCGCGTGGGGTGGCAACGCGGACGGGTACGTCGCGGACGCGGTCACGCTGCCCAGCCGACTGCCCGGCGACATCCCGCTCTCGCGGGTCACCTACATCAACTCGGGCGCCGCCATGACCACCGAGTGCCCCGGCCCGGGACGCGTCGGACCCGCGGGCTGGGCCTGCTTCTACGAGCTCAACCGCGGCGGTGCGACCTACGGCAACATCTTCTTCCAGGACGAGCTCGGCGGCGGTCCCTCCGGCGTCTCGCGCGACGGCTTCGGCATCTACTACGCCTGCAGCAGCGCCGAGTGCTACGCCTACGGCCGCTGGGCGGTCAAGGCCGGGACCGCGGCGTCGGCGCGCGTGCCCGCACGTCCCGCGCGTCGGTCGAACCCCTGAGCGTCCGGCGTGCGGCGGTCGTTGGGCCGCCGCCCGCCGGATCACTAGGCTGCGGTCATGGCCGACATCGATGCCCTGACCAGCAGCGCCTACTCCCAAGCCCTCGAGGTCATCGCCTCGGTGGAGCCTCGCATCGCCGACGCGACCCGCAAGGAGCTGGCCGACCAGCGCGGCTCGCTCAAGCTGATCGCGAGCGAGAACTACGCCTCGCCCGCGGTGCTGCTGACGATGGGGACCTGGTTCAGCGACAAGTACGCCGAGGGCACGGTCGGGCACCGCTTCTACGCCGGCTGCCAGAACGTCGACACCGTCGAGGCGCTCGCCGCCGAGCACGCACGTGAGCTCTTCGGGGCCGAGTACGCCTACGCCCAGCCGCACTCCGGGATCGACGCCAACCTGGTCGCGTTCTGGTCGATCCTGGCCCACCGGGTCGAGGGCCCCTGGCTGGAGAAGGCCGGCTCGAAGAACATCAACGAGCTCACCGACGCAGACTGGGAGTCGCTGCGCCACGAGCTCGGCAACCAGCGGCTGCTCGGGATGAGCCTGGACGCCGGCGGCCACCTCACCCACGGCTTCCGTCCCAACATCAGCGGCAAGATGTTCCACCAGCAGCAGTACGGCACCGACCCGGAGACGGGGCTGCTCGACTACGACGCCGTGGCGGCCAAGGCCCGCGAGTTCAAGCCGCTGATCCTGGTGGCCGGCTACTCGGCGTACCCCCGGCGCGTGAACTTCGCCAAGATGCGCGAGATCGCCGACGAGGTCGGCGCCACGCTCATGGTCGACATGGCGCACTTCGCCGGGCTGGTGGCCGGCAAGGTCTTCACCGGTGACGAGGACCCGGTCCCGCACGCGCACGTCGTGACGACCACGACCCACAAGAGCCTGCGCGGCCCGCGCGGCGGGATGGTGCTGGCCACCGAGGAGTACGCCTCGTCGGTCGACCGCGGGTGCCCGATGGTGCTCGGCGGCCCGCTCTCGCACGTCATGGCCGCCAAGGCGGTCGCGCTGGCCGAGGCGCGCCAGCCGTCGTTCCAGGCCTACGCTCAGAAGGTCGCCGACAACGCCAAGTCGCTGGCCGAGGGGTTCCTCAAGCGCGACGCCAGGCTCGTCACCGGCGGCACCGACAACCACCTGGTGCTGCTCGACGTCTCCGGCTTCGGCCTCACCGGCCGTCAGGCCGAGTCGGCGCTGCTCGACGCGGGCGTCGTGACCAACCGCAACTCGATTCCCTCGGACCCCAACGGCGCCTGGTACACCTCCGGCATCCGCCTGGGCACCCCCGCGCTCACGACCCGCGGCTTCGGCCACGACGAGTTCGACCAGGTGGCCGAGCTGATCGTCCACGTCCTGCAGAACACCCAGCCCGGCACCACCAAGGCCGGCGGCCCGTCGAAGGCGTCCTACGCCCTCGGCGACGGCATCGCCGACAAGGTCAAGGACGCCTCCGCCGAGATGCTCGACAAGCACCCGCTCTACCCCGGACTGGTCCTGTCCTAGCTCGCCGCACCGCTGACCCGTCAGACACTCTCTGACGGGTCAGCGGTCGGTAGGCAGGGTGCGGTCGACGATGGCGCGCAGGTCCCCGGAGGCCAGCGCGCCGTAGACCCCGTCGTACGACGAGCCGAGGCGCGAGGCGCAGAAGACGTCGGCGACCTCGGGCGGCGCGAAGCGCACGAGCAGCGAGCCCTGCAGGCACAGCGCCATGCGCGCGGCGAGGCGGCGGGCGCCGACCTCCAGCGACGCGGACTCCCCGAGCATCGCCAGGGTGTCGTCGACGGCGCGGTCGAGGCGCGCGTCGGCGCCCCGGGCCAGGCCGACCTCGGTGATCCATGCGGCCAGGGCCTCCGGCTCACGCGCGAGGGCCCGCAGGACGTCGAGCGCGTTGACGTTGCCCGAGCCCTCCCAGACCGAGTTGAGCGGCGCCTCGCGGTAGAGCAGCGGCAGGACCGACTCCTCGACGTAGCCGTTGCCACCGAGGCACTCCAGGGCCTCCGCCACGTGGGCGGGCGTGCGCTTGCAGACCCAGAGCTTCGCGAGCGGCAGCGCGATCCTCCGCAGCGCCGCCTCGTGCGGGTCGTCGCCTCGGTCGACAGCCGACGCGAGCCGCAGCGCGAGCGCCGTCGCGGCCTCGGACTCCACGGCCAGGTCGGCCAGGACGTTCTGCATCAGCGGCTTGTCGGCCAGCAGGGAGCCGAACGCCGAGCGGTGCGCGGCGTGCCACGAGGCCTCCGAGACCGCGCGCCGCATCAGCGACGCCGACCCCAGCACGCAGTCAAGCCGGGTGGCGGCCACCATCTCGATGATGGTGCGTACCCCGCGTCCCTCATCACCGAGCCGGCGGGCGAGCGTGCCGTCGAGCTCCAGCTCCGAGGAGGCGTTGGAGCGGTTGCCCAGCTTGTCCTTGAGTCGGACGACGTCGAGCTGGTTGCGGGTGCCGTCGGGCAGGACGCGGGGGAGCACGAAGCAGGTGAGGCCCCCGTCGGTCTGCGCCAGCACCAGGAACATGTCGTTCATCGGGGCGGAGGTGAACCACTTGTGCCCGTGCAGCGTGTACTCGCCGTCCACCGCGGTCGGCCGCGCCACGGTCACGTTGGCCCGCACGTCGGAGCCGCCCTGCTTCTCGGTCATGCCCATGCCGACGAGGGCGCCGCGCTTCTGCGCGATGGGGCGCAGGCCAGGGTCGTAGGTCGTCGAGGCCAGCAGCGGTGTCCACTCCTTCGCAACCGCGTCGTCGGCGCGGAGCGCGGGCACGGCCGCGTACGTCATCGAGATCGGACAGCCGTGGCCCGGCTCGGTGTGCGACCACGCCATGAAGCCCGCGGCCCGGCGCAGGTGCGCGTGCGGACTGCCGGCCTCCTGCTGCTCCCACGGCGTCGCGGCGAGGCCGTGGCCGACCGCGCGCTCCATCAGCCAGTGCCACGAGGGGTGGAAGACGACCTCGTCGATCCGCTCGCCGTACCGGTCGTACGGCGTGAGCACCGGGTGGTGCTCGTTGGCGAGCCGGCCGTGCTCGCGCGCCTCCGCGGTGCCGGCCTCGGCACCCAGGGCCACCAGGTCCTCCAGGACCTCGGGGCCGGCGTGGTGGAGCACCGCCTCGCTGAGCGCGGCGTCGGCGGTGACGACGTTGTGACCGACGAGCGGAGGCGCCTGGTTGGTGGTGACGCGCACCTCGCGGCGCGTCGGGGTTGGCGGGTCCGGGAGTGCCATACGACTACCGTAGAGCCATGGCGGCGGACACCCAGGACACCGCCTCACCGGGCCGGGCCAGGAGCCTCGCGCGCCACGGCGAGACCCTCTGGCGGCTCGTCGTCACCACCGTGAGCGCCTGCCTGCGCTACCGCGTGACCGGTCTGGCCGCCGAGGCGGCGTTCTTCGCGGTACTGTCGGTGCCGCCGCTGATCTTCGCGCTCGCGGGTGCCATCGGCTACGTCTCGGACCGCTTCACCACCGCCCAGGTCGAGGACGTCCGCCAGGCCGTGGTCGACCTGTCGTCGTCGTTCCTCACCGACAGCGCCGTCAACCAGATCGTCGTCCGCACCATGGAGGAGCTCGAGACCGGCCGCTTCGACGTGGTCTCGCTCGGCTTCGTGCTCGCCCTCTGGTCGGGCTCGCGCGCGCTCAACGTCTTCATCGACACCATCACGATCATGCACGGGCTCGGCGGGCACCGCGGGATCATCAAGACCCGGGCGCTGTCCTTCGTGCTCTACATCCTCGCCCTGATCACCGGCGCGGTCTCGATCCCCCTGGTGGTCGCCGGACCCAAGCTGGTCAGCGAGGCCCTGCCCGACAGCGCGCAGTTCGTGATGGGCTTCTACTGGCCGGTCGTCGTGGCGGTCTGCGTGTGCTTCCTCGCCACGCTCTACCACCTGTCGGTGCCGGTGCGGACCAACTGGAGCTTCAACCTCCCGGGCGCCACGTTCTCGCTGGTCGCGTGGATCGTGGGCTCCTATGTCCTGCGCTGGGTGCTCACCGTGACCGCCGCCGACTCCACGTCGATCTACGGGCCGCTCGCGGCGCCCATCGCGGTGCTCCTGTGGCTCTACATCCTGGCGCTGGCCGTGCTCATCGGCGCGGCCGTCAACGCCGCGTTCGACACGGTCTTCCCGCAGAAGGGCACCGCCCACGCGCGCCTGGAGCTCGTGCACCTGCTGAGGAACCGCATGACGAAGGAGCGGTCCTGAGCGGAGCCGTGAGGGGCGTCCACTAGATTCGCCCTGTGGTGGACGTGACGGGGGACCAGGCGGGTAGCGCCTTCCGTGGGCGCATCGCACTGCCCGAGGTCGTCCGCTCCCCATGGTGGGAGCTCGGTCGCCGGCTGCTCGCGGCGCTCGGGATCCTGGTCGGCACCGTGCTCCTGGTCTACCTCGACCGCAAGGGCTACGTCGACGGCAACGACCCGGACAACGAGATCAGCCTCATCGACGCGATCTACTACACGACCGTCACGCTCAGCACGACCGGGTACGGCGACATCGCCCCCGTCACCGACGGCGCACGACTCGTCAACGCGTTCATCATCACCCCCGCCCGCATCGCCTTCCTGGTCCTGTTGATCGGCACCACCCTCGAGGTGCTGGCGTCGCAGGGCCGGGAGATGTTCCGGGTCTCTCGCTGGAGGAAGAACATGGGCCACCACGTCGTCGTCGTCGGCTACGGCACGAAGGGCAGGAGCGCCGTGGACACCCTGGTCAACAACGGCCAGAACCGCGAGGCGATCGTGATCGTCGATCCGAGCCCGACCGCGCTCGCCGACGCGCACGCCGACGGACTGGCGGTCGTCTCCGGCGACGCCACGCGTCGTGAGGTGCTGCGCCGCGCCGGAGTGGGGGAGGCCGACCAGATCATCATCACCACCAACCGCGACGACTCCAACGTCCTCTCCGCGCTGACCGTCCGTCAGCTCAACCCCGATGCCTGGATCGTCGCGGCGGTCAAGGAGCAGGAGAACGCCCCGCTGATGCGCCAGTCCGGCGCCAACTCCGTCATCACCTCCTCCGACGCCGTCGGCCGGCTGCTGGGACTCTCGTCGCTGTCGCCGACGCTGGGCTCGGTCATGGAGGACCTGCTCACCTACGGCGAGGGGCTCGAGGTGGCCGAGCGCGACCTGCTGGTCAGCGAGGTCGGCAAGCAGCCCCAGCAGCTGCCCGACCAGGTGATCTCGGTCGTGCGTGACGAGAAGGTCTACCGCTACTTCGACCCGGTCGTCACCCAGCTGGCCCGTGGCGACCGGCTGATCGTCGTACGCCCGGCCAAGGAGCTGCCCTGGGCGCCGCGCCCCGGCACGCACCACGAGGAGACGGCCTCCGACTGAGGCGTGCGATGACCGACGAGCCCTACCTGGCGGAGGCTCCACTGAGTCGAACGTGTGTTCGAACGTGTGAGACCATGGAGGGATGGGCGGCGGCTGGGGAAAGCAGGGCATCGGGGTGCCACTCTCCGAGCGCGTCCGCCCGGGCGCGCCCCCTGGTCCCGCAGCTGCCCCACCGCGCGAGACGTGTCCCGCGCGGCACTGCTGGGTCGCCGATGCCCTCGACCGCCACGGGGTGAAGCGGCCAGGGCTGCTCGTGGAGTGGCGCCAGGCGGAGACGGGCTGGGAGGGCCGGGTGGCGTACGTGGTGCAGCTGCGACCCGACGCGTGGCAGCTGGTCGAGGAGTGGGTGCCCGCCGTGCTGCTGACCCCGTCGTAGGCCGGCCAGGGCGCGAGACGAGGCATGAAGAGGCCGAACCGCTGGCGTCTCGGGTCGCCAGCGGTCCGGCAGTCACCACGGTAGCCGACGAGCGGCCTCGCCCCAACGGCTTGCGCCCAAGTGGACGTAGATCACCCCGGATGACGCCGTTCGGGCCCTTCGTCCGGCGGGAGACCCGGGGAGGATGGCGTCGGCGGTCTCTTTCGAGGTGCAGTCCTCCCGATAGGGCTGCGTAAGCCCTGACTCTCGAGACCGCCGACGCCGCCAACGTACTGAGGTGGTGTGACGTACGCCTCATCCCTCCGGGTGAATTGTGCGGAGCGCGGAGGAATCCCGGCCGGGTGTAACGTCAATGACGAAGACCACCGGTCCGCCTCTTACTCGTAGGCGGAGCGGTGGTTTCGGTCATATGCGACGCAGAGTGCGGCGTGTTCTCAGATCACCCGACCCGTCCGATACGACGTGGACACGGTATGTCGCATCGTGGCCGGGGCGCAGCGCTTCTCGCTCACAAGTTGCTCACGATCGCGACTCGCGCCCGGCGGCGGACCCGACGGGGGCATGGCGAGGGCGAGGCGACCTACGGCCCGTCGGTGCCCTGCGCGGGGGCGTCGGGGACATCGCCGAGTGCGAAGCCGTGCTGCACCGACCACGCGATGGCCTGGCTTCGGCTGGTGACGCCGGTCTTTCGGTAGGCCGAGCGGATGTAGGTCTTCACCGAGTTGATGCTCAGGTAGAGCCGATGCGCGATGTCGTCGTTGCCGAGGCCCTGGGTGATCAGGCCCATCACCTCGACCTCGCGCGGCGAGAGACCCTCGGCGACTCCGAGCCGGCTCGGGTTGGCGGTGTAGTCGGTGGCCTCGGGGGAGTGGTCCCCCGCGAGGTCGCCGGCCGCGGCCGCCTCGATCGCCCGGATGATCTCCTGGGTGCCGGCCGACATCGAGATGGCGCCGTCGACGCCCTTCTCGAGGGCGCGGCTGGCCAGGTCGGGGCGCAGGTCGCGGGCGATCGCCACTACGGCGGCGTGGGACTCCTTGACCAGCCACTCGAGCTCGTCGGCACTGCCGCTGCTGAGACCGGCGACGTCGTACAGCACGACGTCGACGCCCGGGTCGGCGGTGAGGTCCACGGTGCGGCCGAGCAGCTGGATCCGCGCGCCCATCTCCACCACCACGGAGGACAGGCCCCGGTACACGACGTCCTCGTCGGTGATGATCGCAAGTCGCACCGGTACGCCGGTCTCTCGTGGCAGTGAAAGCGGCATCCGGACCGTCCTCGTTCGACAACCTCTGTCCCGGCGCCGGGCGCGCCGGATAGGTCGACAGGTCCATTCCCTGGACTTCAGGAGCCTAACCATGGCCCGGGACCGGGGTCCAGACGGCGGCCCGCTCAGCGGGTCTCGCCGCGGGGCCTGGTGACGGCCTGAGGTCCGTAGGCGACGGGACCAAGGACCCTCCTGCTGGCGCGCTCGAGGTACCAGCATCGAGACCACGACGCGCAGCTGCCCGTCGGCCCCGGAACGAGGTGAGCACCATGATGACCGCACAGTCCGTCCACGAACCGGTCGAGGACCTGACACTCGAGGAGTGCTGGGAGCTGCTCGAGCTGGAGGAGTTCGGCCGCCTGGCCTACCGCCTGGTCGACGAGGTCCACATCGTCCCGATCAACTACCTGATCGACAACCGCAGCCTGCTGTTCCGCACGGCGCCGGGCAACAAGCTGCTGGCCGCCGCACTGCAGAGCGACGTCGCCTTCGAGATCGACTGGCACGACCTCGAGGGTGCCTGGTCCGTCGTGGCCCGCGGCGTCCTGCGCCGGCTCGAGGAGGACGAGCGGGGCCGCGCCGACGACCTGCCCGGCCGGCCGTGGGTCTCCACGCCCAAGTACGACGTCGTCGAGCTGATCCCCGTGGCCGTCACCGGCAAGCGCTTCCGGCTCGACCTCGGGGACGTCACTCGCCCCTGACGCCGGTCGGTGGTCGGGGTCTCAGACCTCGTCGGACGACTCCTACCGCCAGGCCCCCCACTGCGAGGGCGGACCCATGAGGTCGACCGCCCGCCGCAGCCCGATGGTGACGCCGATGGCGACCACCCCGATGCTCGAGACGAGCGAGCCGACGCCAATAGTCAGCCACGCGATCACGTACCCGGCCGTGATCCCACCGGCCGTCGCGCTGGTCTGGGCGTTCGAGGACGCCAGGAGCATGAGCGCCCCGATCACGTTGATGGCCAGGCCGAGCGCCAGGTAGCCCGCCCCGTCGACATACTTGGGGCGCCGCCGCTGGGTCACGCGGTCGTCCAGATCGACCGTCAAAGGGGCGGGCCTCGGCGGCGTCCGGACGCTGACCCCGAGCTCGTGCAGGGTCTCGCGCAGGTCACGCTGGATCGAGCCTGCGTGCACCGCGAGGTTGATCACCCCGGCGTGCTCGGTGTGCAGCTCGACGCTGAGCGGGGTCGGGAACACGACCAGCGGCACCTCCCCCCAGGAGTAGTGGGCGACCCCCTCGCCGTCGGACTCGCGCAGGGTCAGACCCTCGGCACTCAGGGTGAGCTGGTGCCGGACGCCCTCCCTGGTCACTGCCCAGGAGGTGTGCTGCTGGTCCATCGGCTTCTCGTCTCTGCCAGGGATCGGGGTGATGCCCCCACTCCCTTCCCCCCGAGACACCGGTTCACTCCTCCCGCCTCGCTCGCGTCGAACTACGCACCGGCCCACCCGTGTGCCCGTGTCGGGGGTGACGCGGCCTAGGATCGGAGGGTGGCGAAGAAGAAGTGGTCCGACCTCACCCGGCGCCAACGACGCATCATCGTCGCGGCCAGCCTCGTCGAGGTGGTCCTGACCACCGCCGCATCACGCGACCTGGCGTCTCGCCCGGCCGACCAGGTCCGGGGCCCCAAGCCCCTGTGGGCGCTGTCCTTCGCGGTGCAGCCCTTCGGCCCGGTCGCCTATCTGCTGGCAGGTCGGGTCCGCCGCGCCTGAGCGGCTGCCTCTCTGCGGTTGAGGCACGGGCGCAGCGAGCCTCGAGGCTGCTGCGCCCGCTCCTTTTGCTGGTTGAGTGCGAGCGCAGCGAGTCTCGAAACCACCGCGCCCGTCCTCCGGACCCCTACGAGATGGTCGCGGCGCCCTCGGCCTCGATCCGCTCGTCGTGCAGCAGCTCGCCCTCGGCGTCGACGGGGGTCACCGACACCTTGAAGGTGATCGGCGAGTCCTTCTGGTAGATGAAGTTCTCGCCGAACGAGATGACCTGCCCGGACCCGAAGGTGTAGACCGACGGGTCGACGTACGAGCCGGGCGCGAAGGCACCGTCGTTGACGTCCTGCGCCTCGAACAGCGCGTCGTCCACGACCGAGTCCATGCCCTGCATGTAGGGCCAGTCGTCGTACCGTGCGTCGATGCTCACGCCGCTCGAGCCGAGGTCGATGTCGTCGCCGTTGTTGGTGACGACGAAGTTGACGAACACGATCTCGTCGCCCACCGCGAGCAGGGGCTTGTTGGTGTCGGGGTCGACGAACTGGCCGGTCTCCGTCGCCTTGGCAGTGCCCACCTGGTAGACGTCGACCGTCATGTCCCCGGCCTCGATCGTGGTGATCTTCTCGCCCGGCGTCGTCACCGGGTTGGCCCACTCCGGCTGGGACCCTGAGGCCGCGCTCTCGTCGTCCTCCGAGGCCGTCGGCTCCTCGGTCGGGGCGTCGCTCTCGCTCTCGGTCTCGCTCGGCGACTCGGACGACGTGTCGGACGCGTTGTCCGAGTCCGAGTCGTCCGAGCATGCGGTCAGCCCGAACAGGGCGAGCGAGGCGATGCCGGCGACGGCGATGCGGGTCGAGCGGGGGAGCGTACGGCGCATGGAGTTCCTTACGTTGAGGGGTTAAAGAGCCTAATTTAGGCGGCCGTCTGAGGCGTACCGGACCGACCCTTCGACGCGGCTCGCATCACGTGGCGGCGGTCACATCGACCGGCCCGCGACGTCAGGCGTGATGATGAGCACATCAGCGGTGGCGAGGACGAACTGCACCTCCGGCGGAACAGAAAGAGGCCCTCGAAAGGGCCTCTGACCTGCGGTGATTCTCTGGTGGGCGATACTGGGTTTGAACCAGTGACCTCTTCCGTGTCAGGGAAGCGTTATTGACGCTCACAGCGCCTCTTTTCGGGCTAGATGTCAGCCATGTCGTCAGCCATTAACTCCAGAATACGCCCCAGACCTCGCCACCCGCCTCGCCTGCCTGAGCCGAATCAACCTCCTGACCACCGCCGGATACGCAGCCACCGCCGCCGGCTCGTCCAGCAGCGCATCCAGCCTCGCGTAGTAGCGCGTCTCGCTCTCGCCGAACAGCTCACGTATCCGGCCGACCTTGACCCCGGCGTGTTTGAAGCGCACGGCCTCGAGTTGCAGCGTCTTGTGCTCGCGGTCGCTGAGCCCGCCCCCCATGGTGGTCACGCGTTGGAGGCTAGGTGTCGCCGCCGACATCCCGCCCCCGCGCCCAGTCAGTCCCATCCCCCCGCACCCTCCCAGCCGGAAACCAGCCCCGCCGATTCCCGTCCTGCTGCCACACGACGCAGACGTGCCACTCGCCGTCTCGCAGCTCTTGCGCTTCGACGACACCGGGCCACCATGCGCCGTCGATGTTGACCTCGACCAGCGGCGGGTCGAGTGGGTCGGAGCGGCGGTAGGTCATGGCGGCAGGGTAGGAGGCGGCGGCAAGTGGCGGAGTTTGTAGGGACGAACGTATTGACAAACGTAATGACGCCATGCCATGATTCCTACATGACGACGACGAAGCCCCGCTGGACCCGAGTCCTCAATGGTTGGTACTCCCTCAACCTCCGCACCGCGACTGGCCTGTTCTCGGCCGAGGTCATCCAGACCGAGCTGGGCCTCTGGGCGGTCAAGGTCAACGAGCGCGAGGTTGGCATGACCGACTCGCTCAAGTCCGCCAAGTCCCTCGCCCTGGCGGTGGCGTGATGGGGACGGCCGATCACCGGCCGGAGCGTCTGATGGGCTTCATTGAGCCGGGCGACGCGGCCGGCGACCTCCCCCTGTTCGCCCTGGCGGACAACGTCGCGAACGGGAACAAGAGTCGCGGGCACATCGCGCTCATGCCTGAAGGCGAAAGTCGCGCCGACGCCGCGTTCGTCGACACGGGTCCGGTGCTGCAGTTCTCCGCCCAGTTCGGCGGCCAGATGACCCCAGTCACGGTCCGGGCGTTGGCGGCAGAGCTCAACGAGTGGGCCGACCGCAAAGAGCAGCACTGGTGCGGCCCGACGCGAGGCTTCATGTTAGGCAAGGGGTCGGCATGACTACGCTGCACCGCGTGGCGAAGCCCAAGATGGTCATGCGCTCCCTACGCGTCCCCGCCGACCTCTGGGAAGCGGCAAAAGCGAAGGCCGACGAGCGCCAGGAGAACATCAGTGACGTGCTGCGCGAGGCGCTGGAGCGCTACGTGAAGAGCAAGCGATGACCGAGCAGCGGTGGAAGCGGGAGGCGGGCGCATGAGCGGGCGCATCCTCGTCACCGGGTCGCGCGACTGGACGGACGCGCAGACGATCCGCAGCGCGCTCTCTGAGGCCTGGCACATGCTTGGCAAGCCGAACGACGCAGTGCTGGTGCAGGGCGAGTGTCACCTAGGCGGCGCCGACCAGATCGCCGCTGAGACGTGGCGCGGCTGGGGCTACCCGGTCGAGGGTCACCCCGCCGAGATGGGGCCGGATGGTCACGTGCTGGGGCCGAAGCGCAATGCCCACATGGTCGGTCTCGGTGCTGACGTGTGTCTCGCATTCCCGCTGCCGTCGTCGCGTGGCACCAAGAACTGCATGAGGTTGGCGCGCGAGGCCGGGATTCCCGTCAAGGTCTACGCGCCTGCCGGTTAACCCCGCCGCCGACACATAGACCACCCCACCAGCCCGCCTCCGAAGGCCGCCGCGAGATGTGTGAGCACGAGGAAGCCGTCCATAAGGTGACAGCCTTCACTCGGCCGCCCATTAGGTCCAGCCGAAATAGCAGAAGCGCCGCCGCCACCTCCCAACGGAGGTGACGGCGGCGCTTGTGTGTGCGGCTCAGGAAGCACGAAAGCCCCCCGCTGACCGAAGTCAACGGGGGGCGACTGCGTGGCAGGGCGTCCTAGGAACCTGTCCCGCTTGCTCAGATCGGCGGCTACAGACCCGAAGTCCACGCCGCCGAACGGCAGTACAAGTGTACCGCGTCAGAGGATCGTGCGGTGGAACAGCACGTGCCCCGCGACCGTGCAGGCTGCGAGGACGGCGGTGGTCAGCATCGCCCCGAGCGCGAGCCCTAGTCGGACGTCGCGGTTGGGCATGACTACTCGGCGTCGGGCGGTGCGTCAGAGGTGTGGACCTTGGCAGCGGCGAGTGCGAACAGTACGGCCGCAACGCCGGACCAGAGGCGCATCTCAGCCTCGCCGAACCATGTCTTGTCCATGGCGTACTGCACGAGAACCGCACCGAGTACGCCGGCGAGGTAGAGGACGAAGCGAACCTTGGGCGGGATGTTGATGGTGGGCATACCTACTCCTTGACGATGTTGAACAGGACAGGGGCGTGATCGCTCCCGCCGAAGTCCTCGCGCCGCAGGTCCTTGATGCCGACCCCGCGCGCGATGACGTAGTCGATGCCGCCGTTGCTGTAGACCTTGGCCCCGAGGCGCCTGACGAACTCGCGGACCTCGGGCGACGACGCGGCACGGTTCCAGTCGCCGGTCATCACCCACGGGCGACCCCAGCGGTTCCAGCGGCGGCCGAGACGGGCCAGTGTGGCGAGCGAGTTGTCCCAGGCGGCGTCTCGCCGCGGGTATGCCTTGAGTCCGGGCGTCGGAGGCATGTGGACCGCGACGATGCGAACGCCGCCGACGACAGCCGACACGGCAGAGCGCGGGTGGTGCAGCCCCGGTCGTCCAGGTCGCCGCTCCCAGCCCTTGCGCTCGAGCTTGTGCAGCCGCCGACCCCACGCGCGCAGACCCTTGCGCGCCACGATCAGCGAGTCGCGTGCCGGGTCGTCGACGTCGTAGCGGACCACCTTGAGACCGGCGGCGCGTGCTCGTCGTGCGATGGTCCCGGCGTAGCGCTTGGCCTCGTGGAAGGTGGCGACGTCGAGGCCGAACGCGTCGATCAGTTCCTCGGCCTCGTTGGCTGCTTGGTCGACCACCTTGCGGCCAGCGGGTCGGCCTTCCTTCATGTTCCAGCTTCCGACTCGCAGGACGCGGGGCACGACTACTTGCCCTTGCCCTCGAGCAACTTGGTCAGCAGCGTCTCGATGCGCCCGAGCCGGTTGACCAGCGTCTCGGCCACCGTGTCCTCAGACCACTCGTGCTTGCGGCCGACGTCGAGCTTGGAGGCGTTGATCTCCTCGCGGATGATCTTGCGGATCTCGTCAGCGTTCATTTCGTCTTCCTCCAGGCGTGCGGCGATGTCGTTGCGGAACTTGTCCATGTCGAGCAGGCCCGGGTCCCACTTGCCGGTCAGGCTGGTCTCGCGGTGTGCGCGGACGTGGGATGCGGGCCAGCCGTAGTGGTCACACAGGGCGGCGCACAGGGCCACGTAGGCGGCGTACTGCGTCGGGGCCCAGCCCTCGGAGCCGTCGTTCATGGCCTCGATGCCGATGTAGAGCGCGTTCCCATCGCCCGCGGGCATCGGACCCGTGGCCTTCGCGTCGCCGCCGTGGTTGGCGCGACCGGCGGCGCAGACGTAGACGGTGCCCTTGCGGTCGAGTGCGAGCTGACACAGCGGCGCCGGCAGGTCAGCGCGCCCGGTGGCGGCCATCCACAGCGCGTACTCCTTGGTGTCGGATGCGCCGCCCGTGTGGTGAACGAGCACGCCGCGGGGGTCGAAGCCACCCGTCGATGCGGGCCGTGCGCGGGTGCGCCAGCCGGACAGCTCAATGACGTTCAGGCCCGACTTGCGGCAGGCGTCGGCAAGGTCAGTCAGCACGAGTGCCTCCGTAGATCAGGCGCCCGACCCGCAGCCGGACGCGGTGGAGCAGGGTCAGAGGTGGTCGTCTTCGTCGAGAAGCTGAGCCACGAGCAGTTCGTCAGGCAGCGTCGGGACGGTGCCGCCGAGAGCCAGCACCTGATCGCGCAGCGTCGTGGCCCACCGAGCAATCGCCCGAGCCATGCCCTTCCAGTGCTTGACCTCGACGGTCAGGATGTCGATGCGCTCCGACTGGCGGGCGATCTGGTCCTGAATCTCGGCCGCCTTCTGTTCGCGCTCGGTGCGCTCTTCTGCGCTCTTCCGGTCACTCTCGATGCGCTCCACGGTGCGCGCCGCTGACAGCTCGAGCATCTGCTGCCTGAGTCGGTCGACCTCGTCGCGGTACGGCTGCAACAGGTTGAGCGTCATCGACTCCAGCGCCTGCACGGCGGTGGCCTGCTCGGTGGCGCTGACGGTGTCGGCGTTGGCCTGGGTGGAGGCGCGGGCCGTGTGGCGCACCCCGAGGAGGACGAGCCAGGCGCAGAAGATGGTCCCGGCGGATGCGATGACTCCGGTTGCGACCTCAGACATCGGCGTCACCGCTCGACACGGCAAGGACGCGGCGGGGATTGGGCCACCCGGCGACCAGACGCAGGAGCGTGACGATGAGGAGCCAGACGAGCGCCGAGTAGCCGCCTTCCTCGTACCCGATGACCTTGACGTCGGGGGAGAAGTGGTGCGCTGCGGAGGTGGCGAGGTAGGCGATCCAGGACACCGCGAACGACACGAAGCGCTCTAGCGGCATCACCATCAGCGCGACCATGCCGACCGTGTCGTCCTTCTCGGCGCCGCGCAGTCCGTAGCCGATTGCTACAAGGCCGACCGTGATCCACATCACGGCCCGGATTGGTATGGGGATCAACTCGTGGAAGACCCAGGGGCGGGCCTCTGTGGGGCGGATGAGGATGGAGCCACTGAACAGGACCCAGGTTGCCCCGAGCATGAGCAATGCGGCGCCTCGGTAACCGAAGCGGCGGACCAGGTGGGAGTCCATTGGGTCGCCTCCGAGGCTGGCCTGTCGGGTGAACATCGCGGGCTCCTCGCGATTGGGCTCTAGACGTGACCGCCTAGTGCATGGTTGGTTGCTCGGAACCTTCGACGCCGTTGCCGCGGTCGTCGTAAGGCCAGGGCGCCCCGGCTCACTGGGGCGCCCGCTTCCTTATTGCGGGGTGGCGCGGCTAGAAGTACGTCACAACGACGCAGAGGCCGTTGCCGCCAGCGCCGCCAGCACCGGAGTTGTTGCCATTGAGGGACGCGCCGCCACCCCCGCCGCCAGCACCGGCCGCGCCTGCGCCGCCCGATCGGCCGACGCCTGTGATGGAGGAGCCACCGCCACCGCCACCACCACCGACGAGCACCAGCGCGGCACCAGAGCCACCGGCACCGTCGATCGCGCCTGCTGCGCCGGCGGTACCGACGTAGATCGCGCTCGTTCCGCCGGCGCCACCGAGTTTGCCCGCGGGGACCGTGGAGACGCCGCCACCGCCACCGCCACCGGGAGCGCCGGCCGGGGCTGCTGCTGCGTTGCCGTTGTTGCCAGCCGAGGCCGCACCGCCAGCACCGCCAGCTAGGACGCCGGTTCCGCCCGTGCCGGCGACCGCGGACGATCCCGTGGTAGTCCCGCCCGCACCACCAGTGCCGCGAGATGCGGCGAGCTGACCGAAGACGGTGCCGCCGGAAGGCGGGCTTCCCGCGGCTCCCGCGCTGTCGTTCACGCTCTGCGCCGCCCCGCCTGTGCCGCCGGCCGGGACGGTCACGGTGACCGAGTCAGCCAGGATCGAGGCGGGCAGGGTGGCGAACGTGACGCCACCACCACCGCCACCGGCGCCGCCGGTCAGCGCGGTGCCCGAGGTGCCGCGAGCACCTGCGCCGCCGCCGCCGCCAGGACCGATCAGGAACACGTTGACCGACTTGGCGCCGGACTTCTTCATCCAGGTGCCGCTGGCGTTGAAGATCTGCACGTCGGCCTGGCCAGCAAGGTCACCGACTAGAGCCTCGACCCCACCCGTGGTGGCGATGCGCTCGGTGTCGGAAAGCAGTGTGGGCAGGATGAAGGCCGCGAGCGCCGCATTTCCGGCCGCGTTCGGGTGCAGAGCGTCGAGCATCCACCCCTTGCCCTGAGCGACGTTCGCGCTGGGCGCGCCCCAGCCACCGTCGCCCCAGAGGTCGAGGACGTTCCAGTCGGTGCCGAGCAGCGCCGGACCATAGGCGGGCTCGTTGGCCTTGCGGGTGGCGTCGGCCGCGGAGGTGACGGGCACGGGGAGGTGTAGCAGGACGTCGCCGGACTCGGAAGCCACGGCAATAAGGGTGGCGAGGTTCTCCAGGTAGGTGGCTGCGCTATTGGGGGTGAAGGCGTCGTTTACGCCGAGGTTGATGATCGTGAGGTCGGGGGCGTACTTGCGGATGCAGCCCGGCGCGCCGATGCCCGACAAACTCGCGATCCACGTGTCGGTTGTAGAGCCCGCCTTGCCAGCATTGGCGACCCGCACGCGCTTGGTCGTGGAGTGCCAGGGCTCGATGCCCACGACGTGCACCACGGCGCTGCTGGCGTTGGTGAGCGTCACTACGTTGGTGGTCGCCGCCGAGCCTGCGGAGACGGTGATCTTCCGCACCTCGGGGCCGGGCGTGACGGTGGTGGGCTGTGTGATCGGGGAGCCGCCCGTCGCCTGCACGGTCAGGTCGCCAGCACCGGTGATCGCGAGGTAGAAGACGTCGTAGCGGTCGGCGAGGGTGGCGTCGGTGAAGGTCATCGGGGAGCAGCCGACGTTGCCCTTGATCGCCGTGTCGCCGCCGAAGCCGAACGCCTCCTCGACCCAGCCAGCGCCGACCGACCACCGGACGTCGGGGCCGATCGCCCGATTCGGGACTGCGAGGCCGCGCGCTGCGGGAATGCTGCTCGCGGCGAGCTGTGAGGCGATGAGGTAGGGGTAGGAGTTGGGCGTTCCAGTGAGAGTGCCGGCGCCGATGGTGGTCGAGTCGCCGATGCAGAGAATCTTGGCGTCGCGGGTCCCCGCGAGCACGGCGTCTCGAGCGGCCCGCCACTTCGGCAGGTCGATGCCGTGAGTGCGGGCGGTGATCTGCTCGTCTGCGACCGGCGCCGCCTCGGCGGCAATCGTGGCCGAAAGGGCGCCCCCGATCTCGGTCTCCGGGTCGGGGATGTCGCTCACCACGGTCGTCCGCACGAAGGTCTCGGAGTCCACCATCGCAGCCGCCGCCTCAGCCGCAGCAGCCTGAGCGAGCGCCACCGCCTCCGACCACGAGTCGGGAATCGAGATCGTCGCGCCGCCAGCAGTGGTGGCAGGGATCAGCTTGTCCAGGTCCAGCGGCGAACCGTCACCCTGGGGAATCGAGAACGGGCCGAGGGTGTCGGTCGACACGGGCCGCGAACTGCCGATCAGGAAGAACTCCACGCCGATGACGTAGTAGTGGGACTGCTTCCCATCCGAGACATCGACGATGCCGCCGTTGAGCAGCCAACCCTCCTGGTCGGTCACCGGCAGCTCGAACTCCAGCTCAAGGCCGGAGTCGTTCTCGTAGGTCTTCTCGACCTTGCGGACAGCGGTACCAGTCGCAGCCCACACGAGGTTGCGCGAGGCCTTCACGGTGGCCCTCACGCCGAGCGCCTCACCAGCCTCCATCGTCGTGCCGGGGCCGAGCGTTACGACTCGCGTGTTGACGCCAGCGGGGAGCGGCATGGAGGTCTCCTTCGGGTGGGTGAAGCGGGGGAGCGCAGGGGCCACTGATGGCAGACTCTCGGCATGAGTCGACGCGTCTGGGATCTACTAATTGCGGTCGCGGAATCAGGGGGGACGCCGCCTCGTGAGGATCGTTAGCGTCAGCCAGGACGGCGAGGAGCGCCCCTTGGACCCCGACGACACCCTCACGGTTCACTTCCCAGGGATGCCGCCCAGGACCATCCGCGTGCGGACCTTGGCCACGCTGATGGGTGACGACGATCTGTGGTTTGAGGTCGAGCGCCGCCTGTGGGACCTGTAGCGTCCACGCCTATGACGGCAACCCTGGGCGCCTCGCACGCAGTCCTACACACAAGCGCGGCGCGAAAGACTTACCACCGAATCTTCGGCATCGACGACCTGCACAGCCACTTCCGATGGAACGCGGCCAAGAGGTACATCGACTTCACCGCCGAGCGGACCCTTGAGGTCGGCGCCAACTCCGGGGTAATGACCTTCGCCCTCGCGTCCCGGATGGGCGGACAGATCGTGTCGAGCGAGTTCGACACCGAGCTGCTCGGCCTCGCACACCAGATCCAGGAGACCCTCGCCTACCCGAACATCACGCTGGGGCAAGCAGACCTGCGCACCCTCGGGGAGGAGGGGGCGGCGTTCGACCAGGCGTTGGTCATCGACGTCATGGAGCACATCGACGACCACGAGACCGCCGCCCGCCAGCTCGCAGCAGCCCTGCGACCCGGTGCGTCCCTGGTCATCTCGGTCCCCACGCCCAACTACCCGAAGGTGTTTGGGCGCGAGTTCCATGAGGCCATCGGGCACGTGCGCGATGGCTACTGGATCGAGGACATGGAGGCCCTGCTAGCGCCGGCCGGCTTCCAGATCGAGCGGCACCACTACTACACCGGCCGGCTCGCGTCGGCCGGGTGCTCGCTGGTGTACCGCCGACCGCTCAGCCGCAAGGCCGCGCTCCTGGCGACTCCGGCGCTACGCGGCGCCGGGATGCTGACCGAGCGCAACGTCAAGCGCGAGCACGCTGCGAGCCTGGCGCTGGTGGCCCGCCGAATCTAGGACAGGTTGCGGACGGTGAACACGGCGTAGTTCGGAGGTGTGGCTAGTAGTCGTTGGCCTTGCCGTGATTGCGTGCCCAGATGTGCGCCGGCTGCGTAGTCCCGAAGATGGTCTTGGTGCCACTAGTCACGCGGCTGCGCACGCGAACCCGGACCATGCCGCCAGCGTCGAGATCGGAGGCGGTCACGACGAGATGTACCGACCCGCTGACGTTGCCTTGCGTGCCGCCTGAGCAGATCCAACCTGCCACGCCGTCCGCTGCGCCGGCCGCGGCGGCTAGCGTGCTCGTGGGCACCCCGCCCTTGACGAAGGCGGGCATCAAGTAGCACACCGCAGCTTCGTCGCCATAGCGCAGCGAGACTCCGACCTCGATCACGTCGCCCACCTTGGCGGTGAGATAGTTGTCCATCCCCGACAGTTGGTCACCCCAGCTCGTGGTGGAGATGGCGATCTCGGCGCCAGCATTCGTGTGCTGCTCGAACCGAAGCCGGGGCGCAGTCGTCACGAGACCCGAAGGACCACTGGCGGCAACGGCTGCCGCGATGTTGAATCCCTGCCCCGCGATGTCTGCGGCGTCACCCTTCCCATCGTGACCGACCGCGGTGTAGAGGTGCAGCAGTCGCCGGCGTCCGTCAACCTCACGGACACGCTCGGGCTTGTGTGCGGCAGTGACGTCGAAGGACCCAGCCGGGCCAGGCTCGAGGAGCGGGTTTGCGGGGTGCTTGTTCCACATGCCGCCGCCGGGGCCAGTGGGGAAGTCGGCGAGCGTGGTCCAGGCGAGCCCGTCTGAGGGGCGCAGTCCACCGGCCGCGTTGCCGAAGTATTCCATGACGACGGTGTCCCCGATGACCTCCAGCGAGGGGTCGCCGATTCGCTCATCATCCCAGGCGCCAGGGCGGCCGATGTTCAAGATGGGCGTGTCGGTGACGGCGAAGGGGCCATTGATGCCAGTAGAGGAGACGGCGTAACCGATGCGCTCCTTGTCCGGGACGCCGAGGTAGGTGCCGGATGCGTTGAAGAACAGCAGCAGGTAAGTGCCCTTGGGGTCACGCAGCAGGCGTGGCTTCCAGATGGCAGTGTCGGTCCAGGTGCCAGCCGGACCCAGGCCGATGACCTGACCGTGGCGAGTCCAAGTAGGGCTACCGGTAAGAACTCCAGCCAGGGGAGCAGAGGCGTGGCACATCGTGATCGTGCCCTGCTCGCCACCCGGCTCGGTGCCGCCCATGTAGAACAGGTGCAGGGTCGTGCCTGCGTCATCCAGGACCGGACACACACCAGACACGGAGTCAGAGTCGGGGTCGCCGGGGTTCATCGACGGCCCAAAGGAGAAGCCCATGTCGTTCTGCTGGACGTAGGTCGCCGCATCGGCCAGGTCGGTGGCGTAGGCGAACCCGATGGTGCCGCGCTGCTGTCCGTCGATGGTCTGCCCGTAACCGACGTAGGCGAGCCAGTACGCGCCGTCGATCTTGACCGGGATGCCGTCGAAGTCACGGATCACGGCGGCGCCTTCGATGCCCATCCATGTTGCGGTCGGAGCGTAACCGCGGTCGAGCACGACGCCGACCTTGTCGAACTTCGGCGCCAAGGACAGGGTGGCCGTGTCGGCGCGGTTGGCGAACTGTGTCCCGAGCGCATCGGAGGTGAGGCTCGGGTACTTGACCAGCGTCTCTACGAGCGCGTCGGGGGTCTCGATGTTCGAGATGTCCTCAGCGAGTGCGGCAGAGGCGGCGGCAGAGGCGGCAGACGCAGCGGCCGAGGTGGCCGAGCCCGCTGCCGCCGCGAGCATCCCAGCGAACTCGGCCAGGAAGTCGACCCACTCAACCAAGGAGATCGACTTGAGCCCGACTGAGTTCGCCAGCGCGTAGGCCAGGGTCCGGTTGCCAGTCAGCTCGAACGCGCCCGACGTCTCCACGACGGCCTTGGACTTGCCCACAGAGTCCCGGTAGCCCACCACGAGCCGGTACAGGAAGCCGCCATTGGGGAGGTAGCCAGCACCCGGCGCCGTCGAGGGCAGCGTGACCGTGAACTCGCCCTCAGCATCCAACGTCAGCGGCCACCTGCCCAGCAGCCAGCGCGCCTCACCCTGGTCCACGATGCCGTCATCGGCGTTCGCAAGCTCGATGTAGGCGTAAGCCCTCTTTGGCGCGAAGGGCGCACCGATCAGCGACGCGATGCCGCCGGTCAGCGTGAAGGTCGTAGCCACAGTCAGCCCACTTTCTTCGGGTTCACGGCGCCGAGCAGGTCGCAGTGGGTTGGGGATTGGCAGGCGCGGCGGGTCATACGAGCTTCCCGCCCATCGACTCGATGATCGAAGGCAGATCGCGCGGGGCGAGGCCGACCGGATTCAACTGCACAGTGTCCTCGGCGACGTTCCACACCGCCTCGTCCACGATGATGTTGGTGAACTGAGCGATACCCCGCTCGTCGGCAAGACCGGCCAGGTGGACCATGTGGCCGCCGCGCACCACGGAGGGCGCTGCAGGGGTGCCGCCCATCGTAAACAGTTGTCCGCGGCCAATCTCGATGCCGTTCGTCCACCCCGTGCGCGCCAGGCCCTTGGCGAGCATCGCGTCCAATGCGGCCTGAGCGCGGGCGGAGGTCATTCTGCCCAGTGCGGTCAGGTCCACGGCCCGCTCGCGGCGACCAACATGCGGGGTGGCATCCGACGACGTCACGAGTTCGTAGTCCCCGGTGGTGGTCAGGTAGGTGCCCACGAGGTTGGTCCAGTAGTCGTCGTCAGCAACGCCGAGTACACCCGTGTTCGGGGTCACCATCCATCGGGGCACCGTGGGGTCCGCGTAGGTGCCGAGACCCCAGTCGGGAACGACCTGCCAGTTGGTCCCGTGCTCAAGGGTGTAGGCGTCCAGGAGTTCGGCGATCGTCATGGGGTGGTCGGTCGTCCCGGTGCTGGTGACAGGGCTCAGAACCTCGAGCCCACCCCAGTCGATGAGACCGCGGGCCTCGGCGTAGAACACGGCGTCGCTCGGGTTGGACGTCATCCCATCGAAGCCCAGCGCCAACGCGGTCTCGGCCTGGCGGCACTGGCCCTGCGCGGTGAACTGCATCGAGTCCATGTCGGGCTCGGTCAACTGTCCGCGCCACTCGATCAGCGAACCGATCCGGGCGGTCACGGTGGCGCCGCGCACGAGGTCCGGGTGACGAAACCCGCGCTTGAAGTCCATCCTCCAGGTCAGCTCCCACGAGCCGCCACGACGCCGAGTCGTCATCACCGGCTCGCCCCACCACGCGCCCCTGATGAAGGACAGGGCGGTGTTGTTGACGTTGATCGCGAAGTCGCGCTGCATCAGTCAGTCCGGTTGTGCTGATAGCGACGGAAGTAGCGCAGGGACGCCGCCACGTCAGGCGCCTTCGTCGACAGGGTGAACAGGTTCACCTCGCCCGGCTCAAAGATGTGCGTGCCCTGCGCCGGCACCTCGCCACCCTCAGCGGGACCGCCGGCGATTGCGTGGCGGGCATCAGAGCGATCCGCCAGGGTGCCCAGCCAGATCGCAGGGTTGGGCCAGTCCAGGCGGGGCGCATCCACCCACACCCGCGACGACGAGCCGCCGGTGGTGGGCGACTCGGTGCCGCAGATGACACCAGTCAGGCGGCCCTCGTCGGTGTTGTAGATGAACGCATCGTCGATCTCCACAGCCGTGGGCGATGACAGCTCGATCCGCACCTTGGCCGTCGAGCCCGCAGGCAATGCGACCGGGGGCAGGGGCAGGCTCGCCAGGGGGACGATCTGCCAGTCGGTGGACTGGAGCGCGAACAGCGCGATGCCCGAGACGACGCCGTGCTCCGTGTCGCCCACCAGGGTCGAGATGGAGTAGTTGACCGCCTTCGGCCCGATGGTGCCCCGAAGGATCGCCTCGAGCAGATGTGTCCCCGCGATGAGCGAGTGCGCCGGAACGTCATAGGTTTCCGGGGTGCCGCCGTTCAGCATCGACCGCCCGCCAGACGCGGTGTTCGTGTCGGGGGTCGGCGTGGCACCATCAGTCCGGTACTGCCTCAAGGGGGGCTGATAGCCAGAGTTCCGGGCGGGCATCGTGTAGATCCGCACGTCACCCAGTGACGACGACTCGTGGGCCAGTTGCAGCGACGCCTCCGTGGGCGCCGATCCGCCAACGACGAACTTGCGGAACTGCATCCGCCGGGTGCCGATGAACGGGGCGACGTTGGTGCGGGTGATGTCGTCCACCGACAACGTCATGTAACCCAGTGCATCGCCGCCGTGCCGGTAGGCGTGGACGGCGCGCACCTCCAGCGACGTCACGGTCACAATGCCCGTCAGGTCCAGGTAGAACACGAGCCCAGACGCGGCCAATGGCTGCACCAGAGAGCCGTTGACGCGGAACTCGTAGCGCAGGAACGGAAACCTGGTGAAGTACCGGCGCACCGTGACCAACAGGTACGGGGTCGCCGTCATGTCCGCAGACAGTCCGGTGCGCGTCAGGCTCACCCACAGGTCGGGGCGCGGGTTGCTGTTGCCGCTGTCGTAGGCGTTCAACGTGCCACGCACGCCGCCGTCCGTCGCCGTGGGACCGACCACCGAGTTGAAGCCCACCGCCCCGGCCGACGGGAAGCTGGTCAATTGCCAACCAGCGGCGGAAGTGCAGGCGTCGACCGTGTCCGTGACTGGGGCCGGAGGCGACTCGCCCGTCGCGACCGCCTGGACCTCGGTCTCCTCGTCGTCGCGACCGAATGGGGCGCAGTTGAGGGTGATGACGAACGTGCGCTTCTGCCGGAGCGCCTCGTCGAGGTCGTCGTAGGTGTAGTCGAAGCGCGACCAGATGACGTCGAACACGATCGGGCTAGCGAACGAGTCAGCGGGCAGCCACGTAAGCGTGTTGCGGCCCTTGCGGACCTCAGCCATCAGTGCTTCCTCGCCCGCCGACACGTCGACGAGCGAGGGGCCGGAGATCTCCACTCGAATGACGATGTTGCGGTTGTCGTAGGACAACACCTCGGCCAGCGAGCCATTGAGGAGCAGCGACTGAATAGGCGCCACCACGGGCTCGGGGTTGCCGAAGTCCAACTCTGCGAGGGTGTTGACCTCATAGCCCACCGTGGAGGGGTTGGCCGAAACCAGATCCACGTCACCGAACATCAGCTCGTGCTGCTCGTCAACCATTCGGGCGGTTCCTCGCTCCTTGAGCTGCGCCGCGACGCTGCCCGCGGGCTGCGAACTCTGCGGCGTCCCGGCGCGACTTGTGGTCGCCCTTCTCCTTGGCCTTGATGGCAGCCTCGAGCCGCCTCACGTCGCCACGCAGACCTGCAAGGTGGGTGTCCAGGCGGGCGATGCCGCGATCCAGACCGAGCGCCTGACCGCCAGCGACACCGGCAGTGCTGAGCGCCTGCTGGTTCTGGTTGTAGGCCGTCTCGAACTGACGCAGCGCCGACGCCGGAAGCGACGCCATCATGCGGGCGCGCTCCAGGTCGCCGGAGCCAATCACCTCAGCCAGCGCCGCACCATCCAGGCCGCGACCCTTGAGCTGCTTGATGAGCTTCGTGAACTCCCGCGCGTTCGCCGTCGACTGCTGGAGAGCGTCGGTCGGGTTCGCCGTCGCACCAGCCGCCCACGGGTTCGACGGGCCAGACCACAGATCCGCCGTGAGACCACCACTGATACCAGATCGGACCTCATCGCGCCGACTCACAAGGTCGTCGCGCTTCTGCTTCTCCTTGTCGATCGCCTTCTCCGACTCACGGAGCGCGCGATTGAGGCCACGCAGCGACATGGCGACGAGGTTGAAGCCGTTCGCGGAATCGCCTGGCCCGGCGAAGACGGTGCCGCGGTTGCCACTCACCACGCCACCCTCGGCAAACCCGGGGAGGTGGCCGTAGCGCGAGGTCAGCATCGACCAGTCGCGCTTGACGTACTCCTGCGGGATCACGACCTCGCCGCGGTGAACGATGCCGGCGGGCTCGTACTTGCCGCCCGGACCCGTGTAGCCGCCAGACGCGAAACCGCCGCGGATCGGGGCCGGGCCGCCGCCCATGTTGCCCTCGGTGCGGATCGTGCGGATGTAGGTGGTGGCGCCAGTGCCGTCGATAGAGCGCAGCATCCGGGCCGTCTCGCTGATGACGGCCTTGGCTCGACCGTTGTCGACCGTGATCGTCGGCTCGACGTTCATGCGGCCGACGAGGCCCAGCGTGTCCGCAAGTTCTTGCGCGGCCCTCTCGCTCATTCCAAACTTCTGGGCCGCATCAATGAGGTCCGCACGCGCGCGCTGGAGGAAGCGGACCCGGTTGATGCCCTCCATATCCTCGGCGAGCTTGAGCGCCGAGCCCGCGATGGCATCCAGTGATGCCTCATTGGCGCGACCCTTGGCAGTGTTCGTGTCGAGGGTCCGGCCGTTCTCCTTGATGGAGGCAGTCACGTCATCCAGGGCGGCCTCGTAGTCACGCCAACTGGCTCGGTTTTGGAGGGCGTCGTTCAGGCGGAGTAGTTGGCTCCTGAGGTCCGAGGCGCTGGTGCCCGCCCGGTCCATCGCCTCGGCGGCCACGCCGAGGTGGGGCGCCATGCCGGCAATCAGTCGGCCAGGCTCTCGCTCTCCGACGCCTTCAAGGATGTTTCCAAGGTCATAGGCGGCGAGGCTGGCCTTCTCGGTCTGGCCAATGAAGGGGTTGAGGAAGTCGGCGGTCTGGCGCACCCGGCCGCCGAAGTTGTCATTCGCCGCCCCCATCTTCTCGACAACCTCGGCGTAGTAGCTCCCCCCACTGCCGAGCCGCGACATCTCTTCCGCGAGGCGGTCGATGTCGATGCCAAAGTCATCTGCGAACTTGCCAACGTTCGACGCTTCAAGGTTCTTCTTCAGCTCGACGTAGGACGTAGAGGCACTGTCCGCGGCGTCACGCTGGCGACCGAACGAGTCGATGATGCCCGAGCCGCTCTCGATAGCCGCGTAGGCGACAGCCAGCAAGCCCGCAGACTTAGCGAGACCGGACATGCTGACGACCGTCTTGCCCGCCGCATTCTGGGCGAGAACCTGGCCCGCAACGAACTTGCCCGCCGCGGTGGTCGAGGCGGCACCCCAAACCGTGGTGGCGCGCGTCAGCAGCGTCATCGCAGCAAGGCTGGTGAAGATGGGAGTGCCGAGACTGCTGTCCGCAATGGCGGCGATGACGTCCGCGACCGCCGAGATGGCGTTCAGGACAGGGCCGCCCAGTGGGGCGGCGGCCTGCGTCACCTGGACCAGCATGTTGACCAGCGACCCGAAGGCGTCCGCGACATCGGGGCCGGTCTCGCTCACATAGGCCAGGAAGGACTCGATGTCCTCGCGGCCGCCCGCCGAAGACGCCCACGAGTCGAAGCCGTCAGCAACGTCGCCCACCCACGACAGGAAGGCATCGTTGCCCGGGTCGAACGACATCCACATCTCAGACATGCCGTGAGTCAGGTCGCCGACAATCCTCGAAAGCTGAGTGATGGTCGCGGGGGCCTCGTCGGCGAGGAAGTCGAAGAACTCTCGCCACCGCCCGCCAGCCAGCGACTCGGCACCACTCGCCACGGCCTGCCCGCCAGCCTCGCCAACGCGCTCAAACAGCGTGATGACACTGGGGGCCAGGCGCTCGAAACTGTCAAGCGACTCCGTCAGTCCCGGGAACCAACCAGCCGCCGCAGCGTCCCGGATGTCCGTTAGGACGGGACGGAACCCCTGAAACTCGGTCACAAAGGCGCGCGCATCGGGGCCGAGCCTCTGCATCGCCTCGTGCGCCTTCTCGAGGTTCGCGACAGTCGGGTCCAGCTCGGCCTCACTGACAGCCTTGAGCGCATCGCCGACGCCCTGGAATGCCACGATCGCGGTCCCGCCCGCGATGGCAGCCGCCGTCGTTGCGGAGGCCAGGCCGGCAAGGGCGGGGACTCCGACTGCACCGATGGGGATCAGGGCGGGACCGAGCACCGATGCGGCCTCAGCGATCAGGCGGAGGCGACCCGAAAACTGGTTGATGCTCGGCTCGGCTCGGCGAGTGGAGCGGTCGAGATCATCGACACCCCTGGCCGTGTCGCCCAGGCTGCGGGTCGTATTGATGCTGGTGCCATCGAGGGTGTCGAGCGCGCCCTTGAGCAGGGCAGCGCGCGCCGCCATCTTTGCGACCGGCGTGGAGAAGTCGTCGATCGCCGAGATGCGAACTGCCTCATTGCGGACCGCCATTTGGAGCACCTCGCTTCTACGTCGGGACGCGACAGAAGTCGCGAGGTGGGCTTATGGTGCGGGGGTGACTGAGCGCATTCGGCAGAGCCTGGGCGGCCTATGCCTCGCCGCCCCGATAGGGCTGGGAGCGCTGGTGATTGGCCGCGACAATGGCGCCGGCGCAGTGCTCGCGTTTATCGCTCTACTGATCGCCGTGGTCTGTTTGCTGAACTTGGGCCTGGACCTGGTGAAGCCGCAGCGCGACTAGGCCGACGCGCGCGTAGCTCCTCGATCTCGCCCGCGTTCAACTGCCGCATGTACAGGTGCCGCCCATCGGTGGGACGGTGCGCGTTCGGCGGGGGATTCTCGCCCAGCGCCTTGATCTGCTTCTCGTCCTGATCGGCCAGCACTCGGGCATACCGGGCGGCACCAGAGCAGACAGTGCAGACCTCAGTGGAGGGCTGGAACACGTTCGACATGTCGCTCGTCAGGCTCCGATGGAACCCGCACTCACAGATGCCGCGCTCGTAGGCCTCGAGGCCGAGCATCTGTGCCCGGTCGTCGTCGGACCACTCGGGCTCAGTCTCGGTGACGATCTCCCAGGCGTCCGCTAGGGGGACGCGGGCTCCGTGCTGGTCGTAGCCGACTTGGAAGGTTCGGGGCTCCCAGCCGTGGAGTCGGCGGGGGCTGACGTGGAGGTCGCGGGCGAGGCGGAGGCGCTGGACCTGCTGAGGTTGGCTGACAAGGCGCTCCGCCACTGCCTGAAATCCAGGCGGCTCTCAAACATCGCGACCACGTGGGTGGCGATCTGCTTGAGGTCGGGGCCACCGAGGTTCGGCTCGATCACCTCGGCCCAGTCGGACTCGGTGAGCGGGTCGCCGTTCCACGAGTGCGCGTACTTGCCGAGGCTGTCAATCAGGGCGTCCGCATTGCAGTAGCCCATCGTGACTTCCTGGTCACGCGCGTACCCAGGCTGACCCTCGTCGCGGGCAGGGTGCGCGTTGGCCCAGTTGCGCCACTCGCCATCGGTCAGGTTGGCGCGCACCCGCAGCTCGCCCTCGTGCTCGGCCATTTCGTCCAGGCACTCGGCCAGGCGGGCGCGGATCTCGGCGGCGCGGGGAGGCTCGGCAGACTGTCCGACGCGTCGGGGAGGGCCATTGCGCTCGCCGTCCGCGTCGACCACTGCGGCTCGAGGGAGCGTGTCGAGTTCGTCCGTCAACTGCTGCACCTCGGCGACCAGATGCGGCGCCAGGCAGACGGTCACGGAGCGCTCGGGGCGAGACTTGGGCGGGTTGGCGCGCAGTTCTGCGAGGGTCTTGCTCATGGTGCTCCTACGGCTGAGGTGGCTGATGAACCGGACGGCGCGCGTCAGCCAACACGCGCCGCCCGGTCGTTGAATCAGGCGAGGATCTGGACGTCCTCGACCGGGGGCTCGATCGCCACGACGGTCTGCGTTACTGAATACTCGTCAAATTCGCCGTCGCCGGTCTGGGTCTTGTTCTGCGGGCCGAGGCGGACGTGCCAGACGTCCACGTACTGCCCGGCAGCGAACGCCGTGTCCTGAGCGTTCAGACCGCGCCGCAGGATCAGGTAGACCTCCGACCCCTCGGTCAGGGCAGCGCGAGCCTTGTTGTCATCGGTCGACAGCGCCGCCTGCGGGTCGTAGGTGTACTGAAGGTCGGTCACCTCGTAGGTCGTGGTGCCGAAGTTCTGGAGCACCGACGTCGTGCAGAGGCGCCGGGGAGCCTCGCCCTTGTTGGTGGTCGAGGTGCCGACACCGCCGCTGTAGAGGAAGCAGCTCACGTTGACGGTGGTCGACGCGAGGATGTCGGTCGACAGGTCGGGGGCGGACATGTCCGCCATGTCCTGGACGACGGCAACGCTCGTGTTGCCGTACACCTGAGTAGCTTCGGGAAAGATCACGCTCATATTGATCAGGCCTCCTTGGCCGTGTCGTCGGCGGCCACGGCGGCTGCCTTCTTCGCCGCTGCCTGGTCAGCAACGGTTGTCTTCGGCTTGCGGGGCCGTCCGCCCTTGCGGGTCGTGGGTCGGAGCTGGCCGTCACCGCGGTAGGGCGACTCGTCCAGCACCTCGAGGTCGTAGGCGTCGGCGAACTCGCGGCCGACGTTCTTCTCCACGCCGTCTAGGCGCACGCGTACAAGGTCAGCCATTGCGGCTCCTTCGGTGAGGGTGGATTCAGTGGGCGTAGGTGAAGATCACGAGGCCGGCGAATCGGGCGTCATCCCAGGCGGGCGCCTCGTCGGACTCGAACTGCAACGGCGTCGTGTGCTTGTCGTCGACCAGCAGGCGGCGCTCGTTCAGGGCGAGGCTGGCGTGGAACATGGCCCACTGCGCCTCGAGGACCGTGCGGCCCATGCAGCGCACCGACACGCGCCAGCCAGCCGAGCCAGCCTGAGCGGTGGTGCGCAGGACCGGGCTGTAGCGGCGCTCGACCGAGACGACCGCGAAGATGTCAGGCAGCTTCGCCTTGCGGAGACTCTCTGTCGCCGCGTTCTTGTCGCCCGGGACGGTGCCGTAGTCGTAGGCGTCGCGCGGGCCGAACTGGGCCTTGATCGCCGCTTTGACCGCCGCCGAGTGGGGGCGGGCGTCGATGAGGCTCACCAGAACCACTTGCCCGGCAGGTCTTGGATGTCGTTGCCGAACTTCGGGCCGATGATGTCCGCGGACTTCGGCAGGTCATTGTTCGGGGGGCCGTGACGCCAACCGCCACCGACCGCGTTCCCGGCAACGTCGCCGTGGGGGCCGTACTCGCCAGTCAGGGGGTCGATCATCTCGTGCGTGATGCGCTTGAAGTAGTTGAGTCCGTGCGGGCCGGACGACGCGCGGGCGAACTTGCGGGCAAGTGTGTTGCCCTCGCGAGTGTTGCGCTTCACGACGCGGGCCATGTCCGGCTTGGCCTTGCGCGCGATGTTCGCCATATCCTTCGCGAGATCGCCGATGGAGTGCTCTACGCGGACGCTCACGGCCACTCCTCCGGTCGATCGGCAGCCACGACGGGCACACGCCGCGCGGTCTGCTGGTCAGCCCAGTCGGCCTCGACGATGCGGAACACCGAATCGACCGCAGCACCCTCGCCGCTGATGACCTCGATCAGGTCGCCATCCATGAGGTCGTCGGTGTCGTGCGGGAGATTGCCCACGCGCGTCGCAAGCTGCATCTCGACGCCGCCGACACTGACCGTGTGCGTACTGGAACCGCCGCGCTCAGAGCCGCCGAGACGAAACGGGTGGTCGACGTAGACCGCCGCCCACACGACCGCCTCAGAGCCGTTGTCCTCGTCCTGCTCACTGAGACCAACCCTGCGCCAGATGTTGACGCGGGAGGTCATGCGGGCCAGTGCGGCGCGACGCCCGGCGGCAACTACGGACTGGACCGTCACAGGTCGTGCCACCAGTCGGGGTAGAGCTCGCCGCCATCGTCATAGTGCGGACGAATGGTGAACGCGCCATCCCCACTGTTGGGGGACAGGAGGCGCCACCACTCATCAAGGATCGTGACGCGGCGCGTCTCGGTCCCGAAGCGGTAGGTGTAGTCGTCGATCGTCTCCGACTGGTAGCCGCCCGGGTTCTGCAACCGGGCCACGACAGCCTCGACCTCGACATAGAGCAGCACGCCTCGGTCGAGTAGGGTGATATCGCCCAGGCGAGCGCCGATCACGAGCTCGGCGGCATTCAGCCAGTAGGTGATCTGCGCCTGCTCGGCGGGGTCGGTGATGGGGCGGCCAAGCGCCACGGCCACGTCTTCGTAGTGCGCAACTGCCATGACCGCCCCACCTCCTACTTGCTCGACTTGCGAGGCGCGGCCTTCTTGGCCGGCGCCTTGGGCTTCTCGTCCCGGTAGCCAGCGGCGAGCCAGAAGGGGGCCGACTCTCGGTCGGTCCTCACCTCGTGGCCCGTCGCCGGGTTCTTCAGGACGATCACGGGGTGTCGACGACGCCGTCGGTGATCCGAACGAAGTGGTTCACGTTGCGGGTGATGAAACCCACCTCGATCTCCGCACGGATCGCGAACATGTTGCGCTGCCACAGGTTGACCTGCGTGCTGCCGTCGTTGACGGTGGCCTGGTCGGACACGTCGACCTGGATGCCCTCGACGGTGCCGTAGATCGCCGAGTTGGCGAAGTCTCCGGCGACGGCGACGGTGTCCCCGAGCGTGGTCGAGGCCGGGAAGGTCCGGCTGGTGCCGTAGACGGGGCGACCCAGGATGGAGCCGACCACAGCATCGGTCGTCGGGCTGTTCGTGAACAGCGGGCGACCGAAGCCGTCGACCGTGCCGAGCAGCGTCGCCTGGAATGCCGGGGAGGCGAGCCAGGCCGACACGTCCCCGCCAGCAGCCGCGACGGCCGAGAAGGCAGCGACGAGATCCTGGTAGGTGTTCGTGCCGTCGACCGTGAGGACCGGGGCGGCCGTCAGGACGTCGAAGTTCGAGCCGGGGGCCGAGCCGGAGAGCACGGTGTTGTCGAACTTCTTGGCCAGCGCGTTCGGGAGGCGGCGGGCGAGCTCGGCGTAGAGGGCCGGCAGGTCGCGCCGGAACTCCATCGAGAAGGTCTCGATGACGGCCAGCTTGTAGGGGGTCATGTTCTTGCTGGACACGGTCGCGTGCGAGACCGGCTTCTCGGCCGACTCAGCAACCCAGTCAGCGGCGGAGTCGCCGGTGATGAGCGGGATCGTGATGCCAGAGCCCGGGAGGGCGATCTGGCGGGAAGCGGCCATGACGGCCGACTCCTCCTGCGTGGTGGCCCAGATCTCGGACGAGACCTGCGCGGGGAGCACAACACCAGAGGTGGAGCGCTTGAGGTCGCCAACAGCCATGTTGGTTACCTACCTTTCGGAGAGTGTGTCAACGGGTGAATGCGCCATCGATGGCCGCCGCGAACTGGTCCGCGGTCGACGCCTTCGTGTCGCTGCCCTTCGCGCCCTGTGACGGGTCGGGCTTGAGTCCGGTCGGAGTCCGCTCCACCCAGAGGGCCGCCTGCTTCCGCATGGTCTCCTCGTCGGAGGCCGTGAGAATCAGGTCGGCGTGCTCCTTGATGCCGCTCTCGGCGGCGATCCGGTAGCGAAGCGCTTCGGTGGACGCCTTGGTGGCGGCCTCCTCCGCAGCCTTGGCCGCGTTCTGCGCCTTCTCGAGATCCGAGAGGTTGGCAGCGTTGATGTCGTCGAGCTGCTTCTGCAACGCAGCGGCGGCCTTCTCGGCCGCCTTGCGGGCTTCGCGCTCGGCCACAAGGGCCTTCGCCCCACCTTCGCCCAGCGGAGAGTCTGCGGGGTCGCCCTGCGTCTTCTCAGTGGTCTCGGTGGTGGTCTCGGTGGTGGTTTCGGACATGTGGAGCCTCCATCGCGGAGTGACCCGTCGACCTCGCGTCGTCGGGAAGAATCAGGGGGTGATGAAGCCGTAGCGAGCGAGCAGGCGCAGCGCTTCGTCTCGGTCGTCACCGGCCAGGCGGTAGATGCCGGCGGGAGTGGGGCGCCCGCCGCGGGTGAGCGCGTGACCGGCCTCGAGCAGTCCCGCCTTCTTTCCGCGGACGTTCACGACCTGGCTCAGGTCGGCGCCATCTCGCAGCGCTTGCAGATCCGCCTTAGAGAGCCCGCGCACCTGGCCGTTGGCGACCAGCGCGTCCACGTCCTGCACAAGCGGGCTAGCGACCGTCGTGGGGATCATCGAGCAGTCGCAGCCGGGGTGGCGTTGGAAGCCGTCAGACCAGCGGTAGACCCTGCCGGCGAGGATGACGCAGCGTGCGCAGCTCGGCGGCGACAAGAAGCGGACGTGGTAGATGTTCGGCCGGATGGCGGTGGCAACAGACTCGGCGGCGCGGGCAGCGTCGGTGACGATGGAGGCGACCAGACGGTCGAACTCCATGTCCGTCTCGATGTCCGCGACCATTCGGTCCAGGTCGTCAGGGGCTGTGGTGAACGAGGCCAGATTCAGGAGCGCCTCCGCAATGGAGTCGATCTCCTGCTCGGCAAGCATCTCGGCCACGGCGGTCTGTGATGTCTGGGCATTGGCGATCTGATGTGCCGCCACAACGCTTGCGACCGCCGCTGAGCCCTTAGCCCGCACCTTGCGGGCCTCAGTGACCGCGCGGCGCGAGATGAGCGCCGAAAGGGCGTAGTTCCTACGCGCCGAGCGGGGGGGCTTCGTCGCCAAGGCCGTCAACGATCGCGCGGGTCACGGGGTCGAGGGCCTGGCGCTCGAAGTAGCCGCGCTCCCGCGCCTTGCGAGCCTCGGACCAGCCGAGCTCGTCCCAGGCGCCCTCGCGGCTGATGATGTCGGTCGACATCAACTTCACGACGGCATCGGTGCGCGCCGCGACGGTGGGGGTGGAGGCGTCGTACCACTCGGTACGGATCTGTCGCCCATCAGGCCAGTCCCCGTCACGCAGGCGCAAGTAGAGGCTCATCACGCGGCCCCACGAGTCGCCGTACTGGCGCTGCTTGAGTTCCGCACGCTTGACCAGACGAGACTCGCTCGAGCGGATCGCGTCAGCCGAGGCGGGGTTCTCGCTGGAGAAGCCGAGGAAGTGCGGCGGCAGGCCCGTGATCGCAGCCACGAGACGGGCGTAGTGGTTGACCGTGTCGTGGAAGTTTGAGAGCGACGTGCCTTGGAGTTGGCCAACCGTGGCCTTCTCGTTGCCCATCGCCAGGAAGGCCGACATGTAGGACTCCCAAGCTGGGATGACCTCGTTGGTCGTCGGGTCCACGAAATCGCCCTTAGTGGCGCCCAGCACGTACTTCTGGGGCACCGCGTGAGTCTCGCCGGCCAACTGGAGGTTGGTCAGCGAGCGAGCCGCTGCGTCCGTCAGGGGGATGATGTCGGTCATCTCCGACTCACCCAGCCAGTCGCCCGTCAGGAGGCGATTGAAGAACGGCACCACCGGGACGCGGCCAAGGTTGTGCTCGTCGCGGTCGTACTCGACCCAGCGGCCCTGATCGCGGACCAGCCAGCGGGTCAGGTCGGGCTGGTAGATGGTGGCGTACTTGGGCTGAAGGTCCGTCTCGTCCTGGCCGTAAACACGGAAGGCGCGATTCACGCGGCGGGTCCGGTGATCCATCTCGACCATCAGCTCGCGCGGCGACTCGACCGTCAGTAGCGGGCGCTCGGAGTCCTCGTCATTGGTGCCGGCACAGACGAAGCCGCGGCCGTAGATGAGGGTGTCGATGTGCAGCTTCGGAGCCTCGGAGTCAAGGTCGTTCGCCGCCCACGCCTCCGCCAGCCCGGCGTCTGCGACGTCCTCACCGGGGAGAATGAAGGACTTCACATCCAGGCGCTCATTGAGGGAGTCCAAGGCGAGGCGGGGCCAGTTCACGACCGTCTCAAAGCGCCGCAGTTCGGGCGGGACGGCCAAGCCGATCTGCTCGAGACGCTGCGTGCCCTGGTAGTAGCGACGGAACCGCTCATCGATGTGAGAGCGGGTCGTCAACTGGTTCGACAAATCATTCACAAGGCGGGCGTCATCGAGGCTCAGGGCCACGGTCGACCTCCCGTCATCGGAACACGAGCACGCTCGTATCAACTGTCTTGCCCCAGCCAGCGGCCAAGGCGTCGGATCGTGCTTCTAGGGCGAGTGCGTCGCCCACCACGGAGTCGATCTTTCGACCCGAGTTGGGGTGCTCCTTGCGGACCAGACGGATCTGGCCGCGCTTGGCTACGTAGGCGTTGCCGTAGTGCTCAGCAGCCACCAGGTCGGCGTCATGGAAGATCTCGCCGACCATGAGGCCCGTGTGGAGGCGATCCAGCGCGGCGCCCATTGCGACGTGCCGACCAGTGGTCCACGGGATGACGCGCTCGGTTCCGAGTTCGTCAGCCAGCATGTCGATGTCCGAGCGCCACTCGTGGGGGTCGCAGTAGGCGCGAGTCACGTCGTAGTTGGCGAACGCGGCGCGGAAGGCCGCCAGCACCTCACGGCGCGGGACCTCCCAGCCGATGCCCTGCGGGCCGTCAGGCTTGGCCCAGACGCCGATCTTGAACAGGTAGCCATCCGACATGCGACAGCCGCGGAGCACCGTGCTGTCGTCGTTGAGGGACCCGTCAAAGCCGATCGCGATAGGCGTGCCGGGCTCGACGATCTCGGGGCGGGTCTGGCGCTCGTGGACATCCTTGGCGATCCAGGCGTCCTGACCGCTCATGGGCCGGTTGAGGAAGTAGCGGGCGGCGGTCTCGACGTCAGGGCACGAGCGCGGGTCACGCATCTCGCGGTAGATCCGGTCGAGGTCCATCCAGCCAGCCGCGGCGCCGTAGACCTGATTGAGTTGGCGCATGGTGTGCGCCTCGTCGTCGAGGTCAATCTTGCCCTTGGCCTCGCGGTGGTCGACCAGGACGGTGGGGGAGAGTTCGCCCTTGCGCCACGAGGTCAGCGTCTCCTCGAAGATGGATTGCTCGCCGGGGCGGTAGGCGGTAGATGTCTGGAGCATCCACGGCTCGGCGATCTTCCGCTTGCCCAGGTTGCGCCGAACGGTGGCGTACATGTTCTTGAGTTCGCGCAGGACGTACAGGTGCGACTCGTCCGCACAGACCCAAGTCTCTTTGCCGCCATCCTTGGACGCGGAGCCTGCGGTACAGGCGCGGATCTCGCCCCCGTGGGGCAGATAGAGAGCGGTGGCGGACTGGTACTGACGAATGCCGGAGACGCCGCCGTAGATCTCGGGGTGGACGTCGGGACCCCACTCGCCGGCGATGAAGGCGATGTTCTCGAACGTGTTGCCCGCCTGCGACTCCTCGGTAGCGAGGCACTTGAGCAGTGGGGAGGTAACTGGGCGTCCGACCGGCTGGCCATCAGCATCCCAGCCATCGAAGCGGACAGGGCCGAACGCCTCGCCGATGCCGATGTGGCCGGCGGTCTCAGACTTGGCGCGGCCCTTTGCGCGGGACAGCACACCCTCGTCGTAGACGCGGCGGCCAGTCTCGGGGTCAATGCGGTAGACCTCGATGACGAAGTCGCGCATCTCGTCGTCGTAGTCCAGTGGCTCGCCCTGCACGTCGCCAGGACCGTGACACTCGTAGGCGTGATACCAGTCGAGCATCTCGTAGCCCAGTGAGCAGACATGGCCCTCGAACAATGGGCCAGCCCAGGGCATCAGGAGCTCTTGGCGGCTCGCGCCCTGTCGAGGCTGGAGACCTTGCCGCCCGGGACCTGCGGCTTCACGGCGCCGCGGGGGCCGCGGAACTGTGGCCTCTTGCCCGTCTGGGCGTCAGGAAGGCGAAGGGCTGCGAGGAGCTGCTTGAGCAGATTCGCCGTAGCGTTCGCGTCCTTGAGAACCGTCGAGTCCATCTCCTCGCGGAGTCGACCGTCGAGAAAGTCGCAGCGGTCCTTGGCTCGGCAGGCTTCCTCGAGTTGGACGAGCTGCGTCGCGTCAAGTTCATGCGCGTCGCTGATCGCGTCCCACAGACTGCGCCCACCGGAGGCGAGCGACTCGGGTGCATTCGACATGAGCATCTTCCTTCCGGCATCGCGCCGTCCGCAGGGCCATCGCGGCCATGCATGGTTATGCAGTCAAACAAGGGTTGGTACGAAAGTTCAGGGGTCTGGACTGCGAGATGCCTTCCCCGCGGTCCTGTTTGGCGCGGTCAATGGGGGTCACCCCCCACCCCTATGCGCTGGGCTGCATGACTATGCACTCCGCCCAGCCGTAGCGGTGTTGCACGGCACACACTCGGGGCCGCGGTACTTGGTCCGGTCGTGGTCGTCATGCCCGAGGTGCCAAGGAAGCGCGGGGTCCAGCACCTCACGGCAGCGCCAGCACTGCACGCCACCTTGTGCCACGATCGGCGCCCACTCAGCACGCCTCGCCTCATGGTCAGCGCCATAGCCGCGCTCTTGCCGTGTGCCTCGAGCCTTGTCCTTCGCCCGCTCGTGGTCGGCACAGCGTGTGCGCCGAGTGAGTGTGGGACAGCCGGGCTCGAGGCAGACGCGGACGGTCATGAACTTGCGCCCCGACTCGCTGGACCCGTTGGCCTATATGACTCGCGCGTGGCTGTCCGTGGCTGTGGTGTGGTCTCAGGGTGGGGGCTGTCTGTGGGTGTGCGGTGGCCTACCTCGGCGCAGGTTGTGCAGCACGGTGCGGCGGTGTGCTTGAAGCGCTCGTCTTGCAGCAGGTCGCAGAGGACGACACTGGCGTTGCAGCTCAGGCAGCCGTCGTCGAGTTGCCTGCTCATCACAAGAACGCCATGTCTGACCAGCCCAGCGGGGCATGGTCTCCAACGAGGTAGGCGAGGATGCCCGAGCGTGAGTACCGGCCGGTGATGTCCTTGAGCCACTTACTGCCACCGTCAAGGCTGGGCGCTTGGAAGACTGAGCACGAGCCCATATCCCAGGCGGCGAAGTGGTGGCGGTGTGCGGTCTGCCAGATGCGTGCAGCGTGTGCATTGGCGTCGCCGCGAACCTGGCCATTGAGCCACTTCTCGAAGCCGTTGGCGTCGGAGCCGGGGATCTTGTGGCCGTGGTTGAACGCGACAGGAATGCCGGCGATGGTGGTGTAGACGTTCATCTCGTCGTGCGGGATGGTCCACTGCACGTGGTCAAACTCAGGGCGATCGAGCACGCGGCGCAACGTCTCGGCGAGAAAGCCGCCCGCGTTGTCGCTGTCGCTGGTCTGGTTCTTGGCGCCACCCATGCGGCCGAACTCGCCGTGGTTGCAGAGCACCGACACGAACCGTGCCTTGTCGAAGCGGGGGAACAGGTGCTTGGCGTACTGCTCCCAAATATCCAAAACGAAGTTCATTTGCTGGCGGGTGTTGAGCTCGACGGTGAACAGTTGGGCGGCGTAGTTGCCGGCGCAGTTCTCCATCGGGTCGCCGTTGTTGACGACGACGATCTCGTTGATGTTGTAGTCGCCAGTCATACGACTGAGCCAGCGGTCAACATTCTCGAGCCCGTCGAGCAGCCGCTGCTGGGTTGCTGCAACTCCGCCACCCTCGGACTTGCCGCCTTGGATGTCGGCGAGGTTGACGACCGCTGCGACAGGCGTCCGGTGCTGGATGTGGAACGGCTCGTTCGGTGGCGTCTGCCGAGCCTTCTTGCTTGGCAACTTCCACTTCGCAACAGCCTTGCGACGCTCGGCGATCTCCTCGTCGGAGAGCCGCTGCTTGGGCTTGCGTTGGAAGCGGGCCGAGTAGGAGTAGAGCTGGATCAGGTCGCGGTGGCCATCCTTGGCACGCGCAGACTGCTGCCAGGTGGACATGCGGACTGTGTCGTCTACGATCTCGAACTCGTCAGGGTCCTGCTGGAAGATGCGGAAGACGCGCGAGAAGTCGGAGTCAACCACTGGGGCATCGAGGGTGACGTCCTCGAACTTGCCGCCATCGGACTCGATGGTGAACGTGCCCTTGTTCGCCAGGTGTTCGCGCTCAATGGTGCCGACCTTGCGCAACTTGTCCGCGAGGTCGCTCATCGGCGCAGATCCTCGGGCCAGCAGAAGCAGCGGCGGCGCCAGTGATACCGGAACTTCTCCAGCGGCAGTGGCTTGGCGATGTCGAGCAGCCCGTCGATGTGGGATTGCACTTCGCGCCACGTGAGCGATTCGCGTAGGCGCTCGATCTCCCCTAGGTCTTCTAGGTCGCCGGCGCCGTAGAGCGGGAAGCATGCGTTGGCTGGGCCGCGACGCACGCGCTCAGATGGGAGCGGAGTGGTGGCGATCTTCTGTGCGAGTGCAGACACGGAGGAACCTCCGGGGACGCGCCTTGCGGCGGGGTGGGTCCGAGACGTGGCGCCCGCGGCCACCCGTGCGGATGGTCGCGGAGTCTGTGGTGGTGCGGATACAGACAGGGCGCTGATGGGCGCGCTGTCTGTATCCGTCCTCAATGCGGTGCTAGTTCTCGCCGAGCACAATCGAGTCCGGCACACTCAGCACCGCGTTCCCGCACACCTCACACGAGTGCGGGTCCGCAGCGAACGTGCCGCAGCAGCGAGGCGGAAGGGTCCAGCCATCGCGATCCCAGGGGGCATTGTCGCCGGTCACGAGACTCACGCCCTGGCGTCCAGCTCGTCGAGCAGGTCGTTGATGCTGGCGTGGAGGAACGAGTAGCGCGGGGTCCTGGTGCTCGTGTAGCCGCAGCGAGCGAGTTGCATGGCGGACTTGTTCAGGTAGCCGAGCGCCTCAATGACGTCGTCGCGCGTGACGTCGTCAGTGGTGGTCGCGACCTGCGTAGTCATGGCTCACAGGCCGCCCTGCTTGTCGGCGTCGCCATCGCAGATCCGGCACAGGAGGGCGCCGTTGTGGACGATCCTCGCGCGCATGCAGTGGCGGCAGGCGGCGGACGTCGGCACACCCTGGGGGTAGCTGTAGTCGAGGTTCACTAGAGCCTCCTCATTCGCCGAGGTCTGCGGTGTGGTCACTGCGCCTGCCCGATCAGCGTCGCCTTCGCCAGCTCGATCAGTCCGAGCGCTTCGGCCAGCGTCAGACTCTCGCCCTCAGTGCAGGTTGCGTCGACCAGGACCGACTCGTCCTCGTCGCCAGCGCGCGTGATCGTGATCGTTGCCGTCATGCGAGTCACCCCCGAATCCCACTGCGGTGGTTGCGCACCCGTCGTCCGCAGTGGGCGGGGTTGCGGTAGCTGCTCGTAGCCGTAGCCCCTGCTACCGAGGCGGTCCCGAGATAGAAAACGCCACCAGTCCCGGAGGACGGTGGCGATCTATGTGCAGGGTCGGCAATTAAGCCAACCCCGGCACAGACATTAAACCACACGCATGTAGTTCGTGTCACGCACTCTTGGATTTTCGCTTCGTGACGATGTCCATCTCGCGCACGTCCGGCCACCAGACCCACACCTGCCCGGTGCGCGAGTCGCGGTAGGAGCGGACGTACCAGAGCCGAATCCACTTGCGCCACGTGCGGCCAGGCCGGTCGATCGCGTCGCGCGCGTCCTGCATCTTGACGTGTCGCTCCGCGCCTTCGCTGGTGAGGTGCGCCAACTTCGCGCGTGCGAACTCCTGCTGGTCATAGCGGCTCTTGCAGCCCGGGCACTTGTAGCCATCCTCAGCGACGGTGGTGCCGTAGAGCTTGATGAGTCGAGGCCTCTTCTCGCACGCTTCACGAGTGCAGGGCACGCGGGTGCGCTCGACCCGGGCGCCGGCGTACAGGACTTCCTCGATGCGCACTCGCGTCTTGCGGATGTCGGCGGCGAAGTCATCCCAGTGGATCTCGTTGTCCCAGGCCCAGTTGAGCGCCCATCGGATGAATGCGGCCTCGGACTCGATGGTCACCCGGGCGCCGTACTCGGCTTCGTGGATCTGGCGCCACTGCTCGGACCAGAAGCACAGGGTTTGCAGCGGCGGCTCCCAAGTGTCGTCCTCGTCCTCGATGTGGCTCAGGTCGACGTGATGGCCGGGCTCACCATTGGCGACTCGGGCGTTGTGCGCCTCGTAGCCCTCGTACTGGTGCTCCCAGGACTCGAGGTTGGCGACCGGGGCGATGGACGCCAATGCGCGACCGCCAGGGAGGTGGTCGGGACTGTTCGCCTTGTGCTCGGCTTGGTCGTCGAGCATGGTCGCGAGCTTGACGATCTCCGTCAGGTCTCGGGCCACCTTGACGACTGGACCGGCCTGGATCTCTGGTCGCTCATGCTCACTCATCGTGATCCCCCTTCGCCCGCAGGCGTCTCGTTGTGTCCTACTGGTCGGCGCACCCACCCCAACTGGCCCGGCTTCACGAAGCGGCGGGCGCTTGCGGGAAGTCGCATGTCCGCGACCGAGAGGGGTTCATGTGCGGCCCCACAGTTGGGGCAGGTCCATCGGTCAGTCATCTCGGTCGGATACCAACTCGGTTCGCACTGGTGGCGGCCTGCACAGTCGATCGTCATGGCGCCTCGATCCCCAGCGCGGTGCGGACGGCGGTCAGCGCGGCGTCGGCCTCAGGTGTCCAGTCGTCGCCGTCCTGCTCTGGGTCTGGGTCATGCCATCCGCCAAAAGTGGAGGCGACGTCGGCCGCCACCTCATCCCGCGCCCCATCCAGCCGCTCCGCAATCCACGCGAGCACGGCGGCCTCAGTCGCGGCCAGTCGCTCGGCCCCGAAGCCCGCTCCGGTCGATACCTCCCACCATCCCCCGGAGCCATCCGCCTCGGTCTGGTCGATGCCGCGCAGAACCTCAGCCAGCACCTCGCCCAGCGTGCCGCCTGCGGTGGTCATGCGGAGTCCTGGGTAGCGGCGGCCATCTCGGCCTTGATGGCGGCAAGTCGGCCCTCATGGTCCGCGAGGAAACACCTGTCGGCCCGGTCCATCGCGTCGAGCAGCACCTCGGCTACCTCGATGCGCTTCTCGCGAGAGATGGCGGCCAGATAGTCGGCCAGCTGCTCCGGCGTGGGGTGGGCATTCTCGTGCCATGTGGGCGCGTTGTCGTGGCTCATGCGTCCTCGCTTCGGTCGGTCTCGGTCTCGGGGTCAGTCAGGGCGGCTAGGGCTCTGGCGGCGGTCGGGTGCTCGAAGATCCAGACGACGAACTCGGCGGCGCGTTCCAACTCGTCGCGGTCTGGATGGATGGGCTGGTCGTCCTCGTCAACACAGGTCCAGCCGACAAACCCCTCGTAGGTGCAGCCCTCGTCCTGGTGGTCGATGTTCTCTGCTGCCGCCAGTCGCTCCTCGGTGTAGCCGTAGTGGCGCATCCGGTCGCGGACAATCTCCTCAGCCAGTGCGGCGAACGTCGCCCCGCTCACGAGTCCGCCACCCTCGCGCAGCCGGCCTCGTGCGCGCTGTACGGCAACGCGCCGCACGCCTTGCACTCGTGGGGGCCGGTTGTTGGCGGGCGGGTCATCGGTCGGCCTCGGCGGTGGGCGCGTCCTCGAGGATGTCCGCAACGGCGGCAAGCGTCTCGACTGAGTAGCGCCGGTCGTAGCCACCCATGTCGAACCGAATCTTGAGCGCGTGCAGGCGATCCATCACTGCCGACCTGGCTTCGTGCTCGGCATGTTGCTCGTCGGTGCACAGCCAGCCGTGACCGTAGGCGTCGTTCGCGCGGCCAGTGTCGACACGGAAGACCTCGGGCCGACCCTTGTCCTCGATCGTGACCAGCTTGCGACCCACCTTCGTCACGATCACGCGCCGCGGGCCGCCGAGTCGGTCTTGGTTGACGTCGTGCCGCCAGACCTCCTGGCCGACACTGAGCCCACTCACGCGCCCGCCCCGTTCTCGTCGGCCGCCGGGGTGGGGGTGGTGGCTCGGGGGCGGTATGGGTGATCGGGGATCGCCTCGCGGATCGCACCCGCCAGAGCCCACGCCAGGTTCGCCAACTCGGGGACGCCGATGCTGTCCCCGATGCTTTCGGCGCGGTCGGCGAGCAGGCGGTACGGGTGGTAGTCGGGATGGCGCGGGCAGTGGCGGCGGTGGGAGCCGATGTTCTGACAGCCGCCACACTCGTTGGGATTCATTCGCTCTCCTCAGGCTGGGCCTTCTTCTTGGGCGCCGCGACGGCTGTGGGGTTGGTGGTTGTGCGGTCGGCGGCGGCGAGCAGGTCGGCAACCATCACGTCGAGCGCGTTCGGCTTGCGTCGTCGCTGCCAGGTCAGTGGTGTGTTGTCGGGGTACTTATTGAGGAAGGCGTCAATCGCGGCAGTCAGGTCGGTCATGCGGTCGCCTCCTGGCGCTCGGTGATGGGTGCGGCCTCGGGCATGTGCTCGGGCTCACGGCCGAGTTGTGCGCTCATCGCTCGGCCTTGAGGTGTGCGTCCAGGGTCGGCTGGTCATCGACGTAGTAGGCGGTCCGTGGGTCGTCGGCCATCACGAGCAGCAGCTCTTTGGCGGTGGTGACGCTGCTCGCTGGGACGCAGTAGCCGAGTTGCGCGTAGATGAGTACCTCGAAGACCGGCGTCTCACTGCCAGTGACCATCGGGGGTAGTGCGCGGACCAGGCAGTCAGTGAATGAGCCATGTGGGGACTTGCCGGACGCCACCCACATTGAGTCAGGCTCGGCGCTCAGCCACGGCATCCGGGCGGCCAGTTCGATATGCAGTTCGGTGCTCATGCGGTCTCCTCAGTCGTGGTGGCGAGTTGTGCGCGTGCTGCGACCGCCGCCGGATTGCGGTCTTTAGTGGGCGCGTGTCCGTGCTCATAGCAAGGCAGGCAGCAGCACTCGCCCTCGACGTTCGGGCAGTTCCGCTCCGGCTCGCCACACCAGCGGCAACCGAGGGTCGTTCGGGTGTGCGCGGTCATCAGTCGGTCCTCTCGTCGTGCGCGGTCACGGCTTCACGTACTGCGACAGCCGCCGGGTTGCGGTCTTCGATCGCCGGCAGTGGTTCGGGTGCGGGCGGTGTTGCGGTGGGCTCGAGCAGCGTCCTGAGTCCGGCGACTGTGGCGGTGACGTCGACAGTCGGCCGCTCGGATCGCACGTCGGGGCGGAAGCTGTGGTCATCACCAGCCAGCCGCTGCGACTCACACGCGGCCTGACGCTTCTGGCACACAGAGCACCGCTCGTGACGCTCGGGCTCCTCGTGACGCGGCGTGTGCTCAGAGCCGCGCCAGTGAGGACCCTCGAGCGCGATGATCGCGGGCGTCTGGTTGTGCTGGATGCTCGCGGCCTTGATCGCGGCGATGGCGACGTCGTGGGCGGGTGCCAGGGTGCGCGCTCTGCCAAGTGCAGCTTCGACACCGGGAGCATCCCAGTCGGGGCGCAGTTCGGCGATGAAGCGGGCGAGTGCGATGGCTTGCTTGTGAGTGATCTGCTGCAATCTCGTCATTCATGCCACCCCGCTCGGCAGGGCAGCGAGGTGATCAGGGCGCTTGGTGGGCGACCCACTCACCGTTAGATGAATGAAACTTGATCCACTGACACCACAGACAAGAGCAACCAAAGACTTAATGCGGTGGGGTGTGGTGGTGGTCGCGTGACTCACGTGAACCGTCACGCGTGACATGTCACGCTCGGTGTCACGTTTTGTCACGTGACGTGTCACGTGACTCATGGCGTCGCCCCGTTCCTGAGTTCCTCCAACTTGGCGCGACGCTTGCGCTGACGTTCGCGCGCAGCCTCTCGTTGCCGCTCCAGCTCGTCGGCGTCGTTGTGGATGTCGAGCCAGTCGTGGAAGCGCCACCCTGGCTCGCCCTCCTCGACGTCGGGGAGCCACAGGCCGGCGGACACGAGTCGCTTGGCGGTCGCTCGTCCGCGCGGCCAGGACAGCACCAGCCACTCGGGCACGAAACCGTTGCTCTTGTGGGCGCGGCAGTGTGACCCGGCGATGGTCCACAAGCCGATCGCCTCGAGGCCTGCTCGACGCGCCTTGGGGTGACTGTGGAAGTGGTCGTCCACGTTAAACCACGCCACTAGAAGTCACCCCCTGGTCGGTAGGTGAAGTTGGCGAGGCCGAGGGCGGTCATCACGCGGCACTTCCCTTCGATGTCCGTTCAATGGCCTTCTCGATGGCGCCGACAGTGACGCCGAGCTGACGTGCGGCCTGCTCGATGGACTCGCCCGACTTGCGAAGGTGGTCCCACTCGGCGACCAACTCAGCGGCTTGGTAGACGTGCTCCGATGCGCCACTGCCAGGTTCGTCGTCGAGGTCGATTCGGTCCCAGGCCATCGGCGAGTGCCAGCCTCGACGAAGCGCAGTGTTGCGAGACCGAGTGACCCCAGCCTTCTCCTGCTGCCCCCTGGGTCGCGGCGGCTCAAAGGACATCTCTTCATAGGCGGCCACGATGCCGTCGCGGACCTTGGACGCGATGAACATGCGCACGTCCTCTTGGGCGTCACGCACCGTGTCGACGTGGCAGCCGGCGCGCCTTGCAATGGCGTCAGTCGAGTAGCCCTGCCAGCGCAGTGCCCGGATTCGGCGAGTGATGCCGATGGGCGTCACGATCTTGTCGAGGTCGATCGTCGCAATCTTGTGCCAGGTGCGGGTGTAGACGACGGTCTCGGGGCCACCGTTGATGGCGCGCCAGACCTGGGATTCCACTAGGCCGGTTGCTGCCTCGATCTCCCTACTCGTGACGCCCTTGTCGATGAGGTTGCGCAGGACGGCGAACAAGGGGCCAAGCGGGCGCTGGTAGACGTAGCCCATCGTCTTGCGCTTCGTCCGTCTGCGACCCGCGATGATCTTCGCGTGATGGCACGCCGCGCACGGGTCCTCGCCGTCGCGGACGTGCTGCTCGTGGCCCGCTTCGGTGCCATGCCGGGAATCCTCCGGGCTCATGCGACACCACCTGCGACACCGCGACGAGACTGCGCCTCGCTGTAGTAGGTGCCATCCCAGACACCCTTGAGGTTGGCGCGCTCACTGGGCAGGAGGTCGGCCATGACGTCCTGGCATGCGCGGAAGTAGCAGCCGTCGCATATCTCGATGGCAGCTTCGCGGTCGGCTCGGTCGGTGCTGATGAAGCGCGGGTCGTTGTAGCAGGCTGAGCGTGGGTTGCTGTCCTTCTCGCGGGGGACCTCGATCGTGGCGCGCTGGGCTGGTCGGCGCATGTGCATGAGAGCTGGGCCGTCGTAGTTCATGGCGTGTACGCCTCCCAGGTGCTCGCTGGCCCAGGACCGACGAGCAGGTAGCGGATGGTGGTGGCCTTGCCGGGGTCGGGGATGACGGTGGCGAGGATGGGCAGCGCGCCGCAGAGGTCGGCTGCGGTGAGGAATCGGATGCGGTCTGCGGGTCCGAGGCTCTTGCTGGTGGTGCCGACCTGGACGAGCGCGGCGCCGTGTTCCGGGTGGGCGAGCAGGAGGTCGGCGGGCCCCTTTGACGCGGCGGCTCGCATGATGAAGTGCCAGCCGGCGTCGGCCATGTGGTCGCGGACCTTGTGCTCGCGGGCTCGGCCTTGGGTGGCGGTGCTCACCACACACCCCGCATATCCCCGCACACTGAGCACGCCCGCACGGATGGGCTGATGCGCACCCGGTCGTTGCAGCGGCGGCGGTGGAGGAGTTGTGCCCAGCGGCTTGGTCGTGGCGGTAGTGGGAGTGGCTGCATGAGGTCGCGGATGTTCACTGGTCGCCGCCTTCTGGTCGGAGCGCGGCGCGGATGCTGGATCCGATGCGCCAGGTCCGCCAGTTCTCATGCCGGTCGTACTCGTCAGCCAGCGCCTCGACCCGCGCGACGGCCTCGACTGCTGCCAGGGCCTGCGCGTCACCGCCGGCACCGCACGTCACTGCGCGGTGGTGGTCGGTCGCGCGGCAGGTGCCCGGGGTGCAGGCGGTGTGCTCGGCGGTCATGACGCGGACTCGGCGTTCATCGCTGCGAGGTAGTCGGCGTCGTCGTCAACGAGTTCGGCGGTGTGGACCTGACCGTCGTCGTCGACATGCAGCTCGGGCGTCATGGTCTGCTCAGCGACCACCTCGACAGAGCCGCCCACCTCGTCGGCGACGTAGGCGATACCGGCGAGCGCTTCGGGGCAGGCGTCGCGCGAAACCTCGGTGATAGCGCGGGCCTTGAGCATGGCCGGCAGGTGGTTCTTGTAGTTGGGGTTCGACGACAGTCCAGCAGCCTGCGCGCGGGCCATCGTCCACTCGCTGCGGAAGGTGAAGTCGGCGTCGTCGGCACGGGTGATCTCAGCGACGGCGGTAGTGCCATCCCAGGAGACGCGGAGGCGGTGACCGGCGCGGCGGACCAGGGCGCCCACGAGCTGCGCGGAGGCGGTCGGCTTGCCCTTGATGGTGTGAACCATGTTCATGGCGGTGATGGGGTCGATGCCGACGCTTCGGCCATACTCGATGGCGAGTAGGACGTTGCCGGGCTTGCCCTTGTAGGCGTCGGGGAGCAGGTCGGAGACGCTGATCTTCCGCGCGTAGTCGGTCGCTGCGTCGAGGTCGCGGTCTGCGGCGTCGGAGCGGGTGGCGATGGCCTTGGAGATTTGAGACATCAGTAGTCCTCGACTTTCAGAGTGGTTCCGAGGTTCGCGTTCAACCACGACGAGATCTCGTCGTCGTATGACCACCAGTGGTTCTGGGGGGCGCCGTCAATCCAGTCGCGGAGCGCGTCACGAGAGGGCTCCCAGTGGACGGAGTCGCGCAGGCGGATGGCGAAGTCGATAACGGGGGACCAGTCGGCTGGCTCGTCGTCGTCATAGGTGGGGTAGGGCGTAATGTCCTGCAGTTCGTCGCAGCCGGAGCAGGATCCGTAGCCGAACACGATGAGGCCAATTTCGGGACCGCGTTCCAATAGGGCTAGGTGGTCGCCTTGGTAGTCGCCGAACGTCTCGAAGTTGGCGACACGCCAACCCCAGGACTTGACGATGTCTTCGTAGGTCACGTACTCGCTGGCCCAGGCGGGCCTGTTGGCCCAGGCGGGCCTGTTGGCGCTCATGCGGATTCCTTCACGGGGTAGAGGGCTACTGACCCGCCGCGCGCCTTCTGGCGTCGCAGCACGGGGGTGTTGTTGACGAGGGCGCGGCGGGCATCGCCCATCGCGGCGAGGATCTGGGACTTGACCTTCTGGTGCTCTCGCTCCCAGCGGTCGGCCTGGGCCTTGGTGGTGGCGAACTCGTTCCACATCTGCTGGTCGAGCACGCAGTCAAGGTCAGGGTCGATCTCCGGGTGGAGTTCGCGCACCGCTTCGTAGGTCTCGAAGCTGGCGTCGATCGGCGGTTCGTCGTCGGTCTGTAGCGAGTCCCAGAACGCGGAGCCCGCCTCGCGGAGTGCGGCGGCATCCTCGGCGTCGTACTCGATGCGGTACTCGCGGTAGTCGTTGCCACCGATGAGCACCGCAACCCAGGCGTAGGGCGCAGAGAACACGTCCATCTGCTGCAACACCTGGCAGCGCACGTGCAGCGGGATGGCGTCAGGTGCCATCGATTCCGACCTGCCCCAACCGTCCGGGTAGCGCGTCGTCTTGATCTCCAGCGGCATGATCTGCTTGGAGTCGCGTCGAGTTAGGGCGCGGTCGAGGTTGGCGAACTGCCAGGGCCTGCGCGAGTGGCGGTAGGTCCCCATCATCTTGGCGCGGTAGTCGGGGTGATCCTCGGCGAACTTCGCAGCAACCAGAGGCTCAAGCGCGTGGCCCCAGTAGAACAGCGGGTTGGACGGGTCGGGTCCCGACAGGTTGCCCTTCTTGCGGTGCCACAGCGAGAACGGCGACTCGAACGGCGACAGGCCCACGACGGCAGCGATCTCCGAGGCGCCGATGCCCTGTCGGCGTGCGGCGTGCCAGGCGTCAGAGTTGGCCGGCGCGTCGGTGACCAGTACGGCGGTCATGCGACCGCCTCCGACGTGAACCCCAGGCAGAGCCAGGCCGCGTACAGCTCGTCCTCGTGCTTCTCGACCGTGCAGCACCTCGCGCACATTGGGTCCTCGTGCTCACAGAGGTCGGCTGCGTCCATGTCGAGCGAGCAGCGGGGGCAGGACACGTCGGCGTCGTCGTAGAACGTCATCGCCGCACCTCCGACCAGTCCACGTCGTCCCACTCGGCGTCACTGCCCTCGAGTTGCGTCAGGCACCAGACGGCGAACCGTGCGCAGAGTTGGATGCCGAGCAGCAGCAGCCCAATGGCGGCGAGGAACTTGATGAGCGGCGACTCCCACATGGCGGTGGTGACGGTCAGGAAGTCGTTCATGCCGCCGCCGCCTGTCGCTCTAGCCGCTCCACTGCCGCCACGAGCGCCCGCAGGTCCGTCAGCTCAACGGCGACCGGGCTGTTGCGTGCGACCCGGACGTTGCCGCGGACACGGTCGAGTGATGACCACTCGGCGTCGGTGAGGGTTGCGGCGGGGTGGGTCTCGGTACGCCAGGCGCTCACTCGAACCACCGGTCCAATCCGCGCTCGTACCTGTTCTCGGCGTCCTGGATCTCGCCGTCGTCCATGTCCATGTCGAGCCCGTCGCTGATGCAGTCGCTGAACGAGAGCGGCGTCTCGGTGCGGGGTCGGCGGCCGAGGTTGTGTTCGGTCGCGGTGAAGGCGGCGATGAGGTCGGGTTCGGCGAAGGTGCTCACGACGCCACCGCCTCAACCGCAGCGGAGTACGCAGCCGCGAGCAGCTCGGCCCCGTCGCTCTGCATCCCGAGGTCGAGCACCGGCAGCCCAGGACGGTCGAGACGAACCTTGCCGGTGAACGATGCGTAGACCTTGCCGCCGTGGGGGAGGTGGCCGATGCGGTCGAAGTCGACCACGTTGCCGCCGATGAGGGCGGCGAGGGTGTGGAGGGGAGTTGGTCGGGCGGTGGTGGTCATGCCGTAACCTTTCGATTGAAGTCCGTTGCGAGGCCCGTGCTGCTGGTGGTGGTGCGGGCCTCGCGCTTTCTGTCTTGCGACCCCGCCGCCGACGCGCTGCCCACAGGTCGGCGGCGGGGGGCTATGGGGTGAGGTAGCGGACGATGTGGGCGGCGTCTTCCATCCCGTCGTCGTAGTCCGCGTCCCGACCCATGCGCGCCTCGATCGCTGCGACCGCCTCGGCCTTGAACGCCTCGAGGTGGCGGGCGATGAGCTGCTCGACGGCGGGCGCGATTAGGTCGGTCAACTGCGAGGCGTCAGGGGTGATGCAACACCCCCAGAAGTGCGCGGTGAGGGTGACCTTGTCCTCCGCCGACAGCCCGGTCATCGCGCACCGCCTGCGAGCGACGCGACGATGTAGGCCCACGCGGCGAGGGGGAGGGTGACCAGGGCGAGCCAGCGGAGGGTGAGGGTGAGGCGGGCGCGGGTCATGCTGCACGTCGCTGGTCGTCACGAGACGTCGAGAGGCGTCGGGCCTTGGCCTCAGCCAGCACCTCGTGAACCTGCTGACCCCAGTGCCACTCCTTGACCGGAGCGCCGGGCACGATCCCCAACGAGCGCCGCGCCTGCCTCAGCAGCACTAAGCGCTCGGCGTGGGTGACGAATCGCATCGTCTCCATCTGGAACCGGAAGGTCGGCGACCAGCGAAACCACTCACCGACTTCCCAGTGGGCCGCGAAAAGGAGGTGCATGTTCAGCTCGTCGCGGCGGCGACAGTTGGGAACTAGGCGTAGAAGCTCGATCGGAAGAGTGCGGTCCAGGTCGTCAGGACAGATCAAGCGCGTGCCATTCAGCACAGTCCTCATGCGCTTGTGAACGCAGCTCGCAGAGCCGATCTTCACGTACTCGCCAACGCGGGCGAAGTAGATGCTGGTCATGCGTCGGCCAGCGAGTTCAGGAAGTCCTCAAGCGCGGACGCGAGGATGACCCAGTTACCAGTCGGATTGCCGTCCTCATCCTCACTGGACTTCTTCGCCTTGAGGCGGCCAGCGCCGATCGCGCGCTCCAGCGACGAGCGAGACATGCCGCTCGCCGCGACGGCGCCGGACATCGAGTAGGCCAGGGGAGTGGTCATGCTGGGACACCAACCTCTCGCGAGACGTTAGTAACTACAGCGTCGAAAAGAAGCCCCGGGGGTGCCTGAAGCGCGGCTTCGATCGCCGTCGCCGCCTCCGGCCGGCACCCCTTCCGTTTGCCGCTGTGCAGGTGCCCGACCGTCGAGCGGCTGACCCCTGACTGCTCGGCCAGTTGTCGGACGTTGACGCCCCGGAACTTCATGTACTGCCGGAGCACATCCCTGCTCTTGAGCTTCATGTCGAGCCTCCAATAGGTGGCGATCACGCCAACTCCTTCAACGTAGACCATTTACTAACTGCTGACAAGACGTTAGCAGCAGGTAGACGGGTTTGTCTACGTCCCGTCTCCCCGCGCAGGCTGCTGACCAGCACGGCAGGTAACTACATGGGCGGAATTTGGCTACCCTTTGTCTACGTTGCTGTTTGCCAGCAACGGCCTTCGACATGGAGAGTCCGTAGACGTGAGCAAGGAAGTGCCCGAGACCTGGGCCAAGGTGATGAAGTCGAAGGGCTTCACGCACAACGACAAGCCGTCCGTGTCGCGGCTCGCGGGGGCAACCTCGCTAGCCACCGAGACTGTCCGGCGAATGGTCTTCGGCATCGGCACCCCGGAACAACGCAATGTAAACGAGGTTGCTGACGTCCTGGGCGTCTCACGTATCCGGCTGAATGAATGGATCGGCATCGCGCGCTCGGTCGAGGAAACCTACGAGCCCCCGGCGGACGCCGACCTCATGGACCACGACCAGCGCAAGGCTGTCGACCGTGTGATTCAGCTCTTCGTCGAGGACAAGAGAGCAGGTGGTCACGGTGTCAAAGCCGCCGCCAATACAGATGGTGACGACGGAGCCGGCGGCGCCGCTGTCATCGACCTACCCAAGCCGCCCCCGAAGACTGACTCAATGCACGTAGCCGCGCGCCGCAACCAGAAGCGCAAGCCGCGCGGCACGACAGAGCAGCCGCCGGACTAGTCCGATTAAGAGCCCGTTGTCGGTGCCGCGATCTAGCGTCCGCCGGCATGAAGACACACAGATTCCACGCGTGGCGCAGGATGCGCGACTTGGGGCCTTCGTGGAAGCTCGCCTGGTCATGCGACCTGCCGGACGACATGTACGGCTACACAAACTTCATCGACCGCACGATCACTTTGCGTGAGGGGCTGTCGTTCGAGGAGCGTCGTTGCACGATCACCCACGAGGTAGAGCACGTCCTACGTGGCCCGACGTCCCGGTGTTTCGTCCTGCATGAAGAGGTGCGGGTTGATCGCCGGGCGTCGCGGCTGCTGCTGTCCTCAGTGAGGGACATTGCGGACACCCTGTCCTACCACCATGGCGACTATGAACGCGCTGCCGAGGATCTATGGGTGGACCCGTGGATGCTGGAGGTCCGGCTGGGCAGCCTGTGGCGCAACGAGCAGCGCTACATGGATCGGCGGATGGCTGAGGTCACCGTGGGGGAGTGAGCGCAAGTCGCTCGGCCACCTGCTCCAGCGCCTTGCGCGACTGCTCAATGTCCACGAACTCGTAGCCGCGCGTGACGGCGATGGACGAGTGACCCATGATGGCGATGCGAACCGACTCTGGGACACCCAGTTCCATAAGCAGCGTCGCCGTACCGTGGCGGATCTCATGGACTGCGTAGAGGCGCCCGGTCGGGTGCGCAATCCCGGCCTCGGTCTGGATTGCCTCCCACTCGTCGCGGTCGCTGGCGGGGTTGCGGGGCCAGGTGAGCCCCCGCCGAGTTCGGCCAGGCCACACCAGCTCATGGGGGGGAGCGAGGTCGCGCCAGACCCGCAGCGCGCTCGTGGCCCACGGCACGAGCGGGATGACGCGCCAACCGGCCTGCGACTTCGGCCGCACGAGGTGGGTGGCGCCGACGAGGTGACGCGCCTCATAGCCGTCTGGCATCTGAAAGCCGGCGCTAGGGTCCGCGCGGTCGACGTAGCGCAGGGACTTGACTTGCCAGGAGATGGTCAGCGCGCCCCGGTCAAGGTCGACCTGATCCCAGGTGAGTCCCAGCGCCTCCGCCTGACGGAGCCCCTGAAGGAAGGCGAGCGCCCAGCGGGAGCCGTTCGGGCGCTTGGCGATCACCTCCAGCGCCTTGATGGAGTGCTCGAACGACACCGCCTGGCGGTCATTGACGGCCTTGGTGGGCTTGTCGGCAAGCAGCACGTTCGGCGGGATCGCGTAGCCCTCCCTCGATGCCGCCTTGAGCATCCGAATCAGGGACCCGTGGTATCGCAGGGCGGTCGACGTCGACTTCTTCTGCGCTCGCAGGCGTTTGGCGACAGCCTTCACATCTGTGGGGGTGAGATCGGCGAGCTTCACCGCGCCGATGGCCGCGACGATCGCACGAACCGCGGCCCTGTCGGTCTCGTAGGCGGATGGTCGCACCTTGGTCTGGATGTCCTCGAGCCACATCTCTGACCACTTCGCCACGGAGGTGGTGCGCTTGACCTGGCGGTGACCCTCGCGGTCGACTTCTACCTTCTTGTCGCGCATCTTGCGCTTGATGGCAGCGACGTGCGGGCAGCGTTTGGCGCACCCTCCGGTGCATCCCTTGGTCGAGACGGTGAGCCTGCGCCGGGCGCCCGAAGCGGTGTATCCGGCCTCGATGGTGCCGATCCATCGCCAGTCGGATGAGCGCTGGAACATGCTCCCGGCGCCGTACTCAGCGCGGCTCATGGCTGTGTCAGCCATCTCTGTAGCCATCTCATGGGGGGTCATGCTTCACCATGGGGCGGCTGAATGCCACCGTTTGAGCGTGAAACTGGTGGGCGATACTGGGTTTGAACCAGTGACCTCTTCCGTGTCAGGGAAGCGCGCTACCACTGCGCCAATCGCCCGCTGTGAAGTTGTGGAGGTGGGTACGGGATTTGAACCCGTGTACACGGATTTGCAGTCCGTTGCCTCGCCTCTCGGCCAACCCACCGTGACGGCCAGGCCTCCAACGACCTACTCCGAGCGGACAACGAGACTCGAACTCGCGACCTCAACCTTGGCAAGGTTGCGCTCTACCAACTGAGCTATGTCCGCACGCTCATCGGCTCCCACCTTGCGGTCGGACCTGATGTGCGTGAGAACCGTACCCGATGGTTCGCGGCGGTCCCAAACCGGCCTCGCCGTGTGTCGCGCGCGGGCTGCTTCGGAGCGTGTGGCCGGCCTCCTAGAGTGGCGGGATGCGCGCTTGGATCGACGGAGACCTGCTGCCCGACCCGACGGGACCGGCCGTGCCGGTCGTGGACCACGGGTTCACGGTGGGGGACGGGGTGTTCGAGGCGATCAAGGTCGTCGAGGGGCTGCCGTTCGCCCTCGAGCGGCACCTGGCGCGCCTCCAGCGCTCCGCGGCCGGGCTGGGACTGCCGGAGGTCGACCTGGACGCCGTACGGCGTGGGGTGCGGGCCACGGTGGAGGGACAGGATCTGCCACTGGGCCGGGTCCGGATCACGGTGACGGGCGGGCCGGCGCCGCTGGGGTCGGGGCGCGGCGACCATCCGCCCACGATCGTCGTGGTCGCGGCGCCCATGGACCCCGCTGCGCCGACGACGACGGTGGCGACGGTGCCCTGGCCGCGCAACGAGCGGGGCGCGACCGCGGGACTCAAGACCACGTCCTACGCGGAGAACGTCATCGCGCTGGCCGAGGCCAAGCGCCGCGGTGCGACGGAGGCGGTGTTCGCCAACCTCCAGGGCCACCTGTGCGAGGGCACGGGGTCCAACGTCTTCTACGTCGTCGACGGCGAGCTGCGGACGCCGACCCTGGCCAGCGGGTGCCTGGCGGGGGTGACGCGGGCGCTCATCCTCGAGTGGTACGGCGGTCGGGAGGTCGACGAGCCGCTGGAGGTCGTGGCGACCGCGAGCGAGATCTTCCTGGCGTCGACCACGCGCGACGTCCAGGGCGTGACCCGGTGGGACGGGGTCGAGCTCGAGGCGCCGGGTCCGGTGACGCGCGACGCACTGGCGACCTGGCGCCAGCGGGAGCCGGAGCTACTCGGCCTCTGAGGGCACGAGCAGGGCGTCGACCAAGCCGTCGAGATCCAGGCTGGCGCTCTCCTGTCCGAACGGCACGACCGTGCGGGTCTGACCCAGGAACGTGTGCAGCTCGGCGGTGCGGGCGTGCGTGAGCAGCCTGCCGCTGGGGGAGTGAAAGTCGAACACGACGACGGCGTGCCCCTCGGCGTCGATCGAGGGCCACAGTCGGATGTCGCCGTCGCCCACCGGCTCGGTGAGCCCCCGGACGATCAGCGAGCGGGCCACCGCCCAGCTCACGTCGCCGCCGGGGAGGTGGAAGGTCAGCCACACGGCGTACGGGTCGCCGGGCCCGTAGCCGAACGACGCGACGAACGCGACGTCGCCGCGCTCGTCGAGGCAGTGCAGGGTGATGTCCTGCGTCACTGCTGGGGTGGCGGGCTGCGTCATGCCGATCCTTGTCCGAGGTCCTGGTGTCTGAGGACGAGACGGTGGTCTCAAGGAGGTCTGACGCGACAGACGCCGGTTTGGTTGCCTCATGGAGGGACTTTTTTCCGCGGGGCGGTCTCGAGGCTCGTCGCCGGCGGTCCCCGGACCTCGACCATCGGGGGG
>NZ_JAJNRO010000011.1:0-27778 GCF_021083605.1 Nocardioides sp. cx-169
GCTCAGGCCCAGCGCTCGGAGGCTGGGGTGAAGTCGAGGGTGCGGTCGCCGGTGTAGATCTGCTTGGGGCGGGCGATCTTCTGTTCTTTGTCCTGGACGAGCTCGAGCCATTGGGCCAGCCAGCCGGGGGTGCGGCCGATGGCGAAGAGCACGGTGAACATCTCGGGTGGGAACTGGAAGGCTTCGTAGATGAGCCCGGAGTAGAAGTCGACGTTGGGGTAGAGCTTGCGCTTGACGAAGTACTCGTCCTCGAGGGCGATCTTCTCCAGCTCGAGGGCGATGTCGAGCAGGGGGTTGGTGCCGGTGACCTCGAAGACGTCCTCGGCGGACTTCTTGATGATCTTGGCGCGGGGGTCGTAGTTCTTGTAGACGCGGTGGCCGAAGCCCATGAGGCGTTCGTTGCCGTCCTTGACGCCCTTGATGAAGTCGGGGATGTTCTCCTTCGACCCGATGCGGCGCAGCATCCGCAGGACGGCTTCGTTGGCGCCGCCGTGCAGGGGGCCGAAGAGGGCGCCGACGCCGGCGGAGACTGCGGAGTAGGGGTCGACCTGGGTGGAGCCCACCGAGCGGACCGCGTTGGTGGAGGCGTTCTGCTCGTGGTCGGCGTGCAGGATGAAGAGCACGTCGAGGGCCTTGACCAGTCGTTCGTCGGCCTCGAACTTCGACTCGCTCATCTTGAAGAGCATGGAGAGGAAGTTGGCGGTGTAGGAGAGCTCGTTGTCGGGGTAGACGTAGGGCTTGCCCTGGGCGTGGCGGTAGGACCAGGCGCCGAGGGTGGGCATCTTGGCGATCATGCGCACGATCTGCATGTGCCGGTTGTCGGCGTCGGTGATGTTGCGCGCGTCGGGGTAGAACGTCGAGAGGGCGCCGACCGAGGCCATGAGCATGCCCATGGGGTGGGCGTCGTAGCGGAAGCCCTGCATGAACGTCTTGACGTTCTCGTGGACGAAGGTGTGGTAGGTGATCTCGTGGACCCACGAGTCGTACTCGGCCTTGCTGGGCAGGGCGCCGTGCACGAGCAGGTAGGCCACTTCGAGGAAGTTGGACTTCTCGGCGAGCTGCTCGATGGGGTACCCGCGGTACTCCAGGATGCCCTTGTCGCCATCGATGAAGGTCACGGCGCTGCGGCAGGAGGCGGTGTTGACGAAGCCGGGGTCGTAGACGGCCAGACCGGGCTCGTCCTCCCCGGTCTTGATCTTTCCCACGTCGGCGGCCTTGATGGTGCCGTCGAGGATGGGTACGTCGTACTCCTGTCCGGTGCGGTTGTCGCGGACGGTGAGAGAGTCAGTCACGCGGTCCAACCTAAACCGCGGGTGGGCGAGGCGCGAACCCCGGTCCACGGGTGGGACTGTCCGCACGACCGCGGTCGTCGAGCGTGACCGGGTTTTCTTGCGCGGTGCCATGGGTAGGAACCGTGCAGCAGGCCACGACGAGGAGTGCGACATGGGTGACGTCTTGCAGATCCAGTGGGGCAGTCTCGACATGCTGCTCGAGGACATGGTGACCATCAAGGAGCAGGTCGCCGATATGGACTCCTACGTCGAGGAGCACGTCTGCAGCACCGCCGGCTTCGACTTCGAGCCGTTCGCGCTGAAGCCGCTGGCCGACGCCATGGGCGAGATGCGCGGCTACTTCTCCACGATGAAGAGCACCTTCGAGACGCGATTCGAGGGCCTGCAGGCGGCCACGATCACGACCGCCAAGCACGTCTACGCCACTGACGAGACGATCAAGTTCGACTTCGACAAGCTCACCGGAGAGCCGGGCCAGGGCGACGGCGGCGGCCCGGGCATCGAGGTCCGCATCGTGGGCCTCAGGGACCCAGCCGACCGGCTCACCGCTCCCGAGGAGGGCAAGCAGCGGTTCCCCAAGGGCCACGACGAGCCGTTCCAGCAGGTGGTCAGCGGCTGGGACGCCGCCCGCGACAAGGTCAACGAGTGCATCAAGTGGTGCCGCGACCACGGCATCGACATCTTCGACGAGCTGCCCGACAAGAGCCTCGAGGACTTCATCGTCTTCCCGCTCTCGGGCGACTACTACGCCATCCAGCAGAACTCGTCGGCCTGCAAGAAGCTCGCCAAGGCGTTCCGGGACTACGCAGTGAACTTCGGCCTGCTCGCGGGCAACGCCATCCAGGCGATGAAGGGCCAGGCAGGCAGCGCGCTGAACATCCACATCGCCCTCTACGGCGCGGTGATGACCGCCATCTCCGGCGTCATCGACGGGTTGGCCGGCGTCTTCGAGAGCCTGGCCACGATGAGCGAGCGGATCGCCATGAAGGTCGAGAAGATCATCCGGGTGCTGGCGCAGAAGCTCTTCAAGCTGATGAAGTTCCTCCTCAAGCGGATCAACGCCGTCATCGGCATCCTGACCACCGTCAAGGAGATCGCGGAGAAGGGGACGGCGTTCTTCACCGACCTCGTCGAGGACGTGAAGACGGTGAAGAACCTCATCGAGGTCGCGTTCGGTCTGGCCACCGAGGTCGAGGAGTGGGCGAGGGAACAGGCCGACCGCATCAAGACGGTGAAGCAGGTCGTCGCCATCGTCCAGAAGCTGCCGCACGCCCGAGCCAAGATGAACCTCAACGACCTGCCCTCCGACACCCGGGACATCGAGAAGTCGCTCAAGGACCTCAAGACCGACTTCGGCGACCCCGAGGGGACGGCGTACGACGACCTCGAGGACAAGGTCGACGAGGGCGTGGCCGAGGCCGGCAAGACCGACCCCAGCGTCTACTACGACGAGGACTGCCTGCCTGACTCGTCCGGGCCCAACTCCTCGGGGCCCGTCAACCCCCTGACCGGGGAGCCCGAGGAGGAGTGGCACCCGCCGATGGCCCCGCCCTCGGTCATCGCTCCTCGAGACGACGTGAAGGTCCCGCAGGGAGCCAGGTGATGGAGTACTACGACGCATCCAGCGCCGAACCGGCCGAGGCGGTCGACCTGCTGCTCGAGTCAGCCCGGGCCGGTGGTGCGTCCGCGACCCTGGAGGCGCGACTGGCCGAGGTCGACGACCTCGTCGACCGGATCCTCGACGAGGAGGCGTCCCGCCCGCTCGAGCCGGAGATCGTCGAGGCCCTCGAACAGCTCACCGGCGCCGACGACGCGCCCGCGCACTTCCGCACCGTGCACGATCGGGTGGAGCGCCGCGCCACCACCTGGGACCGGTTCTGGCAGCGACCCCAGGATGAGTACCGTGGCTTCGAGATCGTCCAGGCGGCGATCGTCGCGACGACGAGAGAGATGAGCGCCACCTTGGACCGGTACACCTCGCAGGTGCGACGTGGCTGATCGGCGACGGGCCCTCGCCGCCGCTGCGCTCGGGCTGTCCCTCCTCCTGACCGGGTGCTCGGACGGCGACGAGGACACCGGGGAGGGGCCGTCCGGGACGAACTCGTCGAGTGCCTCGCCCGAACCGTCAGGGACCTCGGGACCCTCCGAGACCTCCAGCGCCCCGACCAGCGGATCCGCGTCGGCCGCGTGCGACGCCATCGACGCGTCGGCCCTGAGCGCCGAGACCGGCGTGAAGGTGACCGAGCCGTCGACCGCGGGCACGCCGGGCAAGCGGGAGAGCTGCGCACTGACCTTCGCCGACTACTCCGTGCTGAGGATCGACCTGACGCCTGGGCACGGGACCCTCGAGCAGGACGTGGAGCAGGCCAAGGTCCTTGGCACGGAGGTCCCGCAGGAAGTGACCGTCGCCGGAGCCCCCGGACTCATGGTGAGCGACGGGGGCCAGGTCACCCGCGTCGGGCTCGTGACCCACGTGGGCGAGCGCCTTCTCCTGGTCACCCTGAACCACTTCGAGTCCGGGGGGAAGCTGGTCGAGCAGATGGAGTCGCTGGTGCTCGCCTCGGCGGAGCAGGTCGCGGCCGGAGCCGCCTGAGGTACGACGCCCCGACGGGCAGGCCCGTCGGGGCGTCGTACGCCCGGTGTCGGGCGCTCAGGCCCAGCGCTCGGAGGCTGGGGTGAAGTCGAGGGTGCGGTCGCCGGTGTAGATCTGCTTGGGGCGGGCGATCTTCTGTTCTTTGTCCTGGACGAGCTCGAGCCATTGGGCCAGCCAGCCGGGGGTGCGGCCGATGGCGAAGAGCACGGTGAACATCTCGGGTGGGAACTGGAAGGCTTCGTAGATGAGCCCGGAGTAGAAGTCGACGTTGGGGTAGAGCTTGCGCTTGACGAAGTACTCGTCCTCGAGGGCGATCTTCTCCAGCTCGAGGGCGATGTCGAGCAGGGGGTTGGTGCCGGTGACCTCGAAGACGTCCTCGGCGGACTTCTTGATGATCTTGGCGCGGGGGTCGTAGTTCTTGTAGACGCGGTGGCCGAAGCCCATGAGGCGTTCGTTGCCGTCCTTGACGCCCTTGATGAAGTCGGGGATGTTCTCCTTCGACCCGATGCGGCGCAGCATCCGCAGGACGGCTTCGTTGGCGCCGCCGTGCAGGGGGCCGAAGAGGGCGCCGACGCCGGCGGAGACTGCGGAGTAGGGGTCGACCTGGGTGGAGCCCACCGAGCGGACCGCGTTGGTGGAGGCGTTCTGCTCGTGGTCGGCGTGCAGGATGAAGAGCACGTCGAGGGCCTTGACCAGTCGTTCGTCGGCCTCGAACTTCGACTCGCTCATCTTGAAGAGCATGGAGAGGAAGTTGGCGGTGTAGGAGAGCTCGTTGTCGGGGTAGACGTAGGGCTTGCCCTGGGCGTGGCGGTAGGACCAGGCGCCGAGGGTGGGCATCTTGGCGATCATGCGCACGATCTGCATGTGCCGGTTGTCGGCGTCGGTGATGTTGCGCGCGTCGGGGTAGAACGTCGAGAGGGCGCCGACCGAGGCCATGAGCATGCCCATGGGGTGGGCGTCGTAGCGGAAGCCCTGCATGAACGTCTTGACGTTCTCGTGGACGAAGGTGTGGTAGGTGATCTCGTGGACCCACGAGTCGTACTCGGCCTTGCTGGGCAGGGCGCCGTGCACGAGCAGGTAGGCCACTTCGAGGAAGTTGGACTTCTCGGCGAGCTGCTCGATGGGGTACCCGCGGTACTCCAGGATGCCCTTGTCGCCATCGATGAAGGTCACGGCGCTGCGGCAGGAGGCGGTGTTGACGAAGCCGGGGTCGTAGACGGCCAGACCGGGCTCGTCCTCCCCGGTCTTGATCTTTCCCACGTCGGCGGCCTTGATGGTGCCGTCGAGGATGGGTACGTCGTACTCCTGTCCGGTGCGGTTGTCGCGGACGGTGAGAGAGTCAGTCACGCGGTCCAACCTAAACGCGGGTGGGCGAGGCGCGAACCCCGGTCCGCCGCTACGACGTCCCGCGGCCTCGTTTTGACCCCGTCGCCGGCGGCGCCGTAGTCTTGTCGGTCGCGACTCCTGCCGCGCTCGGACCCGCTCCACGGGTCGGGGTGCAGTCCCGGACGCCACCGCCCTCACGGTCGGTGCCGAGCCGGGCCGTGTTCGTCAGAAGCCGCAGCAGCACCGCCCGGGGGTCACCTCCGCCGGGCCCCACGAACGAGAGAGAAGAACAGCCTTGCGCACCTACAGCCCCAAGCCTGGAGACATCCAGCGCGACTGGCACGTCATCGACGCCGAGAACGTCGTCCTCGGGCGTCTCGCCGTCGAGGTGGCCACGCTCCTTCGCGGCAAGCACAAGCCGATCTACGCGCCGCACATGGACACCGGTGACTTCGTCATCGTCGTCAACGCCGAGAAGGTCGCCCTCTCCGGCAACAAGCGGACGACCAAGATGACCTACCGCCACTCCGGCTACCCGGGTGGTCTGACCTCCACGCCCATCGGCGAGGTGCTCGACAAGGACGCCCGCAAGGCCGTCGAGAAGGCCGTCTGGGGGATGCTCCCGAAGAACAAGCTCGGCCGCGCCCTGATGAAGAAGCTCAAGGTCTACTCGGGCCCGAACCACCCCCACTCGGCCCAGCAGGCCGTCCCCTTCGAGATCACGCAGATCTCCCAGTAATCATCGACGTCGAAAGCAAGGTTGAGGAACACAGTGGCTGACACCAGCACCGAGGTCGAGGAGACCTACGAGACCGACGAGCAGGGCGTTGCCTACAGCTCCGAGAGCGCCGCTCACGCGGACACCCCCGCCCGCCCGGCGACCATCGCCCCTGCGGCCGCCACCGGCCGGCGCAAGGAGGCCGTCGCCCGCGTGCGCATCGTCCCCGGCACCGGCGTGTGGACCGTCAACGGGCGCACGCTCGACTCCTACTTCCCGAACAAGCTGCACCAGCAGGTGGTCAACGAGCCGTTCGCCGAGCTCCAGCTCGAGGGCCGCTTCGACGTCATCGCCCGCATCCACGGCGGCGGCATCACCGGTCAGGCCGGCGCCCTGCGCCTCGGCGTGGCCCGCTGCCTGAACGCCATCGACGTCGAGTCCAACCGTCCGGCGCTCAAGAAGGCCGGACTGCTGACCCGCGACGCGCGCGTCATCGAGCGCAAGAAGGCCGGTCTCAAGAAGGCCCGCAAGGCGCCTCAGTTCAGCAAGCGCTGATCGCACGGCTTTGCCGCGCATCTTCGGCACGGACGGGGTCCGGGGCCTCGCCAACGGTCAGTTGACCGCTGAGCTGGCCCTGGACCTGTCCGTCGCCGCCGCCCGGGTGCTCGTCGATCGCGGCGAGTACGCCGGGCCGCGGCCGATCGCGGTGGTGGGCCGCGACACCCGGATCTCCGGGCAGTTCCTCGAGCACGCCGTCGTGGCGGGGCTCGCCTCCGCCGGCGTCGACGTGATCCGCCTGCGGGTCCTGCCGACCCCCGGCGTGGCGTACCTGACCCACGCCCTGGGCGCCGATCTCGGCGTGGTGATCAGCGCCTCGCACAACCCGATGCCCGACAACGGCATCAAGTTCCTCTCCCGCGGCGGCTTGAAGCTCGACGACGCGGTCGAGCGCGACATCGAGGCTCACCTCGAGATGGCCTGGGACCGCCCGCTCGGCGGCGACGTCGGTCGAGTCTCGCCGTACGCGACCCCGGTCGAGGAGTACGTCGACCACCTCCTCGCCACCCGTCAACGGCCCCTGGCCGGGCTCAGGATCGTGCTGGACTGCGCCCACGGTGCCGCCTTCGAGGCCGGTCCCCGCGCGCTTCGCCTGGCCGGTGCGGAGGTGGTCGCGATCGGGACCGAGCCCGACGGGCTCAACATCAACGATGGATGCGGCTCCACCCACCTCGAGCCGCTGCGCGCCGCGGTGCTCGAGCACGGCGCCGACGCCGGCTTCGCGCTCGACGGCGACGCCGATCGCTGCCTGGCCGTCGACCACGAGGGCAACGTCGTCGACGGTGACCAGGTCCTGGCGATCCTGGCGATCTCGATGGCGGAGGCCGGCCGGCTGGTCAAGGACACCGTCGTCGCCACCGTGATGAGCAATCTGGGCTTCGTCCAGGCGATGAAGGCCGCCGGGCTCGGCGTGCGCCAGACCAAGGTCGGCGACCGCTACGTGCTCGAGGCCATGCGGGTCGCCGGCTACACGCTGGGCGGCGAGCAGTCCGGACACGTCATCATGAGCGAGCACGCCACCACCGGTGACGGCATCCTCACCGCACTGCACGTCTTGGACCGCATGGTCGAGACAGGTCAGACCCTGGCCTCCCTGGCCTCGGTCGTCACTCGGCTCCCGCAGGTGCTGGTCAACGTCCCGGGCGTCGACAAGACCCGTGCGGACGACGACCCCGTCCTGGCCGCCGCTCTCGCCGAGGAGGAGTACGCCCTCGGCGACACCGGTCGCATCCTGCTGCGCCCCTCCGGCACCGAGGCGCTCGTCCGAGTCATGGTCGAGGCCCCCACCCAGGAGCTCGCCCAGGACGTCGCCGACCGCCTCGCCGCGGTCGTGAAGGCGCAGCTCGCGCTCTGAGCGGCATTCCCTGTGGAGGGCCGGTCGCGCTCGCAGTCAGCCGACGCTAGACACGAGGCATGGAGCGACTGGCTCTCCTGCTCGGTGCCTGCGCGACACTGACGACCCTCGTCGCCTGGGCCGTGACGCTCGCCCCGGGGCCCGCAGCCCCACCGGCGGCAACCCCCGCCCCGTCAGCGGGCTGGCAGGTGGTGCAGCGTCACGCTGGGCGTTTCACCGTGCCGCCGGTGCAGGCGGGCTGGCGCGTCAGCGGGCCGGGGGAGGTGCTCTACTACGCCGACCGGCGCGGCGAGCCGGCCGTGGGGGTCGCGGGGCCCGCGGTGCTGGACGAGGGGTACTGCGCCAGACACGGCGGGCCGTCCAATCGGGGTTTCGCCGGGCTGCTGCCGCCCATGCCCGGTACGGCGCGCGAGGTCGTCGCTCGGCTCACGGGGGCGTGGGCAGCGGCGGTGGCTGGTCCCGACGGCGAGCCGGTCGGCGTACGGGTCGTGGGGGTGCGGCTCGCCGACGGCTCGTCAGCGGTGCGGACGCACACCGTCGTGCCGGTGGCGCCCGGCCCGTGCCGGCCGGCGAGGGCCGGCGTGGACCTGGTGAGCACCCGAGGCCCTTCGGGCGTCGTCACGCTCGTGCTGGTGCGCGACCTCGGACGTGGGTCGATGTCGGAGGCCGTGGCCCGACGCATCGTGAGGAGTCTTCGCCGATGACCTGCTGGGGCCGGGGGGCGCTCACAGCTTGCGGAGCCGGACGTAGCGGACCGAGTGGTCGCGGTCCTTGCGCAGGACCAGCGTGGCGCGCGAGCGGGTCGGAAGGATGTTCTCCACGAGGTTGGGGCCGTTGATGCCGTCCCAGATGCGCTCGGCCTCCGCGATGGCCTCCTCCTGGGACAGCGCGGCGTACTTCGCGAAGTACGAGTGCGGGTCGCGGAACGCCGTCTCGCGCAGCCGCAGGAACCGCGACACGTACCACTCGCGGATCTTGTCGCGCCCGGCGTCGACGTACACGGAGAAGTCGAAGAAGTCGCTCAGGGTCAGCCCGGCGGTGCCGTCGTCGCGGACGCGGGCCGGCTGGAGGACGTTGAGCCCCTCGATGATCACGATGTCGGGGCGCTTGACGACGACCTTCTCGCCGGGCACCACGTCGTAGACCAGGTGCGAGTACGTCGGCGCCTCGACCTCGTCCCTGCCCGACTTGATGTCCACCACGAACCGCAGCAGGGCGCGGCGGTCGTAGGACTCCGGGAAGCCCTTGCGGTGCAGGATCCCGCGCCGCTCGAGCTCGGCGTTGGGGTAGAGGAACCCGTCGGTGGTGATCAGCGCGACGTTGGGGTGCTCGGGCCAGTGGGCCAGCATCTGCTGGAGCACCCGCGCCGTCGTCGACTTGCCGACGGCCACCGACCCGGCGAGGCCGATCACGAACGGGGTGCGGGGCGGCGTGCGCTGGTGCAGGAACGCCTCCTGCTCGCGGTGCAGCTTGCCGGCCGACTCGACGTACAGGCTGAGGAGCTTGCTCAGGGGCAGGTAGACCGCTTGGACCTCGTCGAGGTCGAGGGCGTCCCCGAGGCCTCGCAGGTTGCGGATCTCATCCTCGCTGAGCGGGTTCTCCGTCTCGGCGCCCAGGGCCGCCCACGCCGCTCGGTCGAGCTCGATGTAGGGCGACGGCTCCCGGGGGGACTCGTCGTGGGCACCGTTGCGGTTGCCCCCGCCTGTCGACATGCGGAGGATTGTTGCAGCAGCCGGGCGCACCGGGGTGAGCGGCGTCGTCCCTCTACAGTGGGGCCCATGTGCGGCATCGTCGGATACGTCGGCTCCAGGCAGGCCCAGCAGGTCGTCGTGGAGGGTCTGCGGCGACTGGAGTACCGCGGCTACGACTCGGCGGGGATCGCCCTCGTCGCGAGCGGGGAGCTGGCCACGGAGAAGCGGGCCGGCAAGCTCGCCAACCTCGAGAAGGCGATCGCCGAAGCGCCGCTCCCGGAGTCCACGACCGGCATCGGCCACACCCGGTGGGCCACCCACGGCGCCCCCAACGACGTCAACGCGCACCCACACTCCGGCGGCGCGCGGCGCGTGGCGCTCGTCCACAACGGCATCATCGAGAACTTCGCGAGCCTGCGCAGCGAGATGGAGGCGGCCGGACACGGCCTGCTCTCCGAGACCGACACCGAGGTGGCGGCGCAGCTGCTGGAGTCGCAGGTGCTCTCCGGCCAGGACCTGACGACGGCGATGCAGCATGTCTGCCGCCGGCTGGAGGGCGCCTTCACGCTCGTCGCGGTCGACAGCGAGGACCCCGACCGGGTGGTCGCCGCGCGCCGCAACTCGCCGCTGGTCGTCGGTATCGGCGAGGGGGAGAACTTCCTCGGCAGCGACGTCGCGGCGTTCATCGAGCACACCCGCGAGGCCCTCGAGCTCGGGCAGGACCGGGTCGTCACCCTCACCCGGGAGGGCGTCGAGGTCACCGACTTCGACGGCGCGCCGGCGGAGGGGCGCCGCTACCACGTCACGTGGGACCTGTCGGCCGCCGAGAAGGACGGCCACGACTGGTTCATGCGCAAGGAGATCTTCGAGCAGCCGCGGGCGGTCGCCGACAGCCTGCTGGGCCGGCACAGCGAGGACGGACTGCTGCAGCTCGACGAGATGCGCCTCTCCGACGACGAGATCCGCGACGTCACCAAGATCATCATCATCGCCTGCGGCACGTCGTTCTACGCCGGCATGGTGGCCAAGTACGCCATCGAGCACTGGGCCCGGATCCCGGTCGAGGTGGAGCTCGCCTCGGAGTTCCGCTACCGCGACCCGATCCTCGACTACTCGACCCTGATCGTGGCGATCAGCCAGTCGGGGGAGACCGCCGACACCCTGCAGGCGATCCGGCACGCCCGCACCCAGCGCGCCAAGGTGCTGGCGATCTGCAACACCAACGGGTCCACGATCCCGCGCGAGTCCGATGCGGTCATCTACACCCACGCCGGCCCGGAGATCGGCGTCGCCTCCACGAAGGGGTTCCTGACCCAGCTCGTCGCCTGCTACCTGCTCGCGCTGTACGTCGCGCAGGTCAAGGGCACGCGCTACGGCGACGAGGTCACCGAGATCATGCACCAGCTCGAGGCCATGCCCGGCCACATCGAGAGCGTCCTTTCATCCGCCGAGAGCGTCTACGAGCTGGCCCGCAGTCACCTCGACACGCGCTCCGTGCTGTTCCTTGGACGTCACGCCGGCTACCCGGTCGCGCTCGAGGGGGCCCTGAAGCTCAAGGAGCTGGCCTACATCCACGCGGAGGGCTTCGCCGCGGGCGAGCTCAAGCACGGCCCGATCGCCCTCATCGAGGAGGGTCTGCCGGTGCTGTGCGTCGTACCTCCCCAGGGGCGCGACCAGCTGCACGACAAGATGATCAGCGGCATCCAGGAGGTGCGAGCGCGGGGGGCGCGCACGATCTGCCTGGCCGAGGAGGGCGACACCTCGATCGAGCCGTACGCCGACGTTCTCATCCGGCTGCCCAAGGTGCCGGTGCTTCTGCAGCCGCTCGTCGCAGTCGTGCCGCTGCAGCTGTTCGCGTGCGAGCTTGCCACCGCGATGGGCCACGACGTCGACCAGCCGCGCAACCTGGCCAAGTCCGTCACCGTCGAGTGAGCCGGCTGCGACCGTGGCGGTGATCGGCGTCGGCATCGACGTGGTGGACATCGAGCGCTTCGGCGCCGCGCTGGCGCGCACGCCGGGCCTCGCGGCGCGCCTGTTCACCCCCGCCGAGGCCGCCCGCCCCCTGGCCTCCCTCGCTGCGCGGTTCGCCGCGAAGGAGGCGATGGCGAAGGCGCTCGGTGCGCCGGTCGGCATGGCCTGGCACGACGCCGAGGTGGTGTCGGAGGAGTCCGGCCGCCCGGTGCTCGAGGTACGCGGCTCCGTCGCCGCCTGCGCCGCCGACCTGGGCGTCGCCCACGTCCACCTGTCCCTATCCCACGACGCCGGCATCGCGTCGGCCGTGGTCGTGCTCGAGTCCTGAGCGTGGGTCGCCGCTAGCGTGGGCGCATGAGGTACGCCCACACCGTCGAGCAGGTCCGGGCCGCGGAAGACGCGCTGCTGACGCGGCTGCCCGAGGGGGCGCTGATGCACAAGGCGGCGCACGGGCTCGCCTACGCCGTGCTGGACCTGCTCGGTTCGGCCTACGGGCGCCGGGTGCTGCTGCTGGTCGGTGGGGGCAACAACGGCGGTGATGCGCTGTACGCCGGCGCGGTGCTCGCCAGGCGCGGCGTGGCCGTCGAGGCGTGGCGGTTGGGCGAGACCGTGCACGAGGACGGACTGGCGGCGTTGCGCGCGGCGGGGGGGCGGGTCGGGTGGCAGGGCCGACGCCCGGACCTCGTCGTCGACGGGATCACCGGGATCGGCGGGCGGCCCGGGCTGCGGCAGGACGCGGTGGCCGCGCTGGAGCGGCTCACCGGTGTCCCGGTGGTCGCGGTGGACACGCCTTCCGGCGTCGACGTCGACACCGGCGAGCTCGACGGGCCCCACGTGCGGGCCGCCGTCACGATCACTTTCGGCACCCACAAGGTGGCCCATCTCGTCGACCCGGCCGCGGCCGCCTGCGGCGTGGTCCAGCTGGTCGACCTCGGGCTCGAGCTGCCCCCGGCCCAGGTCGAGGCGCTCCAGCCGGACGACGTCGCGGCCCTGCTGCCGCGGCCCAGCCCGGATGCCCACAAGTACACCCGCGGGGTGGTCGGCGTCCGTGCCGGCTCCGAGGAGTACCCGGGCGCCGGCCTGCTCAGCGTCTCCGGGGCCGCCAGCGGCCTGGTCGGCATGGTCCGCTACGTCGGCGACGCCGCCGTAGCGCGGCGGGTGCGCGACACCCACCCCGAGGTCGTCGGCGCGGGGCGGGTCCAGGCCTGGGTGGTCGGGTCGGGCAGCGGGCAGCACGCCGCCGCCGAGCTCGCCGCAGCCCTGCGCGACGACGTCCCCACGGTCGTCGACGCCGACGCGCTCGCCCACGTCGTCGCCCCGCTCGAGCGCCCCGTGGTGCTGACTCCTCACGCCGGCGAGCTCGCCGCGATGCTCGACCGGGAGCGGGCCGGCATCGAGGCCCGGCCGCTGGCCCACGCGCGCGAGGCCGCGGCCGCCTACGGCTGCGTGGTGCTGCTCAAGGGGCGGCACTCGCTCGTCGCCGCGCCCGACGGTCGGACCCGGGTCACGACGACCGGGACGCCGTGGCTCGCGACGGCGGGCGCCGGAGACGTCCTCGGCGGCCTGGTGGGCGCGCTGCTGGCGGCGGGGCTCGACCCGTTCGACGCCGCCTCGGTCGGCTCCTGGCTGCACGGTGCGGCCGCCACCCTGGCCGGCTCCGGCGGCCCCCTGATGGCCGGCCAGATCGCCGGCGCCGTGCCCGCCGTGGTGCGAGGCCTCCCGCCCGTGGGCTGACGCGACGGCCTCGGATGGGACAATCGCAGGCATGACCAGCCCGCGAGCCGAGATCGTCGTCGACCTCGCCGCGATCCGCCACAACGTCCGGACCCTGCGCCGTACCGCCGGGGTCCCGGTCATGGCGGTGGTCAAGGCGGACGGCTACGGCCACGGCATGCACGAGGTGGCCACGGCCGCGCGGGACGCCGGCGCGGAGTGGCTCGGCGTTGCGACCCTCGACGAGGCCGTGGCGCTGCGCGTGGCGGGCGACTCCGGCCGGCTGCTGTGCTGGCTGACCGTGCCGGGCGAGGACTACGGCACCGCGCTGGCCACGGACATCGACGTCACGGCCTACTCGGTCGCCGAGCTCGACGAGATCGCCGCGGCCGCGGCCGCGCTCGCCACCGGGACCCCGGCGCGCGTCCAGCTCAAGGTCGACACCGGCCTCTCCCGTGGCGGGGCGGCCGAGCGCGACTGGGAGGGGTTGTTCGCCCACGCGCTGGCGGGCGAGGAGGCCGGGCGCTGGCGCATCACCGGTCTGTGGTCGCATTTCGCGTGCAGCGACGAGCCGGCCCACCCCGCCAACGACGCCCAGGAGGCGGCGTTCGAGCGCGCACTCGCGGCCGCCGAGCGGGCCGGGCTGCGCCCGGAGGTACGCCACCTCGCCAACTCCGCCGCCGCGATCCTGAGGCCCAGCAGCCGCTTCGACCTGGTCCGCTGTGGCATCGCCATTTATGGGCTCGACCCCGCACCCGGGCACACGCCAGACCTCGGCCTGGTGCCGGCCATGACCGCGCGCGCGCGGCTGGCGATGGTGAAGTCCCTCGAGGCCGGCGACGCGGTCTCCTACGGGCAGCTCTGGACCGCCGAGCAGCCCACCACCGTCGGGCTCGTCCCGGCCGGCTACGGCGAGGGGGTGCCCCGCGCCGCGAGCAACGTCGCCCAAGTCGCCGTCGGCGGCAGGCGCCGGCCCCTGCGCGGACGCGTCTGCATGGACCAGTTCGTCGTCGACCTGGGCGGTGACCTGCCCGACGCGGGAGCCGACGCGGTGCTGTTCGGGCCGGGGGGAGACGGTGAGCCCACAGCCCAGGAGTGGGCCGAGGCCTGCGGCACCATCAGCTACGAGATCGTCACTCGGATCGGCGGCCGGATGGCCCGCACCCATGTCGACAGCGAGGTGAGCTCATGAGCGTCCAGCGCAAGCTTCTGGGAGTCGCCGCGGGTGCCGTCGGCCTCGCCGCGGCCGGCACGGCGCTCGAGGTCGCGCGCCGCAACCACGCCATCGAGAGCCGCCGTGACGACGTCACCGCCCCGTTCGGCACGCTCCGCTCCACACCCAGGAGCGTGATCGCCGAGGACGGCGTGGCGCTGCACGTGGAGGTCGACGAGGTGACCGAGCCGCCGGCCCGGCACCGCCGCCTGTCGGGTCGCGAGCCCGGGCCCGAGATCACCTTGGTGTTCGCCCACGGCTACTGCCTGAACCTCGACTGCTGGCACTTCCAGCGTGGCGCCTACCGGGGACTGGTGCGCACGGTCTTCTACGACCAGCGCTCCCACGGTCGCTCCGGCCGGTCCTCCCACGAGCACGCCACGATCGAGCAGCTCGGTCGCGACCTCAAGCAGGTGATCGACGAGGTGGTCCCCGAGGGCCCGGTGGTCCTCGTCGGTCACTCCATGGGCGGCATGTCGGTCGTCGCTCTCGCCGAGCAGTTCCCCGAGCTCATCGGCGACCGCGTGGTCGGCGTGGGGCTGATCTCGACCACGGCCGGCGGGCTCGACGTCGGCCGGATCCTGCTGCCGATGCTGCCCAGCCGCCTGAGTGGCCGGGTGGCCAGCAGGGCGGTGCGGTCCCTGGGCCGGCGCCACCGATCGGTGGACGGCTTGCGCCGTGTCGGCTCCGCCATCGCGCGGGTCGGGACCGACCTCTTCGCCTTCGGCGACGACGTGCCGGCGGCGTACGTGGACTTCGTCGACGAGATGCTCTCGGCCACGCCGTTCGAGGTCGTGGCGGAGTTCTTCCCGAGCTTCAGCAGCCTGGACAAGTTCCACATCGTCGAGGTCCTCGGCCGCGTGCCGACCGCCATCATCTGCGGCACCGAGGACCGGCTCACCTCGCTCGGCCACAGCCGCAAGCTGCACCAGCGCATCGCCGGCTCCCGGCTGCTCGAGTGCGAGGGCGCCGGGCACATGGTCCCCCTCGAGCGCCACGACCAGGTGACCGCCGAGCTCGACCAGCTGATCACGGCCGCGTCCACGCGGCTCGCGGGCCGGTGACGCTCACCGTCCGCCGCGTCGGCCACGAGTCGGCCGAGGTGGTCCATCACATCGTCCATGAGGCCTTCGCCGGCCGGCCGCCGCTGGACCCGCCTGCCGACGCGCTCAGCGAGACCGTCGACTCCATCGGGACCCGCCTCGCGCTCAACGGCGGGCTCGTCGCCCGCGTGGGTGACGAGCCCGTCGGCGCGCTGCTCTTCGACCCGGTGGGGGACTCGGTCTACCTGCGCCGCTTCGGGGTGCTGCCCGCGGCCCAGGGCCACGGTGTCGCCGCCGCGATGGTCGACGCGGCCGTCGAGGCCTGGCCGGGCAAGGCCCGGCTCTCGGTGGTCGCTCGCGAGGAGCTGCCCGCGACGGTGGCCTTCTGGCAGCGCCGCGGCTTCGCCCAGGCCGATCGCCGCTGGCCCTACGTCGAGCTCTCCCGGCCACTGCCCAGAACCTTCGACGCCCCGACGTCGGAGGACATGCGGGCCCTGGGGGCCCGCATCGCCGGTGAGTTGCGCCCCGGTGACCTGCTGGTGCTCTCGGGCGGCCTCGGAGCCGGCAAGACGACGTTCACGCAGGGCCTTGGCGAAGGGCTGAAGGTGCGCGGTGCGGTCACCTCGCCGACGTTCGTCATCGCCCGCGTCCACCCCTCGCTGAGGGGCGGGCCCGACCTGGTCCACGTCGACGCCTACCGCCTGGGCGGACTGGAGGAGCTCGACGACCTGGACCTCGACACCTCGCTCGACGAGGCGGTCACGGTCGTCGAGTGGGGCGAGGGCATGGCCGAAGGGTTGTCGGACTCCCGGCTCGAGGTGCGCATCACCCGCGCCGCCGAGGCCGAGCGTGAGCTCGACCCGCGACGGGTCGAGGTACTCGGCGTCGGCACCCGCTGGGCCAACTGAGTAGGTTCGGTCCGTGCTGCTCGCCTTCGACACCGCCTCGCCCACCGTCGCCGTCGCCCTCCACGACGGCGAGGACGTGGTGGTGGAGCTGACCTCCGAGCGGTCGATGAAGCACGGCGAGCAGCTGGCCCCGCTCATCGAGAGGGCGCTCGAGCAGGCGGCGCTCGTGCGACAGGACCTCACCGCGATCGCCGTCGGCGTCGGCCCCGGCCCGTTCACCGGCCTGCGGGTCGGCCTCGTGACCGCCCGCACCCTCGCCTACGTCCTCGAGCTGCCGGTCTACGGCGTGTGCTCGCTGGACGTCCTCGCCGCAGAGGCGGCCGAGCGCCTGCCGGGGCCCTTCGTGGTGGCCACCGACGCGCGGCGCAAGGAGGTCTACCTGGCGTCGTACGACGACGGCGGGGTACGCCAGTCCGGTCCGGCCGTGGCCAAGCCGGACACCGTCGCCACCGAGCTGCCCGTGGTCGGCGAGGGCGGTGCCCTCTACCCGACGGCGTTCCCGGGCCACACCGGTCCTCTCCGGCCCAGCGCCGGCTGGCTGGCGCGGGTGGTGGCCGAGGAGCTCGCGGAGCTCTACGACCCCGACCCGCTCTACCTGCGCCGCCCGGACGCGGAGACCCCCCGGCCGCCGAAGCGGGTGTCGTGATCCGCGCCGCGACACCCGCCGACGTGACGGCGATCGCCGACCTCGAGTCCGAGGCGCTCGGTGAGGACGCCTGGTCCGAGGGCCTGGTCCGCGAAGGGGTCGAGGGCAACCTGCCCACCGTGCACTACGTGGTCGCCGACGACGGCGAGGTGGCCGGGTACGCCGTCGCGAGCGTCGTGGCCGACATCGCGGAGCTGCAGCGGATCGCCGTACGCGACGACCTGCGCCGCAGGGGCGTAGCCTCCGCCCTCCTCGACGCCGTCGTGGCGCTCGCCGACGCCGGGGGAGCCGACCGGCTGCTGCTCGAGGTGCGCGAGACGAACGCGCCGGCGCTCGCGTTCTACGCCGCCCGCGGCTTCGTCGAGGTCGACCGCCGCCCGCGCTACTACCGCGACGGAGCGCCGGCGGTGGTGATGCGCCGACCGCTCGGCGCGGCCGGCGGGGGAGGATGGACCCCGTGAAGCAGGAGCCACTCGTCCTCGGCATCGAGACCTCGTGCGACGAGACCGGGGTCGGCATCGTCCGCGGCCACACGCTGCTCGCCGACGCCGTCGCGAGCAGCGTGGAGGAGCACGCCCGGTTCGGCGGCGTCGTACCCGAAGTCGCCAGCCGCGCCCACCTGGAGGCGATGGTGCCCACCATCGAGCGGGCGTGCGAGACCTCCGGTATCGCGCTGCGCGACGTCGACGCGATCGCGGTGACCCACGGGCCGGGGCTTGCCGGCGCGCTGCTCGTCGGGGTCGCGGCCGCCAAGGCGCTGGCGCTCGGGCTGGGCAAGCCGATCTACGGCGTCAACCACCTCGCCGCCCACGTCGCGGTGGACCAGCTCGAGCACGGCGCGCTGCCGGAGCCGTGCCTGGCGCTGCTGGTCAGCGGCGGGCACTCCAGCCTGCTCAGGGTCACCGACGTGACGACCGGCGTCGATCCCCTGGGCACGACCATCGACGACGCGGCGGGGGAGGCCTTCGACAAGGTGGCCCGGCTGCTCGGGCTGCCCTTCCCCGGCGGGCCCCACATCGACCGCGTGGCCCGCGAGGGCGACCGCGTCTCGATCGACTTCCCGCGAGGCCTCACCGGCAGGCGCGACCTCGAGCGGCACCGCTTCGACTTCTCGTTCTCCGGCCTCAAGACGGCCGTCGCGCGCTGGGTGGAGGCCAAGGAGCGCGCCGGCGAGCGGGTCCCCGTCAACGACGTCGCCGCGAGCTTCCAGGAGGCCGTCTGCGACGTCCTCGTCCGCAAGGCGCTGGACGCCGCCGCCAGTGAGGGCATCGAGGACCTGCTGATCGGCGGCGGGGTGGCCGCCAACTCCCGCCTGCGGGCCATGGCCGAGGAGCGCGCCGGCCGCCTCGGCATCCGGGTGCGGGTGCCGAGGCCGGGGCTGTGCACCGACAACGGCGCCATGGTGGCCGCGCTCGGTGCGGAGATGGTGGCCAGGGGGCGCCCCGCGTCGCCGCTGGACCTGCCCGCCGACTCCAGCCTCCCGGTCACCGAGGTCCTGGCCGAAGGGTCCTGAGAGGGCGGGAGGCACGCCCCGCTACCTGCCCCGGGAGCGTATCCCGGGGCAGATAGCGCGACGTGCCTCCCGAAGGTGGCCGTCAGTCGATGACGCCGGGCGCGGCGTCCGCGTCGTCGATCCAGTCCTGGCCGTCGTCGAAGAGGTCGCGATCGCCGCGACGCTCCTGCTCGTCCTTGCCGCGGCCGCGACCGGTCCCCGCCGCGGCTGCGCCCGCGCGACCGCCGGCTCCGCCGCCTGCGACACCTCGTCCGCCCGCTGCACCGCGTCCGCCCGCGCCGCGTCCGCCCGCACCGCCGCCGGGACTCGCCGCTGCTCCGCGACCGCCGGCGCCGCGACCGGCACCGGCTCCGCCGCCGGGGCTCGCGGCCGCCCCGCGACCTAGGGCACCGGCGGCACCGGCTCGTGAGGTGGCGCCGATCGGCCGGCCGGCCGCAGAGCCGGCAGTCGCGGCATGGACGCCCGCGACGCGGCTCATCGCCCCACGGATGCCGGCCACGGCCGCGCCCGCGAGTCCGCCTCCGGCGATCGCTCCGGCGGCTGCCGACGGGAAGCCACCTGAGCCGCCACCGCCACCGATCGTCCCGGGCCCGCCCGGAGTCGTGGGGACGGCGCCCGGCGGCATGCCCGGAGGCTCCGTCGTCGTGGGCGTGGGCGTGGGCTGGAGGCCGGGAGGCTCGGTGGGCGTCTCCTCCACCGGCACCTCCTGGTTCGGCGGCGGGGGGAAGGCGCAGGTGTTGTCGTCCGGCGGGACCACCTGGACCCCGTGGTTCGGGTTGTGGCCGATGGCGGCGTGGCCGGTGCCACGGGGCGGGCGCGTGCTGCCACCGGGGGGCAGGCCGCCGCTGGGAGGCACGTACGGCGAGGGGTCTGCCGGCGTGGCGGGCTGCTCGGGGTCCGGGATGCCGTGGATCGCCTTCATCGTCTGCGTGGCCTCGCCGAAGTCCGTGTCGATTCGGTCGGCCAGCTGGCGCGCGATGTTCTCGCGCGCCTCGAAGGTGTCGTTGAACGCCTTCATCTGCTCCTGGTGCTGAGTCTGTGCCGGGAGGTCGGAGCCGTCCTTGGGACCCGGCGGCGGCCGGTACGGGCCGGGGTTCGGCGCCTGTGGGAAGTAGTGGTTCATCTCGGACTTGCCGACCCGGGCGGCGACGATGGCGCCGTGGGCCACGCCGAGCGCCTCGTTGCCCATCATCAGCTCGTCCTGCTTGGCGCGCATGCCCTTCGCGGACGTGCGGAAGGCCTTGGCCATCGCGGGGCCGGTCTGGCCGCCCAGGCTGGTCTCGAGCCCGGAGGCGTGCTCAAGAGCCATGGCGACGCTGTTGAGCAGGTTCGCGCACCGGCGCCACTCTCGGGCGCCGGCGGCGACCACATCCTCGGACGCGCCGGCGAGGGCCGTCTCGAGTCGCTGCTGCTGGGGGCCGGTGACCATCAGCCGTCCTCCTTGGGTGCTGCGCAGGAGTTGTTGGTGCTGACGTCGGGCGCCGTGAGGCACGGCTGATAGGCCTCGACCGTGCTGAGCAGGGTGCTCGAGGCGCTCGCCGACGCCTCGTCGGCGTTCGCGAAGCTGGCCACGTAGGTCTCGATGCCCTGCCGGTAGCCGTTGAGCCCGGTCATCATGTCGTGCATCGCCTGGCGCACCTTGGCGTGCGCGAGCTCGGTGTGGTGCGCAAGCTCGCTGCCGCTCTGGGAGCCGCCGAACGCCCCGGGAGGCACGTTGTCGAAGGGGGTGTCGAGCCCCGCGACGCCGCTGTCGAGGATCGAGACGATCGCCTTGATGGTGGCGTCGTCCACCTCGATGACTTGCAGGAGGCCTGCGACGCCGCCGACAGCCGGAGCTATCCCGACGGCGTTGACGGCCGTGGTGGCCTGCATCAACCCAGTGGTGGCCTGGGTGTAGTCACCCTGTGCTGCCATGACCTTCTCCTCGGTCTGGGGTGTGTCGTGAACGGTGTCAGCCTCGCCTACCCGCCCCGGTGCGCACTCAAACGTGATCGACCCAGGCTCTCCGGCGCGCGGTAAGGAGCGCGGCCGACGGCCCGCCTGCCAGCCTCGGATCCGGCTAGCATGTGCGCCCAACACCAACGAAGGAGTGTCGAGTGGTGCGCAATCTCGGATCCGTGACGGCCTTGGCCGTCGTCCTGGTGCTGGCCGCCGGCTGCTCCGACGACGAGCCGTCGGCCGCTCCGGACCCGTCGCCCACGGCGTCCACCAGCGACGCCGGCGCGGAGAGCCCCTCGCCGACCCCGTCCTCACCCAGCGTGGAGCCGGCGGCCGGGCCGGAGCTGCGCGTCAAGCGGTTCAGCGTGCGCGCACCGGAGGGCTGGGAGATCAGTCCTGAGGGCGATCCCTACACGGCTCAGGCCTACGTGAGCACCGGCATCGACACCCTCTTCATCGGCGAGTACCCCGACCTGGCCCAGGGCACCATGAGCGTCGAGGACTCCGCCCGGGCGCGCATGCGCAGTGCGGTCTACCGCCAGCAGCCGAAGCTCCAGCCGTTCGTCACCGTCGGCGGTGACAAGTGGTACCACATCGCCGGGCAGATCGACGCCGCCTCCTACCTGCTCGACTACGGCACCGTCAAGGACGGCCTGAGCCTCTCGGTGACGCTGACCTTCGCCCTCGACGTCCCGGCGGAGGAGCGCGAGCGGATCGCCGCGGCCGTGCTCGCCACCGTCACCGTCGACTGAGGGCGGCTCACCCGAGCAGCAGGTAGCCGCTGACGTCCTCGGTGTCGGGGCCACCGGCGACGACCTTCTCGACCGTGCCGTCGGCGCTCAGCCGCCAGATGCTCCACGCGCCCGGCTCCCGCTCGAACACCGTGGCCACGAGCGACCCGTCGTCGGCCCAGTCCTCGTCGACCACGACGCCGTCGGGGTCGAGCCGGGCTGCCAGCTCGCCGCCCTCGCCGATGATGCCGACGTACGAGCGGCCGAGCCCGTCGTAGTAGGCCTCCGAGACGGCCACGAGGTCGCCCGTGGGGTCGAGGTCGAGCAACGAGTAGGCGCACGTGTCGTAGGTGTAGCCGGTGGTCGCGCTGTCGTAGAGCGCGTAGCAGGCTTCGGCGCCATCGGAGGACAGCTGGACCGCCACCGTCCCGTCCTCGGCGGCGTCCTCCACGTCGGTCGGTGCCGGGTCGGCGTCCACCGCGTCGCGCAGCGAGCCGTCCGCGCCGAGCACCTGTGCAGGCCCGCCGCTGCCGTCGTTGAGGTAGAGCCGGCACCCGGTGTCGTCGCGTCCGCAGTCGCCGACCAGCGCAGTCGGGCTCAGATCGGTCTCGAGGCCGCGGGCGACGGCCCGGCTCTGGCCGTCCGAGCGCACGACCAGCTCGCCTGCGGTCGTGAGGTAGGCGATCGCGGTGCTCTGCTCGTTGGCGACGGGACCCGAGAGCACGCCGCGCACGGTGTGGGTGACCTCACCGTCCTCGTCCACCAGCTCGAGCACGTCGATGCCGGTGTCGTCGTCGTTGCGGGCGCCGACCAGCTGGCCGTCGAGCACGACGCCGAACGAGTAGGCGGCGGGGAGCTGGACCGGGGGAGCCTCCGAGCGCACCCAGGTGCGGCCGTCGAGGTAGTCGACCCCGAGGCCCGAGCCGCCGGTGTCGACACCCTCGGAGGGGAGCGGGGTGGGGTCGGCGCTTTGGTTCGCGGGCGGCAGGTCGCGGTCGGTGCGGCCGGCGAGGCCCTGGCCGGCGACGGCGAGCGGCACCACTACCGCCGCGACCGCCAGGACGCTGCCGGCGGCGGCACGACGCCGGGTGCGCCTGAGGCGCGAGGCGCGGTCCTTCACCTGGTCGAGGGAGAAGGGTGCGTCGTCGAGGCCCTGAACGCGGTCTCCCAGCTCACGGCGCACCTCGGACTCCCAGTGGTCGATGCTCATTGCTCCTCCTCCCGGTGGGCAGGGCTCAGGTCGGATGGGACGCGGTCGCGCAGCGCGGCGAGCGCGCGGCTGCACTGGGACTTCACGGTGCCGATCGAGATGCCGAGGACGTCGGCGGTCTCGGCCTCCGTCAGCTGCTCGTAGTAGCGCAGCACCACCACGGCGCGGGCCTTCTGCGGCAGGGTCTGCACGACGTCCCACAGTGCGGAGCTCAGCCCCTCGTCGTAGGCGTCGCTGATGGCGTGGTCCGGGATGGTCTCGGCGGCGAACTCTCGGCGCTTCCAGCCGCGGCGCCATAGCGAGTTGTTCTCGTTGACCATGATCCGGCGGACATAGGCGTCCACCGAGCCGCGGTCGCGCACCTTGTCCCAGGCCAGGTACAGCTTGGCCAGCGAGGTCTGCAGGACGTCCTCGGCCTGGTGCCGGTCGCCGGTGAGCAGGTACGCCGTCCGCAGGAGCTGCGGCTGGCGTGCGTCCAGGTACGCGCTGAACTCCTCGTCACGGGCCGAGCGGGCACTCACGCGCCCAGTCTCGGCGGTCGACCGTGCCGAGAGCGGCAAGGTCGTCTCGGCGTGGTCCATGTGTCGAAGACGCGAACCGCCCCGAGATGGTTGCAGTCTCCCGGAAAGGGTCAGGAGGGGCGTGCGCGTCCTCACGTCCGCCTCCGCACCCCGCCCTGGACGCGCGGCCATTACCGTTGCAGGGAGCCCATGATCGGGACAGGACGAAGGGAGCACGGATGCAGCAGGTCAAGGCGGTCGTCGCACGAGCCAAGGGTCAGCCCACCGAGGTGGTGACGATCAACGTGCCCGACCCGGGTCCGGGCGAGGCGCTGGTGAAGGTGCAGGCGTGCGGGGTGTGCCACACCGACCTGCACTACCGCGAGGGCGGGATCAACGACGACTTCCCGTTCCTGCTCGGCCACGAGGCCGCGGGCGTGGTCGAGGCCGTGGGTCCGGACGTGACGACGGTGGCCCCGGGGGACTTCGTGGTCCTCAACTGGCGCGCCGTGTGCGGCGACTGTCGGGCGTGTGACCGTGGCGAGCCGCAGTACTGCTTCGCCACCCACAACGCCACCCAGAAGATGACGCTCGAGGACGGCACCGAGCTGAGCCCCGCGCTGGGCATCGGCGCGTTCGCCGAGAAGACCCTGGTGGCGGCCGGCCAGTGCACCAAGGTCGACCCGTCGGCGCGGCCGGCCGCGGTCGGCCTGCTGGGCTGCGGCGTCATGGCCGGCATCGGCGCGGCCATCAACACCGGTGCGGTGACCCGTGGCAAGACGGTCGCGGTCATTGGCTGCGGCGGCGTCGGGGTGGCGGCAGTCGCCGGATCGGCGCTCGCGGGCGCGTCGAAGGTCATCGCCGTCGACATCGACCCGAAGAAGCTCGAGAAGGCCAAGGAGCTGGGCGCGACGCACACCGTCGACTCCTCGCAGACCGACCCGGTGACCGCGATCCAGGAGCTGACCGGCGGCTTCGGCGCCGACGTCGTGATCGAGGCCGTGGGCCGCCCGGAGACGTGGAAGCAGGCGTTCTACGCCCGCGACCTGGCCGGGACCGTCGTCCTCGTGGGGGTGCCGACGCCCGACATGACGATCCCCGAGATCCCGCTGATCGACGTGTTCGGCCGCGGCGGCTCGCTCAAGTCCAGTTGGTACGGCGACTGCCTGCCGAGCCGCGACTTCCCGATGCTGGTCGACCTCTACCAGCAGGGCCGGCTCGACCTGGACGCGTTCGTCACCGAGGAGGTCGGTCTCGGCGACGTCGAGGCGGCGTTCGAGCGGATGCACCACGGCGACGTCCTGCGCAGCGTGGTGATCCTGTGAGCGAGGCGAGAACGCGCATCGACCACGCCGTCTCGTCGGGCACGTTCAGCCTGGACGGGCAGACCTTCGACGTCGACAACAACATCTGGGTGGTCGGCGACGACACCGAGTGCGTCGTCATCGACGCACCTCACTCGGTCGAGGACATCCTCGCGGTCGTGGGGGAGCGCACGGTCAAGGCGATCCTGCTCACCCATGCCCACGACGACCACTGCCGGGTCGCACCGGCGCTGCGCGAGCGCGTCGTCGCGCCGATCATGCTGCACCCGGGCGAAAAGCCGCTCTGGGAGCTCACGCACACCGACGAGCTCTGGGACCTCGACCTGGCCGACGGGACCGAGATCGAGGTCGCCGGGACGACACTGCGGGTGCTGCACACGCCGGGTCATGCGCCGGGCGCGGTCTGCTTCTACGCGCCCGAGCTGGGCTGCGTGTTCACCGGCGACACCCTCTTCCACGGCGGGCCCGGGGCGACCGGCCGCTCGTTCAGCGACGAGGACCTGATCGTGGAGTCGATCCGCACCCAGCTCTTCGCGCTGCCCGACGACACCGTCGTCCACACCGGCCACGGCGATGACACGACCATCGCAGCCGAGAAGGCGGCGCTGGCCTGACCCGGCCCGTCCCGCCGGCCGCAGAGGTCCCGGCGGGACGGGACCATCGTCCTTCGAGATGCTGGACCTTCTGCACTGAGCACCGGCCTCCGGGATCCGTAGATTTCGTGGTGTCGCGAATGACATCAGGTCTTCGCAAGCAACAGGAGGACGTCATGCGCTCCACTCTCGACAAGTTGATCTCCGGTACCGGCCTGCTCCTCGCGGCCGTGCTCCTCGTCGCGGGAGGCCTGCTCACGTGGGCGAACGTGTTCATCGGAGACCAGGTCGAGGAGCAGCTGCTGGCCCAGGACATCGTGATGCCCGAGGGTCCCGCCCTCGGCGGCCTGAGCGACGAGAGCGTCGAGGCCCTCGAGGAGTTCGCCGGCTCGCCGATGGACACCGGCGCCGAGGCTCGTGCCTACGCCGACCACTACATCCAGTCCCACATGAACTCCAGCGGCGAGGAGCTCGCGGGCGAGCCGCAGACGTACTCGGAGGCCAGCGACAAGGCCCGTGAGCTCGGCGCCGCCCTCGCGGAGAACCCCGAGGCCAGCCAGGAGCAGATCGACGAGGCGGCCGCCTGGGGCGAGCTTCGCGAGTCGCTCTTCATGGGCAGCACGCTGCGCGGCCTGCTCCTCTACGCCTACGCCTTCGCCACCATGGGCCTGATCGCCGGGTACGCCGCCGTCGCCTCCTTCGTCGGCGCGGGTGTCCTCCTGGTCCTGGGCCTGCTGGGCCTGCGGCACGCCGGCCGGATCAAGGCGAGCGAGACCACCGCCACCGCCTGACCACTGCGGTCGACCACGGACCTGTCGCCCCCCCGGGCGGCAGGTCCGTTGCGTGTGCGGGTGACCCGGCCTTGCGTGGCGGCCCTGCGCGGCTCAGAACGGGTCGACGAGCAGTGCCGTGCCCTGACCCCCCACGCGGGTCAGCACGATGGTGGCCTCGTCGTCGCCGACCAGCGCCAGGCGCTTGCGCAGCTGCTCCGGGACCACCTCGACGCCCCGCTTCTTGATCGTGAGGCGGCCGATGCCCCGCTCGCGCAGGGCGGCGCGCAGCGCCTTCTCGCGGTACGGCAGCTCCGCGACGACCCGGTAGCCGCGCGCGAACGGCGTACGGAAGGAGCCGTCGGAGGTGACGTAGGCGATGTGCTCGTCGAGCAGCCCGCCGTCGACGCCGGCGGCGACCGCGGTCACGAGCCCGGCTCGGATGACGGCGCCGTCCGGCTCGTAGAGGTACTCGCCGACGGCGCGGACCTCGCCGCCCGGGTCGTCCTCGTCGGTAAGGGTGGCGAGCCCACCGTGCCCGATCACGGTGGCGCGGCGGCGCACGGTCGCGAGCCGGCCCGACCAGAGGGCCGCCTCCTTGACGTCGCCGTGGTCGCTGACCCACTCGGCCTCCACGCCCTCGGGCACGAGCGCGTGCGGGATGCCGGGCGCGACCTTGACGCAGGAGTCGCGGCGCAGGAGCCCTTCGACGAACGGCCAGGGCGGCGCCCAGTCGTCGACGTCGAAGGTCCGGCCACGCGCCGTACGGCGGGCCGGGTCGGCGAAGGCGACGTCGAAGGGGCGGGTGTCGATCTCGGTGGCGTCGGCCACCGCGACCGCGCCGCCGAGGTCGAGGGCGGCCAGGTTGGCCTCCGCCACCGCCACCCGGACCGGGTCGAGGTCCACCCCGGCGCACACGATGCCGACCCGCGCGGCGGCGAGCAGGTCGCCGCCGATGCCGCAGCCGAGGTCGACGAGGCTCTGGGCGCGAAACGCCGCCAGGCGTCCTGCGCGGTGGTCCGCGACCGCCGCACGCGTGGCCTGCTCGAGGCCGTCCGGGGTGAAGTACATCCGTGCGGCGAGGTCGCCGAACTTGGCCACGGCCCGCTCGCGCAGCCGCACCTGCGTCAGCGCGGCGGCGGCGTGCTCGGCGCTCGCCGAGCGTCGCAGCGCGGTCTGGGCGCGCAGCGGGTCCGGCTCGTCGAGGGCGCCGGCCTCGGCCAGCAGCCGCTGGCCCGGCTCGGTGAGCAGCCAGCGAAACGAGTCGAGGTCCACCCCGTGATCCTGTCAGGCCGGGTCTACCGCGGCGACGGCAGCGCAACCTTCCGCGCGGCCCCGACTCCTGCTGCGCTGGCGCCCAGTGTGCTCACGAGGCGATTCTGGCGCCGCGCCTTGAGCGGGGACGGTTCCGCGACCTTGTCGACGTCCGTCCGCGGATAGGTACGCGACTTCTCCACCGCTCGATCCGGATGCCGTCCGGGCCGAGCAGGCACAGCACCCGCAAGCTGTCGTAGGTGCCCAGACCCTACGTCTCCGGCGCGGCCACCGCGGGCGCGTCCACGCCGGGCAGATCGACTCCTGCGCACCGGCGGCACGGAGGGCCTCGCAGCCCCCTTCTGGCACTCTCCTGGCCTGAGTGCTAGTTTCGTTGTTGGCACTCTCACCATGAGGGTGCCAGAGCTTGCAGTGTGGTGCGACCCCCGCGACGGCGTACCTCCCCGCAAGCCCCAACGTGGGGAGGACGCCGTCCTCCCGGTAGAGCAACCCAGAGTCAGAGAAAGTGGAGGTCGACACCGTGTCGGTCAACATCAAGCCTCTCGAGGACCGCATCGTCGTGAAGCCGCTCGACGCCGAGCAGACCACGGCGTCCGGCCTGGTCATCCCGGACACCGCCAAGGAGAAGCCCCAGGAGGGCGAGGTCGTGGCCGTGGGCCCCGGCCGCTTCAACGAGGACGGCGACGAGCGCATCCCCATGGACATCTCCGTGGGCGACAAGGTCATCTACAGCAAGTACGGCGGCACCGAGGTCAAGTACGGCGGCGAGGAGTTCCTCATCCTCTCCGGCCGCGACGTCCTCGCGATCGTTTCCTGATTTTCTTTCGGGTCGTGGGGGGGGGGGGGGGGGGGGGGGGGCGCCCCCCCCCCCCCCCCCCCGAAAAGTTGAAAAGGAAG
>NZ_JAJNRO010000012.1:0-30628 GCF_021083605.1 Nocardioides sp. cx-169
CCGCCCGCTACGTCCTCGCTTTGTTTCCTTTTTTTTCTGGGGGGTCGTGTGCCTGAGGACGCGCTCAGGCGCGCTCCTCGGCACACGACCCGATTTCATTTGACCTAGGAGAACCATGCCCAAGATCCTGGAGTTCGACGAGAACGCCCGCCGCTCCCTCGAGCGCGGCGTCGACGCTCTCGCCAACGCCGTCAAGGTGACGCTCGGCCCCAAGGGCCGCTACGTCGTCCTCGACAAGAAGTGGGGAGCCCCCACGATCACGAACGACGGCGTCACCGTCGCCCGTGAGATCGAGCTGGACGACCCGTTCGAGAACCTGGGGGCGCAGCTCACCAAGGAGGTCGCCACCAAGACCAACGACATCGCCGGTGACGGCACCACGACGGCCACCGTGCTGGCGCAGGCGATGGTCCACGAGGGCCTGCGCGCTGTCGCCGCCGGTGCCAACCCGATGAGCCTCAAGCGCGGCATGGACAAGGCGACCGCCGCGGTCGGCGAGGCCCTGCGCGAGGCCGCCCGCGAGGTCGACTCGGTCGAGGACATGGCCTCGGTGGCCACGATCTCGAGTCGTGACGCCCACATCGGCGACCTGCTCTCGCAGGCCTTCGACAAGGTCGGCAAGGACGGTGTCATCACCGTCGAGGAGTCCAACACCATGGGCACCGAGCTGGACTTCACCGAGGGGATGCAGTTCGACAAGGGCTACATCTCGTCGTACTTCGTCACCGACACCGAGCGCATGGAGGCCGTCCTCGACGACCCCTACATCCTCCTGCACCAGGGCAAGATCTCGGCGATCGCCGAGCTGCTGCCGCTGCTGGAGAAGGTCATCCAGGCCGGCAAGCCGCTCTTCATCCTGGCCGAGGACGTCGACGGCGAGGCCCTGTCGACCCTGGTGGTCAACAAGATCCGCGGCACGTTCAACGCCGTGGCGGTCAAGGCCCCGGCCTTCGGTGACCGTCGCAAGGCCATGATGCAGGACATCGCGACGCTGACCGGCGGTCAGGTCATCGCGCCGGAGGTCGGCCTCAAGCTCGACCAGATCGGCCTGGAGTCGCTCGGCACCGCGCGTCGCGTCGTCATCACCAAGGACGACACCACGATCGTCGACGGCGGCGGCGACGCCTCCGAGGTCGAGGGCCGCGTCAGCCAGATCAAGGCCGAGATCGAGAACACCGACTCCGACTGGGACCGCGAGAAGCTCCAGGAGCGTCTCGCTAAGCTCGCCGGCGGCGTCTGCGTCATCAAGGTCGGCGCGCACACCGAGGTCGAGCTCAAGGAGAAGAAGCACCGCATCGAGGACGCCGTCTCCGCGACGCGCGCCGCGATCGAGGAGGGCATCGTCGCCGGCGGCGGCTCGGCCCTCATCCACGCGGTCAAGGTCCTCGAGGACGACCTCGGCCTGACCGGCGACGAGGCGGCCGGTGTCCGCATCGTCCGCAAGTCGGCCGACGAGCCGCTGCGCTGGATCGCCGAGAACGGCGGCGTCAACGGCTACGTCGTGACCACCAAGGTCCGCGAGCTCGGCGTCGGCAACGGCTACAACGCCGCGACCGAGGAGTACGGCGACCTGGTCGCCCAGGGCGTCCTGGACCCGGTCAAGGTCACCCGCTCGGCGCTCGTCAACGCCAGCTCGATCGCGGGCATGCTGCTCACGACCGAGACCCTGATCGTCGACAAGCCCGAGGACGAGGACGACGCCCCGGCCGCCGGCCACGGGCACGGCCACGGCCACTGATCCACCGCACCCCCCCGCTGACCCGTCAGAGACTTTCTGACGGGTCAGCGGCATTTCGTGCAGTTGGTGACGGGTCGGCATGAGACGGGTGGAGACGTAGCGCCGGTGAAACAGGACGGACGCCGTCCGGCAACCTGCGCCGGACACAGTCGGGCCATGTTGTGGAGAGTGCGAGCGACGCTGCCCGAGCGGCCGGGGGCCCTGGCGGCGCTCGCGGCGGAGTGTGGAGCGGCGGGGGTGAACATCCTGGGGGTGCAGGTGTTCCCCGGCGTCGAGGCGGTGACCGACGAGCTGGTCCTGAGCACGCCGGACTCCTGGGACGAGGCGGACCTCACCGGGCTCGTGGGCCGTGCGGGCGGGCTGTCCGTGAGCGCGGCCACCTGCACGGAGGCGGCGCTCGCCGACCAGCCGACCCGCTACGTGCAGGCCGCGCGCGGCGTGCTCGAGGCCCCGTCGTCCTTCCCGGAGGTGGTCGCGGCGCTCTTCGACGCGGACGTCGTGCCGAGCGGCAGTGCCCAGGACGTGATGGAGATGGCCGTGGGCGACGTGCAGGTCCAGATCCGCCGCAGTGCCCCGTTCACCGCCACCGAGCACGCGCGCGGCGCGGCGATGGCCGACCTGGTCAGCGACGTGCTCGCCCGTGAGCAGCACCACCCGTCGCCCCGGCTCTCCGACCACCGACGGATGGGTCAGGGCAGCCTGCCGGACTACCACGTGGAGGGCCGCTCCGCGGTGGCCACCATCGAGGGCACCCGGGTCGGCGTCGCCACCTTGCTCGCCGCCGAGCCGGACCTGCCCGACGTACTGCCGGTCGACCTGGAGGTCGACGCGGCGTGGCAGCGCCGCGGCATCGGCACCCGCCTGCTCGGGGACGCCGCCAGGCTCGCCAACGGCCTGGGCGCCGAAGCCATCCTGCTCACTACTCGCTCGGACAATCAGGCCGTCATGCCGATGGTGATGGCCGCCGGGATGCGCGGGCGGATCCGGATGGCCGGAGACGTGCTGACGGTGCGGATCACCGTGCGTGATCTGCGTCCCTTGGCGGTCACCCGGCCGTGAGTCGCCCGTGGGGAGGCGGACTAGACTGCCATGGTGGAACTCCCTGACAAGTTCGCCGCGCTGGGCCTGACCTACGACGACGTCCTCCTGCTGCCGGGCCACTCCGACCTGGCGCCCGACGAGATCGACACGAGCACCCGGCTCACCCGGGAGCTGACGATCCAGGTCCCGCTCGTGAGCGCGGCCATGGACACCGTCACCGAGTCGCGCATGGCCATCGCGATGGCCCGCCAGGGCGGCTTGGGCGTGCTGCACCGCAACCTGTCCATCGAGGACCAGGCCTACCAGGTCGACCTCGTGAAGCGGACCCAGACCGGGATCATCTCCAACCCGGTCACCATCGGTCCCGACGCGACGCTGGAGGAGCTCGACGCCATCTGCGGCGAGTACCGCGTCTCCGGTCTGCCGGTCGTCGACACCGACAACCGCCTGCTCGGGATCTGCACCAACCGCGACCTGCGCTTCACCCCCGTGGCGGAGTGGGCCACCACCAAGGTCGACGAGGTCATGACGCCGATGCCGCTCGTGACGGGCCACGTCGGGATCTCACGGGAGGAGGCGACCATGCTGCTGCGCCAGCACAAGCGCGAGCGGCTCCCGCTGGTCGACGACCAGGGACGTCTGGGCGGGCTCATCACGGTCAAGGACTTCGTGAAGTCCGAGCAGTTCCCGAAGGCCTCCAAGGACGGCGACGGTCGGCTCATGGTCGGGGCCGCGATCGGCTACTTCGGTGACGCTTGGCAGCGCGCCACCACCCTCATCGAGGCGGGCGCCGACGTGCTCGTCGCCGACACGGCCCACGGCTACGTCCGGATGCTGCTCGAGATGGTCGAGCGGCTCAAGAAGGACCCCGCCACCCGCCACGTGCAGGTCATCGGCGGCAACGTCGCCACCCGCGAGGGCGCCCAGGCGTTCGTCGACGCCGGCGCGGACGCGATCAAGGTGGGCGTCGGGCCGGGCTCGATCTGCACCACCCGGGTGGTCACCGGTGTCGGCGCCCCCCAGGTCACCGCGGTCTACGAGGCCTCGCTGGCTGCCAAGCCCGCCGGCGTACCTGTCATTGCCGACGGCGGCATGAAGCACTCCGGCGAGATCGCCAAGGCCCTGGTCGCCGGCGCCGACACGGTGATGCTCGGGTCGCTGCTGGCCGGCTGCGAGGAGAGCCCGGGGGACCTGGTCTTCGTCAACGGCAAGCAGTACAAGTCCTACCGCGGCATGGGATCGCTCGGAGCGATGTCGAGTCGTGGCAAGAAGTCCTACTCCAAGGACCGCTACTTCCAGGCCGAGGTGCTCACCGACGACAAGCTCGTGCCCGAGGGCATCGAGGGCCAGGTCGCCTTCCGGGGGCCGCTGGCGGCGGTCGCCCACCAGCTGATCGGTGGTCTCAACCAGTCGATGTTCTACGTCGGTGCCCGCACCGTCCCGGAGCTCCAGGAGAAGGGCCGGTTCGTGCGCATCACCTCGGCCTCCCTCAAGGAGAGCCACCCGCACGATGTGCAGATGACCGTCGAGGCGCCCAACTACTCGGGTCACTGATTATTCGGCGGATCCTCGCCGGCCGAGCACGGGAGATCGCCGATATTGGCGACGCGGCTCGGTCCTTGCGGCGGACCCGTGGGAAACTTCGGCCATGACCGAGATCCAGATCGGCCAGGCCAAGCGCGGCCGGCGTGCCTACTCCTTCGACGACATCGCGATCGTCCCCTCGCGCCGCACGCGCGACCCCGAAGAGGTCAGCATCGACTGGCAGATCGACGCCTACCGCTTCGGGCTCCCGGTCCTCGCCGCGCCGATGGACTCGGTGATGTCGCCGGAGACGGCGGTGGCGCTGGGCCGGTTCGGCGGCCTCGGGGTGCTGAATCTCGAGGGGCTGTGGACCCGTTACGAGGACCCGCTCTCGCTGCTCGAGGAGGTCTCCGGGCTCCAGGGCATCGACGCCACCGCGCGGATGCAGGAGATCTACACCGAGCCGGTCAAGGCCGAGCTGATCACGCACCGGCTCCGCGAGGTCCGCGACGCCGGGGTCACGGTCGCGGGATCGCTGTCGCCGCAGCGCACCAAGGAGTTCGCCAAGGTCGTCGTCGACGCCGGCGTCGACATGTTCGTCATCCGCGGTACGACGGTCAGCGCCGAGCACGTCTCGTCCCAGGCGGAGCCGCTGAACCTCAAGGAGTTCATCTATGAGCTCGACGTGCCGGTCATCGTGGGCGGCTGCGCCACCCACCAGGCCGCCCTGCACCTGATGCGCACGGGAGCCGCCGGCGTCCTGGTGGGCTTCGGCGGCGGCGCCGCCCACACCACGCGCACGGTGCTCGGCGTGGCCGTGCCGATGGCGTCGGCCGTCGCCGACGTCGCCGCCGCGCGCCGCGACTACCTCGACGAGTCCGGGGGCCGCTACGTCCACGTGATCGCCGACGGCTCGATCGGCAAGTCGGGTGACATCGCCAAGGCGATCGCCTGCGGGGCCGACGCGGTCATGGTCGGCTCGCCGTTCGCGCGGGCCACCGACGCCCCCGGCGGCGGCTTCCACTGGGGCGCCGAGGCGCACCACGCAGACCTGCCGCGGGGCCAGCGCGTGGAGTTCGACCGGGTCGGCACGCTGGAGGAGATCCTCTTCGGCCCCTCGCGCGTGGCCGACGGCACCATGAACCTGATCGGTGCCCTCAAGCGCGCCATGGCCACGACCGGGTACACCGACCTCAAGGAGTTCCAGCGCGTCGAGGTCGTCGTCGAGTAGTGAGCGCCCCCGCACCGGTCGTCATCCACACCGACGGCGCCTGTATCCCCAACCCCGGCCCCGGAGGCTGGGGAGCCCTGCTGCAGCAGGGCAGCCACGAGCTCGAGCTCTGCGGCGGCGAGCCCGGCGAGACCACGAACAACCGCATGGAGCTCATGGCTCCGATCCGGGCGCTGGAGGCCCTCAAGCGGCGCTCGGTCGTGCATATCCACACCGACAGCACCTACGTGCGCAACGGCATCACGAAGTGGGTGGTCGGGTGGTCCGGCAACGGCTGGAGGACCTCGGCCAAGCAGCCGGTCAAGAACGTCGACCTCTGGCAGCAGCTCGTCGCCGCGTGCGCCGAGCACGAGGTCGAGTGGCACTGGATCAAGGGCCACGCCGGGCACGAGGGCAACGAGCGCGCCGACCGTCTCGCCGCCCGAGGGCTGACCGAGGCGGTCGCGGCCGCACGCGGCAGCTGACGGCACCGGCCGCCCGCGGGGGCCATACGTCCGTCATGTGCCCCTTGCGACAATGGGGGAATGAGCCCGCCTCTCGTACCGCCGTCCGCGCTCGGCCCCGAGGCCCGCGAGCGGTCGCTGGCCGCGATGAGCGGCCTCGCGGGTGAGGCCGAGCTCGACGTGCTGGTGGTCGGTGGTGGTGTCGTGGGGGCAGGCACCGCCCTGGACGCCGTGACGCGCGGGCTGAGCACCGGCCTGGTCGAGCAGCGCGACCTCGCGAGCGGAACCAGCAGCCGCAGCAGCAAGCTCGTCCACGGCGGCCTGCGCTACCTGGAGATGCTCGACTTCGGCCTGGTGCGCGAGGCGCTGCAGGAGCGAGGCCTCCTGCTGACCCGCCTCGCCCCGCACCTGGTGCGGCCGGTGTCGTTCCTCTACCCGCTCACCCACCGCGGTTGGGAGCGCCCGTACGTCGGCGCCGGCCTGGCGCTGTACGACGGCATGGCGATGCTGGGCAGCTCGGACATGGGCGTGCCGCGCCACCGGCACCTCTCTCGCAAGCAGGTCACCCGGATCGCGCCCGACTTCAGGCCGGACGCGCTCGCGGGCGCCATCCAGTACTGGGACTGCCAGGTCGACGACGCCCGGTTGGTGCTGGCGCTGGCCCGCACTGCGGCGGGACACGGCGCGCACGTGGCCACGCGGGTCCGCGTCACCGGCTTCCTCCGTGAGGGCGAGCGGGTCGTGGGCGTGACGGCGCGGGACCTGGAGGCCGGGCGCGAGGTGGAGATCCGCGCCCGCGTGGTCGTCAACGCCGCCGGGGTCTGGACCGACGAGATCCAGGACCTCGTCGGCGGTCGGGGAGCGCTGCGCGTCCAGGCCAGCAAGGGCGTGCACATCGTCGTGCCCCGCGACCGGATCCGGTCCGAGGCCGGGTTCATCGTGCGCACCGAGAAGTCGGTCCTGTTCGTGATCCCCTGGGGCCGGCACTGGATCATCGGCACCACCGACACCCCCTGGGACCTCGACAAGGCGCATCCCGCCGCCAGCCGGGCCGACATCGACTACATCCTCGACCACGTCAACGCGATCCTGCGCGAGCCGCTGGACCATGACGACGTCGTGGGGGTCTGGGCCGGCCTGCGCCCGCTGCTGTCCGGCGAGTCCGAGCCCACCTCGAAGATCTCGCGCGAGCACACCGTCGTCACGCCGGTCCCAGGCCTGGTGATGATCGCCGGAGGCAAGCTCACGACGTACCGGGTCATGGCGCGCGACGCCATCGACGCCGCCGCCCACTCGCTGCGTACCACGGTCAACCTGACCGTGCGCCAGTCGATCACCGACCGGGTGCCGTTGCTCGGCGCCGACGGGTTCGAGACCCGCTCCAACCAGCGCGTCCTCCTGGCGCGCCGCTCCGGGCTGCACGTCGCCCGCATCGACCACCTCCTCGGCAGGTACGGCGGTCAGGTCGACGACCTGCTCGCGCTGGTCGCCTCGGACCCTGCGCTCGGGGAGCCGCTGACGGGAGCCGAGGACTACCTCGCGGCCGAGGTGGTCTACGCCGTCACCCATGAGGCCGCGCGCCACCTCGACGACGTCCTCACCCGGCGTACCCGTATCTCCATCGAGACCTTCGACCGGGGCGTCGCCGCCGCCCCCCACGCCGCCCGGCTCATGGCCGGTGCCCTCGGTTGGGACGACGCCCGCATCGTCGACGAGGTCGACCACTACCTGCGCCGCGTCGAGGCCGAGCGCCAGAGCCAGCTCATGCTCACCGACCAGGAGGCCGACGAGGCGCGGGTGCGCGCGCCGGACATCGTCTGAGCAGGGTTTTCAGCATCTGCTGGGATTCCGGCGCTGCTGGGCCAGAAAAACACCCCAGAAGCACCGGTTTATCAGCAGATGCTGAAAACCCTGCCGCGTGACCCCCGTTGACAACTAGAACACGTTCCACCCATGCTGACGGATGTCGACTGAGACCCACGTCACAGGGGAGTGCGAGTGAGCCAGGTGCCACCGCCCGCGGACATGACGTTGCAGCGCTCGAGCCGGGACGCCACCTCGGTGCCGACGGTGCTCGCGGGGTGGCTGGCCACACTGCTGGCCGACGGCGCCGAGCCGCGCGTGACGCTGCACTCGGGCGCCGAGGCCAACGGGATGTCGTCGGAGACGCTGCCAATGGACGTGGACTGGACCGAGGACGGCGCTGCGCGCCACGGCGAGTACGTCGCCCGGGTGGCGCCGGCCGCGGCGGACTTCCCGGTCTTCCCCAGCTACGAGCTGCAGGACCAGTACGACGCGATGCGGATCGTCGCCGAGCGCTCGGAGGTGCCCGTGCCGGCCGTGAGGTGGATGGAGCCGACGGGAGCGGTGCTGGGCACCCCGTTCTTCCTCATGGACCGTGTCGACGGGTTGATCCCGCAGGACGTGCTGCCCTACAACTTCGGCGACAACTGGCTCCACGACGCCAGCGACGACGACCAGCGCCGGCTGCAGGACGCCAGCGTCGGCCTGCTCGCGGGACTGCACGCCATCCCCGATGCGCAGACCACTTTCGCCTTCCTCGACCCGGCCCGCCATGGCCACGAGGGCGGGTCCCTGCTGGAGCGCACCCTCGCCCGGACGGTGGCCTGGTACGAGTTCGCCAAGGCCGACATCGGCCCCAGTCCGCTGGTGGAGCGTGCGCTCGCGTGGCTGCGTCTCCACCTCCCGACAGCCCGGGACGGCGACGCCGTCCTGTGCTGGGGCGACGCGCGCATCGGCAACACCATCTACCGCGACTTCACTCCGGTCGCGGTGCTCGACTGGGAGATGGCCGCGATCGGGCCGCGCCAGCTGGACGTGTCGTGGATGCTCTTCGCCCACCAGGTCTTCGAGACGATCACCGGGATGCTCGGACTGCCCGGTATGCCGCACTTCCTGCGCGAGGAGGACGTCGTCGCCGAGTACGAGCGGCTCACCGGTGCGCCCCTCGGCGACCTCACCTGGTACCACGTCTACAACGGACTGCAGTGGTGCATCGTCTTCATGCGCACCGGCGCCCGGCAGATCCACTTCGGCGAGATCCAGCGGCCCGAGGACATCGAGACGCTCTTCCACTGCAAGCCTCTGGTGGAGCGGATCCTCGACGAGGCGGGGGCGTAGACGACCATGGTGAGCCACCTCGACGAGTACCCGATCCACCAGGCGCCCCTGCCGGTGACCTGGGCGGCGAGCAGTGACCGGAACTTCTACGACCGCTGCTACTTCAACGCCCACGACCGCACCGGCGACATCTTCGTGATCACCGGCGCCGGCTACTACCCCAACCTCGGCACCAAGGACGCGTTCGTCCTCGTGCGGCGCGGCGACGAGCAGACCGCCGTGCACCTGGGCGACGCGATCGATGACGACCGCCTCCACCAGCACGTCGGGGGCTACCGGATCGAGGTGGTCGAGCCCCTACGCAGGCTGCGGCTGGTGCTCGAGGAGACCGAGGGCATCGCCATGGACCTGACCTGGGAGGGGTCCTTCGACGTCCTCCAGGAGCAGCCGCACGTCATGCGTGCCGGCAGCCGGGTCACCCTGGATGCCCAGCGGTTCGCGCAGGTCGGGACCTGGGAGGGGTCGATCTCGATCGACGGCGAGGACATCGCCGTGGACGCGAACCGCTGGGTCGGCACCCGGGACCGGTCCTGGGGGATCCGCCCGGTGGGGGAGGCCGAACCGCCGGGCCGGCCGGCCGACCCGCCGTTCGAGGGCATGTGGTGGCTCTACGTGCCGATGCGCTTCGACGACTTCGCGATCATCCTGATCATCCAGGAGGACCCGAGCGGGCACCGGGTGCTCAACGACTGCACGCGGGTCTGGAAGGACGGCCGCGTCGAGCAGCTCGGCTGGCCGCACGTGAGCATCCGCTACGCCTCGGGCACCCGGGTCCCCACGGGTGCGAGCATCCGCTGCACGACGCCCGACGGCAAGCCGCTCGAGCTCGAGGTGGAGTCGCGGCTGGCGGTGCCGCTGCACGTCGGCGGCGGGTACGGCGGCGACTCCGACTGGACCCACGGCATGTGGAAGGGCCCGGGCTTCACCGAGCGCCGCACCTACGACCTCGCGTCCCCGGACGTCGCGGGGCGGGTGATGTTCGGCGTGATCGACCACGTCGGGCGCGTCACCTGCGACGGCGCCGAGGGCTGGGGCCTCTTCGAGCACGGCGCGATCGGCCGCCACGACCCCAGCGGCTTCGCCGACTTCTTCACCCTCGCTCCCTGACGATCAAGGACGTGTCATGACCAGTCTCGACCGCGACAGCCTCTTCATCGACGGGGACTGGGCAGCCCCGGCCGGCAGCGGCCTCCTCGAGGTGGTCTCGCCCCACTCCGAGCAGGTCGTCGCCACCGTGCCCGAGGGCACGGCCGCCGACATCGACGCGGCGGTCGCCGCGGCCCGCCGCGCCTTCGACGAGGGCCCGTGGCCGCGGCTGAGCCCGGCGGAGCGGATCGCCGTCGTGGAGGCGTTCTCCGGCCTGTACGCCGCCCGGCTGGGCGAGATGGCCGACCTGATCACCGTGGAGATGGGCTCCCCGACGTCGTTCGCCAATCTCGCCCAGTCGCCGGCGCCGTGGATGCAGATCGAGGCGTTCCTCGCGATCGCGCGCGAGTTCCCCTGGGAGGAGACCCGCCCGGGCGCCCTCGGGATGCCGGTCATGGTGCGCCACGAGCCGGTCGGCGTGGTCGCGGCGATCCCGCCGTGGAACGTCCCGCAGTTCACGATCATGTCCAAGCTCGTCCCCGCGCTGCTCGCCGGCTGCACGATCGTGGTGAAGCCGGCGCCCGAGACGCCGTTGGACGGCTATCTGATGGCCGAGCTCCTGCTGGAGGCCGGCGTCCCCGCCGGGGTGGTCAACATCGTCGCCGCCGGGCGAGAGGTCGGCGAGCACCTCGTCGCCCACCCGGGTGTCGACAAGGTGGCCTTCACCGGGTCGACCGCCGCCGGGCGCCGGATCGCGGCGGTCTGCGGCGAGCAGCTCAAGCGGGTCAGCCTCGAGCTCGGCGGCAAGTCCGCCGCCATCGTCCTGGACGACGCCGACCTGAGCGCCACCATGGAGGGCCTGAAGTTCACCGCCCTCATGAACTCCGGCCAGGCCTGCGTCGCCCAGACCAGGATCCTGGCCAGCCGGGCCAACTACGCCTCGGTCGTCGACTCCCTCGCCGAGGCGGTGTCCGGCATGCAGGTCGGCGACCCGGCCGACCCCGCGACCGAGGTCGGCCCGATGGTCGCGCAGCGCCAGCAGGAGCGCGTGGAGAAGTACATCGCGCTCGGCCAGGAGGAGGGGGCCCGTCTCGTCGTCGGCGGCAACGGCATGCCCGAGGGGCTCGACCACGGCTGGTACGTCCGGCCCACCGTCTTCGCCGACGTCGACAACCGGATGCGCATCGCCCAGGAGGAGATCTTCGGTCCCGTCCTGTCGGTGATCCCCTACGACGACGTCGACGACGCGGTGCGGATCGCCAACGAGTCCGACTACGGCCTGGCCGGCACGGTCTGGACCGGGGACCGCGAGGCCGGGCTCGACGTCGCCCGCCGGGTCCGCGCCGGCACCTACGGCGTCAACACCTACACGATGGACTTCGCCGCGCCGTTCGGCGGCTTCAAGGCCTCCGGCGTCGGCCGCGAGTTCGGCCCCGAGGGCCTGGCGCAGTACACCGAGCTGAAGTCGATCTACCTGGAGTCCTGACGCGGACGCGGCTCAGTCCAGGACGTAGCGTGCGCTGGGCCACCACTCCCGCAGGTCGAGGTCGGGGAAGCGCTCGGCGACCGCCCGGTAGACGGGGGCGTAGTGCAGCGCGACCTGGCAGGCGACGTCCTCGGGAGGGCCGGAGCGCGGGCCCGAGGCGTTGTGGACCCGGTCGAAGTCGGCCTCGTGGGGCTCCATGCCGGCGAAGCGGCAGACCCGCCCGACCGCCTCGGCGGTGAAGAGCCGCTCGTAGAGCTCGTAGTGGACGTCGTCCCCGAACGCCTCGTCCAGCGCGCGCACGGTGTCCCCGTACTGCGAGCGCAGCGCGTACGTCGGGTCGCCGTGCTGCTCGCGCAGCACGGACTCGACCGGCATCGTGAACGACTCCGGCCGGCGGGAGGCGCGCATCCGGATCTGCGACCAGGTCCGGTCGACCGGGTCGCGCATGAGGAAGATCGCGGCCGCGCGGACTCCGCGCCGCTCGAAGCCGCGGCGGATCGTGCGCAGCCGCTCGGCCGGCAGCAGGGCGTAGTCGGGGGTGAAGTCGCCGGTGGCGCGAGCCTCCGGCCGCTGGGCCAGGAGGCCGGCGAAGTAGTCGAAGTAGAACCGCGGGTTGGCCACCATGCTCATGCGGTGCAGGACGTCGGCCGCGGCGGGCTCGCCTTGTCTCAGCGCCGCCAGCGACTCCTCCGCGAGGCCGATCACGCGCTCCCGGGTCCAGCTCTCCGACGGCAGGTCGCGCACGTCGAAGACGTGGTACTCCTTGCGGTATCCGTGCGCGAACTGCGTCGAGGCCTTGAGATGCTGGTAGAGCCAGGTGGTCCCACCCTTCTGGCAGCCGGGCCCCAGCAGGAACGTCTTCACGGGCGCACCCTAGCGGCGAGCCGTCCGGGACCCCTCAGAGCTCCTGCACCGCGCCGGAGCGCGGGGCGGGCAGGCTCAGCTGCTGGCGGAGGTACGACGTGCCGCCCTGGCGCTCGAGGCTCTCCTCGGTGCGCCGGATCGTGGCCTCGCGGGGGAAGGCGTGCAGGGCGGACAGCGCCAGGGAGACGGCCGCGCCGCAGAGGTAGGTGACGAAGCCGCCCTCGATCAGGACGAAGGCGAGGGCGAGGGCGAGCAGGGCCAGGGACTCCGCGAGGGCGGCGCGCAGGAAGGTGCCGGACGTCAGCGCGCCCGCGGCCGCGCGGCCGGCGACCTCCGGCGGCGTGCCGGGCACGATGGCCGGGGTGCGGTAGCCCACCGCGGTGATCACGAGGTGCAGCGCCACACCGCCCGCGAGCAGCGCCGCCGGCACCCACGGCGCGGGGGCGTCCAGGAGGCCCTGGTCGGGGGGTGAGCTCCCGGAGGGCGCGAGCACGAAGGAGAGCGAGAGGGCGATGAGGAGCAGGAAGGCCATCATGGCCCCCACCACGATCCGCAAGGAGGTCAGCATGGCGACCACCTACCCACGCCGGGTGCCGGCCACACCTGAGCGCCGTACCGGACCCGGCTTGACATCGGCATCTCCTGTGTAAAGAGCCACATCCGTTACCTGACGGTAGGCAGCGAGACGCCGCTCACATACCCTCGGTACATGAGCGCCTACGAACCCACCTCCACCGGCGGGGCCGACCCGCTCACCGCGGGACCCGCGGACCCCGAGCACGACCCGACCGCGGCCTACGCGCTCGACCTGGGGTACGTCGAGTCGCTGACCGCGCGCCTGCGGGCCACCTCCGGCGAGTCCGTCCCGGTGCACTCGCCCCTGAACGGCGCGCCGCTCGCCAACGTCCCCCAGTCCTCCGAGGCCGACGTGGACGAGGCGTTCGCCCGCGCGCGCCGCGCGCAGGAGGCCTGGGCGCGGACCCCGCTCGACCACCGGGCCGCGCTGCTGCTGCGGCTGCACGACCTCGTCCTGGACCGCCTGGAGGAGATCATCGACCTGATCGTGTGGGAGTCGGGCAAGGCCCGCAAGCACGCGTTCGACGAGCCCCTCCACATCGCGCTGACCGCGCGCTACTACGGCCGCACGGCCCACCAGCACCTGGACACCAAGCGCAAGCTCGGCGTCGTGCCGGGGCTGACGAGGGTCGAGGTCAACCAGGTGCCGAAGGGCGTCGTCGGCATCATCTCGCCGTGGAACTACCCGTTCACGATGGCGCTGTGCGACGGGCTGCCCGCCCTGCTGGCCGGCAACGCCGTGGTCGCCAAGCCCGACGCCCAGACCATGCTCTCCGCGCTGCTCGCCGCGCGGCTGCTCGACGAGGCCGGCTTCCCGGCCGACCTCTGGCAGGTCGTGGCCGGCCCCGGCGGCCAGGTCGGGCCGCAGGTGATCGCGCGTGCCGACTACGTCTGCTTCACCGGGTCGACGGCCACGGGCCGCTCGGTGGCGAAGGCGTGCGCGGAGCGCCTGATCGGCGCCTCCCTCGAGCTCGGGGGCAAGAACCCGCTCCTCGTGCTGCGCGACGCCGACCTGGAGAAGGCCGCGGAGGGTGCGGTGCGCGCCAGCTTCTCCAACGCCGGCCAGCTCTGCGTCTCGATGGAGCGGCTGTTCGTGGCCGACCAGGTCTACGACCGGTTCGTCGACCGCTTCGTCGCGCGCACGGAGGCGATGACCCTCGGCGCCACGCTGGACTGGGGCAACGACATGGGCTCGCTCGTCTCGCAGGCCCAGCTCGACACCGTCGTTGCTCACGTGGACGACGCGGTGGCCAAGGGGGCGCGGGTGCTGGCCGGCGGCCGGGCCCGCCCCGACCTCGGGCCGTACTTCTATGAGCCGACCATCCTGGAGGGGGTCACCCCCGACATGACGTGCTTCGGCCGCGAGACCTTCGGCCCGGTCGTGTCCCTGTACCGCTTCCACGACGAGGCCGACGCCGTGGCCCGCGCCAACAGCGGCGACTACGGCCTCAACGGCGCGATCTACAGCCAGGACGGCGCGCGGGCGCGTGCGATCGCCCGCTGGATCAAGTGCGGCACGGTCAACATCAACGAGGCCTTCGGCGCCACGTTCGCCAGCATCGACTCGCCGATGGGCGGGATGCGCCAGTCCGGCATGGGGCGACGCCAGGGGAGCGAGGGCGTCCTGCGCTACACCGAGTCCCAGTCGGTCGCGACGCAGCGGCTGATCCGCTTCGCGCCGATGCTCGGGATGTCCGACGAGACCTACGGCAAGGTCATGACGGCCAACCTGCGCCTGATGCGGAAGCTCGGGCGCGCATGAGCGACTGCGACTACGACGTCCTGGTCGTCGGGTCGGGCTTCGGCGGCTCCGTCACTGCGCTCCGCCTGACCGAGAAGGGCTACCGCGTCGGCGTCATCGAGGCCGGCCCGCGCTTCGAGGACCACGACTTCTCCTCCGGCACCTTCGACGTCAAGCGCTACCTGTGGGCGCCCGCGCTGGGGATGTACGGCATCCAGCGCATCGACGCCGTCCGGGACACCATGATCGTGGCCGGCGCCGGGGTCGGCGGTGGCTCCCTGGTCTACGCCAACACGCTCTACGAGCCGCTGGAGCAGTTCTACTCGGACCCGCAGTGGGCCGGCATCACCGACTGGAAGCAGGAGCTCGCGCCCTACTACGACCAGGCGAAGCGGATGCTCGGCGTCGTGGAGAACCCCGTCACCACGCCGGCCGACGACGTGATGAAGCAGGTGGCCGCCGACCTCGGCGTCGCCGACACCTTCCATCCCACCCCGGTCGGCGTCTTCTTCGGCGGGCCGGGCCAGGAGCCCGGGACCCGGGTCGAGGACCCGTTCTTCGGCGGCGAGGGCCCCGCCCGCCACACCTGCCTCAACTGCGGCGAGTGCATGTCCGGGTGCCGCCACAACGCCAAGAACACGCTGGTCAAGAACTACCTCTACCTCGCCGAGAGGCGCGGCGCGCGCGTGCTTCCGCTCAGCACCGTCACCCGGATCCGGCCGCGGGAGTCGGGCGGCTACGACGTGACGCTGCGTTACACCAAGGCCCGCCGCGCGACCCCGCGCACGACGCGCACCCTCACCGCCGAGCACGTCGTGCTGGCGGCGGCCGCCCTCGGGACGCAGAAGCTGCTGCACCGGATGAAGGACGAGGGTCACCTGCCCGGTCTCTCCGACCGGCTCGGCTACCTCTCGCGCACCAACTCCGAGTCGATCCTGGGCGCCATCGCCCCCAAGAGCCGCCGGACCGACTTCACCTACGGCGTCGCGATCACCTCGAGCTTCCACCCCGACGAGCACACCCACGTGGAGCCGGTGCGCTACGGCAAGGGCTTCAACACCATGTCGATGCTGCAGACGGTCCTGACCGACGGCGACGGCGACGGCGCGCGCTGGCGCACCTGGCTCAAGGAGCTCTGGGCCGAGCGGGCCAACGCCCTCCAGCTCTACGACCTCGCCCACTGGTCCGAGCGCACGGTCATCGCCCTGGTCATGCAGAGCCTGGACAACTCCATCACCACCTTCGGCAAGCGCGGGAGGCTCACCCGGCGCTGGCGGATGTCGTCGCGGCAGGGGCATGGCGCCCCCAACCCCACCTGGATCCCGGTCGCCAACGAGGTCGTACGGCGCATGGCCGCGTTGATCGGCGGCACGCCGGGCAGCAGCATCGGGGAGCCGTTCAACATGCCGCTGACCGCGCACTTCATCGGCGGGTGCGCGATCGGGACCGAACCCGACAACGGCGTGGTCGACCCCTACCAGCGGGTCTTCAACTATCCGGGGCTGCACATCGCGGACGGGTCGGCCATCTCGGCCAACCTGGGCGTCAACCCCTCGCTCACCATCACCGCCCAGGCCGAGCGGGCGATGGCACTGTGGCCCAACAAGGGCGAGCCCGATCCGCGCCCGGAGCTCGGCGGCGAGTACGTCCGGGTCGCCCCGGTGGCGCCGGTGGCTCCCGCCGTGCCGGCGAGCGCGCCCGCCGCCCTGCGGCTGCCGATCGTCCAGGTCACCTGACCCCGGGCCGGCCTGCCCGTCCGGACACGACCCAAGGCCCGGCCGGGGAGGGAGGGTGGCCGGGCCCTGGTCGTCCGCGCCGCTGCGGTGCAGCGCCGCGACCGCGGAAGCCGGCCGTGGAGGGAGCAGTTCGGGCCGGGTTCCATCCCTCCAACGACGAGGCGCAGGGGTGGTTACGTCGCCGGGCCGGGGTGACACAGCCGGGCCGGCCACCGGCCAGCGACCACGCTCGATCGGCGCTCGATAGGCTGGCGCCATGACGCAGCCCGCGGAGCACGATCTGGTTCTGGTGGTCGACTTCGGGGCGCAGTACGCGCAGCTGATCGCCCGCCGTGTGCGCGAGGCGCGGGTCTACTCCGAGATCGTGCCGCACCACATGCCGGTCGCCGACATGCTCGCGCGCAACCCGAAGGCGATCATCCTCTCCGGCGGCCCCGCCTCGGTCTACACGCCCGGCGCCCCACAGCTCGACCCCGCGCTGGTCGACGGCCGGGTGCCGGTGTTCGGCATCTGCTACGGCTTCATGGCCATGGCGCAGGCGCTCGGCGGCACGGTCGCCCACACCGGCCAGCGCGAGTACGGTCGCACCGAGGTCGAGGTGCTCGAGCCCGGCACGCTGCTGGGCGCCGTGCCTGCCACGCTCACCTCCTGGATGTCGCACGGCGACGAGGTCGTGGCGGCGCCGGACGGCTTCACCGTCAACGCCCGCTCGCCGCGCGCCACCGTGGCGGCGTTCGAGCACGTCGAGCGTCAGCTAGCCGGGGTCCAGTGGCACCCCGAGGTGATGCACAGCGAGCACGGCCAGGCCGTGCTGGAGCACTTCCTGGTCGACATCGCCGGCTGCCGGCCCACCTGGACGATGGTCAACATCGTCGAGGAGCAGATCGAGTCGATCCGGGCCCAGATCGGCGACCGCGGTCAGGCCATCTGCGGGCTCTCGGGCGGCGTCGACTCCGCCGTTGCGGCCGCGATCGTGCAGCGCGCGATCGGCGACCGCCTGACCTGTGTGTACGTCGATCACGGGCTCATGCGCAAGGGCGAGACCGAGCAGGTCGAGCGGGACTTCGTCGCCGCGACCGGGGTCGACCTGAAGGTCGTCGACGCCGAGAAGCAGTTCCTCGACGCGCTGGTCGGGGTCAGCGACCCGGAGCAGAAGCGCAAGATCATCGGCCGCGAGTTCATCCGGGTCTTCGAGGCGGCCGAGGCCGAGATCCTCGTCGACGCGGTCTCCGGCGACGACGGCGACAAGGTCGCGTTCCTGGTGCAGGGCACGCTCTACCCCGACGTCGTCGAGTCCGGCGGTGGTGCCGGCGCCTCCAACATCAAGTCGCACCACAACGTCGGCGGACTGCCCGACGACCTCGAGTTCGAGCTCGTGGAGCCGCTGCGGACCCTGTTCAAGGACGAGGTCCGGCTGATGGGGGAGCAGCTGGGGCTGCCCGCCGAGATCGTGCACCGCCAGCCGTTCCCGGGGCCCGGCCTGGGCATCCGGATCATCGGCGAGGTCACCCGGGATCGCCTGGACCTGCTGCGCGAGGCCGACGCCATCGCCCGCGAGGAGCTGACCCGTGCCGGACTCGACCGCGATATCTGGCAGATGCCGGTCGTCCTGCTCGCCGACGTCCGCTCGGTCGGCGTCCAGGGGGACGGCCGGACCTACGGGCACCCCGTCGTGCTGCGCCCCGTCACCTCCGAGGACGCGATGACCGCCGACTGGGCGCGGCTGCCGTACGACGTGATGGAGCGGATCTCCACCCGCATCACCAACGAGGTGAGCGAGGTCAACCGGGTCACGATCGACATCACGTCCAAGCCGCCCGGCACCATCGAGTGGGAGTAGCGACCCCGGGGATCCACCGCGGGTGAGTTGAGCGATCCCGCCCCGCGCCTCGCCAGATCCGTTACCGTGGCGCGCATGTCGCTCCCTCGATTCACGTCCTCGCGCGCCCTCGTGGTCGCGGCCGTGGCGGCGCTCGCGGTCATGCCGGCCGCGGCGAGCGCCGCCATGATCAACGGCTCCAACACCGCCAACAAGCTGATCGGGACGCCGCGCGCCGACCGGATCAACGCCCAGGGCGGCAGCGATACGGTCAAGGCGCGCGGCGGCAACGACACCCTCAACGGGGGCCCCGGCAACGACAAGCTCTACGGCGAGGGCGGCGCTGACACGTTCAGCGACACCTCGGGCGACGACCTCCACGTGGGTGGGGCCGGCAACGACAAGTTCAGCGACGCGCGTGGCAACGACACCATGAAGGGCGGCGGTGGCACCGACAGGATCTCCTCTGGTCCGGGCCGCGACCTCCTGACCGGCGACGCCGGCAACGACTTCCTCAACGGCGGCGACGGCGACGACCGCCTCGACGGCGGCGTGGGCAACGACCGACTCACCGCCAGCACGGGCGCCGACACCGTGCTCGGCGGTGCGGGCAACGACTACGCCGATGCCGGTCCCGACAACGACGTCGTGGACGGCGGCGCGGGTGTCGACACCCTCTATGGCCAGGCGGGCAACGACGTCATCCACGCCGGACCGGGGGACGACCGCGGAGCGCGCAGGGGCAACGCCAGCACCGACTTCGAGACGCGCGTCCACGGCGGCACTGGCAACGACCGGCTCTACGGTGACGCCGGCAACGACAGCATGGGCGGCATGGGGGGCGACGACATGCTCGACGGCGGGACCGGCGAGGACCAGCTGATGGGCGGCGCCGGCACCGACCGGCTCTTCGGTGGCGACGGGCGCGACGAGCTCGACGGCGAGGCCGGCGACGACATCCTGGACGCCGGCCCGGGCGACGACTCGTGCCCGGGGATGTCCAAGGACTACGTGGCCCAGCCCAGCGTCTGCGACCTCAACATCACCGGCGACGAGGGCGACGACATCATCTACCCGGGCTCGGGCGTCGACAACGTGTTCGGCGAGCAGGGCTACGACACCATCGTCGTGACCAACGACGGCGCCTATGACCGGCTGTACTGCGTCGACGGCGCGTCCGAGCCGAACCTGCCCCCCACCGGTGGCCGGCTCCTGGCCATGGGCTCGCTCGACCCGCTCGACGACCCGAGGCGCTGTGAGGTCGACGTCATCGAGACCCGCGAGGAGGCCATCGCCAAGAACGTCGCCGTGCTGTGGGACCACGCCGTGGGTGTCTCGACGCGCACGAGCGCCCGTGCCGAGCTCTGGGCCGCCAGGCACGCGTCCCTCGGGTGACCCCGCCGACCGGGTGACCGTTTGTCCCGGCTCTCGGAGGGGCACCGGGTCGGCATGACCCAGTCACCCCAGCCGGACTCCCAGGAGCCGATCGGCGCCCTGATGCACCGCCTGTCCGAGCAGATCCCGGACCTGGTCCGCAGCGAGCTGCGCCTGGCGCAGGTGGAGCTGGCCGAGAAGGGCAAGCGCGCCGGCGCCGGCGCCGGGTTGTTCGGCGCCGCCGGACTGCTGGCCCTCCTCGGGGCCGCGACCCTGGTCGCCACCGCCGTGCTCGCCCTCGACCTGGTGCTGCCGGCCTGGGCCGCCGCCCTCATCGTCGCGGTCGTGCTCCTCGCCGCCGCCGGTGTGGCCGCGCTGGTCGGCAAGAAGGAGATCCAGACCGCCACGCCTGCCGCCCCGGAGCGGGCGATCGCCGGCGTCAAGGAAGACGTCGCCGTAGTGAAGGGACAGCACTGATGTCCAGCAACGGCCGTTCCCCCGAGGAGATCGAGGCGGACATCGCGCGTCAGCGCGAGGCACTGGCCGAGACCGTCGACGCGCTGCAGCACCGGCTCGACGTCAAGGCCCGCGCCAAGGGCAAGGCGGCCGAGCTCAAGGAGCGCGCGACCACCGACACCGGCGCACTGCGCCCGGACCTCGCCGCGACCGCCGCGGCGGGCGCGGCGCTGATCATCGCCCTCGTGGTGTGGCGCCGCCGTCACCGCTGACCCGGATTTGCCCTCACCCCTCGAACGAAGGAGCACCCCTCATGAAGAAGATCCCTCTCCTCGCCGCCGCTGCAGTCGGCTACGTCCTGGGCAGCAAGGCCGGCCGGGGTCGCTACGAGCAGATCCGCTCGGGCGCGCAGAAGATCGCCGAGAACCCCAAGGTCCAGGCGGCCACGTCCAAGGCACAGGAGGCCGTGGCCTCGCAGGCCGCCGCGGCTGCGGACGTCGCCAAGGAGAAGGTCACCGACGTCGCCTCCGCGGCCGCCGACAAGGTGCGTCACGACACCTCGGTCAATCCGGCGCCCTGAGTCTGGCGCCCCGAGTCTGGGAGCACGCCGCTCCCGGTGTGGTTCACCCCTGCCGCCGGCCGGGTGGCCGCCGGCATTCGGCTCAGCGGCCGGCGCCGCCGAGCAGGGGCGAGGTCGCGAGCCGCGCCACCAGCTGGGCCGGCGTGTCGTAGACCTCGGTGCACCCGGCCTCGCGCAGCTCGGCCTCGGTGATGCCACCGGTGAGGACGCCGATACACGCCACTCCGGCGTCGGCCCCCGCACGTGCGTCCCATACGGCGTCGCCGATGAGGACGGCGCACTCGGGGGCGGCGCCCACGGCCTGCAGGGCCTGGGTCACCAGGTCACCGGCGGGCTTGCTGTGCTCGGCGTCCGAGCCCGACACGGTGTCCGCCAACAGGTGCTGGGCTCCCTCGACCAGGTCGAGCATCGGCTGGGCCTGGTCGCGCTCGCCCGAGCTGGCCAGGACCAGCCGCAGCCCACGGTCGTGCAGGGCCTCGAGCATGGCGGCCGCCCCCGGGGTCGCGGTGATCTCGCCGAAGTGCTGGTCCAGGTGGCGGGCGTGCCGCCGGCGTACCTCGTCGCCCATCGCCCGCTCGACGGCGTCGCCCGCGACGTGGGCCACGAGCCGGTCGCTGCCCATGCCGATGGCGCGGTGGATGTGGTGGGAGGCGGCGTGGACGCCGACGTCGCGGAAAGCCGCGTGCCAGCAGAGGGTGTGCACGTAGACCGAGTCCACGAGGGTCCCGTCCAGATCGAGGACGACGGTGTCGATGGTGCTGTTCAATGGATCCTCCTGTGGTCGACGGCCGACTCTTTCACGGTGGGTCCGGGAGCAGGTTCACCCCGAACGGTGGTGTCGCCCGGAGCGGCCACCTGGCTAGGTTCAAGGAGTCGATGATGGGAGCAGCCATGCCGGCGGACAAGAAGCCCGGGCCGAGCGTCAAGGACGACGAGCTGTACGAGAAGCTCCGAGACGAGGGCAACAGCAAGGAGAAGTCGGCGCGCATCGCCAACGCCGCCGCGGCCTCCTCGCGCTCGGAGGTCGGACATCGCGGTGGGCAGTCGGGCTCGTACGACGACTGGACGGTCGACGACCTGCGCAAGCGGGCCGCCGAGCTGGACGTCGAAGGCCGCTCCTCGATGTCGAAGGACGAGCTGATCGACGCGCTGCGCCACCACTGATCGTGCCGGCGCGGGCCGGAGGACTGACGGCCGCCGCCGTGGGGTACCGGGTGGCATGGACACCGAGAAGCTGCAAGCAGTGCAGGCCGTCGTCGACCGCGTGACCTCCTGGCAGGACGGGGCCACCGAGGGCACCGTCGAGGAGGAGCTGCGCAAGGGGGCCGGCGAGGTCGGCGTCGAGCTCTCCGAGGACGAGGTGAGCCAGCTCGCCGATGCCATCGAGTCGCGGCACGGGGCGGTCCAGGCCTCCGAGGTGCTCTCCTGACCGGCCCGGACCCGGACCACGTGCGGCCCGAGGGCGTCTCGGACGCCACCGTCGGTGCCCTCGGCACCCTCTCGGAGGCGCTCGAGGCGGTGGAGGCCGCCCGGGGCCACCTCTACGCCTTCCATCGCCTCTGCGGCACCGCGGACCTCACCCTCGGTGACGCCGTCGAGAAGCTGCGCGAGGCCGGCCACGGAGACCTGGCCGACCGGGTCGCCGACGAGCTGGTCGGCCGCAACGTCCTCCACGGGCGGTGGTCGTTCCAGATCGTCGAGGACTACGACGACCACTACTGGTCGGCGTTCCGTGAGATCGAGCGCGCCGCGCGCGAGGAGCTCGTGCAGGGTCGTCGACACCTGTACGAGTCGGAGATGAAGGAGGACCGCCGCACCCACGGGCGGCCCCACCACGAGTCCCGCCCCGACGACGTCGTTGAAGCGTAGGGTGCGGCATGACCCGCGCGATCCACCATCTCGACCTCTGGGTCAGTGACCCCGAGCGCGCCGCCGACGAGTGGGGCTGGCTGCTCGGCGAGCTGGCGTGGGAGATCGACATCGAGGGCTCGTCGTGGGTCCACCCCGACGGGACCTACCTCTTCCTGGAGTGCTCGCCCGATCAGGTCGACGAGCCGCACGACCGCCTTCGTCCCGGGGTCAACCACATCGCGCTGCACATCGAGAGCCGTGAGCGGCTGGACCGGGTACGGTCCGAGTCGTCGGCGCACGGCTGGCACGAGCTGTTCGCCGACCGCTACCCGCACGCCGGCGGGGAGCAGCACGTGGCGCTGTACATCGAGAGCTCCGAGGGCTTCGAGGTCGAGATCGTCGTCGCCGGGTGAGACCTATCGACGCCGGGTCGCGACGTGCGTGACGCGCGACCCGGCGCCGGACCGGCTAGCTGTTGAAGATGCTGTAGCCGCCGGGACCGACCGCGAGGCCGACGATGATCAGCACGATGCCCCACAGGGTCTCGCCCTTGAACAGCTGGAAGATGCCGGCGATGACCAGGATCACCGCGAGGATCCAGAGGATGAAACCCATGACTTGCTCCTGACGTTGATGGTGCGCGGACGCGATCGTCCGCCGTCCCCTCCGTCAGTACCCGCGCCGCTGCTGACGTAGTCAGGATGACCCCTTGACTTAAGTTCGAGTCGCGTACTTAATGGGGGGCATGACCTTGGTGCTGGGTGTCGACTCCTCGACGCAGTCGACCAAGGCGGTCCTGGTGGACGCGGCCGACGGCGCCGTCGTCGCCGAGCGAGCCGCCCCCCACCCCGTGGGCACCGAGGTCGACCCGCGCGCCTGGCTTGCGGCGTACGACGACGCCACGGCCGGCCTCCTGGAGCGGGCCGAGGCGCTCGCGGTCGGCGGCCAGCAGCACGGGATGGTGGCGCTCGGGGAGGACGGCCGCCCGGTCCGAGACGCCCTGCTCTGGAACGACACCCGCTCGGCCGACGCCGCGCGCACGCTGGTGCGGGAGATGGGTGGGCCCGACGCCTGCGCCGCAGCTGTCGGCAGCGTCCTGGTGGCCTCGTTCACGGCGAGCAAGCTGCGCTGGCTGCGCGACCACGAGCCCGAGGCCGCGGCCGCCGTACGCGAGGTCCTGCTGCCGCACGACTACGTCTCCCGCCACGCCGCCGCGCCGGGCACGCCCGCCTTCACCGACCGGGGCGACGCGTCCGGGACCGGCTACTTCGACGCCACGGCCGGCGCCTGGCGCCGCGACCTGGCGGCCGCCGCGCTGGGTCACGAGGCGGCCCTGCCCCGCGTCGCGGTCGACGGCGAGGCCGCCGCCGAGACTGCCGCCGGTCAGGTGCTCGGTCCCGGCACCGGCGACAACATGGCGGCCGCCCTGGGCCTGGGCCTCGGTCCGGGCGACGTGCTGGTCTCGATCGGCACCTCCGGGGTCGCCTCGGCCGTGAGCGCCATCCCGGTGGCTGACGGCACCGGCACGGTCACGGGCTTCGCCGACGCGGCCGGCGGCTACCTGCCGATGGTCACCACGATGAACGCCGCGCGCATCCTCTCGCTGCAGGCGCAGTGGCTCGGGGTCGACCTCGATGCCCTCGCCGACCTGGCGCTGGCCTCCGAGCCGGGGGCGCGGGGCGTGACCCTGTCGCCCTACTACGGCGGCGAGCGCACCCCCTACCGTCCGTCCGCGGTCGGCACCTGGACCGGGCTGAGCGACGCCACGACCCGCGAGGACCTGGCCCGCGCGGCGTTCGAGGCGCTCCTGTGCTCGCTCGCCGACGCCGTGGACCGCCTCGCCGCCACCACGGGCGACGAGCCGGCCCGGGTGCTGCTCGTCGGCGGTGCGACCCGCAGCCCGGCGGTCCGCGCGCTCGCTCCGGCCATCCTGGGCCGGCCGGTGACGCTCCCCCCGGCGGGGGAGTACGTCGCTCGCGGCGCCGCCCGGCAGGCCGCCTGGGCGTTGGCCGGCACGCCCGCACCGCCGTCCTGGGCGCTGGCCGACACCGTCGAGCTCGAGGCCGAGCCGACCCCGCACGTCCGAGACACCTACGCCCGACTCCGTGACCGCACCGAGACGTGGTCCTGATCCCCCAGCACACGAGAGGCACCGTCATGACGACCCAGATCCCCGCCCCCACCCCCGAGGACAAGTTCTCCTTCGGGCTGTGGACCATCGGGTGGACCGCCCGCGACCCCTTCGGCGACGCGACGCGAGCGCCGATGGACCCCGTGCACGCGCTCGAGAAGCTCGCCGGCCTCGGCGCTTACGGCGTGAACTTCCACGACGACGACCTGATCCCGTTCGGCAGTGACGACGCCTCGCGCGCGGCCATCATCGAGCGGTTCAAGAAGGGCCTGGCCGACACCGGCCTGGCCGTGACCACCGCCACCACGAACCTGTTCACCCACCCGGTGTTCAAGGACGGTGGCTTCACCTCCAACCTGCGCGACGTACGCCGCTTCGCGATCCGCAAGGTGATGCGCAACATCGACCTCGCCGCCGAGCTGGGCGCGGAGATCTACGTGGCGTGGGGCGGTCGTGAGGGTGCGGAGTACGGCGCCTCGAAGGACGTCGCCACGGCGCTCGATCGCTACAAGGAGGCCTTCGACGTGCTCGGTCAGTACGTCGTCGACCAGGGCTACGACCTCCGGTTCGCGATCGAGCCTAAGCCCAACGAGCCGCGCGGCGACATCCTGCTGCCGACCATCGGGCACGCGCTGGCCTTCATCGAGACCCTCGAGCGCCCCGAGCTCGTCGGCGTCAACCCGGAGATCGGGCACGAGGAGATGGCCGGGCTCAACGCCGCCCACGGCTACGCGCAGGCGCTGTGGCAGGGCAAGCTCTTCCACATCGACCTCAACGGCCAGCACGGCCCGAAGTACGACCAGGACCTGCGTTTCGGCGCCGGCAACGTGCGAGGCGCCTTCTGGGTCGTCGACACGCTGCTCGCCGGCGGGTACGACGGCACCGTCCACTTCGACTACAAGCCGACCCGCACCGACGGCGAGGAGGGCGTCTGGGCCTCGGCCGAGGCCTGCATGACCAACTACCTCATCCTGCGCGAGAAGGCGCGGGCCTTCCGCGCCGACCCGCAGGTGCAGGAGGCGCTGGCCGCCGCCGCGCTGCCAGAGCTCGCCGAGCCCACCATGGGCGAGGGCGAGAGCTGGCAGCAGCTGCAGGAGTGGGAGCTGCCCGACGTCGAGGCGCTCGCCGCGCGCGACGCCGGCTTCGAGCGCCTGGACCAGCTCGCGCTGGAGCACCTGTACGGCGTGCGCGGCTGAGGATGGGGCTCGCGATCGGGTCGGACCAGCCGGCCAGCACCGAAGGGCTCCGGCGCCGCAACACCTCGCTGGTGCTGCGCAGCCTGCGCCGGCAGGGCCCGGCGACCCGCGCGGAGCTCGCCAAGCGCACCGGCCTGGCCAAGGCGACCGTCGGGGTCATCGTGGGCGGGCTCGCCGAGGTCGCCGCGGTCGACGAGTCCGACTCGGTGCCGGGCGGCCGCGGCCGCCCGGGCCGGCCGGTCACCCTGACCGGCGAAGGGCTCCTCGGGCTCGGGCTGGAGCTCAACGTCGACTACGTGTCCGCGGTGCTCCTGGACCTCGGCGGCCGGGTTCGCCTCAGCGAGACCCGCCCGGCCAGCGACGCCGCGCGGGTCCCGGCCCTGCTCGACCTCGCCCGTGACGTCGTACGGCGTGAGCCGGCGGGGCGGATCATGGGCGCCATGGTCGCCGTACCCGGACTCGTGCGCAGCGACGACCGGTCCGTGGCCTGGACGCCGAACCTCGACGCGACCGGGCTCGCCTCCACCGTCGAGGCCGCGCTGGGCGGTCGGTGCCCGGTGTCGGTGGGCAACGACGCCAACTGCGCGGCGTACGCGGAGTCCCACCACGGGGCAGCCACCGGCGTGGCGCACGCTCTCTACCTCACCGGCACCGTCGGGATCGGCGCCGGGATCGTGAGCGACGGCCGCCTCCAGCGGGGCTCGACCGGCTTCGCGGGGGAGGTGGGCCACATGCCGATCGGTGACTCCACCGCCGTGTGCGGCTGTGGCCGGCGCGGGTGCTGGGAGGCGTCGGTGGGCCTGCACGCGATGCTCGCGGCCGTCGGCATGCCCGAGCTCGACAACCCCGTGCTCTCGGCGGCGGCGGTCGCCGCGCGCGCCGCCGACGACCCCGCCGTACGCCGGGCCCTCACCCGGCTCGGCGAGGACGTCGGGCTCGGCCTGGCCGTCCTCGCCAACGTGCTCGACCCCGAGGTGGTCGTGCTCGGCGGCTACTTCGTGCCGCTGGGCGAGCACGTGCTCGGTCCCGCCCGCCGCTCGCTCGACGAGCGGCTGCCCTCGGCCGCGCAGCGCCGCCCCGACCTGCGCCTGAGCACCCTGGGCATAGAGGCCGCCGCCCTCGGCGCCGCCGAGCTCGCCCTCGAGGGCGTCTTCGCCGGCGACGTCCCTGTCACCTGAACGGGTCAGCGGTGCGGGGCGACAGTTCCTGACGGGTCAGCCGGCGAGGGTGGGGCCGACGCCGGTGAGGGCGGTGCCGAGACCGGCGACGGGGTCGACGAAGAGCGGCTCGAGGGCGATCTCGGCGGCGCCGAGGAGGACCGAGTCGGCGCCGAGGCCGGGCAGGGTCAGGGTGACCGACTCCAGCGGAGCGGGCAGTGAGCGCTCGGCGAGCGCGACGTGGACGTCGGTGCGCACCAGTCGGAACAGCTCGCGGAAGTAGCCGCCCAGCACGACCACGCGCGGGTTGAAGGCGTTGACGATGCTGGCCAGGCCGTGGCCGAGGTGGGTGCCGATGACGCGCAGCTCGGGCGTGGGCTCGCGGAAGGCCTCGAGCGCCTCGCCCAGCTGGGCGACCTGGTGCTGGGGGTAGCCGATCGCGGTCGCGATGGCGTGCGCCCCGACCTCGGTCTCCCAGCAGCCGAGGTTGCCGCAGTGGCAGAGCTGGCCGGTGGGGTTGAAGCTCAGGTGGCCGACCTCGCCGGCGTACCCGCCCGCGCCCTCGAGCCGGAACCCCCCGGTGATCACGCCGGCACCGACGCCGACGTTGCCGGAGACGTAGATGAGGTCGTCGATGCCGACCCCGGCGCCGCGGTAGTGCTCGGCGAGCGCGCCGAGGTCCGCGTCGTTGGCGACCAGCACCGGGACGTCGACGCCGAGCGCCGCCAGGATGATCGACCCGAACGACACGTCGTGCCACTCCAGGTTGGGCGCCAGGCGGATCAGTCCGTCGCCGCGCCGGACCAGGCCGGGCACGCTGACCCCGATCCCGACGAGCGGTGCGTTGTCGGGGGCGTCGGCGACGACCTCGCGGATCAGGGAGGCGACGGTGCCGCCGACCTGCCAGGCCTCGCTGCCGTCCGTGATCGCGGCGCCCGTGCGCTGCTGGATGACGCCGCCGAGCCCGACGCGGGCCACCACGACGCGGTCGACCCCGAGGTCGACGGCGATCACGAACGGGCCGCACTGCGAGAGCCCGACGCCGGCCGATGGACGACCGGCGCCGGTGCGCGGATGGGCGGGCAGCGCCCGCTCGGTCACGCCCAGCGACTCCAGCTCGCCGACCAGCCCCGCGATGGTGCTGCGGTTCAGCCCCATCTGCAGGGTCAGGTCGGCGCGCGACATCGTGCCCGCGCGGTGGACGTGGCGCAGCAGGGTGCCCAGGTTGTGTCGCCGGACCCCCTCCTGGTTGGTCCCGAGTCCGGAGCGCTGACGGCTCATGATGTCGGCCTAGACGCCCGCCGCGGAGCGACGGCGGCGTGAGATGGCGTCCACGCTGGCTGCCAGCAGCAGCACCCCGCCGGTCACCACGAAGTTGATGTAGGCCGCCTGGTTGAGCAGCCCCAGCCCGTTCGGGATGGACGCGATGACCAGGCCGCCGATGACCGCATCGATCGCCCGGCCTCGACCCCCGAAGAGGCTGGTGCCGCCGATGACGGCGGCGGCCACGGCGTACAGCAGCTCGTTGCCGCCGCCCGAGCCCGGCGAGACCTTGCCGGTGTACGACGCCGACAGGACCCCGCTGACGGCGGCCATGCTGGAGCAGATGACGAACGCGGAGATCTTGATGCGAGTCACGTTGATGCCGGCGCGGCGCGCCGCCTCGGCGTTCCCGCCCACCGCGTAGAGGTGCCGCCCGAAGCGGGTCCTGGTGAGCACGAAGGTCCAGAACAGCAGCAGCACGACCACGACCGGCAGCACCCACGGGATGCCGCTGATGTTGAACAGCCTGGGGTTGGGCGCGCGGTTGGTGCTCAGCAGCGCGGTGACCCCGAGCACGATCACGGCGAGGACGACGATCTGGAGGATCACCAGAGGCAGGGGCTGGTGCACCAGGCCACGCGCGGATCGGGAGTAGTAGCGCCACAGCGCCAGCGCCGCGAAGCCGAGCACGATCAGCGCCGCGGCGATCCAGCCAGCCGTCACCGGTACGTTCTTGATCGACAGGCCGCGCAGCACCTCGTCGTTGAAGCGCAGCGAGCCGCCGGAGCCGATCAGCTTCAGCGGGACGGCTTGAAGGGCGAGGAAGAAGGCGAGGGTGACGACGAACGACGGGATGCCCAGGAGCGCTACGAGCGACCCGATCGCCACGCCGATGACGGCACCGACCGCGATGCCGGCGAGCGTGGCCAGCCACCACGTCCAGTCGTGGTCGATCAGGACCAGCGCCGTGACGGTGGCGGCGGCGCCGCCCGCCACGCCGGCGGACAGGTCGATCTCGCCCAGCAGCAGGACGAAGACGAGGCCCATGGCCAGCACGATGATGGAGGCGGCCTGGATGGCGAGGTTGGCGAGGTTGTACATCGTGAGGAAGCGGTCGTGCAGCGACGAGAACACCACGAAGAGCACCAGCAGCCCGAGGACGGCGGGCAGCGAGCCCATGTCGCCGCCCCGGAGGCGATTGAGGTAGTCGCGCGCCGAGTCGGCGACGGTCGCCGCCTGGCGGGTGTCGGTGGAGAAGGCGCCGTCGTCGGCCTTCGTGGGCGTGTCGGATCCGACAGTCATGATGAGTGGTCTCCTGGTCAGACGGTCGCGGTCGCGGGGTTGTCGGCGATGCCGAGGTTCCCGGAGCGTCCGGCGGTGATGAGCTCGACGATCTGACCGTGGGTGACGTCCTTGACGAGGACATCGGCTGCCACACGGCCGAGGTAGAGGGCGGTGAGGCGGTCGGCGACCTCCATGACGTCGCCCATGTTGTGCGAGATCAGCACCACGCCCAGGCCGCGGTCGGCCAGACGGCGGACCAGGTCCAGGACCTGGCGGGTCTGCGCGACTCCCAGGGCCGCGGTCGGCTCGTCGAGGAGCACGACCTTGGAGTTCCAGAGCACGGCCTTGGCGATGGCGACGGTCTGGCGCTGGCCGCCGGAGAGGCTCGCGACGTGCTGCCGCACGGACTTCACCGTGCGCACGGACAGCGACGACAGGGTCTCGCGTGCGCGAGACTCCATGGACACCTCGTCCAACACGATCCCGTGGGTCTGCTCGCGACCGAGGAACATGTTCTCGACGATGTCGAGGTTGTCGCACAGTGCGAGGTCCTGGTAGACGATCTCGACGCCCAGAGCGGCGACGTCACGGGGGCCGTGCACGGCGACCGAGTGGCCCTCGAAGAGGTACTCACCCGTGTCGCGGCCGTAGATGCCGGCGATGATCTTGACCAGGGTCGACTTGCCGGCTCCGTTGTCGCCGACGAGAGCGGTCACCTGGCCGGGGTAGACGGCGAAGTCGACGTCGTGCAGCACGTGCGCGACGCCGAAGCTCTTGTTGACCCCGCGCAGCTCGAGCAGCGGTTGTGTCATGCCCACTCTCCTCAGAAGCGTTGTTCGGCGAGCCGATCGGCGTCCGGGCCGAGTGTGGGCCCGGAGCCCGTCGGAGCCCTGCCCCCGCGCGAGGGCGG